>CAYTAI010000041.1:0-335 GCA_964435715.1 uncultured Verrucomicrobiota bacterium | reverse complement strand
TTCGGGCTCAGCCGTATCACTTTTCGTGAAATGGCGCTCCGCGGTGAAATCCCCGGAGTCGTGAAAGCCTCCTGGTAACCTTATTCCGATTATTCCTATGATAACAGATCCTATTTCAGACATGTTGACATGCATTCGCAATGCGAATACAGCACGCAAGAGTAATGTTCACCTTCCTTATTCCAAGATGAAAGGGGAGATCGCCCGCATTCTCAAGAGCGAAGGGTATATCAAAAATTACGAAGTGGAGAGCAAGGATAAAAAGCCTGTCCTTTCCATAGAATTAAAAGTCCACGGCGAGCGTCCTTTGAAACACCTTCAGAAAGTCAGCAAAC
>CAYTAI010000040.1:24145-24663 GCA_964435715.1 uncultured Verrucomicrobiota bacterium | reverse complement strand
AATAATCCACGCCCTGCTCGGCCTGCTCGATCAGAGTATCGCGATAAATTTCCCAAGTCAGCTCTTCCGCACGGCCATTGACTTTCTCAAGGGCTTGGTAGATGGGAACCGTTCCGATGGGCACAGGCGAATTGCGCAAGATCCACTCCCGTGTCTCGTGAATATTTTTGCCCGTGGACAGGTCCATCACCGTGTCCGCGCCCCATTTGGTCGCCCAACGCATTTTCTCGACCTCTTCCTCAATGGACGATGCAACCGCGCTGTTGCATTGATCTTCACCAGAAAATTCCGCCCGATAATCATGGGTTCACTCTCCGGATGATTGATATTCGCCGGGATAATGGCGCGGCCCCGTGCGACCTCGTCGCGGACGAATTCCGGCGTGATATGCTCCGGAATCGCCGCGCCCCAGGAAACGCCCCGATGTTGTTGATTGAGCACATTGCGCTTGGTTCCGCTGGCTTTCGCCGCCTCAAAGATTTGTTCCCGTCCGAGATTCTCGCGGATGGCGATGTATT
>CAYTAI010000040.1:22406-24081 GCA_964435715.1 uncultured Verrucomicrobiota bacterium | reverse complement strand
AATCTGGGTGACATTGGCGCCGGACTTGGCGCGAAGCGGTTTGCGTTTCAGCCCGGTGAAATACTCCAGCCGCCCCTTGTCCTTCTCGCGTTGGGAGGCGAATTCCTCATGGCCGCGTGTGAGGTAACCATTGTCGCGGGGTTCCACCGGACGCCCGTCATATTCCTCCACATCGCCCCGGTCACGAATCCATTGCAGGCGCAAGGCGGACAGTCCTTGGGCAATGTCGCAATTTGCTCCCGGGTCACTCCACGGACCGCTGGTGTCGTAAACGCGGACGGATTCGTTTTTTTCGATGGTTCCGTCGTATTTTTTTGTGTCGGTGACGGAAATCTCGCGGAAAGGAACCCGGATTTCCGCGGTGCGGTCATGGCTTTTGACCGTCTTGGTGACATAAATTTTTTTCGAGGCGGGCAGTGCGTCGCTGCTGTGAGGTGTGACAGAGTCTTTGGATGCGATCATAATCTTTTTGTCTTTCGGTTTTTTGAGGCGGATATTTCAGAAAAATCCCCGAGCGAAAGAAAAGAGGGACAGTTTTTTCTATCCCGCGGAGTTTTTTTGATGATGCCATCACCAAAAACTCCAAGCTCTCCCTTCGTCGGCATTACCCGCATCAGGTTAAAAGGGTCTTCCTCTCCAAAGGCTGCACAGTGTCACGCGCCTTCATGGAGGAACTCTCAGCCGGGGGTTTCACCCGAGCTCCCCTGTTTGTGTACTATGATAAGGAGGGGAGTGGATTTGTCAACCGTCGGGTTCGGCGGCTTTAGTCTGCTGAAAAACCGGAATTGTTGGTTGTCTGAATCCCTGATTTGGTTATCTTTTTCTGCGAATGAAACTCCGGGCGAAAATTTCCTGTCTGCTGACTGCGATTCTCATCGGCGCAAGTTGCACAACCGGAGCATCGGAGCAAATCAATCTTGTGCTGCCGACCCCGAACCAAGCAATTTTCAGTGGGGGAGGACCGGCTTATTACATGTACACAGACCGGGATTTCGACGGGCAAAAGTCGAAACCCTGGGAGGGGGGCACCTACGGTTATGTCCGCACGCTCAAGCGAACTCCCTACGGCATCATTGCGACGCGGTTCCACGAGGGCATTGATATCAAACCGGTCAAACGGGATGCGATGGGTGAACCCCTCGATGCGGTATTTTCGATCGATGACGGCAAGGTCGTCCATATCAACAGCGTGCCGAGGGACTCCAACTACGGCCTGTATATTGTTGTCTTGCACGATTGGCAGGGGTGCGAATACTACAGTCTCTACGCGCATCTCAACGCCATACATGTCAGTCCGGGTGAACGGGTCAAACGCGGGCAAACCCTCGGACGGCTCGGTTACACCGGAGCCGGGATCAATAAGGAACGTGCCCATTTGCATTTTGAAACAGGGATGATCATTAACAGGAATTTCCAGTCATGGTTCGATCAGGCCATGCCCGGAGAGATCAATCGGCAGGGGGTATGGAACGGGATCAATCTTTATTCATGGAACCCGGAGATTTTCCTCTTGGAAGCCAAGGGAAATCCAGCCATCAATCTGTCGTCATTCATCCGCAAGGTCGAAGGGGTCGCTTGGAAAGTGCTCGTGCCAAATCCCGGGCGCATTGATTTACTGGAGCGTTATCCATGGTTGCGCGAGGGATATACGGGTTCGCCAAAGTCGTGGGAGATT
>CAYTAI010000040.1:16730-22361 GCA_964435715.1 uncultured Verrucomicrobiota bacterium | reverse complement strand
AGAGGTCACTGAACACCGCCTGCTTTGGGTGAAACCTCAGAAACTTCCTCTCCAATACCAGAGCAAAGGCATGCTCACGGGAACCTCGTCAAACCCTTCGTTAACCAAGGGTGGGTATAATTATCTGAGACTGATTTTGGAAAGGTAAAGATACTATGCGGGATTGGGGATGTAATCCGGGCGGCAACTTTTGAGGTAATTGAGCCCGTGGACTTGGCCGGTCATTTCGAGGTCGTCTCTGTAGACATTATCGTGCCAACCTTCGATATCAATCGAGCCACGGTATCCGGCCAAGAGCAATTCACTGATGATATCCGTCCAGTTCGAGTCGCCAAAGCCCGGGGTGCGATGATGGAACCAATGCCGTTTTCCGCCCCCGCCAATGCCTTCCTTTTTGATAATGTCCCCATACACCGAGCAGTCTTTACCGTGGAGATGGACGATTTTTCCCGCCCATTGTCGTAACTGCGCCATCGGGTCGATGAGCTGACCCATTTGATGGCAGGGTTCCCATTCGAGTCCGACATTATGGGGGTTACCCAGCGCGTCGAACATGAGTTCCCACGCCATGGGATTATGGGCGATATTCCAGTCGCCGCATGTCCAATTCCCGTCCATCGGACAATTTTCAAATCCGATTTTGATGCCTTTATCCGCGGCGCGTTTGGCGAGGGGCGCAAAAACCTCTTTGAATTTCGGGATGGACTCCGGGATGGGTTTGTCCGTGATGCGCCCGGCGAATCCGCAGACAGTGGTCGCCCCGAAAAACCCGGCTGCATCAATGGCCTGCTCAAAGGCTTTTGCTGTCGATGGATCCATGAGGGGATTCCCAAAAGGTCCGAGTGAATCAACAATGGCACCGGTTTCCGCGAGGACGGGTTTGAGTGCCTCCGCTGTTTTTTTCAAGTCTGTCGAACCCCAGTTCGGCCAGCAGGTGAGCTGGAAAGATTCAAAACCGAAGGGCAGGATTTGAGTGATGGAGGGCACAGCTTTGTCGGCTGGAACCAGGGTGCCAATACGGATGAGGGGGACTGGGTTCATGAGGATGAGTGTGGTTTGAGATTGAAAACTCGGGAAGACCCACCAGCGGGACGTGCTTGGAAATTTTTTTACGCTGAGATTCTCTCTTTAGGGCGCGGAGCTTGAGCCTTCTGGCGGTGCGGGGGGCTCGCTCGGGATGGGGGATTCCAGAGTCGGCGGTGGTGCAGGATCTGTGGAGACCGGGCTCGATCCGGTTTCGGCGGATGGTTCAGCTGTCTTCGGGGCATCGGGGGTGCCGGCATTGACAATCTCGACCCTGCCGTCCTTGCTCTCATAAGCGAATTTTTTATTGGTGGGGAGAGGAGGAAATGAGGTGATGAAACCTTTGTCTATGAGCTCCTGCAGGCTGGAGGGAAAACGGCCCTCGGTCGTCTCAAAGACTTTGATGACAGCATTCATCGTATTCAAAGCGAGCGATTCCTCGGCATGAATCTGGGCTTGGACAGAAGCGCTCACCGGGTCGGAGGCATTGACACTGGTGTCTTGAGACAAGCGCTCTGCGGCTGTCGGGACATCATGGTCGGAGCATGCGGTCAAAAAACATAGGGTTGCCGCGAAGAGAATAGGCTTGAATAAATGATTGCTCATAAACTAGGGTTGATTAAGAAAGCATCCCCTTTATTCGTCAATGAAAATCACGGCTTGTGTCATCCCCGCTTACAACGAAGAAAAGCAAATTGCTCCCGTTGTAAAAGGGGTATTAAAGCAAATGGCTCTCGTTTATGTGGTCGATGATGGTTCGAGCGACCAGACGGCGCAAATTGCGCGGGACAGCGGAGCCAAGGTCATTCGTCAGGAATCGCGCGCGGGTAAAGGAGCGGCATTGCGTCGCGGGATGGATGCCGCAATGGATGACGGAGCGGAGCGGATTCTTTTGATGGATGCGGATGGACAGCATGATGCAGCGGATATCCCATCCTTTTTCCGGGCGTCCGATGAGTCGCCGGATGCCTTGATCATTGGCAACCGCATGGAGGATGCCTGGATGATGCCGACTGTGAGGCGTTACACAAACCGGTTCATGTCCGCGGTGATTTCCCGTGCCGTGAATGCCGACATCCCCGACAGCCAATGCGGATTCCGTCTGGTGCCCGCGCAAATTGCGCGGGTCTGGGATTTGCGGAGCGAATATTTTGAAATCGAGTCGGAGATGATTCTCAAAGCCGCCTGCAGGGGTGTGCCGATCGTGTCTGTGCGGGTGGGCTGTTGCTACAATCAGAGCCGCTCCAGCCGGATCTCACCTCTTTTGGATGCATGGCGTTGGTTCCGTTATATGCGCGGCGAGGGACATCTCGCGCACCGGTAAAAACAGGTGGCATTTTTCACCGGGATTGCTCTAGACTCACCGGCATGGACACCCCGAAAGCCACCATTCTCGCCCGCATTCATGCAAATGCCCCCTCCAACCGGGAGTATCTCACGGCGATGGAGTCCATGACATGTGACGGCGGGGTCAAAGTCGACATCCTCAAACAAATTGCCTGAGCCGGCACGGGGTCAAATGGCATGAAAGGGTTGAAGTTATTCATCGGAATCGAGCTCTTGCCCTTTGTCTATGCCGTGAGTTTGACATTTTTCCAGTCAGTCTCCTCGCTCGGTGCGCCCCAGTCGTTTTTTCAATCGCAATACTTTATTTTTTTTCTAGCGGGATTCATCGCCTGCACGGTGGTTTTTTTTACGCTTCCCAAGCCCATGCGGCTCTACGTGCTGGGGCATGAGCTGACCCATGCGATCTGGGTCATCGCGATGGGCGGACGCGTCACGGAGTTCAAAGTCGGCAAGGACGGCGGACATGTGCAGACCGACACGGTGAATTTCTGGATCGCCCTCGCACCGTATTTTTTCCCGATCTACACATTTTTGATCATTGGTGTTTACGGATTGTGTGCCTTGATCTGGGATTTATCGCCGTACTTGATCTGGCTGTATTTCTTGATCGGACTGACTTGGGCATTTCATGTGGTCTTTACATTAAAAATGATTCCGACGGTGCAACCGGACATCACGAGCAACGGCTGGCTGTTTTCCCTGGTGATTATTTATGTGATGAATGTCCTCACGGTATGGTTTTTTTTACTGTGTGTCGTGCCGGAATTGAAGTGGGGGAGCAATTTGCTCTTGTTATGGGAAAACACGGTTTCTGCGTACGTCGGTGTAATTCATACCGCTTATCGAATTTTTATGGACATACGCGATATTTTGAGCTCATGATTCCAAAAAAAGTCTGTTTTTTTGCTGATGACGCTTGCCGTTGAGGACAGAGTTTGTATAAAAGGACTCATATGTTACTGAGCGAAATGCTCACATCTGATGTGATAATTCCCGAACTCAAAGCCACCGACCGGTGGAGTTGTCTTGCGGAATTGGTTGATTGTGTTGTCACTGCCGGGAAACTTGCCGCCGGTGAGCGCAAGATCGTCTATGACCTTTTGGTCAACCGCGAAATGCTGATGACCACCGGAATCGGTCACGGCATCGCCATTCCCCATTCGTCATATGATGGCATCAAAACCATGGTGGCGGCTTTCGGGCGTTCGATCAACGGGATTTCTTTTGAAGCCTTGGATGGCAAGCCTGTTCATTATATTACTTTGCTGGTCGTCCCCAAGCTGCAATTCCAGACTCATTTGCGGACACTCTCCGTTTTGGCAAAATTCTACAATGACCCCGAGCGCCGGGCTCAGATCGACCAGGCGACCAACGCCCAAGAGATTGCAAATTGTTTCCGGGTATCGATCGATTAATCGCGCAAGATGGCCGAGTGCCCCCAGATTCTTCTGGATAAAAGTGACGGATTTCTTCATTTGTCTTCTCCTATGAAATTGGTTCCATTGCAAATTGCGGCAGCACTTTCCCCGGTCATTGAGAGGATCGCGGGTCGCGCCCTGCCGCTGGAAAACCTGCTCAAACCCTGCCTGGACGCGCAATTCGGCGATTACCAGTGCAATGTCGCGATGTCGCTTGCCAAAGAACTCAAGCAAAACCCCGGCCAGATCGCGGAGCAAATTGCGCGGGAGGCGGATCTATCGGATTTTTGTGAACCCCCGCAAATTGCCGGGGCGGGCTTCATCAATCTGCGCCTCAAAAAAGAATTCCTCGCCGCCTGTCTGACGCGCATGGCGGTGGAGCCAAATCTCGGTGTCGCCCGCGCGGACAATCCCCGCAAGATTGTCATCGACTTTTCCTCGCCGAATGTCGCCAAACAAATGCACGTCGGGCATATCCGCTCGACCATTCTCGGCGACACGCTCTCGCGCATCTTGCGTTTCACCGGGCATGAGGTCGTGACGGATAATCACATCGGCGACTGGGGCACGCAGTTCGGCAAATTGCTCCTCGGCTACAAAGGGCATCTGGATAAAGAAGCTCTGGCACGCGATCCGATCGCGGAGCTGGAGCGGCTCTACAAACTCGTCAATGACCAGTGTGAACGCGAAGCCAAAGAGGGCGTCGAGACGACAATCAATGCCGCGCGGGAGGAGTTGCGCAAATTGCAGGACGGGGACTGTGAGAATCTCGAGCTCTGGGAGCGTTTCATCGAGTTGTCGAAAGGTTCTTTCGACCGCATCTATGACCGTCTCGGGGTGAAATTCGATTTCACGCTTGGCGAGAGTTTTTATAATCCGCGCCTCAAGGATGTGGTCCGGGAGCTCGTCTCCGCGCAAATTGCGCGGGAGAGCCAGGGAGCCATTGTTGTCTTTTTTGACGGCGAAAGAGAGCTCGAGGACAAACCTTTCCTGATTCAAAAAAGTGATGGAGCCGCGCTGTACTCCACAACCGATCTGGCGACACTCAAATACCGCCTCGCGACTTGGCATGCCGACGAGATTATTTATGTCACCGACAGCCGGCAACAGCTTCATTTCAAACAGCTTTTTGCCACCGCGAAAAAGTGGGGGCTCAATGTCCGGCTCACGCATGTGTGGTTCGGCACGATCCTCGGCGCGGACAATAAACCGCTGAAGACACGATCGGGTGAACCCGTCAAGCTCGCCGATCTCCTCGATGAGGCGGAGGCGCGCGCGTCGAAACTTGTCGAAGGAAAAGATGAGTTCTCCGCCGAGCAAAAAAAGCAAATTGCCCGGGTGGTCGGGATCGGCTCGCTCAAATATGCGGACATCGGGCAGAACCGCACGCTCGATTATGTTTTCGACTGGGACAAATTGCTCTCGCTCAATGGCAATACCGCGCCTTATTTGCAAAATGCCTATGCCCGCATTCAATCCATTTTCCGCAAGGGACAAGTGGAGCCCGGCGGGGAGCCGCAGTGGGAGCTTGTCGAGGCGCAGGAGCTCGATCTCGCCAAACACCTGCTCCGGTTCGGGGAATTGCTCCAGATTGTCGTGGAGGACTACCGTCCGCATGTGTTGTGCACCTATCTTTTTGAGCTCGCGCAAAAATATCATTCATTCTACGAACACTGCCCCGTCCTCAAGAGCGAAGGCAAATTGCGCGCATCCCGCCTCCACCTCTGCGCCCTCACGGCGAAAACCCTCCAGACCGGCCTCGGACTGCTCGGAATAGAAACCGTCGAGCAGATGTAGTTTGTGATTCCTCCCGAAAAGTGCCGGGCATGCAGGAATACGGGGG
>CAYTAI010000040.1:16443-16720 GCA_964435715.1 uncultured Verrucomicrobiota bacterium | reverse complement strand
ATGGCACCCCGGTCACAAGGGGGGGTCAATCGACGCGGTCGACGCCTTTGACATTGTCAATGAGGCTGCCGGAGGATGGTTGTTCCTGTTGCTTCTTTTCTTTTTCGCCGGTCGCCTCGTCCACAAGCTCGTCCTTTCGGAGGTTGGAGGCGCCCTTGTCGAGATATTGCCGGGTTGATTTGTAAGCCTCGTCGACCTTGCGTTTTGCCTCGTCGATGGCGGCGGCTTTTGTCTTTTCGACAGCGTCATCGACTTTCTTTTTCTTTTTTTCGAGGAA
>CAYTAI010000040.1:16159-16433 GCA_964435715.1 uncultured Verrucomicrobiota bacterium | reverse complement strand
GATCGATTTTTTGACCAAGGGTTTGTTCGCTGTCTTTCTCACCGCAAGCGCAAAGAACCAAGCAAAAGACGCAGAGAACGGGGAGGGCTTTCAAACGATGAAACATGATTTATTTTATAAAAGAGCATTTATGTGCAATCAAGGAAAACCCGGTCTCATTTTTCTCTTTTCTTTTTTCCCGCGGGATTCATTTTTGTGGGTATATGAACTTCCGCCAATCCGCCGTTACTTCTCTGGACCGTGATCAAGTCATTGAGGAGTGGCATAAGATGCC
>CAYTAI010000040.1:7144-16110 GCA_964435715.1 uncultured Verrucomicrobiota bacterium | reverse complement strand
AGATGCCACGGGGATGCAAGGGCTCAATACCCGTGTGACCTGTTACCGTGAGACGGCGGCGATGGAGAGTCCGGATTTCCCGATCGAGCGCAATTTGCATCTCTACCGCGACGAGGCACTGAGCACGCATTACAAAAATCAAGAGGGTGCGGATCCCGACGCCCCCGAGAAAGGTTACACAGTGATGCCTTTCGGATGGGTCGAGTACGATTTGATCCTGGACGGGGTGCGATACAATCCCCATGACATTTTACGCAATGCGTGTGCCTGGCGCAGGACATTCAAGCCGCGGGAAGGAATCGTGGAGACGAGTTACACGGTGGGAATGGTGAAATTCAAATGGTCCACGGGGTTGCGCCGGGACTCTGTCGAGGCGGATTTTGTCTTTGAAGCGGAAGCACAGGATTACCGTGATCATCAGATTGAAATTATTTTGAAGTGTCATCACCTGCTCCGTGACGGACGCCCGATTTACACGAGTGATATCAGCACGGTCAAACAAGCGGGATTCGTCTACCGTGGCTGGAAAGCCAGTGACAAGACATCCACGGCAAGGGTGAAAAACCCCATTCATGTCTCTTGGGCATGGGCTTGTGCGGAATCCGCCGAGACCGGTGCGGAACCGCACTCGCTGTGGCTCCACTGGAAATCACACGGGCGAAAAGTCGAGACGGGATTCCGCCTGATATTCGGGTCCGACCGGGACAATACCGAGTCGGAGGAGTATGCCCGCACCCGCGCGCGCAATTTGCGCGAGGAGGGGATACGTGCCGGTGTGGCGGCGGTCACACATTCGTGGACGGCTTTTTTCAAGAATGCGGCGGACATCCGGATCGGGCATCCGGAAAAAGAGTATATGATGGCTTTGTGCCAGTATGTTCTGCGGGCGGGGGGGGATTGGCACAGCGGGTTGCCTTTGGGGACACTGTGGACAAGGAAATTCAACGGGGGCACTTTCTGGGACAGTTTTTATGCGGCGGAGGGGATGTTGCGCTGTGGGCACACGGGGCTGGTGCGGGAATTTTGTGATTGGCTCATCCGGACGGCGGCTCCGCATGGACGCCCTCACATGTGGATCACATGGCATGACGGGGAGCCGGTGACAAACTCTGATGAAGACAAGGCGTATATCAATTGCCTGGCGTATGCGAGCATTTGTATCCGGCTCTATGAGAGCACCCATTCCGAAGATGATCTCAAGTCCCGTGTCTGGCCTTATCTGGAAACAATTTGCACTTACCTGGCGGAAGAGGTGTTTGAATTCACAACAGAGCGGAAATGGGAACTCAAAGGAGTGGTCGCCGGGGATATCGGGGTGGAGTCTGTCAAGGCCAAGGAACAAAATGACACGCTGATGTGGGCGGTCTTGTGCATGGCAAAATGCGCGGAGTACTCTGCCACACTCAAAATCAAAAACAAGCTCACCCGCACTGCCACGCAAATTGCGGAGTATTTCCAGAAAAATCCGATCAAACTCAACCAAACGGACATTTGGTATACTTGGTTTCCTTTTGTCTGTCCGGCGGGTCCGTATGCGGATTACAGAAAATGGTGGGACGGGAAAGATGAGAGACTGGTGAAACGTTTCCTGATTTCACCCGGGCCGGAGAAACAAATTTTTGACGAGCCGGAAGTCGAGCTCAATCCGCTCATCGGCACCTATGTGGGCATGGCGTGGGGGAATTTTTGCATTTCCTCATCGTTTTCCCTGAATGGACTGCCTGATTTGGGGCTGGAATTCCAGGACGGGGGACTCAAACATGTTTCCGGAATCGGTTACTTTAATGAATGCGCCTATGAAACCAATGCCGGGGGTAACAGCCCGTACATTCCCTCCTCGGGAAGCTACCTGTCCAGCATTGGTGTGCAATTTGCGGCGGGTTCACTCTGGGATGATATTGTCGATATCGCAGTGAATTTCCCCCATTTGTGGCGGGGACAGAAAATCTCGTGGAAAAATATCCGTTCCATCAATGGCGCGTGTGTCAGTGGCCTGTATGAGCCTACCAGTCTGAATGTCACAGCGGAGTGCGATCGCGAGATGATCGCGCGTGTGCGTGTGCCTTACCGGATTGCCGGTGAGCCCCTCCAGATTTCAATCAATGGCCGGAAAATCAAGACAATCATGGATGATGCCGAGACTGTTTTCCTGGAGTTATCCACAGGCACCAATCAAATTAAAATTGAAGCGGATTACAAAAAACAGTATGATTGCCTGCTCATTGAGTCGATGGATCAGGGGCGCAAGATCAAGAATCAGCTCGAAAAATCGGATGTTTCCGTGCGCTGGCTCAGGAGCCCTGATTATGTGGGGAACTTGGAACCAGCGCCCGCGCTGATTGTGCTGAATGTCAGTTTCGTGCGTCCACCGGGGGAATTGACCAATTATCTCCTCCGCGAGGTGCGCCAGGGAAGCAATTTGCTTTTGCTTTATCATGGCGGGGTCATGAAACGGGCGGGGGAGCTCGCCTTGGCCAGTGGTGTCAATGGGGATTACAAGGATGAATGGAATTTCCGGGGTGACTTGATCGATTGTGAGCTGACCAAAGACGGTAAAAAACTCTTTGATGGACTGGAACCGGAATTCCAGATTTACCGTTCCCAGAATATCACGACCAAACCGGCGGAAGATGTCGATGTGCTCGCGTATCAGAAAGGTACAAAGAACGCGGTGGCGACACGGAGGCGTTACGGCAAGGGGACAATCTATTGGGTCGCCTCAGGGGGGACATTCATGGATCGACCCGAGTCTGTGGGATGGGGATTGCATTTTGTCCGCGAGTATTTCCTCTATGGTCGCACACGCGAGTCTGTCGCGAGCTTTAAATGGCTGGAGAATAAAAATTTCCAGACCATTCTGGATGGAATCGTCAAAGATGCTCTGAAGAAATAAGGGCGGTCTCCGCGGACGCCTGTGTGTCGTGATGCAGTGCAGCGGTGATTGTTTTTTTCATATCCTCAAAGAGGAAAGGCTTCTCGATCCACAGGCATTCAAGCTCTTTAATGCGTGTGAGGATATTGTCACGCATGAGATCCCCGCTCATGAAGATGAACCGTTGTTTGTATACGGGGAAAGAATCTATGGTTTTTTGATAAAGCTCCAGTCCGTCCATGCCCGGCATGCGGATATCACAAATGACAAGGTCGAATGTCAGGTCTTGCAGGACATCCATGGCGGCGTAGCCCGAGCGGACTTTTGTGACCAGAAAATCTTGCATTTCCAAATAATCGGTCAAGGTTGCCAGGACTTGAGGTTCGTCATCCACAATGAGCAAATGAGCGGCTCTTTCCTCTGCCGGATTGAGAATGTCGGGTATGGGACTTTGCTCGCTTTCGTCCAAAGGATGACTGGTCGTCGCCAAGGGCAACTCAATGAGAAAGGTGGTTCCATCAGAAGAAGATTTATCCAACGATAAGTTTCCACCGTTATTTTCAATGAGTGTGGTCGCCAGCGAGAGCCCCAAGCCAGTTCCCTGACCGGGGTCTTTGGTCGTGAAAAAGGGGTCAAAAATATATTTCCGGCTGCCTTCCGGGATGCCGGATCCGTTGTCTGAGACCCGGACAAGCACTTTGTGTGCGGAGCGGCGCGTGCTGACGGTGATTCTCCCGCGGCGGTCTTTGGGGATGGCCTGTTCGGCATTGGTGATGAGGTTGATGAGAACCTGTTGGATTTGCTGGGTGCAGATTTCGACGGGATAAGAAGCTTGATCGAGATCAAGCTCGAGTTGGATATTCAAGACTTGGAGCTGGTATTTTTTGAGGGCGACGGTGGACCGGATGAGCTCATTGATCCCGGTGAGGTCGCGTTTTGGCGATTCCTTGCGTGCAAATGCCAGCAAACCCTTGACCAGCTCGGCGGTCCGGATTGTCTCCTTGTAAATGGCCTCGACAGACCGTGCGGTTTTCTCGTCGCCGTCGTGACGGATCATGAGCAGGGAGGCCTGACCCAAAATGGAGGTCAGCGGATTGTTGATCTCATGGGCTATCCCCGCAATGGCACGGCCCAGGGATGCCATTTTTTCGGATTGGACAATTTGCTCCTGCAATTTGCGCTGGTTGCGCACATGGAGCTGGAGGGTAATTGAAAAAGCGACCATCTCAGCAAAGACCGTGAGGAGATGCAGGGTGTTTTCGTCGAAGGCATCGACTTCCATCCCGTCGAGATTGATCAAGCCCCAGACTTTTCCATCCATGATGACGGGGACGACCAGCTCGCTTTTGACATAATCAAACAATGGGAAATAGTCAGGATCTTGCGAGACATCCCGGCAGAGGCGGGGTTGACCCGTGCGGGCGACCTTGCCGGTGAGCCCTTCTCCAACACGAAGGAGGCATTGGAATTTGTCATCGCTCCAATCGGGTCCGTAGCTGGAGAGGATTTTGAGTGTCTGATTCTCATGGTCCACCTCGACAAAGGAGCCATGAATGGCTCCGGCGACCTCACAGGCCTTCTCGATGATCAGGGGAATGCTTTCCTCTAAACAGGATTTTTGCCGGATATCCGCGAGCATCTCCCCGATTTTCACGACCAGGGGATCCTGCTCGATTCCGTAAAGACTCATGAGTTTGAAAGCAACAAAATCAGCAATTTCGTCGGCATCTTTGCGCTCCCGAATGCCACTGACGATTTCACGGATTTGGTGCAGAAAAGGTTCAGTCCCGTCCATAAGAAACTTGAATAGCAGAATGCATACCATAAATCCGGAAAGTCCTGTGTGTCTCCTCAATGTTTTCTTCTGAAACAACCGCTTTTTGACAGGGTGAGAGAAAAAGAAGACGATATGAATGTTTCTTCTTGCGTCCGGCTGGAGTTTACTTTTGATTAAAAATTCACCTTTTTCATGGCACTGTAGCTCAGTTGGTAGAGCAGCGGACTGAAAATCCGCGTGTCGCCGGTTCGATCCCGGCCGGTGCCACCATTTCAAGGTTCTCAAGCACGGCACTCATTTCTTTCAAATCAGACAGCAAGTACAAGTTTGCTTCGAGCGGTATTCTGTGTAGAGTAGGGTCATGATTACCCGATTGCTTGCTGATCATCATGTCAAAATCTCGCCAACCTGTGGTGAAATCCATGAGATACTCCGCGCGGCAGACTATCCTCATTTGACCATCGCCCTCGCGATTGATTTGAAACCGACCCATGCCCATTTTCACAAAACATTTGATGAGATTTATTTTATCCTGGATGGTTTTCTCTTGCTGAAATTTTATGATCCGTCAGACGGAAGGATATGGGAGCAGACTCTGCAAGCCGGTGAGCTGGTCGTCATTTCGAAAGGCATCCATCATCAAGTCGTCGAGGGCTCCGGAAAAAACAGGCTTTCGGTTCTTTGTGTGCCGGGTTTTGACCCGGATGACGAAACCTTCTCAGACAAGATGTAGTTTCGTCAAGAAAGGGACGGGGATGATTACATTGTCAGGAATGCTTTAAAGACAGCGGCTCCTTTTTCGAGCTCTTTGACCTCGATGAATTCATCCTTGGTATGCGCCTGGTTGACAGAGCCGGGACCCCAGGCGACAGCGGGGATGCCGTACTCGGAGCAAATTGCGGCGTCACAGAACCACGGCGCGCCGGCGAGCTTGCCTTTGCGTGCAATTTGTTTGCTCACCTGGCTGAGCCGGCGGATATGCACATTGTCGGGATGGGTATACAACGGCAGGCAATGCCGCGGTGCTGCAACCTCCACATCGATTTTACGCTTTTTGAAATCCTGGATAATTTGCGCCACGAGCTTTCGGGCATTTTGCTCGGGCACCAACCGGAAATCCACCCACGCCTCGGCGATGTCAGGGACAATATTGACTTTGCTCCCGCCCGTGATTGTCCCGACAGAGCAAGTCGGCGCACCCAGCGTCTTATTTTTGATTTTTTGGAGTTGAGGGAAAAGCTCCTGTTCGAAATATGTCACAGCACGAGCCAATTGATAAATCGCGTTTTTTCCATTGTGAGGTTGTGAGCTGTGCACGGCCTTGCCGCGGGCGGTGAGTTTTGCCCAGAGGGCACCCTTGTGGGTGTAGACCGGATTCATGTCGGTGGGCTCGCCTGCGATGGCAAAGTCAGCCTTCATTCCGGATTTCATCAGGTGACGAATGCCGTCATTACCAGCCTCCTCACCCATGACGGCGGCAAAGACGACCTCGTATTTCAAGTCAGCTGGATTTTTCCGGAGCACTTCGGTCAGAGCCCAGAGCATCGCCGCCAGAGGACCTTTGGTGTCCGACGAACCGCGGCCATAGAGTTTTCCAGCTTTGATTTTCGGGTCGAAAGGGTCGATGATCATCCCGCCGACGCTGACGGTGTCGATATGGGGGCAGAGGATGATCCGGGGCAATTTGCCCCGGGAGGATTTGGTCGTGCCGATGACGTTCGGGCGGTCCGGATAGACCGTTTGGAGTTTGGTGTCCAGTCCGATGGATTTGAAATATGCTGCCAGGTACTGGGCAATTTGCGCTTCATTGGCTTTCTCCCGCGGCACACCGGGTTCCCCGTCGGGATTGACCGAGCAGATGGAAACGAGGTCTTGGAGGAGAGTGACGACGGAATGAGGCTTTTTCATAAAAGGGACAATACTTTTTTGATTCGCGTTTTTTGGCGGTATTTTCGGATTCGGAAATATCCACTGGGATCCGGGAAAAACGTAGTGCAAATTGCTTGAGTGTCAAAGCTTATGAGTGCAGGCAACATGTCTTTGCCGTGAAACAAATTTATTCTTTGTATGTTAAAAATTTTCAGGCAAGATGCCGGGACTCTGTATCCCGCAGGAAAATCACTATGGCAGACGCTGTTGACATCAAACAACTGACAAAAAAATTCCAACTCGGCTGGCGGCGCGGAACAATGACGGCGGTGTCCGAGCTGGATATGACAGTCCGCGAAGGAGAGGTTTTCGGGCTGCTCGGGCCGAACGGCTCGGGCAAGAGCACCACATTAAAAGTTCTTTTAGGACTCATCTCGCCGACCAGCGGAACCGCCACGATTTTGGGTGAGCCGTGCCATCGTGTCGAGACGCACCGGTTGATCGGGTATTTACCGGAAAACCCTTATTTTTACAATTATCTCACAGGCGAGGAGACCCTCCAATTTTTCGGGAAACTCACCGGGCTTTCAGGAAAAAAACTCAAAGACCGCTGCCAAGAGCTCCTGGAGCTGGTGGGGCTGGCTGATGGAAGGCAGAAAAGGCGGTTGCGCGGATATTCCAAAGGCATGCTGCAACGCATCGGTCTGGCACAGGCTTTGATTCATGATCCGGAGATTTTATTTCTGGATGAACCCACGGCGGGGGTGGATCCGGTGGGTTCCCGCGAAATCCGCGACCTCATCCTTGAGCTCAAGAAGCGGGGGAAAACAATTCTCCTGTCCTCGCATTTGCTGGAGCAGGTCCAGGAAGTGTGTGACCACATTTGCGTGCTGCACTGCGGAAAGAAAATCCTGGATGGACGGATGGCGGACCTGGCTCCGGTGCAGAACCGCTATACGATGACATTTGAAAATATCACACCCGGAAATCTCACCCTCATCCAAGAGCAAATTGCGCGTCTCGGGGGTCACGTCCTGGAGACCGGGCATCCGACCACGACACTCGAGAAACTCTTTTTGGAGGCTGTTGAAAAAGCAGGACCGACATATGAAAGCTGAATCCACTGCCAAAAACCTATTAATGATCTCGCCCCGGCGCATTTGGGTGATTGCTGCCAATACCATGACGGAGCTCGTCCGGCAGAAGGTTTTGATTTTTTTGCTGATTTTCTCGCTGGGGTTCATTTCCTCGGCGGTGATCTTCACGCAATTCACTTTCGAAGCGCAGTTTAAATTCATCAAAGATTTCTGTCTGGGTGCCATGTCCATGATGGGAATGATTTTGGCAATTGCTGGAACAGCCTCATTGATCCCGACGGAGCTGGATAACCGCACGATCTATACACTCCTGGCGAAGCCCGTGCTGAGGTTGGAATTCATTTTGGGCAAGTATCTCGGGAGCGTCATGATTCTGGTTGTGGCACTGGCTCTGATGAGTGTGACATTCACAGGGGTTATTTTTTACAAGGAAAAGGAATTGGTCTCCGAGTTGCGGGGTAACTACCAGCAGGCGGTGGAAAATCCCGAGGTCAAGGCGTTTGTGCTAGCTGAGGAAGCGAGGATTTTGAAGCAGTCCCGCGACCCCGAGGTTTTCAAGGCGATTGTCTTGATTTTTGTAAAAATCATTCTTGTGGCGGCGATCACGATGGCGATTTCAAGTTTTTCCACATCCATGATTTTCACGATTCTCATGAGCATTGTGGCGATCACTATTTGCCATCTCCAATCCATCGCGCAAGAGGCTTGGGCCGGAACCGGAGATGTGCTCAAAAAAGTATTTCTAGGATTCATCACGATTGTTTTTCCGGATATGAACAAGTTTAATCTGGCAGATGAATTGGTCATGGGCAGCACATTGCCTTGGAATGTGGCATTGACCTCATGTGCCTATGGGCTGGTGATGACCGCGGCTTTTCTGGCGGTGGCGTGGCTTTTCTTTGAATTCCGCGAGATTTAGTCCCGTGCATTAAAAACTTTTTTCCCAAAACTCTTTAAAACAATGACCCTCGTCGAAAGAATCCAGCTCAAGAAAAAAGCCTTCACCTGCGGGGTGGTCATTGTGCTGATTGCGTTCTGTATCAAGATACCTATGGAATTCCGGTTAAACCGCGAGTATTCCGCATTGGGTTTCGGGAATATTTCCTCGCTCTTGAGCATCCGCGAGAAGCTCAGTCAATATATGTTCGTGGCTCTGATGGGCGGATTCCGCAATGTCGTCGCCAATCTCCTCTGGATCAGCGCACACGGTGACTGGGAGAAACATTTGTGGTTCAAACAAAAAGAAAAATACCATGTGGTCAATACCCTTCAGCCCAATTCGATTTATTTTTGGGACAATGCAGCGTGGCATTTTGCGTGGAATAGCTCTTACGCCGCCTCAGTGGATCCC
>CAYTAI010000040.1:0-7128 GCA_964435715.1 uncultured Verrucomicrobiota bacterium | reverse complement strand
GGATCCCCTTGAGCCGCGCGAGTCTGTCCGGAAACGCAATCAGCAAGAATGGTTTAATCTGGGTGAGGAAACTCTCAAAAAAGGAATTGAACACAATCCGAACAGCTGGGAGCTTTACGCGGCAATGGCGAGGCTTTTGGCGGACAAACAAAAACGCCCCCTGGAAGCGGCCCGATATTATCAGAAAGCCTCCGAGTTTCCCGATACCCCCCTGTACCTCAAGAGACAGGTCGCCTTTAAACTCTTGGACGGAGGTGATGAGGAGGGTGCTTATCAGTTGATGCGTCAACTCTGGTTTGAGAGTCCTGACCATCACATGCCCACCTTCAAGACAAAAATCCCGGAGTTGGAGGAAAAACTTCAAATTCCGCCGGAAAAAAGAGTATTTGCGCGTTAGACGGGAATTGCTACTATCTTTTCCTCATGCGTTACGCCATCTTTGGTGACATACATGCAAATCTTGAAGCTTTGGAAGTCGTTCTTGCCGACGCCAAAGCCTCCCGTGTGACTCATTACTGCTGTCTGGGTGATATTGTCGGCTACAATGCAAATCCCCGGGAGTGTCTCGAAATCGTGCGTGCCATGAATTGCCCGGTGGTCAAGGGTAATCACGATGAGCAATCCAGTAATGACGACGATTTTGAAGGGATTAATCCGCTCGCGAGTTTTGCCATGCAGTGGACCCGCGATCAGCTCAATGCGGAGGAAAAACAGTACTTGCGGGATCTGAAAATGGTGCGCCAGGTCGGGGCATTCACGATTGTCCACGCGACATTGGATACACCGCATCGTTGGGGGTATGTTTTTGACCAGCTCGCCGCCGCCGCGAGTTTCAGCTATCAGAATACCTCCATTTGTTTTTTCGGTCATACCCATGTGCCGTTGGCTTTTACGCGGGACACATCGGTTCATGGAGGTGCTTGGGACACCGTGCGCATCGAGCTGGGCAAAAAATATTTTATCAATGTGGGAAGCGTGGGGCAGCCGCGTGATGGCAATCCCAAAGCGGCCTACGCGATTTATGACACCGTGACACAGTTGGTTCAACTCCGCCGCCTGGATTACGACATCGACAAAGCGCAGCAGAAAATCCTGGATGCGGGATTGCCGAAGCGTTTGGCCGAACGGTTGGCCATTGGCAAATAAATTGTTATCGTTTTTTAAAAAACATTTTTTCCTCCGGAGACTTTGGAACGTGTGAAGATTCTCATGATTAAACCCAGTTCCTTCGGCGATGTCATTCATGCCTTGCCTCTGGCGGCCTCTCTCCAGGCTAATCTTCCTTCCGCCCGGATTGATTGGCTGGTCAATACAGCTTACTCCTCATTTCTGAGACATTCGCCGATTCTCCGTCGAACACTGGATTTTGACCGCAGGAAATGGAGCCCGTGGCGCAACCCCGCGCAATTTGCGCGGTTTCTTTTCAAGGTCATTCCGGAGGAGGAGTATGATCTGGTCATAGATGTCCAATGTCTTTTACGCAGCGGCGTTTTTTCCTGGGCGGCGCGGGGAAAAAGAAAAGTGGGTCTGCAAGACGGGCGCGAGGGATGCAAATTATTCTACCACGACATTGTCCGGTGGGCTCCGGGGAAATACCATGCGGTCGACCGTTATTTGAAAGTCATTGACCACCTGGGACTCCGGCAACAACCGGTGGAGTTTCCCTTGGACATTACTCCCGGCATCCCGGAAAAATTTTCCGGCAAATTGCCCGCACAATTCGTCGTCATGAATCCTTTTTCGCGGGGAAATTATAAACGCTGGCGGTTGAGCGGTTTCGCCGCTGTGATCAAACAAATGCCCGATGTGAAATTCGTCCTGATCGGGGAGAAATCCAACGAAGAGGAAAGCCGCTCGCTTGAGAGTCCCAATGTCACCAATCTCACCGGGCAAACGGGTTTGGTCGAGCTTGCCCGGATTATCCAGTCCGGCAAATTGCTCCTGACCAATGACTCCGGCCCGATGCATCTGGCTGTGGCTCTGCAAAAACCGGTTCTCGCCCTTTTTGGTGCTTCTGATCCTGTTTTGACAGGTCCATATGGTTATTCCACGGATTCAGTGATGCAATTTGCTCCGGAGGAATCCCTCGCGTGTTGTCCTGCGGGGGGTGTCAATGCCCATCGCACGGATTTCTCCGACCGCGTCGTGGAGGCTTTGCGAGCGAGGCTCTGATCTCCCGGAGGAAAAAAATTCCGGGCGTGACAAAATGCTCCCTGCCGTTAAACCGGATAAAAGCAAATTGCCGCCCCAAAGCAGTGGTTTTTTAAAAATTTTTGCAAATGAAAACAAACGGAGGATAAAAACATGTTCGGTGATATCAGAAATAAACAAGGTGAAAAACTCGATTACACCTTTCACAAAGGCAGTGATGCGAAACAAATTGTGGTCATCGGCCACGGTGTCACAGGAAATAAAGACCGTCCTTTTGTCGTGGCTCTCGGGGAAGCTCTTGAAAAAGCCGGCGTCAACGCCCTGCGCTTTTCATTCAGCGGTAATGGTGCATCGGAAGGGAAATTCACCGACTCGACGATTTCCAAAGAAGTCGAGGATCTGGGTGCTGTTCTGGACAAATTACCGGGATACCGGATCATTTATGTCGGTCACAGCATGGGAGGAGCCGTCGGAGTTTTGCGTACAGCCTCGGACGCGAGGATTAATGCCTTGGTTTCATTGGCGGGAATGGTTTACACAGCGGAATTTTACAAACGCGAGTTTGGCATGGTCAAAGCAGGGGAGGGATTCATGTGGGACGAGGAGACTTGCCCGCTCTCGCAGGCTTATGTCGACGACATGCTCGCCATTGACAATGTCCTGGCTCAAGGCAGCACCATCAAAGTCCCCTGGCTTCTGGTGCATGGAACCGAAGACGATGTCGTCCCGATCAAAGATTCACAGGATATTTTTGCAAAGACTCAGGAACCCAAAGAGCTTTTTGCCATCACGGGCGCGAACCACGTTTTTTCCAATGAGCACACCTCTCCGATGATCGAAAAGGTTGTGCCTTGGGTGAAAAAGCAATTTGCAGTGTAGACGCTCTCACACGAATTTGAATCTCACTTTTAAAAAAAGCCCCGCAATTTGCGGGGCTTTTTTTGTGGGGTGAAGAAAATGTCGAGACCGATATAGGGATTACCGTGAGATGATCCCGTCCTTGCTCATGCTGGAGACAAGGGCGCTGACCAATCCATTGATGGTGCTGCGGTCGGCTTGGGGATTAAAGGATTGGGAGTTGCCCGCCCAGATCAATTTGCTTGTCGCAGTCGAGTAAACTTTAGTCGAAATGTACACCACGTTGACATTCTCAAAGTAGCCGGGGGTTTGAACCATCGTGTATTGTGCCATCACGTAAGGATACATGCCCATGTACATGGGCTCCATATAGGTCATGCCGGGAACGTATTGGGTGCGGTTCTCTTCTTTTTCCTTCGTGGTCACGATCACGGCGGAGTATTTTCCCGCACTCACCGCCTTCTTGATATTGGCTTCGTTGGGAAACGCTCCATTCATCGCGATGTACCCTTGAGTCGCTTGAACCCCGCGCGCCTGAAGCGAGCTGACGAAAGAGTCTTCGAACATGCGGGCTCCTGTGCTGTTGTTGTCCATGCCGATGACGAGAACATTATTGATGTACCCGCCTGCGTAACCGGGGGCTTTCCAAGTTCCCGTCATTTCCGTGTTGTTACAACCTGTGATGATGAGCAGTGTGCAGAGAAAAAGAGAGGATATGAGTTTTGTCATGCATGACAGAATCAGGCGGGGGGAGATTGATGTCAAGATTTAACCTAAATCAAAGAGGAGAACCTCGGCCGTTTCATCGGATTCCAAAGTCACAAGCTTTTCTTCCTCCACAGCGGCGGCATCACCGGTTGCTAGTTTCATACCGTTGATGCGGGTTGATCCCCGGAAAACCTGCACCCACAATCCTCTCCCAGTGGTGAGGGGGTAATCCGCTTTTTGCCCCGCGCGCAATTTGCCCAGCCAGATCAAGGCATCCTGGGCAATTTGCGCGGAGCCGTCCCGCCCGTCGGGGGAGACCAGCAGGCTTAAAAGTTTTGTGTCATTGTCTTTTGGCGGATTCCACTCCGCGTAACGGGGGGGCAATCCTGTTCTCTCCGGTTGTATCCAGATTTGCAGGAGATGGACAGGCTCGGTATCGGAGGCATTGTATTCACTATGCCGGATACCAGTGCCTGCACTCATGGTCTGGACATGCCCCTCCTCAATGATGCTGCCATTGCCCATGCTGTCATGGTGTTGCAATTTTCCCGAGATCACATAAGTGATGATCTCCATATTCCGGTGGGGATGCAGGGGAAAACCGCTGGAGGGTTGCACGACATCCTCATTGATCACGCGCAGACTGCGGTAACCCATGTGTGCCGGGTCATAATAATCGGCGAATGAAAACGAGTGATACGAGTCGAGCCAGCCGTGATCGGCATGACCGCGTTCACCCGATAACCTTTTGACAATCATAACGGCCTTTTTGTTGTTTCCGTGCCGGGAGCCATCCGGGCACGGAAGTTTTTGTTATTCAATCATCAAGCCGCTTTTTTGAAGTGGTTGACGATCAGTGCGTCCACCGAGAAACGTCCCGGGCCGGCGATGAAAAGAGCGAGGTAGCCCGCAAGGTAAATAAACGCCATTTCGCCGTTGCCTTCACCGGTGAGTTTGCCGCCGTGAGCCACGAAAAAGGCGATGAACATCGTGGCAATGAGCTGGGTCAGAGCCAGCCGCGAAAAAAGCCCGATAGTGAGTGCCGCTGAGCAAATGACCTCGGAAAAAACAGCCAGAGCGAGGCTGGTTTTCATATCCAGACCGAGAACCGCCAGAAATCGCGGTTCATCAGACATCAGATTATGCCATTTGCCGATGCCGTGGAGAAAAAGCATCGAGAGTCCGAGCCAGAGGCGCAAAAGCAGAATGCCAATATCAGCAAAGAGCAATTTGCGACCTTCAGTCATCCAATGGGCGTATGTAGCGAGGGTTTTTGTCATAGGGGGAGGTGTCCTTGTTGGTGGTGTGTGTTGTTTGTTTGAGTGGGGGTCGATTTTTTACCATTCCCGCACGAGTTTTGCAATTTGCGCGCGGGCGGACTCCAAAGCCTTGTCCTTGCCGATGTCCGGTATATTGATGCCGTCAGCGTGGACAAAGGTGATGTCCGTGATTCCGATGAATCCGAAGACGGTGCGGATGTAAGGCTCCTGCTGGTCATAGACAGCAAATGGCGAGGAGGCATGATAGGCACCGCCCCGTGCAGTGAAAACGAGCATCTTGCGTCCCGTCGGAACGAGTCCTTTCCAGTTCGAGTCGAAGGTTCGTCCAATCCGGACGATCTGGTCAATGTAAGCCTTGAAAATCGAGGATATACCGAAGTTATGCATCGGCACACTCATGACATAAGAGTCAGCGGAGAGAAATTCATCCACGAGCGCATCCGAGATTTTCATCGCTTGAACGGCTTCGACAGACTCTTTCCCCGGCAGACCGTAGGCACCGAGAATCCACGGCAGGGTCACGTGGGGTGGGATGTCTTTGGCGAGATCACGGTAGGTGATACTCGCATCGGAATGGAGGGTTTTCCATTCATTGACGAATTCATGGGCAATCGTGCGGGAGACAGAGCGGTCTCCGCGGGGGCTGGAATCAACATGGAGCATTTTTCTCATAGTGGTTTTTCCTTGTATGGTTAATGATGGTAAAATCTTTATATCAAGATATTCATATTTCAAAAAATCATTCTCCGGAGTCCGGCACGGATTTTCCGAGTTTTTTCAAGAGGCTTGTCAGGGTGTGTTTTTCCTCCGGGGTGAGGATTGCGACAGCTTTTTCCATGCGTTTCTCGTGGGCGGCAAAGGCTTGTCCGATCAGGCGCCGTCCTTTGTCCGTGAGATCAACAAATGTCACGCGGGCATCGTCGGGGGATGTGTTGCGGCGGACCAGGGAACGATTGGAGAGCCTGTCAATCGCAGTGGTGATCGAGCCGCTGGTCAGGAGTACTTTTTTGCCCACGGCATTGACGGGGAGGGCACCCTTGTGGAGAAGCACCTCCAGAACGGCAAAGTCCGAGAGGCACAAGTCCAAGGCATCAATACTCCTTTTGTCATAAGCTTCCATCGCCTTGAAGGCTTTCCAGAGCACGAGCCAGAGATGGACTCCTTTGATTTTTTCCGCAGTCATGACCGTCAACCTATCATTAAATATCTTGATGTCAAGCTATCAGGCCGGATTTTTTTGCTGTTTGTATTTTGGAATGGTTATGCTACAGAGATTTTCGATTTGAAACACCTCCTGAAACGACGCAGACAGTCACCCGCAGAAGAAGCGGCCAATACCATCAGTCACGGGATCGGACTGGCGGGAGCCGTGGCGTTGGCACCTGTATTAATCCTGACCACGCTTCAAAAACAAAACGCCTATGCCCTCGTGGCCTCTTGTATTTTTGCGGCGAGCGTGATTTTACTCTATCTGGCATCCACCCTTTACCATGCCCTTTCTTACAATAAGGCAAAACGCTTGTTTCAAATCTTTGATCATAGTGCGATTTTCCTTTTGATCGCGGGTTCCTACACGCCATTCACCCTCGGTGTGCTCCAGGGCACATGGGGCTGGACACTTTTCGGCATCATCTGGGGTCTGGCGATTATCGGGATCGGTCTGAAAATCGGGTTCGGCGCGCGTTACCCCCGGCTCTCGACGGCTCTTTACCTTGTCATGGGTTGGCTCGTTGTCCTGGCGATCAAACCGCTCTGGGAGCAAATGCCCCGCGCGGGATTTTACTGGCTTGTCGCCGGAGGCATCGCCTACACCCTCGGCGTCGTCTTTTATGTGGCGGAACGGCTCAAATACAGCCATTTCATCTGGCATCTCTTTGTCCTCACCGGCACCGCCTGCCACTACATCACGATTCTTTTCTACGCGTGAACCCGGCTCTGATGAGTCCGCGATGCGTTTTATGTATTTGAATCTCCGGAGGAGAAGTGTTTATACTGGGCTCCATGACAATGACGGATATATGGGGTTTGGGTTTTATTCCCGGGGGAACCGAGTGGGTGGTGATCCTGCTGGTCTTTCTGCTGCTTTTCGGCTCATCCAAAATCCCAATAATCAGCGCTTGGCTAGCCTGGC
>CAYTAI010000039.1:25080-25310 GCA_964435715.1 uncultured Verrucomicrobiota bacterium | reverse complement strand
CATTATTATAGTCCTTCCACTTTTTCGGTAAGTTCACCCATCCCACAAGTTCAGGAAAGAGTTTTGGAGGGGGTTCTACACTTTCCATTTTTACTTTTAGCCAAGTTGCATCGAGATCATTTACGTCATCATGATTGTTACTTTTGAGTATTCTGAGCTGGAAAGATTGAACGGAAGGATTCGTTTTCAAAAATACTGCTTCACGGTCGAGACGAAATAGGTCGTAATGA
>CAYTAI010000039.1:21079-25048 GCA_964435715.1 uncultured Verrucomicrobiota bacterium | reverse complement strand
TGGCTTATGAATTTCTTTTGAAAACTCTAAAACGTTTATGATACGATTATTATACATGAGTGATAAGTGAAATTTGATTTATATTGAAGCACATACAAAAAATGAGCCACGAACTGTTTTACATGCTTTATTACACGATAACTAAGCTGAAAACTCGTAAATTCAAGCCCGGTTTTGCTCTCACTGACTCTGCTGCTCGTCACATCCCCCATTGCGGGTGGGAGCGGATCATATTCGCCCAGGCAACCGTTTGCAAAACAGCCCAATGCCCGCCCATAGGAAAAATGAGCAAAAGGCGCAAACAATGAATCCGGTTTTTTTTCAGCACATAAAACGAAAGAATGAATTTCTTTCACATTGTCAATTCATATCGCAACAGAGCAAAATCAGGGTTGAGACGAATGGAGTTTCGCGTTAGGCTTTATCCATGATCATTGTTTTCAAGCCGCACGCTCCCCAGGAGCAAATCCATGCCGTCACCGAAGAAGTGCGCAAACTCGGGTATGAACCCCGTTTGATTACCGGTGTAGAACAATCCATCTGTGCCTGCATTGGGGATGAACGCAAGCAGCACACGTTGGAAACGCTGATTGTATTTCCTGGCGTTGAGCAAGTCATGCGCGTGCAGAAACGTTACAAGCTCGTCAGCCGTGAAGGGCACCCCGCGGACACACAAATCCCTGTGGATGGCGGCAAGAATATCATCGGGGGTAAAAAATTCCATGTCATGGCGGGACCTTGTTCGGTCGAGAGCGAGGAGCAAATTGTTTCAACAGCGAAAGCGGTCAAGGCACTCGGAGCCACAGTCCTGCGCGGTGGGGCATATAAACCGCGCACTTCACCCTATGAATTTCAGGGACTCAAAGAAGAAGGGCTCAAGCTCCTGGCTCTGGCAAAAAAAGAAACAGGGCTTTCGATTATTACCGAGGTCTTGGCTGAGAGGGATGTGGATTTGGTCGCGCAATACACGGATATTTTCCAGATTGGAGCGCGCAACGCCCAGAATTTCGCATTGCTTGTCGCAGCGGCAAAAACGGGAAAACCCATCATGCTCAAGCGCGGGCTTTCCATGCGGATTGAGGAATGGCTTCTGGCGGCTGAGTATATTCTCAATGAGGGGAATCCGAATGTGATGTTGTGTGAGCGCGGTATCCGGACATTTGAGACTTATACCCGCAATACCCTCGATCTCTCCGCTGTCGCTATTGCGAAAAACGAGACACATCTGCCGGTAATCATTGATCCGAGCCAAGGATGTGGCCGTGCAGACTTGGTCATTGCGCTTTGCAAAGGGGCTGTCGCGGTGGGAGCAGACGGATTGCTAATCGAGGTGCATCCGAATCCTGCCGAGGCCATGAGCGACGGGGCACAACAAGTGACACCGGAGATCTTTGGCAGGCTCATGAGTGACATTGGCCCGGTTTTGGGTGCTGTCGGGCGGACTCTCTGAGCTTCAGAAACTGACCTCGGTAAAGAGTGTTTTTTATCAGGAAAATGTGTGGACAGGACAAAAGAATACGCTTTTCTATGGTGAATATATGAGTAAAAAAGCATTGATTGTCTGGGGTGGATGGGATGGACACAAACCGGAGGAAACTGCAAATCTTCTCGGGGGCATTTTGAAGAAGGAAGGATTCAGCGTGGAAATCTCCGCGACACTGGACTCATTTCTAGACAAGCAAAAGCTGGCGGGGTTGAACCTCATCATTCCCATGTGGACAATGGGTGAGATCAGCGGCGAGCAACAAGCCGGGCTCTGTGCGGCAATCAATGACGGAGTCGGTCTGGGAGGTGTGCATGGAGGCATGGGAGATGCCTTCCGGAATAACTCGGAATACCAGCTCATGGTTGGCGGGCAATTTGTCGGGCATCCCGGGAATATTGTCAGTCACATCGTGCACATTACCGACCGGACAGATCCGATCACAGAAGGGCTCAATGATTTCAAGCTGGAGACAGAGCGTTATTACATGCACGTCGATCCGAGTAATGTTGTGCTGGCGACACTGACATTTGCCGGGCATGAGATTCCCGGAGGCGGGCAGCTGGTGATGCCGACAGTCTGGAAAAGAATGTACGGCAAGGGGCGTGTCTTTTACGCTTCCTGGGGACATGACCCGAAAGATTTCGACGGGTACGAGGCGAGGGAAATTGTGCGCCGTGGCCTGCTCTGGGCTGCGAAAATCCTTTGATTGTCATCATGATCACCGTCACAATGACGATGGTAATCAAAAATGTGACAGGTAGCCGGCAAAAATATACCGGGTGTGGTGGTTGAATTCTTATGGAGTTTAAACTATAGGATGATTCATGAGAATCATTCGATATTGCGACACCACAGGAAAAATCTCCTATGCAGCAGAGCAAAAGGACGGAACCGCTCATGTCATTGAAGGAGATGTCTTTGGGGAATACCGTGTGACGTCACAACGGGCAGCTGTTTGCAAATTGCTGGCACCTGTCATACCCCCGTCAATATTTTGTATCGGGCTGAACTACAAACGCCATGCCGAAGAAACCAGGGCGAAAGTCCCTGAAATCCCGGTTCTTTTCATGAAAGGTGTCAATGCCATTCAGAATCCCGGCGACCCGATCCTTTTGCCGACCCGTTTGAAAAGCGAAGAAGTCGATTATGAGTGTGAGCTGGCTATTGTCATTGGCAAGACGGCGAAGAATGTCAGTCGCGAGGATGCTTTCAAACATATTCTGGGTTATACCTGTGCGAATGATGTCAGCGCGAGGGATTGGCAGATCAAACACGGCGGGAGTCAATGGTGTCAGGGAAAGACATTCGACACATTTTGCCCGATCGGACCGTCCATCGTGACAATCGATGAAATCACGAACCCGAACACACTTTCCATCAAAACTATAATCAACGGGGAAGTTTTGCAGGACTGGAGTACCCAGGACATGATTTTTGATGTCCCGGCGATTATCGAGTTTCTCAGTGGTAGCAAGACTCTTTTTCCGGGGACACTTATTTTAACTGGCACGCCGCATGGTGTGGGAATGGCCAGAAATCCAAAAAGATGGTTGAGGCCAGGGGAAACAGTTACTATCGAAATCGAAGGGATAGGAAAATTATCCAATCCAGTGGAAAACGAGTTCTGAGCGGAAGATATTTTGAGAAGAATAAAGCATGAATCAAAGCGGTTGAAAGGAAATGGCTTACATAGATTGTTTTGAAATCGTCACATTTTTGACATGCAATTGTCACATGGTTGTGTAAAATACTCTAGGCAAAGGAGTTCATCAAACAAAACACACCTTTGAAAAAAATACTCATATTCACAGCCGGGTTCGGGGAAGGACATAACACAGCTGCACGCAACTTGCGAGACGCCATCGAAAGAACAGCCCCCGATGAGTCGCGGGTAGAGATACTTGATCTCTTTGACACTTGTTATGGCAAAGTGAATCATTTGCTCCAGAAAACTTATATCACTGCAATCAACAAGACGCCCAAGCTCTGGAGTAAATTTTACCAGATGCTCGATAAGACAAGTGCTGTGGATATCAATCTGCCCATGCTGTACAAGATGAGGGCAACGATGCAAGACTTGCTCAAGAGTGTGCAGCCTGATGTGGTTGTGAGTGTTTATCCTCTCTATAACTACATTATCAACGACATTTATGAAGAGGAAGGACGCGAGAAAAACTTTCCTCTTGTGACCATTATTACGGACTCCATCTCGATCAACTCGATGTGGTTCCGCACGCACAGCGATTATTTTGTGGTGGCCAATGAACTTTCCGCTGATGTCTTGCGCCAGGCAAATATCCCGGAGGAGCAGATCAAAGTTTTAGGTTTTCCGGTGACATCCATTTTTGCGGATTTGGAAGAGATGCCGGCAATGCCACACCCGGGGGAGGGTGTGAGGAAAAAGATTTTTTACATGCTCAATTCCGGACGGAAACAAGCCGACAAAATCACAAAAAATGCAACTCATAGCCTATGGGATACTG
>CAYTAI010000039.1:6579-21069 GCA_964435715.1 uncultured Verrucomicrobiota bacterium | reverse complement strand
ATCCAGCGTCTTTTGGAGCATAAAGATTATGATCTCACAATTGCCGTGGGTAAAGACCCGAAGGTCAAAGCCGAGATTGAAGAGCTGGTGGCTGATGAACGTGAGCGTGTGACAATACTGGGATGGACTAGTCAGGTGCCAAAGCTCCTGAAAAGTCATCATGTGATTATCTCAAAGGCGGGGGGAGCCACCACACAAGAAGCCATCGCCGGGCGTTGCCCCATGATTGTGACCCAAGTCGTTCCCGGACAAGAGGAGGGGAATGCCGCTTTGATTGAGAAGCTCAATGTCGGCGCCATTGCGTCGAAACCCTCGGAGATTGATTTCTGGTTGGAGAAAGCTTTTGACCGTGATGGTCATCTTTGGAGTGTGTGGAGTGACAACCTGAAACAATTTGCAAACCCCCGGTCCGCCCTGGACATTGCCAAATTTTGTCTGGGACTTGCCCAGCCCGGAAATGCGGTTTCCGGGAAAGTGACCACATTTAATTCTCCCGGTCACGGGGGTGTGGGCAATCGCCCTTTCGGTAAACAAATGCTTCTCTGTGACTTTCACATGCACACGAGATATTCAGACGGAAAACTTTCTGTCATTGACCTTGTGGATTTCTATGGGAGCCGGGGTTTCGATGCGATTTGTATCACGGATCATATTGCAGATTACAATCGCATCATGGGAAAAATGGTGAATATGAGTCATCTGGTGCTCCCGCGTGATCAGGTCGAGGAATATTTTGAGGTGATCGAGATCGAGAGGAAAAGAGCCCTTAAAAAATACGGTATGATCCTCATGACAGGTTTAGAGTTTAATAAAGACGGGATAACCAAAAAAACATCCGCCCATCTTTTGGCACTCGATATCAAACAACCGATTGATCCCGGACTGTCCATTCTGGACACGATTGAAAAAATCCATGATCAAGGGGCATTGGCTGTGGCGGCTCATCCGCATAAGTTCAAAAGCCATTGGGGAGTCAATACCTTGCATTTCTGGGAGAATCAGGATGTCTATGCCCCCTTGTTGGATGCTTGGGAGATTGCCAATCGAGACGACATTTTTAATCCGGTCGGCTTAAAAAAATTCCCGATTATTGCCAATAGTGATTTTCACAAGCCCAAACATATTTACTCCTGGAAAACGATGCTTTTCTGCGAGAAAGACCCTGAGGCGATCAAGGAATGTATTCGGAAAAACCAGGATGTCGCCATCACAATTTATCGCGACGACCGGTTCACTATGGGGCAACGCCATTCGATCAATCCCGGTCTCTTGAGTCAAATATCCCCGGAAGATTCACTGCAGCCACCATCAGTTTCCGCAGCCTGATTGATTTGTTTTTATTCTGATATCCAATTAAAACAGCTGCGCTGCGCCCACCCGGGGTTAAATAATAAAATCATGTTGAAAGAATGAATTCCATTTTTCGTCGGTATGGCATCGGGCGAAGCTCCCGGATGAGCCGAATGCGTTGCTCTCCTCGACACTTTTCCAGATGATGGACGAAACGCCGGCCGATTCGATTTGCTTCGCGGTAGCGGCGGGCGAGTTTTTTATCTGCATGGTCAAATATTTCCCGCTCAAAAAGCCATTCATGAAGCCACTTTTTCTCACGGAGACCTAGTACAGTTGTACCGCTGCCTCGGGCGACAAAATGTTTCAGTACAAGCCAAGTGTCGATTTTTCCCTGCAGTTCAAGATTTAAGAGAAAGGATTCCGATGAAATTTCGTGTTGTCCCTCGTGGAAAAGAAGGATGGCATGGAGGGCGTGGTTGATCTCCTCGATGAATGTGATGAATGGCCGGATATTCCGGTCACCGAGAGTTTCAAGCGGATGATCGTTTTCGAGACGTTGAATTGTGGATGATGAAAAATAAACAGCCAGACGCAAATCGTCATCGGTTTTGCGGAGAAAGACACGACCGTCAGCCGGGATGTCTTGAACCCCCGCCAGACAGGCAAGTTGCTCTGCCCGAGTGTCGCCCACGATGTAATCTTCGAGATTCACACCCGATGCGGCATAAGTCCGCTCCAAGAGGCATTGAATTTGTCGGAGTAATGTCATGCGAAAAGTTTGTTCAGAGCGTGGATCCCGGAGGGGATGGGAAAAGAGGGGTGCATTGCCAATGGATAAAACGTTCGCTCATATTATTCAATGCTGTGCGGATGACTGTAAAATCATCCGAGAGTCTTTCATAAACATGGTTGAGATGGTGGCGTCGAGCCAATGAGTGCTGGGAAAGCAGGCCGTATTGGGTCGCCCCTACTTTTTCGTAGAAATCCAAAGAGGGCGCGCCCCGGCGTTCCACACGGTGTTCGATGGCCTCGTGAAAAACTCCGGTCATGTAAAGAGCGAGATTGCCAATGTGCGCTTGAATGGCAAAAGCCTGGTCAGCAGTGCATTTCTGTAGAAGAATAAGCATATCAGTGACATATTGCAGGTTTTCACCCGGAATTTCCGAGAGACGGTATGTGTTTTCTTTCTGTGCAAAATGCGACAAAAGTGAAGCGATGTAATCGGCTAATTCACGGTCGTCGATATCCATCTCGATCAAGACATGCCGGGTAATGACATAAAAATACAACGCCGGCGTGATATTGTGGCAGAGAGGACTGTCCACGATCCGGATGAAAATGCATTCCTGATCAAGTAACTCATCCCTGAGAATGGAGTCGGTCAGTATCTCTCCCAGGCTGACCAGGCGACCTTCGCATGAAGAGAGGGTGTCGATGAGGAATCCAAAATCCCCAACAGTCAATGTGTCGCGGCAATTTGCTCTGACCATGGTGCTGTCCTCCGGTTGGACTAACCTTTTTAAAAGTTAGTGTGACATGATTTTAATTTCAAGAAGAGAATCCAGCAGGAGCTGTGCCAAGCAATGAATCCGCAAAGAAGGAAGACTTTTTTTAGTCTTCAGGTTCAAGGTTTGGAGCTGTCGAGGGCGAGCTGCTGCTCGATGGCAAAATTCACACGCGCCTTTTGAGGCTGTTCCAGCATTGGCTTGAGAAACCGTGCCGTATGAGAGTGAGCACATGTAATGATTTTTTCAGGTGCCCCTTCGGCAATGATCTGTCCGCCCCCACTGCCGCCTTCAGGACCCATGTCTATGATCCAGTCAGCCGTTTTGATGACATCAAGATTGTGCTCGATCACAACAAGGGTGTTTCCACCGTCACGGAGTTTGAGCAGTACTTCGAGCAATTTGTCCACGTCGGCAAAATGAAGCCCTGTGGTGGGTTCATCAAAAATGTAAAGTGTCCGTCCTGTGGATTTTTTGGAAAGTTCCGTGGCGAGTTTGACCCGTTGCGCCTCACCGCCGGAGAGTTGTGTCGCTGGTTGCCCAAGGCGGAGATAACCCAGACCAACCTCCGAGAGGGCGTAGCATTTTTCCTGGATTTGAGGGATGCTCCGGAAAAAACTCAATGCCTCATCCACGGACATATCCAGGACATCGGCAATATTTTTACCTTTATAGGAAATCTCAAGGGTTTCCCGGTTGTATCGTTTTCCCCCGCATATCTCACAAGTCACATAAACATCGGGCAAGAAATTCATTTCAATGCGTTTGACTCCGTCACCTTCACAAGCCTCACATCTCCCTCCTTTGACATTAAAGCTGAAACGTCCTGCATCATAACCCCTGATTTTTGCTGCGGGAATCTGTGAGAAAAGGTCGCGGATGTCATTAAACATGCCGGTATAAGTGCAGGGATTCGAGCGTGGTGTCCGGCCGATCGGTGATTGGTCAATGACGATGGCCTTGTCAAATTCATCCATGCCCCTGATTTCACTGTGTTGACCCGGTATGTCTTTGGAGCGGTAGAGTTTTTTAGTCATTGCCTTGCAAAGAATGTCCATGACAAGAGTGCTTTTGCCTGAACCAGAGACGCCAGTGACACAGGTCATCAAACCGACAGGGAATTTAGCTGTGACATTTTTCAGGTTGTTTTCTGTAGCTCCTCGTATTTCGAGATAACCAGATGAGGGGTGCTTGCGCTTTTTGGGAATGGCGATATTCAGATCTCCGCGGAGGTACTGGGCTGTCAGTGAAATATCAGACTCGAGAATCTCGGCAAGTGTGCCGGTCGCGACGACTTCACCGCCGAGCACACCGGCACGCAAGCCCATATCAACAATGAAATCAGCCCTTTTAATCGTATCCTCGTCGTGCTCCACGACAATAACGGAGTTGCCGAGATCGCGCAGCCCTTCAAGAGTCTGGATCAATCGTTCGTTGTCGCGCTGATGCAGTCCGATACTGGGTTCATCCAGCACATAGAGAACTCCTGTGAGACCGGCGCCGATTTGGGTTGCCAGCCGGATCCGTTGGGCTTCACCCCCGGAGAGCGTGGCGTTTTCCCGGTTGAGATTTAAATAATCAAGCCCGACATTTTTAAGAAAAATCAGACGGGAGAGAATCTCCTTGAGGATGGGTTCAGCAATGACTTTGTCTTGAGGAGACAACGCAATCTCATGGAAAAAGCTGATTGCTTCGGCGACGGATAGACAGGTGATGTCCATGATGCTTTTCTCAGCAACCTTGACTGCGAGAATTTCTTTTCTCAACCGTGCCCCGTTGCATGCGGGGCAAGGAAGACGATTCATAAAACTCTCCGTGCGCATCCGCGCAATGGGGGATTTTGATTCGGCATGTCGGCGTTGAAGGTTCGGAATGACCCCTTCGAATGTTTTTTCGTATTCGACCATCCGTCCGCTTTTCACCATTTTGAATCTGATTTTTTGGTTGCCAGAACCGTAGAGTATCAGATGTTGCAAGTCCCCGGGTAACTGGCTCCAGGGTGTGGCCGGGCTTTGCCCAAAGAAATCAAGAACGCTCCGCAGCAAATTCTGGAAAAAGGATTGTGTCGCCTTGCCGCCTTTCGTCCAAGGGACAACTGCGCCATCAGCAATCGATTTTTTAGGGTCAGGAATAATCAGGTCTTTGTCGAAAACCATCGTCGTACCCAATCCACCACAATCCGGACAGGCACCCCTCGGGTTATTAAAGGAGAACATGGAGGGTGAAAGCTCGACATTGATGGGCCCATGAATAGGGCAAGCGTGATTTTCGCTGTATGTGATTTCCTTCCATTTGACCTGTCCGTCTGTTCCCGTTTCTTCAATCAAGAGAATGACATTTCCCTTGCCCTGTCGCATGGCGAGCTCGATGGAGTCGGCGATACGGGGCCGGAGCCTTTCCTCCACGGCAAGGCGGTCGATAATCACATCAATGGAATGTTTTTTTGTCTTTGCCAGCTGGGGAATCCCCTCTGTGAGGTCAACCATTTGTCCGTCGATCCGGGCACGCACGAATCCTTCTTTTTTGATTTTGTCAAAAGTATCGATGAATTCCCCCTTTTCTTGATGAATCAAAGGGGCGGCAATCATGATTCTTTTTCCGACCATCTTGGTCGCAACCTTGTGAATGATCTGCGAGACCGAAGAGTGCTCTAGTTTCTTTCCACAATGAGGGCAGTATGGAGTGCCAACATGAGCAAAAAGAAGCCTGAGGAAATCGTAGATTTCTGTCGTGGTGGCGATAATTGAACGGGGATTGCTCCCGGAGCTGCGTTGCTCAATGGCAATGGCTGGAGAAAGGCCTTCGATCTGATCGACATCGGGTTTATCCATCAAATCAAGAAATTGCCGGGCATATGTGGAGAGACTCTCCACGTATTTCCTTTGACCCTCGGCAAAAATGGTGTCAAATGCCAGGGAAGATTTTCCAGAACCGCTGAGCCCTGTCATGACAACAAGTTTTTCACGGGGCAGGGTAATGCTCACATTCTTGAGATTGTGAACTCTTGCTCCTTTGATGGTGATGACGTCTTTAGACATGCACTGCCGGAAATCAAAAATAGCCGATTTGTCATACTAACAGGGGAGCGGTGGGGATGCCGAGCAAAATTTCAAGTTTGAATTCATCTGCGATCCGGGGCAGATTCAGCTCTATGAAAAGTCTCATCATGACAACCGTCATCATATTTCTGACAGTCCGTGCCGGGCACGCATCGGGCCAGGATCATCTCAAGGCATATCCTGAACCAAAGGAAGGAACCATTCGCCATGTCTTGATTTTACCATCGAAGAAAAACGAGACTGATTACCGCGTGGAGCTCGTGGTCGGGAAAACCGTGGAAACAGATAGCGCAAACCGTTATTTCTTTACCGGAAAGATGAAAGAAAAAACGGTCAAAGGCTGGGGTTACGACTATTTTGAGCTCGAAGAGCTCGGTTCAATGGCAGGAACTTTGATGGCAGTAAACCCGGACGCGCCCAAAGTGAAAAGGTTTATCACGCTTGGGGGAGAGCCTAGACTCTTGCGTTACAATAGCAAATTGCCGCTGGTTGTTTTTGTTCCCAAAGGGGTTGAAGTGCGTTACCGCCTTTGGTCTGCTCCGTCCCGGACCCTTCCGATTCCCCCTGGCTGACGATTCAAGGAGTGCGCGGCTGTGCCCTGCCACCGAGATTTTCTAATACTCTCTCATTGAACAATAAAAAAGCGTTCACGGTCAATCCATGAACGCTTTTATGCAAGGGAATCATTGATTCCCGGAAAATCATGATTTCACCACGGCTGCGTGGAAAGCAGCCCAATCATCAAAATTATTCAGGTTAACAGCGTCCTTGAAACGTCCATCATCTTTCATTCTGGCTGACTCAAGAATGGATATGCGGACATCATCTTTATGATTGTAGCCAATGATGGCTTCATTGAGTTTTTTGATGGCGGCTTGATCGAGGGAGCCACCTTTCTTCTCTAAAACCCAGGTTTCGAATTCTGAGTAGGTTGGACTTTTATCTTTGAAAAAAGACAGGACGTCATCTTTGGAAATGCCGAGTGCATCCAGCACCATCAGGTCATAACCCGGTGAGCAGCAACCATAATCTTCCGGAAGCAAGCCCTTTGTAAATAGGATACATTTCTGCCAGAGACGGGGAAGGTGAAGAATACCGAGAGAACCGGCAGTGCCGGAGCTGATTGTGGGAACGATTTTTGTGATCATAGGTTTTTTTCCTGTTACGTTTATTGTTAAAATAAATTTAGAATTACTTTTTGTATGCTTCACCCACCGCTGAGAGATTTGTTTGGAGAGAGCGATGGCCTTGAGGCAGTTGTGACATGAGCAGCTCTGTAAAACGAGCTGTATCAGATTTTATTTTGGCAAAGGCTTTCTCGGAATACTTCACGGGTTTTGGAGTCTGTGATTTGAATTTTTGCACCCGTTTTTGTGAGATGCTGATTGTTTCTTCAGAAATTTTTCCGTCCTTGTACGCTTTTTCAACCGCTTCAAAAGCCTGAAGCATGATTGCAGGTGTATGGCAGATCAGGACCAGATCGCTGCCTGCTTGGAGGGTTTTGACAGCTGAATCTTCAATCGGCAGCATTTTTGTAATCGCGCCCATTTCCAGGTCATCAGTGACCACAGCCCCCTGATATCCGAGTTTTTTACGGAGCAACCCCTCAATCACGGTTTTGGAGATTGATGCAGGAAATGGTTCTTTGTGAAAGCAGGGAAAATGTCCATGACCGATCATGACACTGGGGATGAGTTTTTGCTTCGCCAGTTTCACATAAGGAATCAAGTCGATTTCAAGGAGTTGCTTTTTCGTGCGTTCGACCAAAGGAAGGTGAAAGTGCGGGTCTTTATTGGCAGCACCATAACCGGGAAAATGTTTGGCGCAAGGCAAGACTCCTTCACGGAGCAGTCCGGAGGCAAAAGCCCCCGCAAAAGCCGTTGTCTCCACAGGCGACTCCGACCAAGTGCGGTCTGAAACGGAGTTGTCCACCTCGCGTTTCAGTGCGAGATCGACGACGGGACAGAGATCCCAGTTAAAACCCAGTAAACGCATGACTTTTCCGGCGTGAATCCCATGCTCATATGCCAGCTTTGGTTTTCCTGCCAGACCAATCTGCTGGGCGGAAGGAATGACTCCGAGGAATTCCTTGATGCGGTTGACACGCCCGCCTTCATGGTCGAGGCAGATGACTGTGTCGTCCCCGAGCAAATCGCGCACTTGGGCGTTGAGCTCGGCGACAGCAGCAGGACTCGCAATATTCCGCGCAAAGAGAATGATCCCTGCCGGACGGATGGCTCTGAGATAGGTGCGAGTATCCAAATCCAGCTCGGAACCGGGGAGTCCAACGATAAAATTTTGTCCAATACTCGACAAATATTTTTTTGCCATAAATGACTTTTGTGGAGTGGGGCGATTAGAGCAGAGATTACTTGTTATCAGGCTTGTCTGCACCTGCAATGTGATAAGTAATATTAGCCTCTTTTTCAAGAGTGCGGAGGAAATCCTGGAGCTCCTTGGCACGACTCATATTAATCAGGTATTCTTTAATTTGAGGAGTCGCCTCTTCCAAGGATACAGTGCCTGCGGCTTTTTTATCGGTGACCTTCAGAAAGTGATAACCATAGGATGTCTCAAAAACCTTGCTGACATCCCCCGGTTTTGTGCTGAAAGCGACTTCCTCGAATTGAGGAACCATTTGTTTGCGGGAAAGCACCGAGTTTTCCTCCATTGGCAGCACTGCCCGGGTCTTCGGAAACCTCAGCGGCGACCACAGCAAAGTCTTCACCTTTTTTCACACGAGCCAAGGCGTCTTCCGCGATTTTTTTCTTTTCTGCTTTAACGCTGGCATCGGAGCCTTCGGGCACGAGTATCAGAATATGACTGGCCTCCACGAGCTCAGGTCGCACGAAGCTTTCCTTGTTGGAATCATAGAATTCTTTGATTTCCTGTTCGCTCGGAGCCGGGGGCACGGGGATGGCTTTCTCCAGGTATTCACGGATCAGGAATTGGTCTTCCATGTCTTTTTTGAGGGAGCTGATAGTCAATCCCTGTTTGGAGAGTTCTTTTTCCAGACCTTGTTGTCCCCCCATGCGGGCAGAGATATTCTCAATTTGTTTGTTGATTTCCTCATCAATCTTCTTTTTGTCACCGGATCCGGCTTTTTTGAGAAGGAGTTGTTTCACGACAAGTTGTTGAACAATGTCGCGTTGCATGGAGCTTAAAACTTGAGCCGGGACTTGAGACTTATCAATGCCTCTCATCGCCAAAAATTGTTTTTCAGCATCGTCATACTCTTTTTTCGTGATTTTGAGACCTTTTCCTTCAGCCACCACATAATTCGGGGAGTTGGGATCTTTGGAGCCACAACCTTGGATTCCGAGAAGGACAGAAGCGGCGATGAGAAGAGCAGAGGGGACAAACAATATTTTTTTGATCATATTCATGATAGGCATTTAGCAGTTTTGGATTATTTTACAATTGAACAATTTGTTTTTAGTTTAGTTTTTTATAATTGTTACAAAACTTTTGAGTTATGAAGGAATCAATGCCACAGATTCTATCTCAATAAGAGCTGCTTTGGGCAGTTGAGAGACTTCGACAGTTGTGCGGGCAGGATAGGGGGCATCAAAATATGACTCATAGATGGCATTAAAAGCGGCAAAATGTTTCAGATCAGTCAAGAATACGGTATTCTTAATTATATGATTCATTTCCAAGCCTTGAGATTTGAGAATGGCAGAAATATTTTCTAATACCTGACGTGACTGTTCTTCAATCGTATTTCCTTTGAGTAGCCCTGTCTCAGGTGAAAGGGGGATTTGTCCAGATAAAAATAGAAATTGACCAGCACGAACTCCTTGTGAGTATGGTCCGATTGCTTGAGGTGCAAATTGTGTGGAGATGGTAGTTTTCATTTAATGACTGATCATGAGGACAAAATGATAATATTCAACCAATATTATATGAAAAACATGACTATAACGTTGTAGTAAAATTTCAATTATTGAATTGACCATTGTAACCGTTTTTTTACGATGAACTTTTCACTAACCTCAAAAGGAATGAACATGGATCTCAAAGAGATTAAGCAAATCATCGATTTAATGTCTCGAAACCACCTTTCAGAATTCGAGCTCGAAAAAGAAGGCTTTAAAATTCATCTCAAAAAAGACGGCGGAACGGTTCAGCAATCCTACACGCCGTCAATAACACATGCTCCTCAAATATCCGCTCCTTATACCGCCCAACCAACATCTTTTCCCGCTCCCGCAGCGGCAACAACTGCCGTTGATACAAAAGCGGATAATCTAAAAGAAATTGTCTCTCCAATGGTTGGAACCTTTTACCGCTCTCCCTCTCCTGAATCTCCGCCCTACGCCGATGTCGGCACCCAAGTCAATGAGGACTCGGTCGTTTGCATTATTGAAGCGATGAAAGTCATGAATGAGATCAAGGCCGAGGTGAAAGGGGTTATTACGGAGGTTTTGATTGATAACGGCAAATCCGTTGAGTTTGGCAAGCCACTCTTTAAGGTTAAAGCACTCTAATTACTCCCATGTTTGATAAAATTCTGATCGCTAACCGCGGGGAAATCGCTCTCCGTATCATTAGAGCCTGTAAAGAAATGGGGATTCGTTCCCTCGCTGTCTATTCAGAAGCGGATGTGGATTCCCTCCATGTGCAGCTGGCTGATGAAGCAATTTGCATCGGGAAAGGGCCGGCGAATGAAAGTTACCTGAAAATCGACCGCATCATCAGTGCTGCCGAGGTCGGGGATGTTGATGCCATCCATCCGGGCTACGGTTTTCTTGCAGAGAATGCCCATTTTGCCGAGGTATGTGAAAGTTGTAATATCAAATTCATCGGTCCAAAACCTTCCGCGATTCGCTCAATGGGCGACAAAGCCGTGGCACGCGAAACCGCAATGAAAGCCGGTGTGCCCGTCACACCGGGGAGCGAAGGAATCATTGAAACCGAGCAAGAAGCCCTGAAAATCGCAAAAAAAATCGGATACCCCGTGATGATCAAAGCCGTCGCAGGCGGGGGAGGACGCGGAATGCGTCCGGCACACAACGATGTGAGTCTGGTCAAAGGCTTTCACACGGCGCGCAATGAAGCAGACAAGGCTTTTGGCAATCCCGCGGTTTATATCGAAAAACTCATCGAAAACCCCCACCATATTGAAATTCAAATTATTGCCGACCGTAAAGGCAAAGTTTTGCATTTGGGAGAGCGCGACTGCTCCATGCAACGCCGCAACCAGAAAATCATCGAGGAATGTCCTTCTCCCATGATGGGAACAAAGGAAGGGATCAAATTGCGTGAGAAAATGGGCCGGGCAGCGGTGAAACTCGCCGAGGCTGTGGGATATGAAAATGCGGGCACATTGGAATTCCTCGTCGATGACGAGTACAATTTTTATTTCATGGAGATGAATACCCGCATTCAAGTCGAGCATCCCGTGACCGAAGAGGTTTACGGAATCGATTTGATTAAAGAACAAATCAAGGTCGCTGCCGGTCAGCCCCTGACATTGTCGCAGAGCGATATTATCCCGCGCGGGCACGCCATCGAGTGCCGGATCAATGCGGAAGACCCTTTTAATAATTTCATGCCCAGCCCGGGGCGTATCGGTCTTTATTATGCACCGGGCGGACGCGGGATACGGGTGGATTCCCACGCTTACGGCGGGTATTCGATTCCCCCCTACTATGACTCCATGATCGCCAAGCTCATCACGATTGGTAAAGACCGTCAGGATGCCATTGAGTTGATGCAACGCGGACTGGGCGAATACATCATCCGTGATGTGAAAACGATTATCCCTCTCCAACAAATCATCATGAATGACCCGAATTTCCGCCGGGGACGTTACAGCACCCATTTCGTCGCTAATCTCCTTGAGAAAGCCTCTCTCATGGATGCAAAAAAGTAATCAGTTTCTTCAGCCTTCTTGATACGCGAGGAAGCGCGGCAGGAGAAGCTCTTGCATGTCCTGCCAGCCGCGGTACTGCAAGCGATAACCGCAGTGGGCTTGGGCATATTCGCGGTAGTGGGCACCCCAATATTCCGCCAGCCGCCTGACGTGTCGGGGGGGGGCGATTTGGTCATAGCTGCCTGCGAGCATCAGAATATTTTCACCCGCGCAATTTGCTCTGGCTTCAAAAGGGCAGACGAGACTGAAAAGCCGGCTCAAGGAAGACTCGTCGACTTTTCTTTTGCGGAGTTGGGAACGCATGGTGTGTGCGGCGAGTGACTCCCACATGACATGGGCGATATCCACGATGGGTTCGACCAAGGTGACTAAATCCACGCGGTTGTCCACGCGTGTGGTCAGGGCGGAGATCCATCCACCGTAGCTCATGCCAAAGAGGCCTATTTTCGGAGTGCCGGAATCTTTCAAGGTTTGAATGAGTTGCCGGAGCTCCTTGACGGCTTGGCGGATTCCCTCGGCGAGACGGACGACATCGGCACTGATCGCGAGCTCCCCGCTGACAAAATTCCGGGGTCGACGCGAGTAATGATAGGGAAGATGGAGAAATACCGCATTGATTCCGCGCTGATTCATCAGGCGGCACCAGAGATGGTAACCGGTGTCACTGGCAGACATGAATCCATGTAAAAAAATCATCACAGGAGCCTCGTTCCAGGGACGACACTGGAAAATATCCATGCCGACAAGGTTATTTTCCTCACGGTCGCACGGCCAGGGGCTGGGGTAAGATATGCGTTGTGCTTTGCCCGGGGCAATTTGCGTGGAAGCGAGAGGGGGGGAGACGGTTGTCGGCAGGCTGTAATATTCGGATGGGTCTGCGGGCAGCCACTTTTCCCCGTAACGTTGGATTTCCTCAGGGGTCGATGCATTCACATGGTGGCGCCAGTGATAGAAATTCAGACTGCGAAAGGCCGCATAATCGACCGTGAGTCCGAGAAATTTGTGGAGTGATGAAAACATCCGGGTAAAAGCTTTACCCATGTCACGGGAAATTGACAAAAAGAATTATGCAAATTGCGCGGGATAGGGCAAAGTGGGTGGGTGTATGGGGGATAAATGCGTCATTGTCGGAGGAGGACTCGGAGGACTGGCTTCTGCCATTCGTCTCGCAAAGGCGGGGATGAGTGTCGTGCTGATGGAGAAAAACGCCACGGTCGGGGGGAAAGCCGGGGTTTTCTCGAAGGACGGATTTACCTGGGACACCGGTCCCTCACTGGTGACCATGCCGGAAATTTTAAATGACCTTTTCCGGGATGCCGGGCGCGACCCGGGAGATTATTTGTCTTTACAGCAGGTTCAACCGGTCTGCCGTTATTTCTGGAGTGATGGAAAGGTCATTGATGAGGACAAATTTTTTTTCCAGCGTCCGGAAGTGAAACGGTTCATGGCCTACGCGGAAAAAATCTATCAGCTCTCCGGCGAGGCTTTCCTGCGGCATCCACCGGAGAAATTCCACAAGGCCTTCCTGAATCCGCGCAATTTGCTCTTGCTGCACCACCTGCCCAAAGTGATGACATTCAAGAGCGTCGATCAAGTCGTCAGTCAATATTTTGCAGACCCGCATCTGCGCCAGCTTTTTAACCGGTTTGCGACTTACAACGGTTCCGACCCCTTCCGCGCACCGGCGACATTCAATATCATTCCTTATGTTGAAGAGAAATTCGGGGCGTGGTATCCGAAAGGCGGGGTCGCGCAAATTGCGCGGGCTTTGGAGCGGCTCGCCGTGGAACTGGGGGTGGATATCCGCACAAATTGTCCGGTCAAAGGGATCAGTCCCTTTGGAGTCAAATATCTTTTGGATGGGAAAACAGTGGTGGAATCCGCCGACACAATCGTTTGTAATGCTGATGTGATTTATGCCCACGAGAAACTATTGAATACTGAAACAGCACGGGAGATAAGTGAAAAAATGGATCTCAAAGAGTTGAGTTGCTCGGGATATATACTTTTCTTGGGTGTGAACCGTCAATACCCTCAAATCTCCCATCACAATATTTTCTTTTCCAAGGACTACGCCCGGGAATTCCGTCACATCTTCAAGCGGTTTAAATTGCCCGAGGACATGACCATCTATGTTTCCGCGACCAGCCGCACCGACGCGCAATTTGCCCCGCCCGGTTGTGATAATTATTTTGTGCTGATCAATTCCCCGATTACCAGGATGACGAATGACAGGCATTATTTGGAGAATCTTTATCCCCAAATGGTCATCCGGAGGCTGGACGAAATGGGGCTGGAGGGTTTGAGCCGCGCGATCGTAAGCAAAACCGTTTTCACCGCTTACGATTTTCAGGAACGTGACAACGCCACAGCAGGTTCGCTTTACGGTCATGCGTCGAATACACCGTTGAGTGCTTTGCTGCGCCCTGCAATCAAATCAAAAGCACAGGATAATCTTTATTTTTGCGGCGGAACAACACATCCTGGCGGCGGGATCCCGCTCGTGCTGTTGAGTGCTAAAATGGCGACGGATATGATCTTGAAAAAGTGATAAGAGAGTCATTTTTCTTCAAGGGAAAAAGTTTACGGCACTTTTGCCCATTGCGAGACACTGAAAGTCTTGACCAGGGGCGTCCCCGGGGGCAGGTTTTCCGCATCATCAAAGCGGGGATCATAGTTGAAAGCGCGGACAGGCGGTTGGTAATACTGTTTAAAACTATTGCTCATGGATAGAAATGGCTGTGGGAGCTGGGCA
>CAYTAI010000039.1:0-6533 GCA_964435715.1 uncultured Verrucomicrobiota bacterium | reverse complement strand
TTAACAGACTGTTCACTGTGGAAAATATTCACGATAGAGCCGTTGAGAACTAATTTTCTCCGGGCCCCTCCAGCACTGACCATGCTCCAGTTTTCCATGAAACGGGGCATGTTTCCCACTCCTTCTCCGATGTAATTTGAAACAACATCGCGATTCACGCCAGCCAGTATTGCTAGATTCATGGTGGTATTTTCCGGCTGCCTTTGGACATAATCGGTTTTGTTCATATCTGACTGATATTTGCTGGAGAGCGCGTAAAAGGCATCCGCCATGATGGCAGCGGGTTTACGGGTGTATCCCGGTGCCGTGCTCCCGTCGAGATTCCCCTGCATGGAGACATCACTTGTTCCTGTGGCATTATTTGGGACATTTGTGCCCTTCGCTCCTGTATTATAATCTCCGATCACATAAAGGGGATTGTCTGTGGCGATGGTCAAACCCAGATGAGATCGGTTTGTGACACCATTGACAATGACGGAATCAGGAAGCCTTTCGCCGTTGACGAGTTTCACTCCGGTTTTATTGGTCATGTTTCCATCGACATTTGAAACATAAATGATGCCGTTGAAATGTGTCAAAGGGTTGTAGGGAAGAGTCACCCCGCTGGGAACCCCGGCATCATGCATGGCATTCGTCAGATGACCATTTGCGTCGACTAGCTTGGACACATCAAAATCTATGGTTGTCACATTACTAATCGCTGTCGCAGGATTATTGCCGGTGATGCCCCCGTTGGCATCGTAAGTGTTATTCCACCTGTAATCCGTGATTTTACCATTGGGATTGACTGCATTGCTCAGCAGGAGATAAGTCTGGTTTGTGAATATATTGGTCGCAATGACTGCCCCTCCGCTATCAACGACAAAATTTGTGATCAGACGGTGGATCTCATCACCCATCGGATTCAGGGAGTTCGCCTCACCGGTAAAAAAGCGGCTGGTGCGACCCGAGCCAGTGCCTTCCACAATAATGCGCAAATCCGCTTTGTAATACATCCGCGCATTGGGATCCTCCAAGGGGTTTGAAGGATCAGCCGGTTGATAAGGATCATTGTAGGAAAAGTCAGGTCTTTTGATGAGTGAAATCGCCCCGTTGGGACTGGCATTCGGGTTATTTGCCGTGATATTGGTGATCAGATTGCCATGCCCCGTGACATTTGTGGTGTATTCGCTGGCAGGCATATTGGTCATGCCGGGAAGCTTTTTTTCCATGACTTTGGCAGGCAGTGAATTGCTGAAAACGAACGTGGAGGTGTAAGCGTTTGAACCGCTTTCAGCAGCTTCCTTCGTCTCTCTCTGAAAGCGCAGCATCGTGCCGTTCCATAAATTATTATTGGTTGAGTCAGCGTTATACCCGCGAATGGATTCAGCAAACATTTCTGCGCCAAAATAGTTATTCATTTCGGACTCGACACTGGTCACAGGCCCTAAAAATGTGGTGGTACTATTCCACGTATTTCCAATTTTTAATTCACCATTGGAGTGGACTTTCCCGCCATAAATGGCATCGGCTCCGGCATTAATCTTCAGTTCCCTGTCGAAAAAAATCGAATACTGGAAGAGAGGTTCGAACTTATAAGCCATCTCCTGCTGGAGCTTGGTGACCACGGCGGGATTTTCCAGGCTTTGTACCCAGACCACGGCGATATAACGGTTTTGTCTTCCGTCAATAATATTATTGTCTGCCTTGTCCGAGGGGATTCCGTTGGAAGAGAGGGGAAGAACCGTGTAATTGAGAAAGCGGAATTTTTGTGGTGAAATGACATCATAGGGGGCAGTGGATGTATTGATCGTCGCTGAGATCGCGGAAATCGCCAGGTCATTACTGTTTGTCTTCGCCAACATCCGGTCCATTTCTGCGAATATTTTCTGGAGACCAGCCTCTGCGGCATAAGTGGTTTCAAGGGAAAGATTGGAACGGTAGGCGGAGCGGTAAACCTGGCTGGAGATCGACCCTGCCGAGGCGAGGAGAACCGCAAAAACCAATGTCACTAAAACAACAACGAGCAATGCCCCTCCTTGACGGGCAGTGGGATCATCTGCACACGTTTCCGTCATGGATTGAGAAAATGAATGATTCTCAAAGGTATTTGCGGGAATATCCCTGAAGCCATTGACCGGGTATCTCGTGTCTGGTTTTCTGGATGGGTTCATAGACTACACCTCGATTTTTTTGTTAGAATGCATAATCATTCATGTCATCATCCGCACCGCCGGAAGGCATTCCATGCAGTCCGCCAACAGCAGTTTTGGATGTGAACATATACGCTGGATCAGACCTCATGGTCGCGTGGGTGAGAATTCTGTAAATGCCCTTGCCTGTAATATCGCCTTTGGATGTATATTTGATATCGACGGCGCAATGGGAGGAATTGCGGACAAAAAGATTGGTCGTGCTCAGATTAGGCACGAGAACGCGATAATCATTTGTATTCGAGGCGACGGGGATATGTCTTAATTCGCCGGAGAGAGTGTATCCCGCCGCGGGTCCCGCTGACAAGAGCCGGCTTTCACCGGTGGTGTAATTCGTATACCAATTCACCGCACGGTAAATCTGCATTTGACCGATAGCCACACGGGTGAGATCCCCGATGGTTTGTGAGGTTGGCTGGTTCAGTGTCAGATTGTACACTGTCCCGCTGGCAGTCGCATTGGTGATGAGCAGGGTTTCCATTGCTGTGGTGTCGAATTGGATGGCATCCCCGGCGGTGATTTGGCGAACAGTGACATTTTGTTTGATGGGTTGTCCGACCACTGTATTCAAGTTTTGCGGCAAAATGCCGGTCACCAAAGGCTTGGTCGCACTATCGGCACCGTCGATTGGTTTATTGACGGTAATCAAGGTGGCTCCATTGGATGTGAAAGCCGTTGTGAAGGTATAGATACCCTCCCGGATGATTCTCACTTCCGAACCGGCCTGTCCGGGGGGGAGTTGATTGCCTTGGGAATCATAGACCACCGGATAGCAGATGCTTTGACGGATATCATTGGCAATGCGATCAGCCGCGTTTTTTACCTGTGAATGGGAGACATTCAAGAGCGTATTGAAATAGAAAAGCTTTAAAAAGCTCGTGTAGGAGAACATCACCACCGTGAAAAGAAGTCCCATAATGGAAACCGCCACCATGATTTCGACGAGGGTGAATGCGTTAGCCTGTTTTTTTGATGTGTTTTTCATAATATTATTTATTTTTGTAACGCAAAAGCGTCACACTGTTTGTCCGGTTACGCCCCATGGCATGCCAAAAAGTCCTGACGGTGATGTGCTTGTAAGGTGCTGCATAAGTTTCCCCCAGGACATTATTTGTTAATGATAAATCAACAACCGTGATCGCTGTTAAATAGGCCATGACCGCCGCCTCAGTGGTATTTGTTTGGTTGATGGTCAAAACCGCGTTCGTCGGAAGCGTACTGAAAATAAACGTTTTAGGTTGTTGATTGGTCAGAGTGCCCTGGACTTCCCCGTCAGACATCGTCGTCATCCTCAATCCGCTGAAGTTGAAATTGATAATGTGCGAGTTTGTGATTTGTGAGAGCTGCAGGTTTTGGATTCTTTCAACATGTGTCTGCAAGACCCGTACTGCACCGCTCTCATAGGCAGACATCACACTTTTCTGATAAAAAAAAATGATCGAGGAGATAGCTCCCGCAATAATAAATCCTGCAATCGACATCGCCACGAGTGTCTCAACCAATGTCAACCCGGTAACAGTCGCACCATGAGCAGAGTCATTCCTCAATCCAGACTCCGATTTCCCAGTCTTTGTACTTTTTGTAAATTGAGTTAATACGTCTGTCATTTATAATAGCAATGGTGATCGTGTTGAGATTTTATAATAAGCCATAATTTCTATAAACAACTAAGCAATACCCTTAGGTTTGGTCAAGAATATTCAGAAAATATTAATATATGATAATTTTAATCAAAACTATAATAGCTAATTGATACTGTAGTTAATTAATAAAAATTTTCATAACGCATTCAATGAAAATAAGAAAGCAAATATATAATTGCAGTAATTTTTCTAAGAACTGGAATTAATTCTTGATAAGCTCACTTGATTAATCTGCTGAGAGCTCCAGCACCCGCGCAAATTGCTCGGGAGAGAAGGGCATGACGGAAAGGCGGGATTGTTTGATGAGAGCGGTGTTTTTAAGGATTTTGTCGGATTTGATGGTTTCAAGTGAAACCGGTTTTTTGAGGGTTTTGACAGGGATGAGCTCGACACAGATCCATTGCTCCTCAATGGCAGTGGGGTCGGGGAAGGCGGTTTTTGAGACCTGAGCAATTCCAACGATTTCTTTGCCGATATTGCTGTGGTAGTAGAGGACTTGGTCACCTTTTTTCATCGCGCGGAGATTGTTACGCGCCTGATAATTTCGAACGCCTGTCCAGTCAGTTTTTTTATCATTCAGAAATTGATCCCATCCGTAAGCGTCCGGTTCCTGTTTGACGAGCCAATACTGTTTCATGCCGAGCAATTTGCCCGAAAGCAGGGCGGGAGGGAAGTCCAAAGAGGGGAATACTGGATGGAAAAGGCATGACACGGGAGGAGTGAGGCGTATCCAAGACTGATACTTGACAGAATAAAGAGATGAGATAGTTTTAAAGCTTCACAGACCCATGACTACAGATTCCTCTGATCTTGAATCATTTTTACTGGCACTCAAGAAATTTACTCATGCACCGCGAAATCTCTGGCCGGAAGTCACTGATGAGGAATGGAATGATTACCGCTGGCAACTCCGCAATAGCATTCGTACTCTCAAAGACCTGGAGAAGCACATTACATTAAGCCCGGAGGAACGTGCGGGTGTCATGCTCACTGAGAGCAAGCTTGCGATGGCGATTACACCTTATTATTTCAGTTTGATTCAACTCGATGATCCACACGACCCGATCCGCCGCCAGATTATTCCGCGAATAGAGGAAACTCATCAGAATGAAATGGATATGACCGACCCTTGTGGCGAAGACTCCCACATGCCAGTGCCGGGATTGGTTCATCGTTACCCGGATCGGGTTCTCTTTTTGGTGACGGACAGATGTGCGTCTTATTGCCGGTACTGTACCCGGAGCCGTGTCGTCAGCGGGGCAGGGGATCAGCATCTGGAAACGGACTTTGACCGCGCGCTCAAATACATCCGGGAACACACCGAAATCCGCGATGTGCTTCTCTCCGGCGGTGATCCTTTGCTCTTGAGTGATGACAAGCTTGACTACATCCTTGGCGAATTGCGCGCGATTCCGCATGTGGAATTTCTCCGGATCGGCTCGCGCATCCCGATTTTCCTGCCGCAGCGCATCACGCCTGAGCTGTGCCAGTACCACCCTCTGTGGATGAGCATTCACACGAATCACCCGAGGGAATTGACCATTGAGTCCCGCGAGGCAACCGCAAGGCTGGTGGACGCGGGAATCCCGCTGGGCAATCAGGCGGTGCTTTTGCGTGGAGTCAATGATGACGTCACCGTCATGAAAGCACTTGTTCAGAAACTTTTGATGGCGAGGATACGCCCCTATTACATTTATCAGTGCGATTTAATCAAAGGCTCTGCCCATCTGCGGACAAGTGTGCGCAAGGGACTCGAAATTATGGAAAATCTCAGGGGGCATACGACCGGTTATGCCGTGCCTACCTATGTCATTGATGCTCCGGGCGGGGGAGGCAAGGTGCCGGTCATGCCTGACTACATCATTGATCATGATGCCGAGAGGATTATGATCAGGAACTATGAAGGAAAAATTTTCGAATATCCCGAACCCGAGGGTGAGGGTGTGAATATTGAAGAGCCTGAGTACGAGCTTGACTGGCACAGTAGCCGTAAATGGTAGTTGTGGCTATATCAACAGAAAGCATCCCATGAAAATCGACGGATTACGTTCCCCCTACGAAAAAACAGGAGGCGTTGTATATTTTGGGCGTATGATTGACAAGATACGTCTTCATGCCGCAGGCAAATTGCCCAAGGAATATGTCCCCTTTCTCAGCGGGGGATTTGACCGCCGGATGGCTTCCTTTTTCCGTGCGGGATATGAGGTCATCAAAGACAGGGTTTTGCAAGGTGGCACTGACGAAGAGATTTTTCAATGGTGTTGCAAGGAGCTTTACTCGCCCACACCCTTTGACATCGAAATGTACAATTCTTTTATGATTAAACGCGGGTGGAGGGACGATGCCAGTGACGCTCTTGAAGAGATGAAAAAATCTTTGAAATTAAAAGACAGGATTGAGATACAGACCTATTTTGACATGATTGTTGCGGACGAGTCTTCCGTCTGAGTCTAACTGCGAAAGTCCATTAATTTTTTTTATTTTTGATATTGATAAAAACTGTTGCACAAGTTGCATGATTGTGGTTGTATGACATTTCGCATTGAGCGCGGGATAGAGCAGCCTGGTAGCTCGTCAGGCTCATAACCTGAAGGTCGCTGGTTCAAATCCAGCTCCCGCAACCAATCTTTTCATTCGCGACATTTAGCGGAGTCATAGCTCAATTGGTTAGAGCGCTGCCCTGTCACGGCAGAGGTTG
>CAYTAI010000038.1:22649-26446 GCA_964435715.1 uncultured Verrucomicrobiota bacterium | reverse complement strand
AAACGAGGCACTGGACTCTAGTCAGCTCCGCATTGAAGGAGGCGCGCCAGCGTCTCCTTCAACGTCCAAGGTCACCCACGCTCGCCCGTGGCGCGACGGATGCCGCGAGCGAAGCGAGCAAGCATTCCGGCGTGACGCGGGTAGCCATTCGGTGGATCGCATTGTTCGGCATTTTTCTTTATAGTCCTGCCCGATCATTGGAGGCGTATGATAGCATTCCGCGCTCTGGATCAAACAGAACTCGAAAACAATGGTTCTGCTGATACCAATTGGGTGAACGCATCGCTTCGTGCCAAGTCTGTAGCTTCTCACATCCGGAAGCAAACAATAATGAGCGTATCAATGGCCGCTGGGTCTTGAAAATGGAGTGGACTGTCAAATCCCATCGGGGAAGTGAATATCCAAGAACGCGAGAGATGTCACTCAAGATGCCTTTGGGATATTCAATATCGGCATAAAGAAATCGAAAGGTCACAACCGGGATCAGATCAGTCGGACAATGAACAGATCTCGAATCAGAAAATCCGAATTGTAGAGGGTATCCTGCGACTTCGACAGAGAGATGGCTAAGGATCTCACTCGTTGTCAGCGGATACGACAGGAAACGAGGCAGTCGATCTTTCAGCACTGGTGAGTGTGCATTCATTTTTGTGCCGAACAAGTTATTATCCACAAAATTACATATCCTTACATTTTTTACAAGATTCAAAATGGATGGAGCGGGTTTGAGTCATTTTTCTAAGTGGATATCCTTACATTTTGAGGATATTATAGTTTTGTGGATATTTACGAATGAGAAAAATTCATTTACGACTGACGAGTGCTTTTACAGGTGATATCCGGCAGGCGGGGGTGGCCGCATCGGATCGCCACTCACCCTTTGCAACGCGGTCAAGGTCAAGGGGGCGAATTCCGTTCGGCCTCAAGTGCCGGTCAAAGACGTCCTTCTTTCCGGTAACCGACTTTTTCAATTACATTGAATTCTCTTTTCATGCGCGACCATCACCGGTCGCCATTTTTTTTCTATCCAATGCGGAGATGACCGCGTTTGACTGGAGAGCGCAGCGTCTCCCTTAGTTTTCACGGCGATCTTTCAAAAAATCTTCCATGCAGCGTATATTGCGTGTCCCAAGACAATTATATCAATTATTACGGTTGATATTCCGATACGGGTTTTTAGTGCTGGTCTATTCCATATCGCGTTTATGATGAGGGTAATGATGCTGGCAATCCAAGAGAATGCGCTAAAAGCCAACATCATAATTCCAAATGTCATCCCGAAAGCCATTCCGCCGAGTTCTGGATTCTTAGCTCTTGATGCATACATGTAGGTGGCAATGTAAGGGCAGATAGCCATCACCAGTGCCATAATTCCGAATATAAATGCAGTCCAGATGAGTCCTTTTTCTGCGGATGTCAGATTCGTCTTCATGTTTTTTATCGTGTCCGAATACGAAACCACATTTGACTGGAGAGAGTAGCAAGCTCGCTTACCCGAGCAGCGAAGCTGTTAAGGTTTGTGTGTAGCGACTGATACTGTTTTTTCGACATTTATCTCAATGTCTATATGCAATGCCTTATTCCAATTTTTCATGTGATCTCGTAGATGCATGTGGCAGAAGTCATTTGTCTTAAGATATTTTGCCACGGCGGCTGTAAATTCTGACATGGCCAAGATTTCTTCTTTGCTTGCATAAATAATAACCGATTTCCCTTCGATAGCCATGGGGCCGTCTTCGTCAGAATGAGTCTGGGAAATCCAAGCCTTCATTTTATCAGTTACTCGACTACTCATGATTTTCCCCTATGACTGAATTAACCCGACCCTCGAAGTGGGTTTGGCTTGAATGAATTGTTATCAATTAAGCGAGGTATACTTATTCTGAGGTGAAAAGTCAAAAATTAAAGGCGCATTCGCTTACAGCCCATTTTTTCTGCTTTGCGCTTTGGGGCGGAGTTGTCTATATCTCTACGCATGGGAAGACAATGGCTCCACGCAAAAAGGGCGGTCGCCTCACTGAAAAAATCGCAAGCGACCACAAAATTCGTCCGTGAAATCATGATTGCCGCCAAGCTCGGCGGGGCTGATCCGGACGCCAATGCCCGTTTGGCAGCAGCTATAGAAAAAGCGCGGAAAGAAAGCGTTACCCGTGATGCGATCGAACGCGCTATTAAAAAAGGCGCGGGCACCGGTGAAGAAAAGCTTACCTTGGAACACATTGTTTTCGATGGGTACGCCCCCCACAAGGTTCCCGTGATCGTCGAGTCCCTGACGGATAATCACAACCGCACGGCCTCCGAAATCAGAGTTCTTTTCCGTGATGGTCAACTCGGTGCCAGCGGAAGTAATAAATTCCTTTTTGATCATGTCGGCCTCGTCGAGGCGCATTGTCCGGATACAGCCACGGACATAGAGACAGCAGCGATCGAGGCGGGTGCCAATGACTTTCAAGCCATCGATCACGCCCAGAATAATGATATTCCCGAAGGCGTCTGCGGGGCAAGATTCATCACAAACCGCACCGAGATCCATCATGTCTCCCAATGGCTCGCAAAAAACGGCTGGACAGTGGTCACGAGTGAAATGGGCTATCTCCCGAAAAATTTTGCAACCCTCACCGACGAGCAAATGGCTGAAGTGGGCGAATTCCTCCAAGCACTCGACGATCACGACGATGTCCACCGTGTCTGGGCGGCAATCAAATAGGGGGGAATAGTGCTAAGTGCTAAGTTCTATGTGCTGGGTACTAAGTTGGCAGAGGAATCCAGAAGATTAAGACGCCAAGGTCGCTGAGATTTGAATTTTTGTGGAGCCTGTTGTCCCCACAGGCATTCTGGATTCAGGATTCTGAATTCTGGATTCTTTCCTCTGCTTCACATTCCGCCTGGACTTTTTCAAGTTGTTCCCAGCGGGTGTACGCTTCCTTGATTTTTAAATCCATTGACGCAATTTGCTTTTCGAGATCGGGAATGATTTGAGGGTTATTCCTGTAAGTTTCGGGAGCACAAAGCAACTCATTGAGTGCCATTTGCTCTTTCTCGAGTTTTTCGACGAGGGAAGGCATTTCTTCGAGTTCGCGGCGTTCGCGGTTCTGGAATTTCCGGGGTTTATCTTTTTTTGGTTTTTGTTTAGGGGCGGAAAATGATTTGAGTGCCTGAGCTTCTGTCGGGAGATTGGGGCGCTGGCGCAAATAATCCTCGTAACCTCCGATATATTCGGACACCTGTCCGGCACCTTCAAAGACCAGTGTGCTGGTGACGACCTCATCGAGAAAGGAACGGTCATGGGAGACGAGGAGTAAAGTGCCTTCATAGGATACGAGTAAATCCTCGAGTAACTCCAGAGTCTCCGTGTCGAGGTCATTTGTCGGTTCATCCAGAATCATCAGGTTAGCGGGATTCAGGAAGAGTTTAGCGAGGAGCAAGCGGTTGCGTTCACCCCCCGAAAGCAAGCCAGCTGACATCCGCGCTTTTTCTGCCGGGAAAAGGAAGTCTTTGAGGTAACTGTGAATGTGTTTGGCACGACCTTGGAATGTGACCATTTCAGAGTGTCCGGCCACATTTTCAGCAAGGGTTTTATTCTCGTCAATCTGGGCGCGCATCTGGTCGAAATAAACGACTTGGAGATTTGTGCCATGTTTAACCGTGCCGGTCAGGGGATTGATTTCCTTGAGCAGAAGCTTGAGCAGGGTTGTCTTTCCCGTGCCATTTGCTCCGATGATCCCGATTTTGTCCCCGCGCCAGATGGTTGTGGTGAGTGCGGAGACTATCGGAATATCCTCATAGCTGAATGACAC
>CAYTAI010000038.1:19633-22568 GCA_964435715.1 uncultured Verrucomicrobiota bacterium | reverse complement strand
GCCTTGCCGTCACGTTCCCGGCGTTGATTGCGTTCTTGTCTCATTTTCATGAGGGCTTGCACCCTGCCTTCGTTGCGTGTCCGGCGTGCTTTGACACCTTGACGGAGCCAGACCTCTTCTTGAGCAAGTTTCTTGTCAAAGCTCGCCCATTGTTTTTCCTCGGCCTCCAGCCAAGCCGCCTTGCGCTCCAGATAAGTATGATAATCACATGCCCAGCTCGTCAGACGCCCGCGGTCGAGCTCGACAATCCGTGTCGCGGTTTTTTGCAAAAATGTCCGGTCATGTGTGACAAAAAAGAGGGTGATTTTCTTTTCGACCAGGAATTTCTCCAGCCAGATGATTGATTCAATGTCCAGATGGTTCGTGGGCTCATCCAAGAGGAGCAGGTCGGGTTCATCCACCAGTGCGCGGCCAAGTAAAGCCCGGCGTTTGAGTCCACCGGAGAGATTTTCAAAATTTATGTCATCGGTGATATTGGTCAGACGCATGATGGTCTCGACCTTGAGATCAATGCTCCATTCCTCCTCATGACTTTCTGGACGTATTCCGGTGCGGATGACTGACGAGACAGTTCCGGTCAAATCCTCCGGGATTTTCTGGTCGAGGCGTGTGATGAAAGTTTTGGGTGATTGGACAATCTCTCCATCGTTGGGTTTTTCGTCTCCCGTGATCAAACGCATCAGGCTGGTTTTGCCCGCGCCATTGCTCCCGATGAGACAGACGCGTTCGCCTTCATCGATTTGCAGATCGGCCTCATCGAGGAGGGGGACTGAACCGTATCGCAGAGTGACTTGTTTGAATTGGATCAAGGGCATAAGGAATGGGGGACTGTAACCGGAGACGCGCTCCTGTGAAGACTCTTTTTTATTGAGCACTCCGAGTCAGGTATTTGTCAATGCCTTGGGCAGCGCGTGTGCCGGTGGCGAAACATCCTTGGAGCAAATAGCCTCCCGTGGGGGCTTCCCAGTCAATCATTTCACCAGCGACGAATATCCCGGGCAATTTGCACAGCATTAAGTCCGGGCTGAGTTCCTCCCAGCGGATGCCGCCTGCCGACGAGATGCCCTCATCAATGGGGCGCGGAGCTTTGAGGAGGAGACGATAGTTTTTGAGCAGGTTGACGAGCTGATGGACGGTGAGTTTGCGCGCACCGGCGCGTTCGAGTAAATGGCGGCAAGGATTGGAGAGATTCCACGCAGTGACCGCCCTGTCGAAAAGTTCATCCTTGTTGGCGACGGAGCCGAGTTTGTTCCGGAGTGCTTCCTCTTTGATCTGAGGTTTCCAATCAATAATGAGAGCGGGCTGTTTCATCACGCGCAAATGCCGTCCAAGTGCATATATAGGTCCGCCTTCCAACCCGTAAGAGGTGACAACAAGCTCTCCAGAGACAAAGTGTTTCCCGGCACTGACTCGGATATTTTTCAGGGGTTGACCCTCGATATGAGGCAGGAGCTGAACCGGCCAATCGACATTCCACCCGCAATTTGCAGGGGAAAAAGAGGAGATCGTAATTCCGACCTCCCCGAGCCATTTGCTCCACAGCCCGTCTGAGCCGGTTTGAGGCCAAGAGGCACCTCCCATCGCGAGGCAGACAGCATCCGCCGCAAATTGCTTCGATCCCTCGGGGGTATTCATAGTCATTGACCACTGCTTTCCCTCTTGCCGGAGTCCGGTCAAATGATGGCGCATGTGAAAGCAGACATTTTTTTCGTGCAACCTTTTGACCCACGCGCGCAAGAGTCCTGCGGCATGATCGCCTTTCGGAAATATCCGGCCACTGGAGCCTTTATAGGTTTCAAATCCCAACGATGCTGACCATTCGCGCAATTTGCCCGGATCAAAGTCATCAAGCAGGGATTTCCAAAGGAGGGCGGGTCCTGTATAACGCGTGGCAAATTGCTCCAGAGGTTCGGAATGCGTCAGATTGAGGCCGCCGCGGCCGGCAATCAGAAATTTCCGCCCGACGGAAGGTTTTGCATCAAAGAGATGAATCTGAAGATTTGTAAATCCAGAAAGTTTCTCAGCAACGGTGAGTCCGGCTGGGCCGCCTCCTATGATGGCAATTGTTTTCACGGCAATAAAAAAGAAACAATGAACTTGCCTTCGAGTCCGGCAATGGGCAAGCAATAAAGCAAGTGTGTTTGATTCTTGGGTTATCTCCGCGGGCGCGAGGATGATTTTGCAGGTGTGTCCATGACTTGTTTGAGATAAGTCTCTTTGATGTTGTGCCATGAGGGTTCGGATAAAATCTCGAGCAGGGCGAGGTTGAATTTTTTTCGCAAGGGACTGTCCAAAGGCAGGGCAAAGGCGATTTCTGTGCGGACATTTTTGACAGGAATCAAATCGACGACATCCTCAAGATGGTAACGTCTCATGAGATATTCCAATACGAGGTCATCAGCCACGAAAGCATCAAGTTTGCCTTCTGCAACATCGTGTATTCCGGTATTCGCGCTTGTATAGCCGCGGGATTTGATATCAAAAGCGCGGAGATACCCCTCTGAGACGCCTCCCTCGACAGCTCCGATTTTCATCTTTCGAAATTGGTCAAGACGGATTTCCGTTTGCGAGAGTTTTTGATTGGTCAGAATACTCGCCAGTGATGCTGTGAGTGTTGAAATGGCGATGACGCTCACCAACATCCATAGAAGAGCAATGATACGGCCTGGCAGACTTTTGATTGCCACACCGATACAGACTCCGGAAGTCAACACTGCTCCGACCCAATACACTCCGGCTGCGACACCTGGGAAAAAACCTTTGCCGAAGTATTCCTCATTCTGTTTGCGTTCCAGTAAATAAACAATCGTTCCCAGAATCAGCAGCACCAGCAGGAGATAACCCAGGATTTCCAGCACCTGCCAGCGAAAAAAGAGACGGATGGCATTCCACCAAATATGAGTTTTCGATATTTCAGGTCGTGCGACAGCGATGC
>CAYTAI010000038.1:8748-19610 GCA_964435715.1 uncultured Verrucomicrobiota bacterium | reverse complement strand
GAATGGTAAAATCACAAAATTTTTCCCGGTCGAAAACGACGCTGATTGGTGTTGCCAAAAAATCGATTTTCCCCTCCCGCAGGGCATTCAAAGATTCCTCGAGTGTCATCTCGCGGAATTCATATTTCAAATCGAGTTTTCGTGCCAGTTCCCGCCAGATTTCCGGACCAATACCTGTCCATTGGGTGTTGGGCAATTGCATGGAGTAGGGGGGGAGCCGAACCACACCGACAATCATCGTGCGCTCGGGTTCACTCAGACCATTTTTTTGAGTAGCGGCACTGGTCAAAGAGATGAATCCTGTCAAACACAGGACACAGATTAGAAAAGCAATTTGCTTGAAAATCATCGGCGGGGATTATGAATCTTTAAAAACTTTCGTTCCAGTAAAATATTTCAGGATGAAAGAAGCCCCGTTTTTTGCAGGGCTGTCGTCAGGGGCAAAGAACCTTCCCCTCCCAGGCGACGATCAATCACCTCAAGCCGGCGGATCAAATCCAGCACATCCTTGCGGGCATAGACTCCGCCTGCTGCCGCGCAAAAATGTGTCCGGCAACCGAAGGGTCGATCATCGTAGATCAGACACTTCTGAGTCTGGTCTAAAAAGGGGCAGGAGCCATCCTCTTTTTCCGGGAGCAATTTGCGCCCGGTGGATTTCCATGCCTTGGCGGCGGTGATGGCTTCTCCCGCGGTCAGATAGGGGGTTCTCCCGGTCAGCTTGAAATGACAGCACTCGGCGCGACCCACACAATTTCTAGTCACGCGCAATTTACCCAGGTCTTCGTAAATACCCTGTGTTTCAAGGATGATCTCTTTTACAATTTGTTTATTGGCATTCGTTTTTCTCATGATAAGACTGGGTCAGAGAGATGAAAATTCCGAAAGTGGAGCCGGTGGTCGGGATTGAACCGACGACCCACGCATTACGAATGCGTTGCTCTACCACTGAGCTACACCGGCTGATGGATTTTTTCTAAAATATAATCAAAACCAATCTCCTGCAAGATTTAAGATACGGGATATTGCAAAAGCTGGCGGGATAGGGTTATTTTGAATGCATGAAAATTGATATTCCTGATTCTGTGCTGATTGATATGGATTATTTAGAATCACTTGTGGGAACTGCGGATGTCAAAGGTCATGAGCTTCTGAAGGACATCGGGATTACATTCAATGAAGAGATTGTGCTTTTTAAAAAGAATATCCTGGAGTCGATTGAGCGTAACGACATTGAGGAGCTGAAACGTTATGCTCACAAAATTTCCGGAGGTGCCTCAAGCGTCGGTCTCAGACGATTGGCTGAATACAGCAAAAGCGTCGAAAATGCCCTGAAAGCGGGAGAGACACTCGACTTGAAAGCTGTTGAAAGTGATATGATCTCACTGGTCGAGGAAACCACACTCGCATTTAATGAATTAATCGCCTAGGCCTCAGAGCGGGCTTCGCGCAGGACGGAGTCGTCCGCTGCTTCCTCGTAGACATCATTGGCTGGCAATTGTGCGTAAAAAGCGTATCCGGGCTCTTGTTTCTGGCGTTTGAGCACGGCAAAAATTTCTTTCCACGTCGCGCAAAGTCCGACCTTTGCCTCCGGCATGTGCGATTCCATCGCCTCGCGCAATTTGCCCAGATGATAGCAGGGCACAGAGGGATACATGTGATGCTCAATGTGGTAATTCATTCTCCAATACAGAAAACTGGGAAAGGGGTGCAGGATGAATGTCCGGCAGCAGAGGCGAAAATCCGGAACATTTGACGGTAACCCGGCGTGTTGGGGGAACCCCACAAAAAACGCGAGCCAATTCCCGATGAAGGAGCCAAGGGTCACGAGAACAATCAATGGCCACAGCTTGAAATAGATAAAAATCGCCAGCAGGATCAGATTTCCGATCAGAACAAAACGCGCCCAGTTCGTCGCCTCCTGCCTTTGTTTGCTGCCCTCGGGCAAAATGCGCGGTTCCCATGTGCCCTCATACTTCCCAAAAGCGTAGCGCAAATTGTTCATCACAGAGATTTTGAAAAGTTCCGTGTTGAAGACAAAGACATTGAACCATGTCATGGGGTTGACCGTCAGGGGTTGAATGATCTCCTGGTCGAGGTCGTCGTAGGTGGTGAATTGATGGTGTTTGACGTGGCTGGAACGGTAATGATGAAAATTCCAGAGGGTCAGGAATGACACGATGCGAATGGCCATGTCATTAAGCCAAGGGGTTTTGAAAGTCGATTTGTGGCTGAGCTCATGAATCGCCGCCGACGGCCCGAGAAATGTGTAAAAAGTGCCGTGCAGATAACAGAGCAGAACCGTCACGATCACAGGCCAATGATACCACGAGTAAAAGGCCAGGGCGCCCGTGCAAATCACCAGAGCCAGGTGCCCGCCGAATTGCCACCACCCTTGGGCATCGTTGCGTTCTGTCAATTTGCTCATGACCGCTTTGTCCACGGGGACGCGGTGCCATTTGATCTGCGTTTTTTCGGGTTTTTCTGGGGTATTCATAACAGTTTTGAATCAATTACATCCAAGAGACGCAAATTGTCAAATGGACAAAAGAGCACTCAGAGGGGGTTCAGTCAGCATCATGACAAAATCTCTCCCGCGATGAGATCGTCGAAGTTTTGACGCTTGCGAACCACGCGGGCTTTGGCTCCCTCGACCAAAATCTCGGCGGGGAGGGGGCGGGAGTTGTAGTTTCCCCCCATGACAAAGCCATAGGCTCCGGCGCTCATGATGGAAAGAAGGTCTCCCTCTTTGACTGCGGGCAATTTGCGGTCATGGGCGAAACAATCCCCGCTTTCACAGACGGGCCCCACGACATCCGCCACCACCGGTTTTGCCTTGGTTTTTTTCACGGGAATGATTTCGTGGAAACTCTCGTAGAGAGCCGGACGAATGAGGTCATTCATCGCGGCATCCACGATGACAAAGTTTTTAATTCCCGTTTTTTTGACGAATTGCACTTCAGTGAGGAGCACTCCGGCATTGCCCGCGATGAAGCGTCCGGGTTCGATCACAATTTTCAACCCCAGCGGCTTGAGCAGGGGCACCAGATGTCCGGCATATTCCTGCGGAGTGAGGAATTTCCGCGCCGTCTTGGATTTCCACCATGCGGGGTCGGAGCTGGCCAGCGCGTGGTCATAGACAATTTCAATGCCGCCGCCGATGTCGAAGGTGGTGAATGTTTTGTGTGTTGCCTTGAGTGTTTTGACCAGAGGAATGACTTTTTTGACCGCCGCGACAAAAGGTGCGGCCTCGCCGATGCGGGAGCCAATGTGCATTTGAAGCCCGTAAATCTCGATATTCCTCAGTTTCGCCGCATGGGCATAAACAGCGGGAACCTGTTCAAACGCGATGCCAAATTTATTCTCGTAAGTCCCTGTCGTGATTTTCTTGTGCCCGCCCGCCTCGACATTGGGATTGACCCGGACGGCTATCCGCGCTTTCACGCGCAATTTGCGCGCGACCCGGTCGATACGGTCGAGCTCGGGCAGACTTTCGACATTGAAACAGCCGATCTTGCGTCGCAGGGCGTATTCGATTTCCGCCTCTGTTTTTCCGACCCCGGCAAAGACGCATTTGCGAATGTCGCCCCCGGCTTTTTCCACGCGGAAAATCTCGCCCGCGCTGACCGTGTCGAATCCGCCGCCCATCCGCGCGATTTGCCTGAGGATGGCGAGGTTGGAATTTGCCTTCATCGCATAACAAATCTGGTGATCCAGCGGGGAGAGGGCTTGGTCGAGTTTGCGGTAATGGTCTTGGATCGTGGACAGTGAGTAAACGTAAAGCGGGGTGCCATGTTTTTTGGCGAGTGCTGCCAGGGAAACATTTTCACAATACAATTCGGAGCCTTTGTAACGGAATGAGTGCATAGGGGGGATATCTATAGCTTGCCCGCTGCAAATTGCAACGGTGCTTTGGAGGCGATAGGCGGATGAGACGGCTTATCTGAGGGGAAGCGCCCGTTTCTAATCGCTGTAGCCTTCACGTTTGAGGGTGCCTTCCCAGCGGTTGAGCTGCTCGTCCACATTCTTGTATGAAGGAGCACCCGTGGCGGTTCGCGCTGTGATGGATGCTTTTAATGTCATGATTTTCTGCACATCATCTTCAAAGGCGACCGAGTAGCTTTTCATCTCCTCGGCACTGAGGTCGGTGAGAGCTTTACTATTTTCGACGCAATGACCAACCATTTTTCCAATGATCTCATGGGCATTGCGGAAGGGAACACCCTTTTTGACAAGGTAATCGGCGAGATCGGTTGCCAAAAGCATGGCATCATTGACAGCGCGTTTGATGCGGGATTCGTGGACATAGACAGTCTCAATCATTTTTGAAATCACGTACAGGCCTGATTTAACAGTGTCGACAGAGTCAAAGACAGCCTCTTTGTCCTCTTGCATGTCACGGTTGTAGGTCATGGGGATCCCTTTCATTGTCGTTAAAAGCGACATCAGGTTTCCGAAAAGCCGCCCGGTTTTCCCCCGCGCCAGCTCGGCAATGTCCGGATTCTTTTTCTGGGGCATCAAGCTCGAGCCCGTGCTATAGGCATCATGGAGCACTATAAACTTGAACTCCGAGGAAGCCCAGAGAATGAGATCCTCACACAACCGTGAGATGTGGACTCCGATAATCGCGATGTCCGAGAGGGTTTCCATAAAGAAGTCGCGGTCACTCACAGCATCCATGCTGTTTTTTGTCACGTCCGGAAAATCGAGAAGTTTCGCGACCATCTCACGGTTGACGGTGATGGTGCTTCCGGCAATGGCTCCCGAGCCCAGAGGCATGAAATTCGCCCGCTTGGAAGCATCTTGCAACCGGTTGAAATCGCGGTCGAACATTTCCACGTAAGCCAGCAAGTGGTGGGCAAAGAGAACGGGTTGTGCCCTCTGGAGATGGGTGTAGCCCGGCATCACCAGCTTGTCGTATTGCCGTCCCAGACCGACCAGGGCTTTTTGGAGGCGGCGCAAATGCCGTTGGATTTCCTTGATTTCAAAACGGGTATAAAGCCGCTCATCCAGCGCCACCTGGTCATTCCGGCTCCGCGCCGTGTGCAATTTGCCCCCGACAGCACCGATTTTTTCAATCAATGCCGCCTCAATATTCATGTGGATGTCTTCAAGCTCCTCTTTAAATTCAAATTTCCCGGATTTGATTTCATCACGGATTTCATTGAGACCGGTGATGATTTTTTCCCTTTCATCCGGTGTGATAATCCCGATATCCGCAAGCATCGCCGCATGAGCCACACTTCCCTGAATGTCGTAAGGATAGAGTCTCCAGTCGTAAGAGATTGATTCAGTATAATTCCTGACTTCATCAGCCGTTTTTGTTTTGAATCTTCCGTGCCACATAATGGCAAGCAATTTATCCCGATTCATGACTTTGGAAAGGTCTTTTTTCGTAACTTCTTCGATTTAATTTTGTAAAATAGTATTTCCAAGATTTTCAGAACCGCTAAATTAAAAATTTATTTCTATGTTGAAACTCAAAATACACGAATGGGCCGTGCTGGCTCTGACTTTTTTTGCTGTCGCCGGTTTTTTCCTGCCTTGGGTCAAAATGAATGCCATGCCCAGTGAAACCCTGGAGCAACTTGCTGCGGAAGTCGCCCGGCAACTCGGTGCCAAAGAAGACTATTATCTCAAAGATTTGCTCGTGCTCAAAGACCACCAGATACGGGCGGCCAATCATGCGCCTTTCAGCGGGATGACAGGTTACCAGTTGCCAGGACAGATCAATCAGCGCGATATCAATGGGATGCGGGCGCGTCTGGCTCTGGAAACATTTTTCGGCTCCAAAGCCACTGAGCAAAAAGCCTTGCTTGTCTACGCTTATCCTCTTGTTGCCTTCGCCTCTTTTCTCATGCTCCTGTGTGTCCGCAATAACCGTCGTCTTTTTCTGATCCCCTCGATCCTCGCACTCGCCTTGTATTTTTGGACGCGATACCGGATTGCGACGACGGAGCTGGAACGCTCCTTGATCCAGGTTCAAATCGGGTGGGGGATATGGATCTGTCTTTACGCCCTTCTTTTTATTGCATTGATCATGATTATCTTTGCCTTTCTGCCTGCCCGGTTTTCCGGCTCAAGCAAAAAAGCCAAGGTCAAAGTCGTGCCCCGCGCTCCGGCGACGACCGTGCACAAGACGGCGAGATTCAAACCAATCAGAGCGAAACGTCGATGAATTCTTCCGGTTTCCGTTCCGTACTCGCCATCGCCGATTTTCGCAACCTCTGGTTCGGACAGATTATCTCCTCGATCGGTGACCGGTTTTACCAATTCGCGCTTTTGAGTATCATCTTTGGCATGGAGGCGGGACAAAAAACCGGCCCGGAAGCCGCGCGGATTCTCTTTTTCAGTCTTTTACCGGCTGTGGTCTTTGGTCCATTCCTTGGAATCCTTTGCGATTGTTTCGACCGGAAAAAAATCATGATTGTCTCGGATATTATTCGTGCGGCATTGGTTCTTTTGATTCCATTTATTTGGATCGAGACAGGTTCACTCGCTGGTGTGTATGGCATTCTTTTTCTGATGGGAACCATGTCTGCGGCTTTTATCCCTGCCCGACAATCGGCATTGCCGGCTCTTGTCGAGCCCAAGCAACTTGTCGTTGCCAATTCCCTCGCGGCCGCCGTGGGCGTCATTGCAAATTGCGTCGGAGTGACATTGAGCACGGTTTTTACCGCTTTATTTCCGGCGGCTGAAGGAGCTTACAGCGGATTTGTCATTAATTCGCTGGCTCTGCTCGCCTCAGCGGTTTTTCTCTGGAAAATCCGGGTGGACTTGAAACCCCTGCGTCACGAGCATCCCTTTGAATCCGTCTGGGGTGAGTTAAAGTTCGGATTTCAAACAATTTTCAGAGACCGTCTCATCCTGACTCTGACAGCCCTTTTCGGATTGTTCGCTTTTGTCCTGGGACTTTTTGTTCCCATCGCACTGGCTTTTTTATCGGCCGCAGGGGGGATTAATTATGAGGGGTGGCGAGAGCTTGTCTCTCATCTCTCTGGCGGGATCGAAGCCATCGGATTCAGGCGTCCGAATATCCAGATTGAGAATCTCGCACTGGGCATTCTCACCGCGGCAATGGCTGTGGGGTTGGGGAGCGGGATTGTCCTTGTTGCGAAGAAAAAATTCATCTCGCATGCCTCAGTCCTTCCCTATTTCTGTTTTTTTTTGTTTTTTCTGCTCTTTTGTGCGATGTCGCGCACTGATAGTTACACCGCCCTTTTTGTCATCGTCATCTTGCTCGGTCTTTTCACAGGCGGGGTTGTGGTGCCGATTGATACCCGTCTGCAAATCCATGTGCCGGACAAATTGCGCGGACGCGTCTTTTCCGCCCGGCAAATGGTTTTTAACTCCATACTGCTTCTTGCACAACTTTTCCTCATGGGCGGCACGCTTTTCGGTGTCTATGGCCCTGCCAAGCTCCTGCTCGGCTTGGGGTTGCTGACTCTTTTCATTGCGATTCTCGCCTTTGTCTTTACGCCGGGCAATTTGCGCACGGGCCGGTTCTAGGCTTTTTGTACCAGATTGACGACCGCGTCGACCCAATCGTCATTGCTATTGAGGCTGGGGACGAGCTCGAGGTCTTCTCCTCCCGCATGGATAAAATCTTCTTTGCCGCGGACGCGAATCTCTTCCAAAGTCTCCAAGCAATCGGCGACAAATGAAGGACAGAAAACGAGAAGCTTCCTTTTGCCTGATTTTCCCAGCTCTTTGAAAACCTCGTCCGTGTAAGGTTTGATCCACGGGCTCCGCCCGAGACGGGACTGGAATGTGATTTGATATTGATCGGGAGTCAACCCGAGCACCCGGGCAATTTGCCTCGTGGTCTCAAAACACTGGGCGCGGTAGCAAAACCAGTTCGCGTCCGAGATTTGGGCACAACAGGAGTCATCCCGTTTCAAGCAGTAACCTGTCTGGCCTTCACTCTTGGAGATGTGGCGTTCGGGCAGCCCATGATAACTGAAGACAAAATAGTCGGGTTGGAACCGCGCCATTTGCTCCCGCGCGCAATTTGCGTAGGCTCGAATCGTCGCGGGGTCATAATAGAATGGGGCGACGACTTTGACAAAGGGAGTATTCCAGAGTGAATTCACCACTTCGAGGGCTCTTTGGATGGCTGAACCCGTGGAGGACGAGGCGTATTGGGGGAATAGCGGGAAAAGGGTGAGTTCATCGACCCCGGCAGCGGCCATGGCTTTGAGCTTTGATTCGATAGAGGGATTGCCATAACGCATGGCAAAAGCGACCGTGTAATCGGGCAATTTGCCCGCCACCTTGCGGCAGAGGTCATCAGTATGAAAGAGCAGGGGAGACCCCCTCTCTGTCCACACCGTCGAGTAGGCTTCCGCACTTTTTCGAGGACGGAAAGGAAGGATAAAAAGATTCAGGAGCAGCCAGCGTCCCAGCGGGGTAATGTCGATGACACGCGGGTCGGAGAGGAATTCGCGCAGGTAGGGGCGCACCTTTTCCGTTGTGGGTGCATCGGGGGTGCCGAGATTGATCAGCAGCAGACCTTTTTTGTGGGGGATATTCATTTAGACCCAAATCTTCCCCACGTAACTGCCGATTTCAAGCTTGGTCTTGACGCTGGCACGTTTATCAAAGACAAAACATTCCCCTTTCCAGAGACTTTTCTCTGGGGGAATCTCCTCCAGATATTTCAGGATACCGCCTTTGAGGTGGTAAACTTCCTTGAACCCTTTTCCGAGCATGTAAGAAGTGGCTTTTTCACAACGGATTCCACCCGTGCAGAACATCGCCACTTTTTTATGCTTGTCCGGGTCGAGATTCTCTTCCACAAATTTCGGAAACTGACTGAAATGCCGCGTTTTCGGGTCAATCGCTCCTTCAAAAGTGCCCAGCTCGTACTCGTAATCATTGCGCGTGTCAATGACCGTCACGTCCGGGTCAGCGAGCAATTTGTTCCACTCATGACTGTCGAGGTATTGCCCGACGATTTTGGCGGGGTTCGCCTCCCGGCAGCGCATGGTCACGATTTCATTTTTGACCTGCACCTTGAGCTTGTAAAAAGGTTTGAATGGCGAGGTGGATGTCTTGTAATCGATGGAACCGAGCCTGAGTTTCCCGGAGAGATATTCCATGGTTTCAAGGACACTCGCGCGTGTTCCGGCAATCGTGCCATTGATGCCTTCTGCGGCAAAGAGCACTTTCCCGACCATCTCACGGGCTTTGCAAAATGCCTTCAGCGCAAGTTGCTTTTCTGCCGGGTCAGCGATCTCGACAAATTTATAAAATGCAGCGATAAAATATTCGGACATGGATTATAATAATTTTTTGAATTCTTCAGGATTCAAGCCGGCAGCTTTAGCAATACCACCCATTGTAAACGGGTTAATCGGTTTGGCGCGGGGAATGACAAGGATAGTCGCGCCATTGGTCATAATCACATGGCCACTTTGCCTGGAAATTCGATATCCTATTTTTTCAAAGACTCGAATCGCTTCAAGATGGTTGATCCCCTGAATTTTTGGCATAGAGTCAGAGTGTGACAACCTCTTTTAAAATCTCTGTATGCTCCTTTCTGGAGTTTTCTTTGTCAACTTCAAGCCAAAGCCGAATGGCATCTTTGATATTGTTCAAAGCCTCTTCTTTTGTATGCCCTTGAGTCCAGCAACCAGGTAGGGCAGGGCAATTAACGGCATACCCCCCATCGCTTTTAATCAAGTAAACCTCATAATTCATTTGATAAAATTATCCGAGAAGGGTTAAAAACTCAAGGGAAGAGTCGTGGTATTCATTCGGGAACTTCATCCCTGTTTCCCCCTTCTTCTGATAGCTTTTCCAGTTTTCCTTTCACCGCCTCGCGCAAATTGAGCTCGTCGGGGTAACGCTCCAGGGCGGCGGGGATGTGTTCGCGCTCCCCCAGAATAATCCGGATTTCGTCCATATGCTTGAGCGTGTTATTTGAGGCGGCGAACCGGGCGCGTTTGAGAGCGGGGAGGATACCGGCTCCTTTTTTGATGAGCGACTCTTGGGCGGCATAACGAACAGTGAAGAGTGGGTCTTTGAGCATGTGTGTGAGGCGCGTCGTCGCAGCAGGCTCAGGGCAATTTGCGAGGGCTTGGGCAGCGCGGATGCGAATGGTTTCGCGGCGGTCGAGACTGCGTGTCATGGCGAGATCGTAGGCAGCGGGGGATTTCCAATTCGCCAGAGTATAAAGGCAATTCCCGGCAAGCTTGGGGTTTTGTCCGAGCGCAAGGATTTTCGGGATGGCATCCGGGGATGGTTCGAGACGGGCGAGGTAATAGAGACAGGAACGGATGATGTCGGGATTGTCGGAGTCCAGCCCCGCGATCAAAGCGGGTGTCGCTTGATCTTTGATCTCATCGACGATTTGCTCGACGGTGATGCGGGGGATGATATTTTTCGAGTCCATCCGGCTAATGAGATACGGCAAGTGCTCAAGGGGATTTTCTTTCAGTGCGTTCGCAGCGGTTTGGGCGCGCAATTTGCTTTTTTCACCGGATGATGAATCGAATGCCTGACGGAAAAGTTTCTCTGTGGGATGCCCCGGGTCAACCTCGCGTGACGGCTCGAAAAAAATCTTTTTCTGAGGCATCAAGTCCATGCCGCCTGAAAATGTGCGCGGTTTGTCGTAACGCCGCCGGAGCAAATTGCGCCAGTCGTTTTCAGCAAGCAAAGGTTTTTTTTCAACGAGATAATGATGATTGAATAACTGATGGGTATCCCAACCGATGCCGTAAGAGGGCTTGAGCCACATCATGTGATCAATCCAGCCTTGAGAATACGTGTCGCGTCCCGCCAGATCCAGGAGCAAGGCGATGGAGCCGTATTGTCTGCGCCCGCCGTCGTGTCCGCTGGCTTGACTGTCGTTGAATTTCTCG
>CAYTAI010000038.1:0-8738 GCA_964435715.1 uncultured Verrucomicrobiota bacterium | reverse complement strand
AGTATGTGTCATCACCGCGGTGATCAAGGAGCAGGGCAAATGAGTTATTAATCGATGCACCTTGCGCGGTGCTTGATGACGTATAGTGATCATTGCCGCGCACATCATGCAGAATGCCCACAGAAAAGTCGTGTGCTCCGCCCTGGCAAATTGCTCCGGACCGGTAAGTGTCATTGCCTTCTTTGTCGATGAGTGCTCCTGCCGCCAAATGAATCCCCGCACCCTGGGCATATTGCTTCGACGTATAATGGTCATGACCGGTCGAGTCGATCAGCAGACCGAGCGAATACCAGTATCCGGCCCCTTGCCCGTAAACATCCGCCTGATAACGGTCGTGACCGAAAACATCTCGCAAAATGCCCAGCCCGCCGCCGAACCACGGGCGCATCCCGATGGAAAACCCTTGGGACATGGTGAATTTGTGACCCGGAATCCAGCTGACCTCATCGCGCCCGAGGGCGATGTACTCGTCATTTCCATGTTGATCATCGAGCAGTCCGAAGCCTCTCACCCCCGCAAAACCCTGTGCATAAGAAAGTGCCTCGTAACGGGTATGCCCTTCCATTGTCTGCCTCAGGATACCGCTGCCGAAAAGCCCCGCCCCCTGGACGAGTGTCCGCCCTTTAATACTTTGTTTTTGCCCCATGTAGATGTCGAGGATACCGAGTCCAAAGTAACCGAACCCCTGTGAGCAACTTGCCGCGTTGAAAGTATCATTCCCCTCGAAATCAATGAGTACACCGAGTCCGAAAATCCCGCTGCCTTGTGTGCCGATCGCATCGCTCCAGTAACGGTCATTGCCGCGGCGGTCGATGACAATCGAAACCGGCAAACCTTTGAGACTATTGGCTCCGCCCGCGTTATTCATGTATAGATCATTGCCGCCGAGGTCGATAATGAGAAAGGCGTCGAGATAATATTCATTAGCGCCCGTGCCGCCGATGTAGACCTTGCCGTGGGGTGTGTCAAATGAAACAGTGAAATCATCACTGTATTCAGGAGCAAGATCCCAGAGAAGATCAATCAGCTCGTCAATCACTCCGAGGACAGGCATGATCGCCTTGCGAAATGCCTCCTCATCATATTGCCTGGCGGCTTCATGATATATCCGGATGGTTTCGTCATCGCGCAGGGTGAGATTTTTTTGTTTCTCCATGAGCCCGCGCAATTTGCCCGAGTCGAGCCGCGCAGAGATGATGGACTCCATTTCGTCCTCCTTCTGGTGCGGACTCAAGTAATCAAAAAAAAGCGCTGCCAAAGCCTCCTCGGGATTTTCCGGGAGGGATTGTTTGATCAAAGGGGCTGCTTGATCACAGGCAGCGAGGAGTTCTTTCAGCAAGGGGATTAACTCTTCGGGAATTTGCCTTTGGAGTTCCTCAGGAATTTCAGATGTCCGCGTCACAGGAGGGGACGGGACATGGAAGCGGGTGCTGACGCCGCGTTCCGCAAAAGACAGTCCGGCAATTTGCCGGAGCGTGCCGGCTTGCTGGATGCGTTTGTCCAGGTCATGGGCATAGGGCAAAAGCCAGAGCGGGTCTTGCAATATCCGGCGCAAATTGCGCGGGACATAGTCGGAGTCGGCGACATCCTTTTTAAAACCCAGATCCTGGCGTGTGAGTTTTTGCGCTGACAGGGCATGATCGAGAGGATCGACCTCCGTGGGGTTCACTTGGGCACAGACCCCTGTGATCGTGACACAAAAAAGGGAAATAATTTTTGATGACGAGCGTAAAACTTTGAATATCATAAGGGCAATTCCATATTATGATTGAATACAAGGATTACTACAAAATTCTCGGGGTCACCAAGGCCGCCACTGCGGATGATATCAAAAAAGCCTTTCGCAAGCTTGCCCGCCAATATCATCCGGATGTCGCCAAGGATAAAAAAACTGCGGAAGAAAAATTCAAAGAAATCAATGAGGCATACGAGGTTTTGAGCGATCCGGATAAACGGAAAAAATATGATACGCTCGGGCCGGACTGGCAAAATGCCGGTGCAGGCGGAGGATTTGGCGGAGCACAAGGTTTCGGAGGAATGGGAGCCGGATCCCGTCGTGGGCGGACGGCTCAAGGATCCGGCGGATACGAGTATCATTTCAATGGCACTGGATTCAGCGACTTTTTCGAGCAGATGTTCGGAGGAAGACGCGGAGGAGGGGGATTTTCCGGCTATGATGATGACGGCGATGGAGGTTTTGGCGGAAGGTCATATTCAGCTGAAGGCAATGACATCGAGGGAGATATCATGGTGACTCTTGAGGAGGCGATGGACGGCTCCGACCGGCTGGTCAAAGTCCAAAAGACAAATCCTCAGACAGGGGAAGTCACCCCGGAGACTTTTCAGGTGAAAATCCCTGCCGGTGTGAAAGAAGGTCAGCGCATCCGTCTGGCGGGTCAGGGGGGGCGAGGTGTGGGCCGCGGAAAATCGGGGGATTTATACTTGCGCGTGAGGTTTTCCAAGCATCCGGACTATCGTGTGCAGGAATCGGATATTTATTATGATTGTGAGATCATGCCGTGGTTGGCTGTGCTCGGAGGCGAGGTGGAGATTCCACTGGTCAAGGGGCGTGTGTCCCTGAAAATCCCTGCCGGCGCACAGCACGGTCAGAAATTGCGTCTCCGCGGAAAAGGATTGCCCAAGGGCAAGGACGAATCCGGCGATTTTTATGTCGTTATTAATATAGAAGTGCCCAAAACCGCGACAGACGTGCAACGCGAACTCTGGAGCAAATTGCAACGGAGCTATGAATAATATTATGGCGGGGTCATCAAAAACAATCACGGTCAAGAGAGTGCAGGTTATCCGACCATCAGCGCGCCCCGTTTATTCCGTCGCGCAAATCGCGGAAACCACTGGGGTCAGCCGTAAACTCGTGCTTGACCTTTGCAAATGGCGTGTGATTGAACCGGCCCGGGGAAAAACTCCGGAGAACTATCGATTCCATGAGGAAACAATTTACCGGATCCGGCGCGCTCATTATCTCATCCGGACTCATGAGCTCCGTGCTTCCGCCGCCCGCATTTTTCTGCAGCTCCTCGAGGAAAATGAGCGACTCCGGCGGGAACTGAAATTTTGGAGAGGCTAGGGCGAAGATTATCACCTTTTTCGACTTTCCTCTGAAGCGAATGGGTGTATTTTATCGGTATGCCTGAACCCGAAAATACTCCTGTGGATATTTTGCCTGCCGGGGAGAGCACCTTGAAAAGCGGACAAAACGGGCAGATGCCATCACATCCTCTGCCGGTTGCCGCAGAAAAACCTCCTTTTATTCACCCGGTCTCAGCCCTTGTTCTCATGGCGATTGACTGGCTCTGGACTTTGGCTGAGTGGAAGATTATCACACTGGTTGTCACGATTCCCCTGAGTTTTATCACTGTTGGTGTGGCGACAAGTCTCATCCAGAGATTCGTCAATCATGATACAGTCGGAAAATCCATCGCCGTCGGATTTCTCTTGGGGGTTTTGGCGGCGATTCCGTCACCGATTACGGGGACCTTTGTGGGCGTCCTTGTTTTGACACTGTCGGGACTCAAGAAGAAGTAAGTTTTTTCCCGGGGAGAAATCATTCATGAGCACAGTCGGAAATAATGATCCGGATTCATCATCAAAGGACAAGGGCTGGCTGTCTGCTTTTCACCAAAAATGGCTTCTGATTTGCGTCGTTCTCTACGCGTTCTTATCGATTATTCTTGTCGGTTTATATGCACTGCTTTACCGGGGGCCCGTCGAACTCGCCCGTGGACTCCGACAGGAGACTACTGCGGCGGGGACTGATGCGGTACAATTTGCCCGGGGGCTGGCAGGAGACATTGCAAAGTTTTTGCAATTCACTCCGCAAGTGACTGTCAATGGGATGACCGTTGTGGAGGCAAACCGCTCTATTCTCGAGCTGGCCACTGTGGAGCGCAAATCGCAGACGCGTTATAAATGGGAACACTCCTGGATGGGGAGTACAAAAACACTCGAGCTTGAGGCTTTCGTCCGTGTGAAAGCGGGTTTTGACTTGAAACAACCATTCACTATCGCCATTGATACCCAGCAGTCCACTGTGACAGCACTCATGCCGCCCGCAAAAGTGCTTTCCGTGGAAATGATCTCATACAAAGTCATCGAGGATAAAAACGGCTGGTGGAATAAAGTCACAGCCGATGATCGCGAACAGGCTTTGCAAGCCTTGATGCGCCAAGCGCGGCAGACAGTGGCAGGGACAGATATCCTCCAGGAGGCTGACCGTTCTTTCCGGGAGCGCCTCGCCGGGCTGGTGGCCGACAAGGATAAAAAGATGAGATTCATTTACCGGATGCCTGGCGAATAATCTTGATCATAAAGGCATTCTTGCTGTGTAATACACAACAAACATGGAAACATTTTTGAGTATTTGTATCGGCATCGGACTCAGTGCCGCTTGTGGATTCCGGATATTTATTCCCTTGCTGATTTTGAGTGGTGCTGCTCTTTTTGGTGGTTTTCCGCTCTTTGAAAGTGTGGAATGGTTGGGCTCCTGGCCTGCATTCATCTGCCTGACGATCGCGACGGTTTGCGAGATACTCGCCTATTATATCCCGTGGCTGGACAATTTGCTTGATTCGATTACTTCCCCGCTGGCTTTGATTGCAGGTGTGCTGGTCAGTTACTCCGTTTTTACTGATATGCCGTCGTGGGCTCATTGGGGATTGGCGATTATCGTGGGTGGGGGAACAGCCGGGTTAGTCCAGCTTGGGAGTGTCCAGACCCGTTTGCTTTCGACTGCAACCACCGGAGGTGTCGCCAATCCAATAGTTTCCACGATGGAATCTTTCGGATCCGTGTTCATGTCTATACTTGCCATTTTTTTGCCGGTAATCGCTCTGATTCTTTTTTTAGTGCTCCTCGTTGGTATTTATTACTCATTCAAACTGGGCAAGAGGACGATTGATAAAGTCTTTGGTTCAGCATAGTCGAAAAAGTCCGGTGAAAAACCTTCAGAGAGTTTCCACCCCTTTTTGAGAAGAAGAAAAGGAGGAATCTACTCCATCCAATTTAGAAAATTATGTTGCAAGAAAACAATCGTGGCAAAGAGTCCGATAGTGGCAATCACAGGTAACAAAGTCACAAAAATAAAGAGGGCGACAATAATGTGTTTTTCAAATTGCGCTTTGAGCTTGTCCATATGTGGTCTCTTTGAATAAAAAATGGTCACCCTAACGGGATTCGAACCCGTGCTACCTCCGTGAAAGGGAGGTGTCCTAACCGGGCTAGACCATAGGGTGCGCCGGAAAACTCAAAAGTAACGATTTTCTTCTTTTACGCAAATATTTTCTACTGATCCGCAAAAGAAAAAATAATTGTCAAAAGGATTACCAGCCCAATACTTTGGCAAAAATCAGGGGAGCCACAATCGACGCATCGGATTCGACAATATATTTTGGTGTATCAACGCCAAGCTTGCCCCAAGTGATTTTTTCATTGGGAACAGCCCCTGAGTATGAACCGTAGCTCGTTGTCGAGTCACTGATCTGGCAGAAGTATCCCCAAAGCGGAACCTCTTCGCGTTGCAAATCCTGATGGAGCATCGGAACGACACAAATCGGGAAATCCCCGGCGATTCCACCGCCAATTTGGAAAAAGCCCAAGGAGCTTTGAGCCGTCGTGCGTGTGTACCACTCGGCAAGCTCCATCATGTACTCGATGCCCGTGCGGACTGTATGCACTTTTTTGACATCTCCGCTGATACAATGGCCGGCATACATATTTCCGAGAGTGGCATCCTCCCAACCCGGGACAAACATAGGCAGGTTCTTTTCCATTGCAGCATGGAGCCAGCTGTTTTTCGGATCGATCTGGTAGGATTTTTCGAGTTTTCCGCTTTTGAGAATCTTGTACATGAACTCATGCGGAAAGTAGCGTTCCCCCTTTTGATCGGCGGCGACCCATTCCTCCAGCACAGCCGTTTCAATACGGCGCATAGCCTCCATTTCGGGGATGCAGGTGTCTGTCACACGGTTCATGTGCCGGTTCAAAAGCCCTTGCTCATCAGCGGGAGTGAGGTCGCGGTAATGAGGCACACGCTCGTAGTGGTCATGGGCAACAAGATTAAAAACGTCCTCCTCGAGATTTGCCCCTGTGCAGGTAATCGCGTGAACCTTGTCTTGGCGGATCATCTCCGCCAATGACAGACCCAGCTCGGCTGTGCTCATGGCACCAGCCAGAGTCATGAACATTTTACCACCCTTGTCCAAATGCCGTGAGTAACCCTCCGCAGCATCTTTGAGTGCCGCGGCATTAAAATGGCGGTAATGATGGTCGATAAAATCAGAGATGGGTTTTTGACTCATGGCATGTGTTCTCGAGTGGGGTGGTGAAAATTATTTTGCTTGTTGGAGCTTCTCAAGCTCAGGATCTTTTTTCCTCATTGAGAGCCATGTCTGAAGAATGGTCAGCAAATTCTGAACCGTCCAGTACAAAGACAATCCTGACGAGAAATTGTAACAGAAGACGAGGAAGATCACCGGCATCAGCATGAAGATGCGTTTTTGCATCGGGTCACCGGTGCTCGGTGTCATGTGCATTTGCACGAACATTGTCCCCGCCATGATCAATGGCATCGGGTTGACCGGGAGCCAGGACACTCCGAAAAGATGGAAAATCGTGTCAGGTTGGGAAAGGTCTTTGACCCAGAGGAATTTCGCCCCGCGCAGCTCGATCGCACTTTGGAGCATGGAGTAAAAGGCCAGAAAAATCGGGAGTTGCAGCAGCCCGGGGAGACAACCACTGAATGGATTGACCTTGTAATCCCGGTACATCTTCATCATCTCTTGCTGCAGTTTCTGGGGATTATCCTTGAATTTATCACGGATAGCTGTGAGGCGCGGCTGGAGCAGAGCCATTTTTTTCATGGATTTTGTCGCGTACCCTGTCAGCGGCCAGAAAAGTAACTTGATCAAAATTGTGATCATCACAATCGCCAATCCGAAATTCTTTGTATATCCGTCGATATAGATAAGGATGGACAAAAGCATTTGGGTGATGTAACCGAAAAACTTCAGGCTCATGCCCATGAAAACTTCGAAAGCCATGACCTGGTCTTTATTGTCGCCGAGCTCCCTGAGACGCTTGAATTGTTTTGGTCCGGCATAGATCTTGTATTCGAGGCTCAATGATTGACCGGGAGCAATCGTGGTGTTGGCCATCCCGAGAAGGGCGGCAAAAGTATTCGGGTTTTCACGGCTGCTGACGGACTCGGCATAAAACCCGGAGGCAGGCATGCCGTAAGGCTGCACAATCAATGTGAAAAATTGATTTTTGAGTGCCGCCCATTCCAATGAACCCTTGAATTCGTAGGGTTCCTTTTTGACATTATCATAGTGTTTCCGGATGACTTTGTTTTTTTCCAGCAGGTCGAATCCCGTGTACATGCTGCTCTCAGTCGGGGTGAGGGGACTCATCGTGCCGAGGCTCAGATAAGCGTCGCGTAAATTGATGGGGTTTTGACTCCCGTTTTCAATTTCTATCAAGAGCAGGGGGTTATAATCATTCTCACGGGATAAATGGAAGGTTTTACGGACTTTGACTCCGGCGGGGGTTGTGATTTCGTAAACGACCTGATCGCTGGCGTCTGTCGTCACAAAAGGGGCATTTGCCCCGAGTCCTTCGATTCCAATCAAAGAGAACCCGGGGATTTGAATTCCATCCTTGTCCTCGTACTGACAAGTGATGACGACATTGTCCTCAGTGTCATTGGAGATATGACGGTCAAGATGCTCTTTCAAGACGAAACGTTGGATTCCAGCCCCGAAATTAATGAGCTCGATCCGGATTTGTGCGTTTTCGATAACAGAGATTTTCGGAGGTCCGGATGGACGTTCCACGGATGCTTCAGTTTTGGCGCGAGCCGGTGCGGATTTTCCTGAGCCGGGAGTCCAAGCTTGTTCGGGGGGAAGTGTTTTGAGAGGTTCTTGTGGCAGTGAGGCGGTGTCATCCCCGGCAATTTGCGCGGGTGCGGCATCCGCCTTGGGAGAGAGTTTGGAAGCCGGAATGGGTTTCGGCGGGAAAAGGATTTGCATGATCGGTCCCCAAAAAATGAGGAGTACGACACAAAGACTGACGACGATGATGGATTTTTTATCCACGAATTCTCTCCGGATGGTTTGTATTTTGAATGCGCGCCCCGATTCTGACGGCTTGTGGCACGGGGTCAAGCCCCCCTTTTGAAAAAGGTTGGCAACGGAGCAATCTCAACGCGGACATCCAGCCCCCTTTGAAAAGTCCGTGCCCGGTGACCGCCTCCATCGCATAGTGCGAGCAGGTCGGGTAATAACGGCAACCGAACCCGGATCCGAACAGGACGGTCAAGAGCGGGGAAAGCGTCAATTGATAAAAGCGCAACAAAAGCAGCGCGGCAAATTGCCCTGCATTAATCCTGCCAGATTTCAAGTTTTTGACAAAGTCGGACGAATTCATTTTCCACTGTCTTCTGTTTGACTTTTAAAATTTCCCGTTTGGCAATGACGACCAGATGACAAGGTGATTTGATGTGATACTGACTCAACCTGTACGACTCCCGGATCAAACGTCTCGCTCGTGACCTTTGATTCGCGGCTCCGAGTTTGCGTGTCGTGATGATGCCCAGTGCTTTTTGCGCGGGAGCAATTTGCTCCAGTAAAGCGTTCAGGATCATATACCGGCCTGTAACCCTCTGCCCGCTTTCTTTCACCAGCAAAAAGTCCGCGCGGGTTTTGAGTCTCGCGGACTTGGGG
>CAYTAI010000037.1:27735-27944 GCA_964435715.1 uncultured Verrucomicrobiota bacterium | reverse complement strand
GAGGGTTTTCGGGGATTTTAATGTGGGTTATTTGAATCGAGCCAGCGGACGGTTTGTCGCAACCAATGCCCTTTCATCCGCAAATGTCCGCGTGGACGGCAATATTCAAATATCCGCCGCGGGCTCCAATGTCTCTGGTGAAGTCCGCCTCAATCTGGCGGGAGGGGATTTTCTCTGGGCTCCCACGAACACGTCCCAGTTTTTCACTG
>CAYTAI010000037.1:22345-27656 GCA_964435715.1 uncultured Verrucomicrobiota bacterium | reverse complement strand
CCAATGTGAACAATACAGGTGTCTCCGGCCAGATGACGGTTGGTGGCAACGGGATTGCAGGGTTGAGTGCCACCGGAACTCTCGAAATCGTCAATGCGACAAATGTGGAGTTCAACCGCTCGCTGACGGTTGGCTCCTCCCATGGTGTGGGGAGGGTGATCCTCAGCAATGCGGGAACGGCCTCTTTCGGGGGGCATACATTTTTCATTGGCAACGGCCCGTCCGGAACCGGGAGTGTGGAGTTCCTTGGAGGAACACTTTTTGGAGGTTTGGTCATGGATGATTATCTGAGTTCCCAGATTTTTGTGGGTTATTCGACCGATAGCATGGGCACATTTATTGCGACAAATGGTGCCGTGAACTCGGACTTTGCTGTCAATGGGGAGTTTCATGTCGGCTCCAGCGGAGTCAATGCCAAGGGCAATTTACAGGCGAATCTTAACGGTGGCACCCTCTTAATCGGCACCAATGGTTCACAAAATACATTTATCGGGTATGGGGCTTCAAATGCGAATGGTCTATTGCGGTTGACGGGAGTTTCATCAGGTCAGATCGGTCATTTGACTTCTTTTGATAATTACATGGGTATAGGATTCAACGGCACGGGGGCGTCTGGCATTGTTCAAATCACCGGTAATAATATCACCACACGATTGGATGCTCTGGATATTGGACGCCTCGGAACAGCGAGTCAAAAAGCCTACGGTTATCTTGAAATCAGTGGATTGACGAATTCAGACATACGCACTCTCCGGGCCGGATATCAATCCGGTATTGCAGATATGGAGCTGGATGGACAACTCCGGATCAGGAACGCTTATATTGGTCACTCAGGCAACGGAGAGGGACAACTTACTTACAGGGGCGGGAGCTTGACTTTTGGCGTCGGAATCGTGGGCAATGGAAATGTTCTTGAGCTCGGTTACATTGGTTCGTCCAACTATGGACAAATTACCATGAGCAATAATGCTATTCTGAATATTGATGCTTTGGATGCCATTCGCATCGGCCAAGAGGGAAATACAGGACATATTGTATTTGTGGATGGCGGGCGGATGGGACTAGCCAATTTTGGATTAATGAATATTGGCTATGAGGGGGTAAACAGCCGCGCCTCGTTTGTGGCCACCAATGAGGGAGCTCTTTCAAATATCAACCAATACAGTGCCATGCGCGTGGGGGTCAATGATTCGGGAAGCGGCGCACACGGTTCCTTCCTCCTTGATCTGGGCGGCAACAACTACACCTGGGTCACTAATAGTGCGGGGAATAATTTTGGTTGGCGGGTGGGAGAGGGGAGTGGCAGCTCGGGTCATGTCGAAATATTGAATGCGGGTGCCGGAACACGGTTTGGGGATCAGTCCACCTTGGATTCGTCCATGGTAGTGGGAGCCAATGGCGGCACCGGATATATGAATGTAGTGGGCTCGGCAGGATTAAGCTTGACCAATCTTCGTGTCGGGCAATCCGGGGGTGGTGCAGGGGTAGGTTATTTGTCATTCGGTGGAGGAAATGTTTACGGAGCCATTGAAGAAATCACGATTGGGGGTCGTTCTGGATTAAGTGCGACTGCCGGGCATGGAACACTAGTTTTGTCAGGAAATGGGACAGTCACAAATGTCGGGTCGGGCTTTCTGCGCATGGGCACGGGAACCACCGGGGGAAGTGGCCTTCTGGTTGTGAGCAACGGTCAAACTTTTTATGTCGCGCACAACGACATCATTGTGGGCGGAGCCTCCACCCCGGCTGAAATCCACAGTGGCACAAATGGGTTTGTCCATTTTTCGGCCACCCCTTCTTTCACACTGCTGACGAATGCGACCATCACAGTCAGTGATGGAGGAAAATTCGCGATGCAAAATGCCTCCAGCATTCTGACCATGACGAATGGTTCACGTTTGAGGGGAGATGGTTATGTGACCGGGACAGTGAGCATGCTCTCCGGATCGACGACCACAGTCGGCAATGCCACAGGGGGAAATTTGCTCAAAATCACAGGCAATTTTACGAACGCCTCCGGCTCCGTTCTCAACAGCGGGACATCTGCCACTGCCATCGGAAGCAATGCCGTTTTAGATGTCGGCGGTCATTTCCATGTGGGCAACAGCTTTAGCATCCTCGCCTCGACGAATTTCGGCGGTTACCACTTGCCATCGGGTCTGAGCAATTTTAGCGGGGTGAATATCGGCTCGGGATTAACATTTTCGGCTGGAACGACGATGACATGGACATTCGAGGCGTTTACGAATATCTGGAATCTTTCTAATCCGTATTTCGGGGGTATGAGGGCGGACACGGACATTTTCACCTCTTTAATTACAGCTAACAGTATTCTCCTCGGCGGAGTCATTCCCGGGGATTATACTCTGTTCAGCTATTTCAACACGCTGGATTCCTACTGGTATCTCGCAGTCGGCAAAGACACGATCTACGTGTGGGACGGATTGGACACGGGCAATGACAATTGGTCATCGATCACAAACTGGTCTGATGAAACCGCCCCGGTCAATGACGGCTCGGCCCGTGTTTCCTTTGCCAATGAATCCGCAGGTACGAGGACGAATTCATTTGTTGACACGGATTGGAATATCAGCAACCTCACATTCAATCCGGGTGTCACCCTCAATTACACGCTCTCCGGCAGCAATCTGACACTGAACGCCACCAACGGCATCAGACAACTGTCCACTGTCACAACACAAACTTTTCAGAACACCCTGGTTCTCAATACGAATCAGGAATGGAACCTCAATGGCGGGTTGCGAGTCTCCGGAGTCCGGGGGGATGCCGACTTGCGCCTGATTGGCTCCGGTGTCTTTGGTTTGTCGAATGCCGCCGTGAATATCAACCGCCTCATCTCCACAAATGGCACTTCTTTCATGGCGCGCAACTCCGGTGTGGTCATTCTGACAAACGGTTTTGCCATCAGCAACTTGAGTGGGAATACCCTCAACTGGAATTCCTATTCGGGCGAAACGCTTTCCCTGACCGCTTTAGGTTTATCCACAAGCCTGCTTAATGTTGCCACGATGAATGTCGGCACTCTGTCTGGTTCTCATGCTTCCTTCATCATGTCCAATGGGGCGATACTCGGCGCAGGATCGGTCATCAGCAACCTCAATATCGGCACGGTTTCGGGGGCTTACGGCCATGTGCGCTTGGCGGGAACCAACCAAGCCGTCGATTCCTTCCATAACTACGTCAAGGGAGTCTCCATGAGCGCTGCCAGCGGGACGGGTATTCTGGAGATTGCAAACATGACTTTCACTACCGGCGGCATGGGGTTGGTCAATGCCAACAGTGGCGGTCTGGCCCGCATCGTGGGTGACAGCGCCAATATCACATTCAATCCCGGTGATGAGTTGAATTTCTCCGCAGTCTCAGGTTACAATCGGCAGCTATATCTCCAGAATAGCAGCACAGGGCAAATGATTGGTTCGGGTCTCTCAGGATTTATCCGTGCCGGTACGGACGGCGGGATGGCAGGGTTTGTGGTTTCCAACCAATCACAGCTGACCATGTCGAATACGGTCAACGGTATTTTTCTTGGTTTCTTTGAAAACACGGCGGCAGGCACGGCCCGGGTCGATGTGGTGGATTCCTCACGAATGACCATCCGTGCCAATGACGGGAATATCCGTCTTGGTCAGGGCGGGGCATCAAGGCTGACCATGAATGTGCTTAATTCCTCCACGGGAATCATCAGCACCCCCACCTATGGAGTCTATCTCGGTTACGGGGGGACAGCCCGTGCCACCGTAACGGTTTCCAATCAATCCCTTCTGGCCTTCACCAATGGAAATGACGCCCTGTATATGGGACACTCTGGGGGAACAGGTATCATGGAGGTTTTGGACAATTCACATCTCATTCTCCGGTCGGCCCGTTTGGATTTGGGTCATGATGGGGGACAGGGACGAATCACTCTCTCAAACAGTTCCACAGCAGATTTTAATGGCAATGCGATCGCCTTGGGATTGGGAACCGCCGGTTCCACTGGCATCATCCAGTCCCTCGCGGGGTCGGGCTTCACGAATGTTTATGTCACCAACCGTTTTGAGGTGGGCAGTTCTTCGGGAAATTATGGATTGGCCGACCTTGGCGACATGGGCGGTGGACAATTTGTTTCAGTCAATAATGCGGCGGGATTTGTGATAGGCAATGGCGGATTAATTATTACCAACGGCAACGTGGACTTGAACCGTCGTGCCGGATTTGACCGGAACATGTTCTGGGCGGATTCATTCTCTGGCAACAATGGATTGGTGCGTTTTGTTGATTCCACGGTCAGCGCCACGAATTTGTTGGAACTGCGGATGGCTTACACCCCCGCTTCGGGAGCCACGGGCAGGCTGGAGGTCATTAATTCCTCATTCGACATGGATGCCAATACTGTGCGGTTGGGGGGTGCCAATAACCGTGCGGATGTGATCGCCTCGAATAACGCCAGTCTGACATTTCGACAATTTAACAATGCCCTCAATGTTCATAGTGGATACATCACGGTGACAGATGATTCTTACATTCGCCTGTCCGGGAGTGCTTGGAATCATGCCGGCAATATTGCCAATGCCCGTGCCGAATTGATATTGGACAACAATTCCATTGGGAATATGAATATTCATACAGTTTATATTGGTGGGCAGGGTGCCTCCTCCACTGGCATTGTCCGGGCGGTGGGCGGCTCCGGAATCACCAATTTGGTGGTCAGTAATGCGATGTATATGGGCAATCTTGCCGGATCTTACGCTGAACTCGACCTTGGAGACATGCGAGACGGTCATTTTACCTTCAGGGGGGCGGGAGATCATATTTATCTGGGCAATGGCAAAATGATTTTGACCAATGGCAATGCCCTCCTCAATGACTCGGGTGGAGTAAGAAATTTCTTTCTCGGTAATAGTTTTGCATCGAACAATGCGCTTTTCCATGCGGTTAATTCGGATGTTAAACTCGGGACAAACGCTGCCAACACAGTGCGCCTTTCAATGGTGGGTGATAGTGGACCCGCCAATGCTACCAGTCGATTCATTGTAGAAGGCGGGACAAACACCGGGACAATCGATGTGCTCCGCATGGGTCGTGCGGCAAATTCCCAGACGGAACTTTTCTTCGGTGGGGCAGGAACAGTCACCAACAACGCGGATTTCCTCATGGGATACGAGCATTATGGCACGAACCGTCTGGGTCTGAGCAACGGGGCGACATTCCTGATCACGCACAACACTTTTTACATGGGGGATGCGGGCGGCTGGGCCAAGAACGAATGGTTCATCGGCACGAATTCCCTGATGCATCTGTCCGCGACCCC
>CAYTAI010000037.1:0-22305 GCA_964435715.1 uncultured Verrucomicrobiota bacterium | reverse complement strand
TGGATGGGGGACGGTTCTCCATGCAAACCGCGGGCAGTCTCCTGACCGTCAATGGGGGCGCGAGGATCCGGGGTGACGGTGTGATCACGGGCAATGTCAATGTCCTCTCGGGCGGCACCACCACTGTGGGCTGGGCCACGGGGGGACGTGAGCTCCGCATCACGGGCAATTACACCAACCAGAGCGGCTCTGTCCTCAATAGCGACACCCTGTCCACGGGCATCGGCAGCAACGCGGTGCTCCATGTGTCGAGCAACCTGCATCTGGGCAATTCGGTGGTCATCCAAGCCGCGACCAACGGCGCGGGCTACGGCGGATTCCTGCAAAGCACGCAGGCGACAAATCAATTCAGCGGTTTGAGCCTGGGCGGGACGAACCTGACCTTTGGCGCGGGCGCCACGGCGACATGGTCCTTCCTCAACGCGGGTCAGAGTTGGTTTATTGACGATCCTTTCATCGGGGGTGTCCGCCTGACGGCGACGACGACCAATGCCCTCCAAGGACTGGTGGACAGCGGACGCATTGTGACAGGGGGCGTGGCGGATTTGACAGGATACTTCTTCTTCACAGTGACCAACAGTGACGGATACGCCTATCTGGCTCTGGGCCGGCAGTCCGACGACAAAATCTGGAGCGGTGGCGGCGGGGACAACAACTGGACCACGGGCGCCAACTGGCTCGGCGGCAACAGCCCGACCAATGGCGGAATGGCGCGTGTGATCTTTGCCACAGCGCCCAATGCCCGCACCAACAGCGTGGTGGACACTCCCTGGGACATCCGGTCCCTGGTCTTCAGCAACAGTGTGACCACAAATTATCACCTGACCGGCTCGGCTCTGACCCTGCGCGGCGGCTTGAGCGGAATCGGCATCACCAATGACAGCGCGTTCACCCAGACCATCAATAACAACATCGAAGTCGCCCCCAGCGACGGCACAGTCCAAAACTGGTATGCCGCCAGCGGGGACATCCATCTGGGCGGGACTGTCAATGTCAGCAATAACACACTGAACCTGCTCGGTGCCCAAGACTTTGAATTCATGAGCGGAAGCAAATTGCTCCTGAGCAACGGGGTGCTCCATGCCGCCGCGGGCGGGGTGAGAATCAATGGAAGCGATGTGATTCACTCGATCGGTGGAGCCAGCACGGTCACGGGCAATTACCAGCTGGCCTCGGACTCCGGTGTCCGCGTGGACGCAGGGACATTGACGGTGAGCAACGGCGGATTCAACGGGGCGCATGAACTGACCAAGACCGGGGCGGGGGCGCTAGTGATGAGTGGCTCGACCAATGCCGGACTCTCCGGCCTCAATGTGGCCGCCGGAACCCTCACCGTGACGAATGCCTCGCGTCAGGTCGTGACAAATACCACCGTCGGCGAAGGAGCCAATCTCGCGCTCCTGCAAGTCGGCGGAACCGGCACGATTTACTCGAACACCGCGAATATCACCATCGGTGACGCGGGCAATTCCAACCGCTTGGTCGTCAGCGGTGGCGCGCTTCTGTGGAATGGGGGCAATATCGATGTGGGCGTCAATGGGGGCTTGAGCAATACACTACAGGTCACTGGAACGGGAACAGTGTTGAGCAACACTTCTGGCGGTATCAATCTTTACGGAGGGGTTTCCAGCCGCAATCGCAGGGTTATTTCCGCGGGCGCCACCGTTTACAACTCCACGACCAATAACGCCATTGATACGATTGATGGTGGAAATTTAGTTTCAGACGGTTATGTCCTCGGCAACTTGAATGAAGCCCTGACTGAAGTGCACAATGGAGGCGAGCTGGTCGTCACGAATTCAGCAGGGGATGCCGTGCTGGATGTCATCAATGGCACGTTGGATGCGGTTGATTCAACAGTGCAGGCGGATATCGTCCAGGCATTGACTGCGGATGGCGTCATCAATGTGGACAACAGCATCTTCCAGGCGGATTCGATTTTGATCAGCAATGCGATGATGAATGTGATCAACGGCAGTCAACTCGCCGGAAATTTGGTTGTCGAGGACTCTGCGACATTCAACGTGGCCAGCGGGGTGGCTCACACCGGCGATGTGACGCTCAACTCAGGCTCCTCCATTGCCGTCAGCAATGGCCTTTTCAGCGTCTCAGGAACACTCACATTCAACACGGACATGACGTTTGATTACACGGCGGCTGGACAATTCGAGATTGATGACCTGATCATCGCGGGAGCCAACACCGTCACTTGGAATTTTGACGCGACTCCGCTTTACGGGGATTGGCTGATGCGTTCGACCAATGACATTTTTGAGGTTTATCTCACTGGCAACCAGATTCTCGCCAACAATTTGTCGGGTCCCTTCACTCTCCAGTCCTTTTACAGCGGAAGTTTCTACTATCTTGCCGTCATTCCTGAACCCTCCACCTATGCTCTCATGATTCTTGGAGGCTTCGTGATGTTTGTCGCCGTCCGTCGGGCGCGCAAAAAACAAGCCGCTTCCGTTTAGGCAAAGCGGCTTGTTCGACTTCTCTTATGGACAAGGGGAAATTATTCCACTGCCGTGGATTCGTGCTGGTTGATTTTGATCAGTGAGAAAGCCTGCCAGGCGACCATGGGGTTCATGGGGGAGAATTTCGCGCGGTCGATGAGTTGAATCTGGGTCCAGCCCTCGCGGGAGCCAGCCCATTTCGAGGAGTAACAGTCCGGGCCGTTGTAAATGCCAAAAGGCACCCCGGGATGCAGGTGTGAATGGTTGCGCAGGCTGGCCTTGCGCCAGCAGTCCCATGCCTCGTCAATGAGCCCCTCCTCGGCGAGCGCCCAGATGAACCAATGAATCGTTTGCGGCCAGACGCCGGCATTTTCGCCCTCGCCCCTGGGAATCGGGCACAGGGAAATCTCCGGGGGCGGGGGGCAACTGACCGGGCGGCTCATGAGCATCAGCCCGATGGGCGAGTCGCAATGCTCCAGCGCGCTGCACAGTGCGGTGCGGCGTTGCTCCGGTGTCCCGCATTTTCCCAGAACCGCGAAAGCCTGCGCGACCAGTGAGACTCTGGATTCGGCATGGGAACAAAACGGCGAGCCGTCGTCCTTGTAACCGCGCAGGAACCAGGCCGTGTCAAAAGCCGCGCCCACCGCCGCGCGCATGTCGGCGGCGTCCCGCGCAAATTGCGCGGACAACTCATTTTCCCCCCGTGCCCGGGCAAATTGCGCCAGCGAGTCGAAGGCGCGGGCGGCGATGCCGGAATTCATCACGGACTGGCCTTTTCCACCCCGCCCGACCCCGGAGAGAAAATCGTCCCAGTCCGGGAAAAGCACGAGTCCCTGGTCGCCCCGGTGCCGCATGACAGCCCCGTGGGCGCGGACGAGATGCTGCCAGAGGGACTCCTCGGCGCCCCCGTCCCAGTAAGGACAGGGTTCGTCGAGCCAGCCGGTTTCACCCGTGGTGGCAATCGCCTCCGTCGCGCCCAGCAGGAACCACGGCTCGGTGTCGAGCGCGTGCGGGGGGTGGTTCGAGTCGGCGCGAAAATTGTGCGCGTGTCGGAAGCGGCCCGTGTCGCGGTGCTGGAGCTTGGCATACCAGCGCAAATTGCTCCGGGTGGCGGGGGCGTCCCAGTGGGCCAGCGGCATGGCCGTCTCGGCGACCTCGCGGATGTTGAAAAGCGGCCAGCCGTAGCCGCCCAGCGCGATGAAATGCTCCCCCAGGTGGCTGTCGTATTGGGTGAATGAGAAGAGCTGCCCCGTGGTCCAAACGGCCTCATCGACCATCCAGTCCTCCGGCGCGCGCAATTTGCGCGTGAGCAATTTGCCCGCCCAGGCGCGGGCGACCGAGTCCGCGTTCATCGACTGGTCCGGCGCGGAGCAATTTGCCCCGCCGCAGCCCCAGGAGAAAACCGCATGGAAAGTTTCGCCGGGAGCCAGCGTGACATGGCGGCGGAGATTGAGCGTCGCATCCAGCGCATGGCCTTCCCAGCCCGCCGGGCCGCAGAGGCAGACCGCGCGCAATTCATCCCCCGTGAGCCATTTGATCCAGCCGTCGCCGGTCTCATGCCGGCGCGGGCCGTAGGGCGCGGGGAAGGAGGCGCCCCCTTTGAAGGGCAGCACGTCACTCTGGATTTTGAGAGTGCCTTGGATTGATTCGTCCGAGAGATTGCGAATCGAGAGCCGGCCCAGGAACCGGCCTTGGTCATCCGGCGGGGTCAGGAAAGATTGTGTCACTTCGAGGAGAATCCCGTTCTCCCGCGCCGCGCCGGAATACACGGCGTAACCCACACCGTAACGGATTTTTTTGCCGCCGGGGGAGAGTTCGCTGTGCGCCAGCGACACCGGGTCGCCATTGTCGGGGAAAAGAACCGCGCACAGACCGGAGCGCGCACTGTATTCATTTGGCGCAAATTGCGCGTAACCACCCTCGCAGGTGAAGGGGTTCACATTGCCCCACTGGTCGGCAAAAAGCCCGAGCCGCCCCGTGGACATGAGATGTTTGAATGGCGCGGAGGCGTGGAAATTCGCCTCCATGTCAAGGTCGAAACAGGGAAGCCCCGCGTTGTCCTTGGTCCAGAGACCGTAATGTGTGGTGTTCATCATAAATATTTTTCTCCGATAAAATCGAGGGGTGTCAGTCTTGGGGCAATTCATCCTGAAATGTGGCCGGGACTTTGAAATTGATTTTTGCGCGCGGGGAATCCTTTTGGGTTTTCAGGGCCTCAAAACAAAGTGAGAACAATTTGCGCAAGTCGAAGCCCAGGCGTTTGACCGGGAGCGCCGCCGGAGTGGAAAAGGGAAAGTTGCTCCCGGCGATGATCTCGATTTTTCTTTGGGAAACGCCCAAAATCCCGCGAAGGGCCCGGGTCACTTCCGGAACCGTGTGGTCATCGACAATGACGAACGAGTCGGGCCTTTGTTTTTCAGGCAGGGAAAGAAGCAGTGACACGAGGTTCCCCGCCCAACCCGCATCCGCGGAGGAGACAGACTGGATCAAATGAGGGTGGAGTTCGAGGCCGTGTTGTTTCAGGATCGGGCGGAGAATGCCCGATTCGTAGTCGCAGTTTCCTTTGAGCATCAGATAGGCGGTTCTTTTTTTCCGGAGCTTTTGGAGATGCTCCGCCGCTTTTGCATGGAAAGACTCATAATCCATCGACACGAGATGCGGACTCGGCCCGACTTGGATCGACACGTGGGGAATTTTTGTTTTGGAAAAGAGGGGATGCTCCAGAAGGTCGTTGTAACATGGACTGAAAATCAGTCCCGCCAGCCGGTGTGAGGCAATTTGCCCCGTCAGAATTTCCTTCTGAGAGGCGAGGGGGCTGTCGACTCCGAACTTGACGATCTCGATTCCGGCATGTTTGGCGTAGAGCAAGGACTCGGCGAGCAAACACTCATGGAAATTCGACCACTGGTCATCCCCCTTGGTTTGGGAAAAGACCAGGGCAAAGCGGTTGCGATGGGGCGCGGTCAGGCTGACAAAGGAGCCGGCTTTGCCGCGCGCCTCGACGAAACCCTCCGACTGGAGTTTGTCCAGGGCGCTTTGAACCGTGATCCGGCTGGTATTGTGGATCGACTCGAATTCCCGGCGTGTGGGCAGCCTCTGGCCCGGCGCGTATTTTCCAGACACTATGGCGGAAAGCAGAAGCTGATAAATCCGGTCGCGCCGGTGGGCGGGGCGGGTGATATACTTGATCAGGGGTTTCATAAAACTCCGCAAATCACCAAAAAGCGGTTGCGGCAGGAATGTAATGTTAAACCACCAATAGAGCATCCGAATATGGTTGACAATCAAATATGTCATTTTCAATATCGCAACAAAATTCCAGACCCCTATTTTGTGTTATTGAAGCATCCCGCATGAAATTATTCACCCAAATCGGACACGCCCTCCAACGCAACGACACAGACATTCTGATCCGGATCGAGCCCTGGGGGCGGGACGTGATCCGGGTGCGCACCTCACTCGGGCCGGATATCCGGGATGACCTGCCCGACGCGCTCGTGCCCGCGCGCAAGGCCGCCCCGAAAATCAAAATTTCCGGGAGCGAGGCGGAAATGGCCAATGGCAATCTCCGCGCCCGGTTCCGGGCCGACGGCGAGATTGAGTTCACTCGGGTCTCCGACGGGAAACTTTTGCTCCACGAGAAACGCGACTGGGACAACCGCATGCTCCGGCATCTTCGCCCTTTGGATGGCGGTCTCTGCCATGTCGAGACACTCTTTGCCGCGCGGGATGGGGAAAAGTTTTACGGTCTGGGCCAGTATTACCACGGGTTACTCAATCAGAAAGGAGCCGTGCTGGACATGCGCCAGCAGAACACCAAGGTGTCGATTCCTTTTATGGTGTCCTCCGAAGGATACGGTTTCCTCTGGAATAACCCCGCCTTGGGCCGTGTCGAGCTTGGAGCCAACCGCACACGCTGGGTTGCGGATGTGGCATGGCAGTCGGATTACCTCGTGATGACCGGTGATGATTATGCCGGAATCATGGCTCGATACGCCGATGTGACCGGGCATCCGCCGGAGTTTCCGCGGTTTGCCTCCGGCTTCTGGCAGTGCAAAATGCGTTATGAGAACCAGGAGGAGCTCATGACCGCCGCGCGAGAGTACAAGCGGCGCAAATTGCCCCTGTCGGTCATTGTGGTGGATTTCATGCACTGGACGCGGCAGGGCGACTGGAAATGGGACAAAAAGTATTGGCCCGACCCCGGGGGAATGATCCGCGAACTCAAATCGATGGGGGTCGAACTCATGGTCTCCGTGTGGCCGACAGTCAACCAGCTCAGCGAGAATTTCTGGGAGATGTTCGGGGCGCGAATGCTGCTGAAAGCCAAGCAGGGCACGGCGATTTTGAACACTTTCCCCGACACGCCCGCCGTGCATGACATGAATGTGATTTATCAGAGCCCGGCACTCCTTTCTTTTTATGATCCGTCGAATCCTGAAGCGAGGAAATTCATCTGGGACAAACTCAAGAAAAATTATTACGACATCGGCTGTCGGGTTTTCTGGCTGGATGCGTGCGAACCCGACATTTATCCCGATCATCAGGAGAACCTGCGTTTTTTTGCGGGCGACGCAAAAACACTGCTGAACCGTTACCCGCTGTATCATCAGCAGGCCGTTTACGAGGGGCTTCAAAATGCGGGTGAAAAGGAAATCATCACGCTCTGCCGATCCGGCTGGGCGGGGAGCCAACGCTACGGCGCGGCCATCTGGTCGGGGGACATTCACTCGACATGGCAGGATTTGAGCCGTTCCATCAAGGCGGGATTGAACATGGCCATGAGCGGGATTCCCTGGTGGACGACGGACATCGGGGGATTCTATGGCGGCAAAATCGAGGATGAGGGATTCCGCGAATTGCTCGTGCGCTGGTTCCAATACGGCGCATTTTGTCCGATCTTCCGGCATCACGGGTTCCGCGAACCCGCGCGCGCAGACATTTTCTCCGGCACACACAATGAAGTCTGGAGCTTTGGCGAGAAAGCCTATGAATTGATCGTGCCCTGGCTCCACCTGCGCGAAAGACTCAGGCCCTATGTGATGAGGCAGATGAGGCTGGCGCACAAACAAGGGCTGCCGCCGATGAGACCCGTCTTTTTTGATTTTCCGGATGACCCCGCCGCTTATGACGCGGAGGATCAGTTTCTTCTCGGGGCGGACTTGCTTATTGTCCCTGTGACCGAGGCGAAACAAACCAAGCGGAAAGTTTACCTCCCCAAAGGGGCGGATTGGACTTGCGCTTGGAGCGGTCAGAAATATCCGGGTGGAAAAACGGTGACCGTGCCCGCGCCGATTGAGCGCATTCCAGTATTTGTCAGGGATGGTGCGGCTGTCATCCAAGTCTTTCAAAATTAAATCTGCGGAGCCAAAAGGAAATATTCACCTGTGAAAACCAACGAACACATTTTTTACATTTCTCCCGAAGGCAATGACTCATGGACTGGTTTGTCGCCCGAAAAAAATGGCGCGGATGGGCCGTGGAGAACCTTGCCCCACGCAGTCGCCGCCCTGCGCAAATTGCGCGGGCAGATCAAGGGGGCTGTGCGAATCGAATTGCGCGGCGGGCATTATTTCCTTGATGAAACACTCGTGCTGGAGCCGCAAGACTCCGGCTCGGCGGACGCTCCCGTGACATTCGCCGCCCACGCCGGGGAAACACCCATCATCAGCGGCGGCAAAAGGGTAACAGGTTGGCAGGATGCGGAGGTCAACGGAAAAAAGTGTTGGAGTGTCGCACTGCCGGAGGTCGCGGCGGGAAAATGGAATTTCACTCAGCTTTTTGTCAATGATTCAAGGTGTGAACGCGCCAGTCTGCCCAAGCAGGGCTGGTATTTTTTCGAGCGTGACGCGGAAGGGGAGAAGACTTGTGGCTGGTTTGAGGGGGTAAACAAGGCTCTCTATGCCGAAGGCGAAATCAAAAACTGGAAAAACCTTTCCGATGTGCGGCTCAAAGTGCTCAAACACTGGTTTGACCAGCATTTGTCCATCAACCGTGTCGATGAGGAAAACCGCACGGTGCATTTTGCCTGCCGCGTGCTGAACACTTTGGCGGATGAATCCGGGAAAATGGCGCGTTACCGGGTGGAGAATGTTTTTGAGGCGTTGAGCGAACCCGGCGAGTGGTATTTGGATCGGCCCACGGGAGCGCTTTATTACATTCCGAGGGAAGGGGAGGAAACCGAAGGAGTCAAGGTTATTGCCCCGAAGTTGACGACTTTGATCCATCTGAAAGGAACCCGCGCCCAAGACGTGGCTTACATTCGCTTTGAGGGATTGGAATTCCGGCACACGGACTGGGAGTATCCGCGGGAAACCCCCGGTTCGGTGCAATCGGCCTTTCTTGTGCCCGGAGCCGTGAAGCTGTTTCGTGCGAGGGAGTGCTCACTTTTCAAATGCACCCTGACGAAGGGCGCGACCTATGCGGTGGAAATTCAACTGGGTTCGAGCCGGAACCGCATTGTCGCCTGTCACATTCACGATATGGGTGCCGGCGGGGTGAAAATCAACCACCAGCGCGACTTGGAAAATCGTGAAACGGGAAGCAAAGCCTTTTTGGGAATCGACCCGGTTGAATACGGATGGATGGAGGATGAGCCGGACTTGCTTTTGCCGGATGCCGCCACCGAGGTGGCGGACTGTCACATTCACGACAACGGCGTGATTTTCAATGGCGCGATTGGAATCTGGATCGGGGACAGCAGCTTTAATCATGTGCATCACAATTTAATTCATGACCAAGACTACACCGGGATATCCTGCGGATGGTCGTGGACATACTCCCCCACCTTTTGCGTGGGCAACCGGATCGAATACAATCACATTTACAACATTGGAAGGGGAAATCTCAGCGACATGGGCGCCCTCTACTGCCTGGGACTCCAGCCGGGCGGAGTTGTCCGGGGCAATCACATTCATCACGTCTCCTGTTACGGTTACGGTGGCAGCGGCATTTACCCAGATCAGGGGTGTTCCTTTCTGACGATTGAAGACAATATCGTTCATCACACCCAGTCACAGGCTTTATCGTTTCATTACGGGAAAAGTCACACCGTCAGGAATAATATCTTCGCCCTGTCCCGCGATGGCGGTTTGATGGCCAGGGGAAGGGAGGAAAGTGTTTCCATCGGATCGGTCGTGGGGAATATTATTTATGGCAGGCATGACGAGATGCTCGCGTATAATTGGGGATCCAAGGCGACCTCCCATTTCAACCGCAATCTTTATTATTGCGGGACCAATCGCCGCCCGACTTTCCATGGGGTTCTTTTTGATTGCTGGCAGGAACGCGGTCATGACCGCGACAGTGTCGTCGCCGACCCGGGCTTTGCCGATGCGGAGGCGGGAGACTTTACCCTGCCCGCAAATTCCCCCGCATTTGCCCTGGGCTTCAAAACCCTTGATGCCGCCCAAGCCTCACCCCGTCAGAGTTCCCTCGCGGCGGCGTCCATTGACGATGTGCCTCTGTATCCGCTGGACAAGCAGCCGATTCTGGAACCGCGATTGGAGTTGGGCGCGCCCACATTCCCCGATTGGAAAGCCGGGGATGCCTTGCTCTGTGAACCCGTCACGGTTTATATGGAACTGGGGGTTGAGCGGGAAGTGTCCCTGACGGTTTGCAACCGCGGCATGTGTCCGGCGCAAGGGATTTTCGAGTTTGTCTGTGAACCGGCCGGCGCGGTGGAATTCCTGACCCGGAAAGAACACCCTTTCAGTCTCGCGCCGGGTGAAAGAATGGCCGCGACAACAAAATTTATTTTTCCGGGCAAAGAGCGACTCGTGGTGATCAAAGCCGTTGAAAAGACAGCCCTGTTTCCAGCCCTGTCCTTTTCGTTCAAGCCGAAGGTGGATCAATCGATCCGCAGAATTCCCTCCATCACCCGGTTGGAGCAATTGCCTGCGGACATGGCAGCATTGGGCACGATGCCATTGGATTTTGAGAATGTGAGCGTCGGGCATCTCAAGATGGCCATCGCCGGGGATTTCCTCGCGATTCAACTCGTGTCACGCGATTGCGATATCCAGGTAAATCCTGAAATGCCGTGGATGGGGTCTTCCGCTGAGATATTCGTCAAAAGCGCTGAGACACCGTCAGGCTGCCAGCAGTATATCCTTTATCCAAAGGATCATCAACATCCCGCAGGGGCGGTCAAAATCGATCATGTGGTCACACGCGTTCTGCCGGAACCCTCCTTTTTGGTTTCCAGCCGAATGGTGGAGGGGGGGTATGAGTTGGACGCATTGATTCCGCTGGAAAAACTCCATCTGACATCCGATGTGAAAGTGTTTGATTTCGATCTTTTCCTTCATGCCCGGCCTGATGAAAGGCATGGAGCCGTACAGGCGAAACTTTTCGGATTAAACTTCAGCTGGATGGGCACGGACAGCTGGGGCATCGTTCATGTGAAGGAGTAAGGAAAACAAAATGCCCTTTTCCAATCCCATCATCCCCGGGTTTCACCCTGATCCGAGCATCTGCCGGGTGGGCGGGGATTATTGGCTGGTGACCAGCTCATTTGAATATTTTCCGGGCGTGCCGGTTTTTCACAGCCGGGATTTGGTGAATTGGAAACTCGCGGGCCATTGTCTGACGCGCACGAGCCAGTTGAATCTGGAGGGTGTGGGATGCTCCGGCGGCGTCTATGCGCCGACGATTCGCTTTCACGAGGGCCTTTTTTACATGTGCACCACTTTGATCGGGCCCCATGGCGGGAATTTTTTTGTCACCGCAAAAGACCCCGCCGGGCCGTGGTCGGAACCCGTCCGGGTTGAACGCGACGGCATTGATCCGACGATCTTTTTCGATGATGACGGAATGGTGTATTTCATCACGGACAAACAAATGCTTTCGACCATTGACCTGTCCACGGGGGCGGTGACATCGCCGGTTCGGCAAGTGTGGGAGGGAACCGGCGGCAGTTACCCGGAGGCGCCCCATCTCTACAAAGTCAACGGATGGTATTACCTGCTGATCGCCGAGGGCGGAACAAATTTCGGGCACCGGGTGACCGTGGCTCGTTCGGGTTCGATCTGGGGGCCGTATGAATCCTGTCCGCACAATCCGATTCTGTGCCACAGTGACAAGGCGGATTCACCCATCCAATGCACGGGTCACGGCGATTTGATCCAAGCCCATGATGGGTCGTGGTGGATGGTTTTTCTGGCGACACGTCCGTGGGGCAATGTCGCCCACCTCGGGCGGGAAACATTCCTCGCCCCCGTGGCGTGGGATGGGCAAGGCTGGCCCGTGGTCAATGGCGGAAATCCTGTGACCTTGGAAATGAGTGCGCCGCCCCTGCCCCCTGCCGCAGTGCCCGCGCAAATTGCGCGGGATGACTTTGATGCGGGGGAGTTCGCGGATGAATGGACTTTTATCCGCAATCCTGTGGAGAAAAATTATTCCCTGGGCGAGCGTCCCGGATGGTTGCGGCTGCGGGGTTCGGCTGAATCCCTTTCCACATTAAAATCGCCGACATTTGTCGGTCGCAGGCAGCAGCATTTTGATTGCGTCGTATCGACGCGAATGGAGTTTTCCCCCGCCGGGGACAATGAGGAGGCGGGATTGGCTGTTGTGATGAATCACACGCATTACTGCCAGCTCGGCGTGACTCTTCGGAATGGCAAAAAGGTTGTTTTTGCGCGGCGTTGCCTCGACAGCCTCAATGTCGTGGTCAGGCAAATTCCCCTGCAAGAGGGGGCGGTGGAACTGGCGATTTTTGCGACAGCCGAACGGTATGAATTCAAGTGCCGCCAGGACGGTGGTGAATGGGTCATGCTTGACACGCCCGAAACACGCTATGTCTCCGCCGAGGTGGCGCGAACTTTCACGGGAGTTTTGTTTGGTTTATATTCCACAGGAAATGGCTCTGCTTGCGCCGCAGAGGCGGATTTTGATTGGTTTGAATATCAACCACAGGTGAAATTATGAAAATCGGAGCATCATATTATCCCGAGCACTGGCCGAGGGAACGCTGGGCCGAGGACGCGCGCCTGATGCGTGAGGCGGGGTTCAATGTCGTGCGGATGGCGGAATTTGCCTGGGTCTTTATGGAGCCGGAGGAAGGGCGCTTTGACTTCAGCCTCTTTGATGACGCGCTTGAAGTCCTGGACGAGCATGGCATCGCGGCGGTCATGAGCACGCCGACGGCGGTCATGCCCGCATGGGTGGCGGACAAGTATCCCGATTGTCTGGCAACACAGTCCAACGGGCAGCGCAAAACATGGGGAGTGCGGAAAAACAATTCATTCACCTCCGGCACATACCGGATGCTCTCGGAGCGGATCACCCGCGCGATGGCGGAGCATTTCCGCGGCACGCCCAATGTCATTGGCTGGCAGACGGACAATGAACTCGACGGTCATGCGGATTACAGCGCGACCACGCGGGCGGCATTCCATGACTGGCTGCGCAAAAAGTATGGTTCGCTCGACGCGCTCAACGGGGCGTGGGGAACAAAATTCTGGGGGCAGACCTACCACAAGTGGGGCGAGATCGTGATGCCCGACGACCTTGCGACGCACAATCCCGGACTTTGCCTGGACTGGAGGCGGTTCCACTCGGCGCTGCAAGTGGAGTTCCAAGCGGCGCAAGTGCGGATTTTGCGCGAGGTTTGTCCGCATCATTTTGTGACGCACAACATCATGGCCTTCCATCCGCTCTTGGATTTTTACGACCTGTGCCGGGATTTGGATTTTGCCTCCTGGGACAATTACCCCGTTTATGGCCCACCGGCGATCCTTTACAATTCCGCCGCCGGAGCCGATGTGGTGCGGGGCTACAAACAGGGCAAAAATTTCTGGGTCATGGAGCAGACCGGCGGGCCGGGCGGATGGGGCTTTTTCGGGCGCAATCCGCGCCCCGGCGAAATCCGGATGATGTCCTGGCAACAGGTCGCTCACGGGGCTGATGGATTGCTGTGGTTCAACTGGCGGACGTGTTCGGTCGGGCGCGAACAGTATTACCACGGCCTGCTCGGGCACGATGGGCGCGCCCTGCGGCGTTACCGCGAGGCCGCGCAATTTGCGCGGGAGGCGCGGGCTTTGGAGCCTGTGCTCGCGGGGACAAATGTCAAAAGCGATGTCGCCATCATTTACAATTTCGACACGGTGTGGGCAACGGAGATCCAGCCCAGCTTCAAAAACAACAGTTGGTTCCAGAATGCGCTCCAGCGTTTCCACAGCCCGCTCATGAGGGCGGGGGTCAATGCCGATGTGATCGACGTGGACGCCGATTTCTCAAAATACAAAATCATCGTGGCGCCGGAACTTTATGTCTTACCAGATTCCGTGGCGAAACGACTGGAGCAATTTGTGCGGGACGGCGGCGTGCTCGTGGCGGATGTGCGAACCGGGGTCAAGGACGAGCACAACCGTTGTCACGAAAGAACATTGCCCGGACTTTTGAGCGGGGTTTTCGGTGTTGAAATCGAGGAATACGAGGGAATGGATGGGATGGGCGAATTGCCCGCCGAGGAATATGCGGTTCGGGCGGAGGGACTGATTTCCGGTGAATACAAGGCGGTCTATTACACCGACTGGCTCCAGACCAAAGGCGCCGAAGCCCTCGCACATTACACCACCCCTTGGCACATGGAATCGTTTGCCGCCGCGACGAAGAACACATTTGGCAAGGGCAAGGGTTATTACATCGGCACGATTATCAAGGAAACTTCATTCTATGACGCGCTCATCAAAGATGCTTTGCGCGAGGCCGGAATCACGCCGCTGATCATCCCGCCCGAAGGCGTCGAGGTGTCCGTGCGGCAAAATGCCGCCGGCGAAAAAATCATTTTTGTCATCAATCACACCGCGGAATCGAAGCAGGTGGAAACGCCTGAAAGGTGTGACGAATTGCTCACCGGAGCCAAGACAGGCTTGCATACCTGTGTGGAACAGTATGGAGTGAGACTCATTCACGTTGGAAAGAAAAGTGTGAGTTTATGAAAAAACAGATTGTTCATTTTGTTGTTATCATCATGACTGTCATGATTTCAAACGCGGAGGGATCGTCGAAAATGCACAAAGTTTCGAGTGTGCAGGAAGGAGTGCAGGTCGGGTCGCTTTCGACAAAAATGAGTCAAATCCCTGGAAAAACTCTCTTTGGAGAAGGAATGCCCTGGGGGGAAGTGCGGCTGGGACGAACGGAAAAAAATATCCTTGTGGACGCCCGAGTCGAGGATCCGGCCGTGGAACGCAAGGAAAATTTCTGGGAGGGATCTTGTTTCCAGATTTATTTTTCTTCCTCGCGCACGGGCGCCCCCATCACGCAGATTGTTTTCTTGCCAGGGGTCGCGGGAAAAGAGGCTGAAATTGCCTTTTACCGAAGTGGGGTCAAAATGTCGGCGCAGGCTGACTTTTTCATTAAAAAAACAAAGGGAGGCTATCACGTGACAGCCATCATCCCCGCTGAAAAATTGGGGATCGATTTGTCGAAACCATTTTATTTTGAGGCTGATGCGACAGTCTGGCGGGAGAGGGGAACCAGGTTGACAGCCAATCTTTTTGAAAGCATGGGAGCTTATCAGAACGCGAGTCGCTTCGGCGCGGCATTCTGCGAACCCGCCAGTCGGCTTTCTGAAATTCGCGGCCGCGACGGCAAGATGATGGTATTGATCCCGGGCGGGGAATCGGTCATGGGATCAAACACGGGATATGCCGAGGAGAGGCCGCAGAGACCCGTGGTGGTGGAGTCTTTTTACATGGACCGGTATCCCGTGACAAATGGCGAGTTCAAGAAATTCTGTGATGCAACCAAGACACCGTATCCGGTCGATCCAAAATGGCCGGGTTATCCGAATTATTTCGCGGATTACACTGACTATCCTGTCGTCAATGTCTCTCTGGCGCAAGCGCGCGCCTACGCTGTCTGGGCGGGAAAACGCCTGCCAACCGAGGCGGAATGGGAATATGCCGCCCAGGGGGGGGACAGGGGCGCGATCTATCCATGGGGCCATCAGGAGCCGTCCGGGGAACATGCCAATTTCGCGGATCGAAACACTGATTATGCCTGGAGAAATGTGACGGTGTCGGATGGATATGAGCACACCTCGCCGGTGGGGACCTATTTTCCCAACGCCCATGGCCTTTATGACATGGCAGGCAATGTGTATGAATGGGTCGATGATCAAACACAACAGGCTGCGACGGATGGTTGGGGCGGACGTCAAGTGGCCAAGGGTGGAGCCTACTATGGAAGCGCTTTTGATCTCAGGATCGCCAGGCGGCGACAAGTGTACGGTGGGCAGGCGAATTATGCGGTGGGTTTCCGCTGTGTTCGAGACGAGAAGCCTGTGGATGCCCCCAAGATGAAGCCCGCTAAAAATGCAAGCCCATCCGTTGACTGGAAAAAACTGTCCGTGAATTCGCCATCGGATGTCCGTCTCGTGACCCTGTCCGAGGATTTGACCCCCGAATCCGCGGCGAGGCTCAAAAAGCTCGGGTTCCGGAGTGTGCAACAATATGTCACCTGGGAAAGCATCGAGGGGGCGGGCCGCGGCCAATGGAATTTTGAAAAATGGGACCGGCAGCTGGCGATTCTTGAAAAGGCCGGTCTGAAGTGGATGCCCTTTGTGGTGGTTGGTCCGGCCTATTCCCTGCCGCGGTGGTATCTGGACAGCCATGACTCCGTGCCGTTACGCTGCCTGGAGCACGGGATCGAGTCGAAGGTGGAAAGTGTTTGGAATCCCTCTTTTCGTCCGCATGTTGAAAGATTTTTGAAAGCCTTTGCGGAACATTACCGGAACCATCCGGCGGTCGACGCCATGTATTTGGGAGTCAGTGGAGATTTTGGCGAGGCCCTTTATCCTCACTCACATGGAGACTGGTTTCCTGTGCAAATCCATGGACTTTATCACACCCACTCGGGATATTGGTGCGGAGACCGATTTGCCGTGTCCGATTTCCGGCGGGCGATGCGGGAAAAGTATCGCCGCATCAATGAGCTCAATAAAGTTTGGGGGACCCGTTATGCATCCTTTGAGTCCGTGCGAATGCCGGATTTGCAGGTCGATCCCGTCGAGGGCTTTCGCACGGATGAGGGCACACAGGCGGGGCGTTATTTTCCCCGCACATCCGGGCAAAGAATCATGTGGCTGGATTTCATTGATTGGTACCGGAACTCCATGGATCAATACGCGGACTTTTGTCTGCGGACGGCCAGGCATTTTTTCCCTTCAACCGAACTTTACCTGGTCACCGGCGGTGATGGCAGCGACCCCCATCTGGGATCAAATTTTGCCCTGCAAAGCCGGACGGCTGCAAAATACGGGGCCGGAGTGCATGTGACGAATGAAAATTCCGAATATGAGGAGAATTTTGTCCGCACGAACTGGCTGATTTCATCGGGACTGTTCTTTGGCTCGAATTACGGAACGGAGCCTGCGGGCATACTCAATGAAGAGGGCATTGCCGGGAGGGTCTATCATGCGTCCTCCACCGGCATGAGTGAGCTGGAATTTCATTTCGGGGATGGAACCAGATGGAGCCAGTCCTATTTGGACACTTTCACACAGAATATCCAGCTTTTAAAACGGGGGATTCCGAACCGAACCGTGGGTGTGTTGTATCCCGACACATCGATCATACTGGGTTTTGATTCCACATCGGATATTCCGCAAAACCTCGCATTGTTGAGAGATTACACGGACGCGGATTATCTCGATGATGTGCTGATCCAGTCCGGAGCCCTCCACTCAAAGACGGTGATGATCATTTGCGGCGGGCAATGGCACCGACAGGCGACACTCGACCGTTTAATGGAGTGGGTGAAAAAGGGGGGTAAACTCGTCGGATATAACATATCATCCCTCTATGAGGTGGAGACAGGAAAAAATATGATGGAGGTATTTTTTCATCCCGGAGGGGGGAGAAAAAAAATCGGTCAAGGAGGGTCTTTTTACGTCGCAGGAGCCCGTCCGGCATCATACCGGGCGGATGATGGTTTGAGGGCGGCGATGCAAAAAGATGTCTTCGACCCGGTCACGGACTGGCTGTCGTCGGAAGGGGTTATCATGGCGGATGGCATTCTCGACAGGATTTATGTCGCGAAAACCTCTTTGGGATGGATGGTATTCAATCAAAATCCCCACTCGGCAGAAAAAAACATATTTCCCGCAAAAGACAAAAGCATATCCGTCAAAATAGAACCGCAAGGAATCATCACCCATGAAAAAGACCCTTAGAAGCAAAATCATCTGCCGTTCGACGTTGTCCCTGGTTTTGTTTGTGTCCGGCTGCGGCGGAACCGCTGAAATTTTTGTCGACGCATCCAAGGGCACGGATTCCAATCCGGGCACACGATCCCGTCCACTGGCCTCCCTCACGGCGGCAAGGGATTTGATTCGTCAGACAAAATCACAGGGGTCCCTTCCCCAAGGCGGCCTCACCGTCACAGTGCGCCCGGGAGTTTATGCTCCGTTAAATCTAGAGGAGCAAGACTCTGGAACCCAGGATGCGCCAGTGGTGTACCGGGGATCGGGAAAAAATAAACCGGTGATCAGTGGGGGGCAGGATGTGACTTCACACATTGGCGGTGTGACAGATTCGTCGGTTCTGGAACGGCTTAACCCGGACATCCGTGACAAGATCCGATGCATCGATTTGAAAGCGGCGGGGATCACCGATTACGGAAGCCTTAAACCCTATGTCGCGGGGCGTCAGTGGGACGAGGCAGGATTTTCGAGCGCGCCGATGGAGCTTTTCATCAATGGCCGTCCGCAGACCCTTGCCCGCTGGCCGGACAAAGGCTATGTCACCATTGAAGGCCTGCCATTTCCTCCGGCGACCCTTGTGGCCCACGGCAGCCGGAATCCGTTTATTTATTACGGTGGGGATCGACCCTCCCAATGGGTAAATACCGGTGATATCTGGATTCACGGATTCCTCACGTGGGATTTTGATGACCGTTCCGCGCGGATCAAGACAATCACTCCAGAAAAACGAATGATTGAGCTTTTTCCCGAGGTGACGGCCACTGTCAAGCAAAGGGACTATACCCTCAAATTGGGACTCAACAAGGGACAAGCTTATTATTATTACAATGTGCTGGAGGAACTCGACCAGCCGGGGGAATACTGGGTGGATCGGGATGCCGGGCGACTGTATTTTTACCCGCCGGAGGACAAGATACTTGAAAACGCAGTTGTGTCTCTTTCCGAAAAGCCTGTTGTGGAAATGGACCAGGTTTCCCATCTCCGTCTGGAGGGGTTTGAAATTTCCGATGGCCGCTCCCACGGTGTGGAAATTCGAGGAGGAGAAAACGCACTGATCGCCGGATGCACGATCCGGAATGTCGGGAGCAATGGTGTCATGATCCAGGGCGGACGGGGGCACGGAGTGGATTCTTGTGACATTTTTGATTGTGGCGACGGGGGCATCCAGATGGACGGGGGGGACCGCAAGACTCTGGCACCCGGCGGACATTACGCGGTCAATAACGACATTTACCGGCTCGGACGGCGCAAGGAGTGTTACCGGCCAGGAGTCAATATTTACGGGGTGGGTCAACGTGCCGCCAACAACAGGATTCACGATCTGCCCCATTGCGGCATCCTTTTTCACGGCAATGATCACATCATCGAGCACAACGAAATTTACCGGGTCGCCTTGAACAGCGCGGATGTGGGGGCGATCTATTTTCCCGGCAGTTTCACCGGCCGCGGCAGCATTTTGCGTGAAAATTTCATCCATCATGTCGGTCAGCCCGGTTACCTGTGCATGGGCATTTACATGGATGACCTCAGCGGAGGAGTGTTGATCGAAGGAAATATTTTCTACAAGGTCAAACGCGCGGTGAACATCCACGGTGGCCGTGACATCCGGGTCATCAACAATTACTTCATAGATTGCGATCCGGGCATTTGTGTCGGCATGTGGGGCAACGGTGTGTTTCCAGAGGGTTGGTTGGATTGGATTTTAAAAGGCCCCTACAAGGAACTGGTCGCGATGGATTATTTGAATCCGCCCTATTCCGAACGTTACCCGGAACTGACACGGTTGTCCCAATATTTCAAACCGGGCACAATGGACTACATGCCACCGGAAAATCTTGTCGCCCGTGGCAACATCTTCTGGAAAGGTGTCCCCTTCCGTTTTGAGGGCGCAAACCAGCCCGCCGTCATGATGGAGATGACCGACAATCTGATGGATGAGAACCCCGGTTTTTTGGACGAAAAGAAGATGGACTTCAGATTGGGGCAAAATTCCCCAGCCTTCAAACTTCCGGGTTTCAAGGCGGTCGATCCCGCAAAAATAGGACTGCACACCGGCCCTTTCCGAAGAGAGACGCCCCCCCGAACGATTTTGCATTACACCATGGAAGTGGTCGCCCCGCAGTCGGAGGTGGTGTCTGACCACGCACAGTCCGGAGACATTCCCGAACACGCCCCACCCCCCAAGGTCGCCCAGGGTGAGGCGTTCCCGGTGAAAATCACTGTGTCCAATGAAAGCGCCTCTCCGGCTGTGATCCAACCGGTCGTGACGTTTGTCCCTTTTGAGTCGGGAAAACCCGCGGATGCGCCGCCCTTGAAAATCAAGGCGGGGTCGATCCCGGTCATCGAGGCGGCTCTCAATCCGATCGAGCCTGGAAACAAAAAAATTTATGTTTATGACAAATCTTATCCCTACCCCATTGTGCGCTCCAAGGTGGCCGTGACACCGGTCTGGCGGGTGGCACCGGGTGCGGATGATGTCCGATCCCCGGAGAGTGTCAAAAAATTCAGCACCGAAGTTGGCATTGATCTGGGTAACATCCGCTTGCACCGGGAGCATGAACGGTTGGTTGTGACGGCGGAAATCAAGGAATCCAAACCCTTTCGATCCCAAAAATTCTGGGAAGGCTCGGTTCTTGAACTTTATTTTTCCGCTCCTGGACAGAAAAAAATTCAACAACTGGTCTTTCTGCCGGGCGCAGGGAAAACCCCTGTCAAACTGATGCGGTTTGAGGGGGGCGCTGAAATCCGGGGAGCCGCGCCTGTTGACTGGACTTTCAAGCAAAACAAGGATTCCTATCTCATGACCGCATCGGTTTCCCTGAAGGAACTGGGTCTGGATATTGCGAAGGGATTTTTAATGGAGGCCATTGTTTCCGCCCGCCTGGCGCCCGGGGACAAACATCAGCGGGCGAGCCTCTTTGGCAGTTCATCAGCCTATTTGGATAACAGTCATTTTGCGGTCATCAAACCATGAAAATTCAATAACCAAACAAAGGAAAAACGTATGTATGTAGGAGTTGATTATTATCCGGAACATTGGCCACGTGAGCGCTGGGCAACTGATGCCCGTCTGATGAAAGAAGCTGGATTTAATATTGTGCGGCTTGCGGAATTTGCTTGGGTCGTCATGGAGCCGGAGGAGGGGTGTTACGATTTTTCCCTTTTCGATGAGGCCATTCGCATTTTAGGGGAGAATGGAATCTCTGTCATGCTCGGCACTCCGACTGGTGTGATGCCTGCTTGGGTCGCGCGAAAATATCCTGAATGTCTGGCTGTGCAGTCCAATGGACAGTCGCGGAACTGGGGCGTGCGGAAAAACAATTCATTCACCTCCGGCACTTACCGGTTCCTGTCCGAACGCATCACGCGGGCGATGGCGGAGCATTTCAAGGACAACCCCCACGTCATCGGTTGGCAGACTGACAATGAGTTCGACCACGGCATGTGTTACAGCGCGACCAGCCGCGCCGAGTTTCAGGATTGGCTCCGCGCCAAATATAAAACCCTCGATGCGTTTAATGCCGCGATGGGAACCCATTTCTGGGGGCACACCTATGGCACTTGGGGTGAGATCGTGATTCCCGATGACATGACAGGGCAGAATCCGAGCCTGTGCCTGGAATGGTGGCGTTTCCACACCTGGATCACGGTTCGTTTCCAGCGCGACCAAGTCCGCATTATCCGTGAGGTTTGCCCGCATCATTTCATCACTCACAACCTGATGGGGTTCGCCCCCGGAGTGGACTATTACAAACTTTCCGAGGATTTGGATTTTGTGTCGTGGGACAATTACCCCACACTCAACGCGCCGGAGATTCATTACGAGGCCGCCGCCGCCGCCGACCTGATGCGGAGCGTCAAACATAAGAATTTCTGGGTCATGGAGCAAAGCGCCGGGCCCGCCGGGTGGGGTGACTACGGGCGCAATTTGCGCCCGGGCGAACTCCGCAAGATTTCTTACCAGCAGGCAGCCCACGGCGCTGACGGGCAGGTGTGGTTCCGCTGGCGCACCTGCACCGCCGGGCGCGAGCAATATTGGCATGGTCTGCTCGGGCATGACGCGGTTCCCGGACGGCGTTATGAGGAGGCGGCGCAGACCGCGAAGGAGTATCACCGCCTCGCCGCCGAGATCGAAGGCACCACGGTGAAGGCCCAAGTCGCGATTCTTTATGATTACGACACGATTCTGGCGACGATGAACCAGCCCGGACACCCGGACGCGCTGATTTTCAAGAACCGGCTCAAACCCTATTACAACGCGCTTTTCCGCGCCGGGGTGAATGTGGAGTTTGTCCATCCGAATGATGACCTGACCCCCTACAAATTGCTCCTCGCCCCCGGCGCATTTGTCATGCCGGACGCCCTGGCCCACAAGCTCAATCAATTCGTCAAGGACGGCGGCGTGCTTTTCGCCGACTGCCGCACGGGAGTGAAAACCGAGACCAACCTCTGCCATGTGCGCACATTGCCCGGGTTTTTGTCGGAAAGCCTCGGGATCACGATTCCCGAATACGAGTCAGTGGGCGGATTCTGGGGATTCTCGCGGATGAAGGATTACCAGATCGAAGGTCTGGGAGCCTTTGCCGGGAAATACACAGGAACCGTTTTTGCCGACTGGGTGGTGACCAACGGGGCGGAGACTTT
>CAYTAI010000036.1:16918-29296 GCA_964435715.1 uncultured Verrucomicrobiota bacterium | reverse complement strand
AGGAGTCCCCCGCAATAACCGATTCCCCATGAGATTCCGCTGATCCGCCCGATATTCCCGGGTGTGGAAATCTCCGGGAGGAATCCCGCCACGATATTTTCTCCCGCTGAATAAGCCACCGTCGCTATGACAAAAAGCGCGAGGGCGATCCAAACGATATCCGGACTGAACCCGAGTAGAATCGTCGGAATCACACACATTAATGTGGACAGGATTAAAAGCTTTTTCTTTTTTTCGTAAATGTCCGCTAATGCACCGATCAAAGGCGCGGTCAGCAGAACCAGCCATTGGGAAAGCGAAAACGCCGTTCCAAAAAGAAAATCCGCATCCCCCCGCCCTGCCGCAATAACTTTTGCGAAAAAAACAGGAAAAACAACGGTGACGACAACGGTGACATAAGAGGAATTCGCAAAGTCAAAGAAGCACCAGCTTCCAATTTCCCTCTTTGTCGGTTTGGAATGCACAGGGGATTAAAAGAAACCTTTCAAGCGCAAGGATTCCATGGCGTTTTCTTTTTCGTGGTCTTGGGCGCGTCCGGCGCGTTCAGGCACCCGCGTGGCTTTGAGCTCTTCAATAATGTCATCGATATTGAGCGCGTTACTTGACACAGGATGGGTAATCGGATGGCAACCGAGAGAGCGGAATCTTTTCCCGTCACGGGCAAAATAAAGTGTGGGGATGGGGATATTATTTTCTTTGATGTATTCCCAGATATTCGTCTCCGTCCAATCAAGCAGCGGCTGCACACGCATATGCCCGTCCGGGGGAATATCCGTGGAGAAAAGTCCCCAGAGCTCGGGCGGTTGGTCGGCGACATCCCAAGTGCTTTCGGCATTACGCGGCGAGAAGAAGCGCTCTTTTGCACGAACAGGGTCTTCATCCTTGCGGACACCGGTAATCATGGCGCGCCACTTGCCCTCGGCGATGGCTTGCTTGAGAGCCAGCGTCTTGAGTTGCTCCGTGACTTTGACGGAAGAGTAGGTTTTTCCCGTTTCAGGGTCGATATGTTCGTAACCCACCTTGCGCGCCAAGGCATCTTCGTTGCGTTTGACGATGATATTCAAGTTGTAAGTCTTGGCCATTTGCTCACGGAACTCATACATCTCCGGGAACTCATAACTCGTATCAATGTGCAACAATGGAAAAGGGACATGCTTTCTTTGCGAGCCACAACAAGACACTCGAGTCCTTGCCCATCGAGTATGGCATGACCAGGGAATCATGAAAATGATACCATGCCTCGCGCATGATGTAGATGCTTTGATTTTCTAATTCTTTCAAATAGGAGCTCATAACGTTCCCCATAGCTATCCGATTCCGGCACCCCGCGCAATTTGCATTTGACCGAGGGAGGATAATTCTTGAGCAAGTTGCTTGGATTTCAAAGAGTGCGAAGTCTCTAAAGCCCGTGCTGCGAGCGATAAAGGGAGAAACAATGTTTTGATTGAGATTTTTCCGTGACTTGTTTATTCCTCATAGACCAACCTCAAACTCATAAAATCCATGCAAAAAAACCTCTCCCTGCTCTTGTCCGCCCTGGCGACAATAGTCCTCGTCGCTGGCTGTGGTGATGCCACAAAGTCTGAGTCCACCAGTGGTGATCAGCCTCAAATGAAACTGATAAAAATAGCCGTCATTCCGAAAGGCACCACACACGAATTCTGGAAATCCATCCACGCGGGTGCACGCAAAGCTGCCGGAGAATTATCCGGGGAGGAACAAAAAATTCAAATCATCTGGCAAGGGCCCTTGAAAGAGGATGACCGTGAACAGCAGGTGCAAGTGGTTGAGAGTTTCTTGAGTCGCGGCATCCAGGGCATGGTTCTCGCCCCCTTGGACTCCAAAGCATTGGTTTCTCCGACGAGCCAGATCATTCGCGCCGGGATACCCGTCGTCATTTTTGATTCGGACTTGGACTCGGATGAGCCCGCCGCAACCGTCGCGACAAATAATTATAAAGGCGGGCAGATGGCAGCGGAGTACCTGGGCAAATTGCTCGGGGGCAAGGGACAGATCATTATCTTGCGTTATGCGGTGGGCTCGGCGAGCACCGAACAGCGCGAGCAAGGGTTTATTGACACCATCACAAAAGGTTTTCCGGGGATCAAAATCGTCTCCAGTGACCAGTATGCCGGTCCCACCCGCGAAACCGCCTACCAGTCATCCCAAAACCTGCTGAGCCGCTATGCCAAAACCATCGACGGCATCTATACGCCCAATGAATCTTCCACAGCGGGGATGATTCTGGCTTTGAGAGACTCCGGCAAAAGCGGTGGTCAAGTCAAACATGTCGGCTTCGACTCCGGGGAATTGCTCGTGGAAGCGCTCCGGAAAAAGGATATCCAAGGTTTGGTCGTCCAAGACCCTTTCCAAATGGGTTATCTCGCAGTCAAAACAATTTGCGAGGTCATCGACGGCAAACCGGTTGAAAAGCGCGTCGATACCGCTGTGGCTTTGATCACACCCGATAATCTTGAGACTCCTGAAATCCAATCACTGCTCAATCCCCCTGAAACTCCCTGATGTCTCTTTCCCCCACTGCCCCCCCTCCTCCCTTGCTGGAAGCTCTCGGGATCAAAAAATCCTTTGGACAGACACACGCGCTCACGGGAGTGGATTTTTGCCTGGCGAGAGGGGAAATTCTTTGTCTCATCGGAGAAAATGGCGCGGGCAAAAGCACATTGATGAAAATCCTCAGCGGCACAGTCATTCCCGATGACGGCACACTCAGATTCAAAGGCGTGGATTTCCGGCCCCGTCACCCCCTGGACTCCCGCCGCGCGGGGATCGCAATGGTATATCAGGAATTGAGCCTGGCACCGCATTTATCAGTCGCCGAGAATCTTTTCTTGGGGATGGAACCCACCCTTTTTTGGGGAGTCATCGATCAACGTCACGTGATAAAAAAAGCATCTGCTGCCCTGGAAGAGGTTGGATTATCCCCCGGGCTGGTCGATAGACCCGTGAGCGAGCTCCCTCTGGCACACAGGCAAATGGTGGAGATTGCGCGCGCCCTTCTCTGGGAGCCTGAAATCCTTGTTTTGGATGAACCCACCAGCAGCCTGGGAGAGAATGAAATCAAGAGGCTCTTTGATGTCATCGGGCAAATCAAAAAAAAATCCATCTCAATGATCTACATCAGCCATTTTCTGGAAGAATGCCTGACAATCGGTGACCGCTATCTTGTCATGCGGGACGGAGCCAGCGTTGACACAGGCCTCATCAGAGACACCACAGAAAATGATTTAATCTCTCTGATGGTCGGCAGGAGTGTCGGTGATGCTTACCCCCGCACTCCTCATGACATTGGAGCTCCCATTCTTAAAGTCGATCAAATCACAGGTCAGGATAAACCCCGCCAAGTTTCATTTGAATTATGCCAAGGCGAGATACTGGGCATCGCGGGACTCGTGGGAGCGGGCAGGACAGAGACATTGCGTGCGATCATGGGTTTGGACAAAATCCGGGACGGCTTTGTCGAATATTCCGGACAAAAAGACAATCATCCCGATCCTCCACGCCAAATAAAAAAAGGCTTCGGATTCCTGAGTGAAAACCGCAAGGAGGAAGGGCTCATGATTCAATCATCGATTCAAGACAATATCCTGCTTTCCTCATGGGGGCAATTTGCGCGGGGCGGTGTGGTGGATTTTCCTGACGCATGTGAAAAAGCGAAAAGCAACGCGGCTTTGCTCAACACGAAATATTCCTCTCTGGATGCCCCCGTCTCAACCCTGTCCGGCGGCAATCAACAAAAAATCGCCCTTGCCCGGCTTCTCGCGCAAAATGCCCGGATCTATCTGCTGGATGAACCCACACGCGGGGTCGATATCAATAGTAAAATCGAAATCTACAAGCTCATCGGGCTTTTGGCAGCCGAAGGCAAATCGATTATTCTTGTCAGCTCCTACCTTCCAGAGTTATTCGGCATTTGTGACACACTCTGCGTCATGAATCGCGGACGACTCAGTGCTAAAAAACAAATTGCAGACTGGACACCCCATTCGGTTATCGAAGAGGCGTCCTCTTGATTTTTTATGAAACCACACCGGCTATCCACTCTCAAAAAGCTATCCCCTTACAGTTCGATACTGGGATTGATTTTCGTCTTTTTGATTTTCTCACTCCACCCGGACTCCCGTGATTCATTCCTGACCGGGAGCAATATGAAAGTCATCCTCACCCAATGCGTGATTGTCGGGCTCGGAGCGATCGGAATGACGATGATTATTGTCGGCGGCGGGATCGACCTGAGTGTGGGATCCTCCATCGCATTATCCAGTGTCGTCGCCGCCGCCGCGCTCAAATCCGGGGCAAGCCCGGCGACAGCACTTTTTGCGGCTGTCGCGACGGGGATGTTGATCGGCCTGATCAACGGGTCACTGATTACCAGCTGGAGATTGACTCCATTTATTGTAACCCTCGGGATGCTCGGCATTGCCCGCGGATTGTCCAAATGGGTCGCGGACAATCAAACGATTTATATTCCGGCGACATGGCTCAATGAAATCATGCAAGTCTTCCCAAAAATCGAACCTGATTCATTCCTGGGCAAATTGCGCGCAGATTTCCCGGTTCTGGATCTGTTTTATGTTTCACCCGGAGTTTACATGACGGTTATCCTGGGACTGCTCATGCTTTTTGTCATGTCGAGAAGTGTTTGGGGGCGGCATATCTATGCGATCGGTTCCAATGAATCCTGTGCCCGTATTTCCGGAGTCAACACATCACTTGTCAAACTGGGCATTTACACTCTTGCCGGTGCGTTTTTCGGACTCGCGGGGCTCATGCAAATGTCCCGGCTCCAGCAAGGGGATCCGACCACCGCCATCGGGCTCGAGCTCGACATCATCGCGGCTGTCATCATCGGTGGAGCGAGTTTGTCCGGAGGCACAGGGACGATTCTCGGCTCCCTCGTCGGTGCACTGATGATGGTGATCCTCCGCAACGGGACATTTCAAATGGCTCTCCCGGGCTATTTCCAGGAGATCATGATCGGCACAGTCATCATCCTCGCCGTGGGCATGGATAAATTCCGTCAACGCTCACACACCCCCTAGCTTTTTTGCGGATTGATTTTCTGGCATGATTTGTGGGATGATGAATCCGTCGATATGACACCCTCCCTGCATCATAAGTCTTTTGCGCGTCCTGCGCTCATTGGTTTTTCCATTGGTGTCTTGCTCGTCGGAATGACAATCGCTTTTTTCTCTTTTGATCCCCGCCATTCCTGGACGGAAATCTTCTTGAATCCATTTTTTTATCTTTCGCTCATCCTTCCTCTCCTCTTGGCAAAAACTTTTTTCCTGGAAGCCAAAAACAAACTCCCTGTCCCGGGCAACAACTCATCCCGGCCGGCTGAGAAAGAATTGGTCGAAGAATATTTCAGCCCGTGGTTGAACTCCCTTTACGACGGTGCCTTGATCCTGAATGCGGATTTCCGCATCCTCACATGGAATAAAAAATGCGAGCTCATCTTCCGCTCACCGGGCAAATTGCGCCGGGACGATGAATTGTCCTCCCTGATCCCCCCCTCAACAACGGACAAGCTGCGGGAGCTCATCGCGCTGGAAAACCTCGCAACAACCACTTTCGAGCTGCCCTCCGGATCAGGTGCCCATTCCAATGTGCGACTGGGACTGACTTTGACCCGCCTGGAAAGTGCTGAGCACCCCGTCTATCTACTCTTGATTCATGATTTACAAACCAGTGAGGAAACCCTCAGTGAAATCCAAAAAGCCCGGGAGTACGCGCAAAGCATCATTGATTGTTCCTCTGAAATGATTATTTCCGCTGATCTGGATCGTTGCATCACCGAGTTCAACAACGCCGCGGAGAAATGTTTCGGATACACCAAAGCGGAAGTCCTCGGCAAACCGGCAAGCATTCTCTATGATGATATCATCCAATCCGAAGAGATCAATGTCACCTTGAACTCACGGGGCATCGTCACCCGCGAAGTGCGTAACCGCCGGAAAAACGGTGAGAAGTTTTACTGCATCCTCTCCGCATCCATCCTGCGCGATTCCCTCGGCAATCCGACTGGCTATATGGGATTGTCCCGGGACATCAGCAAGGAAAGGGAATCGGAAATCATCCTCAAGGAAAACGAGGAGCGCTTCCGCTCATTGTGCGCATCCTCCCCTGTCGGAATCATCCAGACGGATCCCGGCGGTCTTTGTGTTTACTGTAATGAACAGTGGCTGGAATTGTCCGCACTGACACCCGGGCAATCCTATGCACAGGGCTGGATGAATGCTTTCGATGCGAAAGACCACGAGCAACTCAAAAAGTGTCTTGAGCAGTCCCGTCACACTCGTCAAATGCAGCATCTGGAGCTGCAACTTGCACATGATCACAAAAGATGGGCTCATTTCAGGACCTCCGTCATTCAACTCCCGGAAGGCAAGACAATCGGACACGTCCACACTGTCGAGGATATCACTGAAAGAAAATGGGCGGAGGCGGAGCTCACCAAAGACCGCCGTTTTCTCAAGCAAATTGTCTCGGATGCTCCCGTCGCGATGGCAATGCTCGATGGAAATCTCTCCTTTATCTCAACCAGTCAAAAATGGATACAAGATCATCCGACTCCCTCCGGCAATCTCAGTGGCATTTCCTTTCACACGGCATACCCCGCCTTTTCCGAACGCTTCAAAACAATCCTCGGACTCGGTTTACAAGGAGAGAAACTCTCGAACCCGGAAGAGCTTTTTGTCGATAAAAACGGGAACAAAAAATATCTCCGCTGGGCGATCACACCCATCAGCTACAAAGGCTCCGGTATCGACGGGGTCATTCTGGTCACTGACGATGTCACCGACATCGTTCATGCCCGCGAGAAAGCCATTGAGGCCGTCCGGATCAAATCCCAATTCCTCGCGAATATGAGCCACGAGATCCGGACTCCCATGAATGGTGTCATCGGCGTGGCTGACCTGCTCCTCGGCACCAAAGTCAATGAGGAACAAAAATCCCTGGTCAATATCATCCGCTCCAGCGCGGAGACTCTCCTGAAAATCATTGATGACATTCTCGATATTTCAAAAATCGAAGCGGATAAAATCGAAATTGAAAATCATCCTTTTAACATCCATGAAGCGGTTCGACAAACCTACGAGCTTCTCCGGGCGCGTTCCTCATCCAAAAAAATCGATTTTAATTGTCGCATCAGCCCCGAATGTCCCCGGATGGTTGTGGGCGATGTCCACAGGCTCAAACAAGTCCTCATGAATCTCACAGGCAACGCCTTGAAATTCACAGGCGAAGGCGAAGTCACATTGAGTTTGTATGCCTTTCAAGATTATCAGGGCATGCAGAAATTGCGCTTTACAATCTCTGATACCGGTCCCGGCATTCCCCTGGACAAGATGAACCGGCTGTTCCAGCCTTTCAGTCAAGTGGACTCCTCCATCAGCCGCCAATTTGGAGGGACAGGTCTCGGTCTGGTCATCAGCAAAAGACTTGTCGAGCTCATGGGTGGCAACATTTCAGTATCTAACAAGGACACAGGCGGCGCGGAATTTCGTTTCGAGTTGCCCCTGAAAAGAGTCACGGAACAAGAAGCATCCACAATCACGCACCCCGCGAATGAGTCATTCGGAATCGACCGCAGTTTTGCATCCAAATACCCCGTGAAAATCATGGTGGTCGAAGACAATGAAATCAATCGCCGCATCATCGGGCTCTTTCTTGCGGAAATGGGTTACTCACCCAAAATTGTTTCATCCGGGGCCGAGTGCCTCGAAGCATTGGATCAGGAACCCTTCGATCTCATCATGATGGATATTCAAATGCCCGGCATGGATGGATTGCAGACAGCGCATCACATTCATGGGAAAGAGTTCCCCGGACAATCCCCGCCCCGGATCGTCGCCTTGACAGCCAATGCCCGGCCCGAGGATAAAACCCGCTGTCAGGAGGCCGGTTTCGCGGGTTATGTCACAAAGCCGTTGCGCGCCCAGAATCTGCAATCCGTGATTGCAGAGCTTTTTCCCGTCCGGGTGACGGGCGGGGAGATGATTATCAATACGGACTCGAATTTCTGGCATGAGCTTGAAAGCATGCAAAAGAATGGTCAGACCGGTTTAATCGCTGAGACCATTGATCTTTTTGTCGCCCATGTGCAAGATCAAAGCATCAAACTCCGGGAAGCCATCGACAAAAGGGATTTTCCCGCGATCAGTCATCATGCCCATGCCATGCGGGGTGGCGCGACAAATTTCGGTGCCATGCAATTTGCGCGGGCTTGCGAAAAGCTCGAATACACCCACCAGGATATCCCCGGAAATGAGATTGAAAAACTCTTGAATGACCTCGCACATTCAGGGGACTTGATGATTCAAGCACTGCAAGAAGCCAAAAAACAATACTGACCAATCCTCATATCACCCGGTTCTGCATCAGAAAAAAATCATCCAAGGCGTTTCAAGCTGGCTTGAGCCTGGAGCTTGATCGTATCAGGGGCTTGGCTGGAGAGGAGTTCCTCATAAACACGGCGTGCCCCGGCAGGATCCCCTTTTTGCTCGTGGCAAATTGCTTGGGAGAGCTGGGCGTGATAAGTCCAGATTGTGCCGGGAATGGATTTTTGGAGTTGAGCAAAAGCGGCGATGGCGGCATCTATTTTGCCTTGGGCTTGCAGACTCGAGCCTGCGCCAAAATAGGCGGCAGCCAGCAGAGGATGTGCGGGATATTCGCGTGTGAAACGCTCATATAGTTCGCGGGAACGTTCATACTCAGCCCTTTGAAAATGCATGTCTGATATGAGCAGGAGGGCTTGCGCCGCGGCTTGAGTGCCACGGTATGTCTCGACAATGGAAGCCACCGCCTCGAGATTCCCGGCATCCACAGCCTGATTCAACGCGATGGCAGAGTTTTTTTCCTGTGTCGCAAGATTATTTTTGTAAAGTCCGGAAAGAATCGCGACCGCCACAATCAAAACCAGCCCGAAAATGACGATGTTTTTGTATTTTGTCCAAAATTGCTCAATATGAAACTCGACCGGGAGAGACTCGGCTCCACCGGATTGTCCTGGGTGATGTTTTTCTGCTGACATAAGAATGCAGTAAAAACGACGGCGGCACGGCTGGCAAGAACAGATTTTTTTCCAATTTGAAATCAGCTATGGAATCCCCCGATGAATTGTGTTTTATAGGGGAAAGAACATCCATGCGTACCTACAAGCTCACCCTCTCCTACGATGGCCGCCCCTATGCGGGATGGCAGACACAAGACAATGCGGTGACCGTGCAAAAGACCATAGAAAACACCCTTTCAAAAATCCTGTGTGAAAAAATCCTCATCGAAGGCTCCGGTCGCACCGACGCAGGAGTCCATGCGCTGGGACAGACAGCCTCTTTCCGCCAGACCAATGACCGCCCATTGATTCAACCGCACAAACTCGTCGTCGCGCTCAATACCATCCTGCCGCCATCCATCCGCGTCCAACGGGTGCAACTTGCCTCCGACGATTTCCACGCTCGATTCTCCGCGACCGGAAAGGAATACCACTACCACATTTATAATGGCCCGGTCATGCCCGCGCACTGGGACGGTCGGGCCTGGTGGCTGTGGCAGCCACTCAATGTCCGCGCCATGCGCGAGGCGGCGCGCCATCTCGTCGGCAAACATGACTTTACCTCGTTTACCGTCAGCACGCGGTATGAACGCACCACGATGGTGCGCGATTTGCACCGGATTACTCTTTCAGAAAGCCCCCTGCGCGCAGGGGACTCAGGACGGTTCTCGGCAGGCCGGGGCAAATTGCTCACGTTCAAATACAAGGGCGGCGGATTCCTTTTCCGCATGGTGCGTTGTCTGACCGGGACACTGGTCGCGGTGGGCCAAGGCAAATTGCAACCCGGTGATGTGAAAAAAATCCTCAAAGCCCGGGATCGCCGGCTCGCAGCCATGACCGCTCCCGCTGACGGGCTCTATCTGGTGAAAGTTTTTTACCCATGAGCCGAGCTCCATTCCATATAGTCCTGCATGAACCGGAGATTCCGCCGAATACCGGCAATGTCATGCGTTTGTGTGCAGCGACCGGTGCGGTACTGCATTTGATCCACCCGCTGGGATTCCTCTTCGATGACAAAGCACTCAAACGCGCGGCGATGGACTACGCGGAAAATGCGGATGTGCGACAATGGAAAAACTGGGAGGAATTCATGGCAGGCGAAAAACCCGTCCGCCTTTTTTTGATTGAGACAAAAACCGATCAACTCTACTCCGACGCGCAATTTGCTCCCGGTGATTATCTGGTCTTTGGACGCGAGTCCAAAGGGCTGCCCGCCCGCCTCGTGGAGCAATTTGCGCGGGCGACCTACAAGATACCGATGTTTCATCCTGAGGCGCGGAGTTTGAATCTGGCAAATTCCGTGGCAATCGTTCTCTACGAGGCAATCCGGCAACAAGGCAGGAGTGATTGATTGCGAAAAAAAAAATCACCCCCGCGTGGCAAGGTTTTATTTGACGCTCCTCGCTACTGCTGTTAATTAATGACATTCAAAGTCATGAGAAATCCGATCTATCGTTTATACAAATTGCTCTTGGCCGGTGCTGTGACTTGCGTCGCGGCAGGCACTCTTTTCGCGGCTGAGGATATCATGACACGCTCCAATGGTCAGGTGGTCCGGGGCGAGGTCACGCAAGTTTTTCCCGATGCCATCATGATGAAATATCTCGATGACCGGAGCGGACGCGAGGTGAGTCTGAAATTTTTTTACCGGGACATGAAATCTTTGGAGCTGAATATCCCCCCCTCTTACGAGGAGGGCATGAAGCAATTTGCATCGGGGGACTACCAAAAAGCGGTCACATCTCTGGAGCCTATCGTCACAAAGTACAAGGGAGCCATCGACCCGCGGGTAGGAACCGCTCTCATTACACTCGCGGACTCCTATGTCGCCCTTGACAATCTCGCCAAGGCCGAGCCTCTCTATGCGGAATTTGCCAAACTCTACCCAGACCAGGCTTCGCTGGCCAATGTGGGTTTGGCTAAAATCGCCAATGTCAAAGGGGAATCGGACAAGGTGATGACATTACTGGCAAACTTTGAAAAACAAGCCTCTGCGATACAATCCCCCAGCCTGGCGCAGGAGCGTGCATTTTGTGAAGCTTTCTACATTCTGGGACAAGCGTATGAGAAGAAAAAGGATTATTCCAAAGCACTGGAGTGTTATCTCAAAAGCGCAGTCATTTACAGCGGTTACAAGGAGATGGCGGCCCGGGCTCAGGCGAAAGCCGATGCTTTGAGAAAAAACCAGAATCCGGAAAAACAAACACCCGTTGTATTTGTTCCCTAATTAAGACAGAGACCCTAAACACCAACCCCCCCCCACGGTAAAGCTGATATGAAATTCGACATCAAAACAAAATTCATCGCCATATTATTCTTAAGCATGACACTCTGGCTCGCCTCACACACTTTTGTCGTCGCCCAAGACACAACAGCAGAAGGGGAAGGAACGGAGGAGGTTGAGAAAAAGAGCCTGATTTTTTACCTCAAGCAGGGGGGGATGACCGTTCTCATGCTGGGAATCATCTCGGTATTCATGCTCACGATTATCATGGACGGTTTTTATAACATGCGCGAAGTCAAAATGGCACCGGAGCCGCTTTTTGCGCGTCTCAAACAATCCCTCGCTGCGGGCAATTTCCAGGAAGCCTGGGAAATCTGCAAGGCCAACCCGTGTTTCATGTCGAATATTTTCCGGCTGGGCCTGGAACGCGTGGGCAAGGGCGAGGACTCAATGGAAATGGCGATCGAAGAAGCGACCAAGACCGAAGCGGCAAGGCTCAACAGCAAAATCAGTTATTTGTCCGTGATCGGGGTCGTTTCGCCCATGATCGGATTGACAGGAACGGTTTTCGGAATGATGGGTGCTTTCGGCAGTATGGCCAATGCAGGCCCTTCGGCGACACGCGAGCTCGCCGCGCACATCGGTCACGTTCTTGTGGCGACAGCGGCCGGGCTGCTCGTCTCCATTCCCGGATTCGTCTTTTATTATGTATTCCGGAATATGTTGGCGCAACAGGTTCTCGTCGCCACACTCAAAATCAACCGTCTGCGTGACGACATTCCATTCAAAGAAATCCACGGGATCAAAATCGGCGATGTCTTTGCTCCACCACCCGCTGCCGGAGCCGCTGCCGGAGCCAGTGTCTCGCGCGTAGTCGCACCACCCGCAGGCGCACCCCAATCAGTCGCTTGTCCGGCGTGTGGAACAGCCGTCACTGTGGGACAACCCAGTTGCCAAGCTTGCGGGACTGTTCTCCAGTGGAGCTAGAGAACCGTATGACCGGAAATATCCTCCCGGAGGAAAGCGGTATTCCGCCATTGGAATGAATCATCATGTCTGGTAATAACAAAGACCATTT
>CAYTAI010000036.1:10331-16905 GCA_964435715.1 uncultured Verrucomicrobiota bacterium | reverse complement strand
AAACGCCGCCACAAACGGCACAAACAGGAATTGTTCCCCCCTGAAGACATTGAGTTCCAGGTGGCGCCCATGATTGATGTGTTGCTGGTTCTTTTAACATTTTTTATGACGATTTCCTCGGCGGATGAAATTGTAAAATTTTCCGGGGCAGAAATCAAACTCCCGGATGTGTTGTACGCGAAGGACAAGGACAAAAAGGCATTGGAAGTCGTGATCAACGCCAGCTGGGATGGAGGAGCCGATGCAGGCGCCCTTTCAGTGGACGGTGGACAGTCATTCAGTGAACCGTCCCGGATCACCGAGTTGATCAGTCAACGTTACGAAGCCCTGAGCCCGGAAAATCAATCCCGTTTCCGTGTGCTCGTCAGGGCGGGAAAAGACGTGCGCTATTCTTTTATCCAAGAAATTATGAGAGCCGCTGCCCGGGCGAAAGTCGTGAATATCACTTATTCAGTGGTCAGTGGCTCTGAGGATAGCGGGGCAAGCGCCCCGGCAACACCGGCACCCGCGACAACAGAAACACAATAAAAATACCGGGAACATTTTCCGAGCGGAAAGTGTTTATATTTTTTAAACAGAAAAAACAAAAAAGGAGAATGAATCATGGCCAGCGGAGGAAGTACCGACGGTGATGTGGGCTTGCAAATTGCCCCGATGGTGGACGTTGTCTTCGTCCTCCTCCTTTTTTTCATGGCTTCCGCCAGCCTTCAACAGAAGGAAATGGAGCTGGGAATCAATTTGCCCACAAAGGGGAGCGTCCAGCATCCCGGCACGGTGGAAGTCCCGATCTATGTGGATATCGATGAAAATGGTCAAGTCTTTTGGAATCAACTCCCCATCGATAATGCGGGTCCTGAGCTGCAAGAGCTTAGAGCCCGGCTCAGGGAGGTTGTCGCCAAATTCGGGGAAAAACAACCTGTCATCATCACCCCCTCACCTATGGTCAGACATGATCGCATTTCACAAGTGCTGAGTGCTTGCACGGCAGCCGGGGTCAAAAGCCTTTCATTCGGCGGCTAGACAAAAAAACAAGGAATCGAAATAATGGCGAAGAAAAAATCAGCAATGCAAAAAGGCAGGGATCAGTTGGGAGTCCTCAAAAGATTCGTCTATGCCCTGATGGCATCCCGTTTTTTTCTGATTGCCCTGGGGATACATGTGGGAATCATCGCTATTTTCGGCGGCATTGTGATTGTGGAGGCCGTCAAGCACGTTGTCTCGGGACAGTTTGAATCCGCTGATTTTTTTGCCCAACCCGTCGGTCCCCCGCCCGCTCCACCCTCAGACTTTAATCCCAATGAAGTGGATGTGGAGATTCCACAAACCGATATTGCAGAAACAACGGCTCCTGATATGAAAGACATTATCGTGTCAGAGAATGCGAGTGCGCCGTCTTTCATGCCAGAAATCAATGTCGCAGCCAATATCGGTCCCAGCGTGGATAAAATCCAAACGACCGTCAGGAATATCCCGACACCCACTGCAACGAGAAGGTCGGCTGAACCCATCAGTAAAGAACGCCTGGCTGCGATGAGCAACCGCATGGGAGGAGGTGCCGAAGGCGGTACTCCCTTTGGTATCGGAAACACCGCTGGAGGCGGTGTTACAGGTGTGCAAGGACAATTCACCTGCTACGTCGCAAAATATGCAGGCGGAGACTGGGATCATAATGTGAGCCTCTCCGCGGACGGCCGACGGGTGACATTTGGCAGTATCCCGAACCTCATGACGCAAATCACGCGCTGGAATAAAAGGCTCAAGGCCAATGTCGAGGCTGTGCCCTTGGATTTGTCCGACCGGAATGCCCTGTTCGGCTCCAAGCCGCCTGTCGCATTCATCTATTTCACCGGCCACCGTGATTTCAAACTGACCGATGCGGAAATCACGAATCTTCGCGACTTTCTCCTCGCCGGAGGCGTGATCTGGGGCGATGCGGGAATGCCCGGGAGAAACTCCAGATTTGACATAGCCTTCCGTCGCGAAATGCGCCGGATCCTTCCTGATCCCGACCAGGAATTTCAGCCGATCGACGACCGTCACCCCATTTTCACCCAAAGGGGCAGCCTGATTAAAACGACACCTTCGGGAATTAACTTTTACAGAGAACCCATTGAAGTCATGATGATTGGCGACCAGATTGGCGTCCTCTATACAATGAACTCCTACGGGAATATGTGGCAAATTGCTCTCGATGACAAAGACAAGGTATTGGAAGTCTTTGACCAGGGAACAGAAAAAGATCCGAACCAGACATATACAAACAGAACACTCTGGCACCGGCGGAATAACTACTACCGCAATATCAATAATGAGACAGTTGCCCAGGCGTACAAACTCGGAATCAATGTCGTCGTCCATCTTTTATTACAATACCAGGCTGTCTTATCATCAGCCCCGCGTTTATAAAAAATAACGGGAACATTTTTCCCATGACCTGTGACAAAAAGACAAATACAAACAAGGCTGAAATAATGAAGGTATTAAAAATAAAAAAAGAGGGAGTGGCGATTCGGCGTATTTTTATCCTTTGTTTCTGCACACTGGCTTCTATTGGTATCACCCCGCTTTCAGCCCAGAATAACCTGATCCGAAACGGGGGATTTGAACGGGTCGTCACTCGCGACAACTTATGGGACGGGGTTGATTCATCCGGAAGTATTAAACTCCTTCCCCGGATAAAACATGTTCTCATTCAAGGTAAAACACAACAGGCTAGAACCTTTCCCCCCAGCATCGCATACAATGACCTGGATGGCGACGGACTGCCCGACTTGCTGATCGCCGACCCGACAGGATTTTTCTATTTTTTTAAAAATCTCGGCCCAAAAGATGATCCGAAGTTTGGCACGGGTGAATTGATCCCTATTTTCTTTCTTAATAATGAGGATAATATCAATACGCCTAAAATCACACTCAGCCGCTGGACAGGGACTTTGCAAGACATCATCTTCGGCGATTATCTCGGGCGAATAGTCCGTGTGCCGAATACTGGATCACCGAGTCGCCCAGACTTCCGACTACCTAATGATATGAAAGGTTTCGATCTCTCAACCACGAGACAAAATCTCCAAATACCGACTCGTACTGACGGAAGTTTATGGGGTAATTTTTTTGCACCCTTTGTGATTGATTGGAATGGGGACGGGAGCAAGGATTTGCTCATCGGTGAAGGCACATATTCCGCCAATGCCATCCATCTTTTCTTGAATGAAGGTTCCGACAATGCCCCACGATTCAGTGAAAAAAACCAGATGGTTCTTGCCTATGGTTATGGACGGGAACAGCTTGTTCCACAAGTAGTTGATTGGGACGGTGACGGGATTCTGGATTTGATTATCGGAAGCCGAGAGGGAATTGATGGATCCCCCGGAACACTTTCTTTTTACAAGGGCCGCCCTATCCCCAAAGGGGCACAGCGGGTTCCCCAATTGGAATTCACTGATAATATCAAAGTGGGAGACAAAGTCTACAACACCCCTATGGCGGCACCGTGCATCGTGGATTTTAATGGGAACGGCCTGCCGGATCTTTTGATTGCAAGCCCCAGTGACGGAAGAATCAAAGTCGCCATCAATAAGGGCACGAAAACAGAGCCGAAACTATCTGCCCTTGTTAATGTGAAAGCCCAGGATGCACTCAAAAGATTCAGGGCAGCTATTGAATGGTCGGATACCACTGATAATAACACTATTGACAACTATAATATAAATAATCAATATGCTGTTGTCGAAGTCGTTGATAACGAAAGTGATCCAAAATCCAATCCTCCCGAAGGAAAGAATGCACTTAAAATCCATTTTCCAACCCCGCCATTGCAAGTGTTTCAAAATAATTTAATGACCCGGAAGGAAGACAGGTTGATAACGCTCAGTCCGGCGGCTTTTTCCATAGTACTAGGTAAAAATTATCAATTAACCTTCAAAGTCAAAGGTAGTAATATGAATGGCAATCTTTCAATGTCAGCACTCTGGCCCACAGATGAAGTCCCCCGTCAAAATGATCCAAAAGTTTTTGATGTTTTCAATGCACCAACAAGCACCGGGGATAAACCATTTTCTGCAGGAGCCAATTGGTCAGAAGTATCTATTCCTATTAATCTCACCATCCCCCAACCAGCACGTCCCAATTTCAAATATGCCGACGGAAAAACCGGAAAAGAAAAATTCACCTACGATGGCCGGGATGTTCCTGGATACATATCAATCACCATTACCGGACAAGGTGAAATGTATTTGGATGATTTCAAGCTTGTTGAAAAATAAGGGCAGTTTTCATGCCTTCTCCACCATGGCGTAGGCATTGTGACTATGGATACTCTCATGGTTCTCGGCTTCAACACAGTACCATGTGACTTGGGGATGTTGATTCAAGCGCACAGCGACATTCCTGACTAAATCCTCGACAAATACGGGGTTGTCATAGGCTCTTTCTGTGACCTGCTTTTCATCCGCCCTCTTGAGCAAGGCAAAAAGCTCACTACTGGCACTTTGCTCCACCAGGGAAATAATATCCTCAAGCCATATCGATTTTTTCGAACGCAATTGAACACTGACATATCCTCTTTGGTTATGAGCCCCTCGGGCACTGATGGCTTTGGAGCACGGGCAAAGCGTGGTAACCGGCACAATGACCCCCGTCATGAAATCAAGCTTGTCTTTTTTCATCGTCGCCGTAAAGCGACCTGTATAATTCATCAAACTCACCGCGCGGGTCACGGGAGCTTTTTTCTCCAAAAAGAATGGAAACTCCATCTCGACGTGAGCCTCGTCAGCCTCCAGTTTCCGTTGCATTTTTTTGAGTATTGCTGGAATCCTTTTGATATGGATTTCACGTCCATTGGCATTGAGAACCTCTAGAAAACGACTCATATGAGTGCCTTTGAAATGATGAGGCAGGTCAACGGTCATTGCGATGGTTGCGATGGTATGCTGGGAGATGTGCGACTTGTCGCGCAGTTCAATTGGATATTTCAGTTCTTTCACACCCACCCGGTCAATTCTGATATTACGGGTGTCCTTTTCTTTTTGTGTGTCTTTGAGGGGGGATAGAGTTCGTGCAGGGGATTTACGGGATTTGATCATGGGAAAGTGATTGTCAGTTTGTAGGATTGAATGTCATTGATCAGTTGCAGGAAAAACATTTTTATTTTGATGAGCACTATATTGCAAAATTCTCCCCTGTCAAAAAATGTTATTGCAGGCATTCTTCTTTTGGATTGCCGATTCGTGCGAATCCTTTTTATCGGCGAGCACAAGCGGCGGCATACTTTCGAATATCCCTTACCATAGACACCAGCCCATTGGAGCGGTTCGGTGATAAATGTTTCCCCAGCTCCATCCTGTCCAAGAATGAGGGAGGGGTCGCGACGATATCCTCCGGTCGCTGTCCGGAATACACTTGTAACAAAAGTGAAATCAAACCTTTTGTAATGGCGGCATCACTGTCTGCCTGGAAATAAATCCGTCCGTCTTTGCTTTCGGGATAAAGCCAGACCTGGGAGACGCATCCTTGCACCTTGTACTCATCCCTGCGAAATTCCTCCGGGTAGGGCGGCAATTTTTTACCTTCGTCGATGATTTGTGCATATTTATCCATCCAATCATCGAAAAATGAGTAGTTATCCACAATTTCATTTTCAATCTCAGGAATTGTCTTGGAAACAGTCATAAAGGTGAAAATAGCCTTTACTCGGCTTGACGACAAACGATAAATTTAATCAAGGGTGCTTTGCCAAGCTTGCATTTTCCCACAAAATAACCAAATTCCGAATAATCAGAAAATTCCACGGAGCTTTTTCAACCATGTCAGAAATATCATGCCGAATCCCTGTAACAGTCATCACCGGCTTTCTCGGAGCGGGAAAAACCACACTCCTCAATCGTATCCTCACGGGCACGCACGGCAAAAAAATTGCTGTCATTGAAAATGAGTTCGGAGAAATCGGCATCGACAATGCCCTCGTCGTCAATGCTGATGAGGAGATTTTTGAAATGAATAATGGATGTATCTGCTGCACCGTTCGCGGTGACCTCATTCGTATCCTCGGCCGCCTTATGAAACGCAAGGATCGTTTTGACCACATCATGATTGAAACGACCGGACTCGCCGATCCCGCCCCCGTGATCCAGACTTTTTTTATTGATCACGAGATGAAAGACCATTTCTGTGTCGATGCGATTATTACCCTCGTCGACGCCAAACACGTCCTCGCTCACATCGACGAGAGCGACCAGTGCCGAAAGCAAATTGCTTTTGCGGATGTGCTGCTGCTCAATAAAACAGATTTGGTCACACCAGAGGAGCTGACCAGGCTTGAAAAACGCATTTTATCGATGAATCGCACTGTTAAAATCCATCGCACACACAACGCGGAAATCGAAATGAGCAAGTTGCTCGATATCCGGGCATTCGACCTCGAAAAAACCCTCGAGCTTGACCCTCACTTTCTCCAAGGCGAAAAACCGTTTGAATGGGGTGCGCTTTATCAACTTGATGCAGGGACTTATGAGCTCGCGTTCGAGCCCGGTCCTGACCCATCCGTCAAAATCACATTCATGCCCGCCAAAAATTGTTC
>CAYTAI010000036.1:0-10312 GCA_964435715.1 uncultured Verrucomicrobiota bacterium | reverse complement strand
GAGTTTCACCGCATGGAGCATCACGCCGAGGAGCTCTTTGAAGGAGAGCCTGCGCTGGTGACTTCGGGAACCTCGCTGTTCCCGGGACACAAACTCATTGAGTTATCCGTCGGCAAACAAGGTGCCCGATTTCCTCTGATCATCGACAAGTCCGGAAGTTACGGCCTGGTCACAGAGCATAACCCTTCGGAGTTCAAAATGCGTCTGACCCTAGAGGGTAAAGAAATCAACCCCGGTTTTTTTGAAGAGTTTACGGCGGCACATGAGCATGACCACAGCATCACATCCGTTGGTATCGACCTCCCGGGCAATTTGCACCCAGAGCGGTTCAACACTTGGCTGAGCAATTTGCTCCGGGAAAAAGGGTCTGATATTTTCCGGATGAAAGGGATCGTGAGTATAGATGGCGAGCCGTCTCAATTTGTTTTTCAGGCCGTGCATATGATTTTCGATGGCCGGCCTGATAAACCCTGGGGTGCTCGAGCCCGCCGCAATCAACTTGTTTTCATCGGGCGCAACCTGGATCGTGAGTCCCTGACCAAGGAATTTCAAGCCTGTCTGATTTAAAACACCTCCTGCCCATGTTGAGCACGACTGATATCGCCACAAAATACCCCCCCGCTTTTGAAGCCGACACTGGCGACTGCATCACCGGCTTGTCTTTCAGCCATGATGACCGTCTCCTCTGTGCCACCACCGCCGCAGGCAAGACACTCATCTACAATGCTCACTCGGGTGAGCAAATTGCCCGGATCCAGGATACTGGTGCGGGGGCTTTCTGGAATGCGCCTCATCCGTCGCGCAATTTGCTCGCAATCGGGTATGAGGACAAACTGGCATCGGTTTATTCCTTGGATGATTTTAAGAAAACACATGATCTGTGCCATAAAAGCGACTGGGTCGAGCATGGGCAATGGTCTTTTGACGGTGAGTATCTCGCCACAGCCGCGGGCAAAACAATTTCCCTGTGGAAACCATGTGGAGAATTTGTTTTTGAGTCTCCCGCTCATGGCGGAACCGTCTCAGATATCCAATGGAAATTGTCCGGCAACGAACTGGCAGTCGGCAGTTATGGAGGAATATCCCTTTGGGATCCTGCTGATCTGGAAAAAATGACACCCCTTGCCTACAAGGGCTCCCTGTTATCAATCCGTTGGAGTCCCGATGGCCAATGGCTTGTTTCAGGCAATCAAGACTCATCACTCCATATCTGGCCCATGAAATCAAAAATCGAAAATATGCACATGAGTGGTTATGCTGTCAAAGTCCAATACCTCTCCTGGAATGCCGCCAGCCATTTCCTCGCCTGCTCAAATCTCAATCATGTCACAGTCTGGAACTTTCAAGGCAAAGGACCAGCAGGCACCACTCCGGAAATGTTTGAAAGCGTCGCAGGTGATGTCACCGCCCTCTCTTATCACCCGACTGAACCCCTCCTGCTCGCCACCGGAACCGCCGCCGGGCACATCGAACTCTACAGCCATGCCATCAAAAACTTCATCGCCCTGCGTTCATTTAGAAATGACTCTGTCCATCGTTTGATCTGGAATCATCGTGGCAACCTGATTGTGGCAGGAGGACTGAAAGGTTCCTTGCGCGCTTGGAAAATCAACCTGAACTCAAAAAAATCATGAGCGAACTCTCCACATATAAAATCACCCCCGTATCCATACTCACCGGATTCCTCGGTGCCGGCAAAACAACAACTTTGAATTACATCCTCAAAGAAAAGCACGGACTCAAAATCGGGTTGATTATCAATGAATTCGGAGAAATCGGAATCGACAATGCACTCGTGGAGAGGGGCGATGAGGAGGTGCTGGAGATGAATAACGGTTGTATCTGCTGCACAGTCCGCACCGACCTCGTCAAGTCCATCCGCAAACTCTATGAGCGCAAAGACTCCCTCGACTACATCATCATTGAAACCACCGGGCTTGCCAATCCCGGACCAGTCGCCCAGACATTCTTCAATATTCCCGAACTCCAGAAATTCGTCCGGCTCGATTCGATTATCACCTTGATCGATGCGGAGCATTTTTTGAATCAACTGGAGACGACCTCCACCGTTGAAGACCAGGCGAGGCTCGGGGATTTCCTCGTGATCAATAAAACCGACCTGCTCCCTCTCTCGGATGTGCTCTCTGTGGAGCGCAAATTGCGCGAGCTCAATCCTTTTGCACAAATCCTCAAAACAAGCAATGGAGTCATTCCCCTCAAACAAGTCCTTGACACAGGAGTCTTTGACGTGAACCGGAAACTGGAGCTGGAGCCCGGTCTCCTGGATGAGACGCATCATCACCATGACACCGACATTGTCTCATTTAGTTACCAGACCGAACGCCCCTTCAACCTCGTCAGATTCGAGAGCTGGGTACAGACTCTCAGTGAAAAAGAAAGGGTCATCAGGAGCAAAGGAATCATTTCTGTCTCCGGAGAGAAACGCAAAGCCATTTTCCACGGGGTGAATAACCGGTTCTCGATGTATTGGGACAAAGAATGGTTTGCAAATGAAAAACGCTTTTCCAAGCTCGTCCTGATCGGACCGCGAATCGACAAAGAACGTCTTGCTGCACAAATCGAGGGTTGTTTGGACTAATCCATTCTTTTTTGAGCATCCGTCTCCAGTTCGCCCCAACACGCTTCCAGAAAGGCATTCGCCTCCGCTTTGATACGCGCGAGTTCATCCGGAGCAAACACACAACCGGCACCGGGGAGTTTTTTTGCGGCGATGTAATACTTGATTTCTGGTTCAGTTCCCGAGCCGCGGATCGTCACACTTGCTCCGTCCTCGCACTCAAAAACTATCATCTGCTCCTTTGGCAAAAGCTTGCCATCAATATCTGTAATCGCCTCCTGATCGTATCGGACAACTCTCGTAATCTTCCGCCCGCAAAGGGATTCCGGTTTTTGACTCGTGTAAGAGGCCAGTAGCTTTTCAATCTTTTTCGCCCCCTCCGCGCCCTCCAAAGTGATCTGCCCGAGTTTTTCAGAGAAAAATCCCAGCCTGCAATAAATCTCATCCAGCATCTCGACCAGACTCATGCCTTTGGATTTCGCAAAAGCAGCGGTTTCACAAAACATCAGAACAGCGGCGACTGCGTCCTTGTCGCGAACAAAATCAGAGGCGCTGTAACCATAACTTTCCTCACCCCCGAAAATGTAATACGTCCCGTATTTCAGGAGCAAGTCCCTTTTGACTTTTTCGTTGAGCTTGCGGTATTCCCCGGTCGACATTTTTTTGGCATCAAGAACCTGCTTTTCGTAATCACCCAGTTTTGCCGCGATGTATTTGAATCCTGTCAGTGTCTCAACGAGCTTGACCCCGAAATGTCCTGCGACAGCAGCCAGCAACCCTGTCGTCACAACTGTCTTGATCAAAGCGGCATTTTTTGCGGCATTCGTTTGGTTCAGCACACCCTGCTCAAAAAGTTTATGGGTACGGTAGTAAGCGATGAGCGAGGCAATTTGATTCCCGTTGAGCAGGACAAGCTCCCCTCGATGATCTCTCACAGCGACTCCCATCCGGTCAGTATCCGGATCAGTCGCCACGACCAGATCGGCTCTCTCCGTGTCTGCTTGTTGCATCGCCAGAAAGAGACTTTCCGAATACTCCGGATTTGGTGATTTGACCGTCGGGAAACGTCCGTCCGGCTCGGATTGCCGCTGAACCACTGAAAACTCAAAACCCATCTCCTCCAAGAGCCTGGGAATGAGTCTCGCTCCTGTGCCGTGAAGCGGTGAATAGACGATTTTTAGGAATGATTTTTGTGATTGAACCAGCTCCGCATCCAAAAGCAGGGAAAAAACTCTTTGCAAATACAAATCATCCATTTCCTTGCCAAGAATGTGATACTCGCCGGATTCAATACTTTCTTCACGCAGATCTGTATCGACGGAATTCACCTCCGCAATAATCCCCGACGCGTGGGGTTCGACAATTTGAGCCCCATCGGAATAAAACGCTTTGAATCCATTATCATGGGCAGGATTATGGCTGGCGGTCACCATTCCTCCCGCCTGGGCATTGAGCTCTCTGATAGCAAATGAGAGCTCTGGTGTCGGACGATCACTTTCAAAAAGATAGATATCCATTCCCATTCTTTGGACAACCCGGGCAGCCATTTCGACGAATTCCCGGGAGAAATGGCGTGTATCATGGGCAAAGACCAGGCGGGCACGCGGAGTCTCGGAGGTGGGAGTGAAATTTTTTCTCACATAAAGACAAAGTCCGGTGACCGCACGGAGAAGGTTGTACTCATTCATCGTATTTGTTCCGACTGCCGGGTGTTGGGGTCGTCCAAACGAGTCTGGGGTGCCGGTTTCTGCCACTGTCACAATCTGTCCGATCATGCGTCCACGGATACCCCCTGTCCCAAAAGTCATATTCTTGTAAAAACGATCATTGAGTTCTTTCCACTGCTGGTTTCTGACGAGATCTTCGATACTGTCTTTTGCCCAATCCGGTGTCCCATGCCGGTTGTAAAGGTGGAGCGCATTGACAAGGGTGGAGTGAGGGATGAGCTTTTTGCTTTCTGCAAAAATCAAATGACGGGATACAAAAGACATGACAGCACACTACCGAATCACAATCCTGATATCAAGACCTCACAAGCCTGGCATAAACTGAAAATAACTTTGAAAAAACTTGAGACCATGAATACCTTTCGACCACGGATTCACGGCATTTTACCCCATTTTCACGAAGGTTAATCAGACACATTTGCTGGATCGCATTCGCCAGGTTTTCGGGGCTATTCATACTCGCCCAGAAGTTCAACCCTGAAAAAATAATCCGGTCCAGCCGGCTGCCCCTGATCCCGCACACGGGTGTCCCGCAACTCTGTGACTCCAGAGCCGCCAGACCAAATGTTTCCAAAACCCCCGGATGCACAAATAAATCCACACTCGCGTAAAGCGTCGCCAGCTCTGACTTGTCCGATATGTAAGGTAAATGTGTCAGAGCTTTGGTGCGTTTTGCTGTGGCCTGAACCGCCTTTTTCAACGGACCATCCCCGACAATGATCAGATGATAGGGTTTACTGGAGGCGTCGCCGTCGCGTATTACAGGTTGGACAGGGTCAGCTCCAACCCCATGAGTCACAGGCGGCGGCGGGATCGATATCTGAGTATCATGGGCACTGACCAGGAGCTCAAAAGCCGTCAGGAGTGTTTGCACATTTTTCTCTTTCGAGAGGCGTGTGACATAGAGCAAGAGCTTCGTCGATTCGGGAACCCCCAGGTTTTTCTTGAGTTGCGCCGATTGATTCATATCCGGGCTGAAAGTATCCGTATCGACTCCCAGATCCACATCAATGACATTTTGCACTCCCCATGACGTGAGCAAATTGTGCAGACCGGGAGAAGGCACCAGTGTCGCAGACATTTGATTGTAGAGCTTTTTGACATAGTTCTGTGCATACCGCTCTGAGGCATGGGCGATCGTGGAGCCAAAGTACCGCATGAATGTCCGGACATATGCCTCGGGAAAATTACTATGATAAAATCCCACCACCGGAATCTTGTGGATTTTGGCGAATTTCACCGCCGACCAAGCCACATGATAGGGATCTCCCAACTCAATCAAGTCCGGATTTTCCTTCTCAAGGATCTCATGGAGCTCTTTCATCTTGAGCATGACCCTGTAACGGGAAGTCGGTGTGATCCGGGGGGAGGCAATCGTGTGGATTTTTGTGTGCCCTTGGATCGTCATCCCGGATTCCTTCCCGGGAATGATCAGAACATGCTCGTGCGATGTGTACTGCTCAATATAAGCCATCTTCTCGGTCAGGTAACGCTTCACCCCTCCACTGTCCGGTGAATAAAATTGTGTCAAATCACAGAGCTTCATTTTATTTTTTCCATTCAAAAATATCTGCTCTTCCAATCTTGTTAAAAGCATGGCCGATCGTCATCTGATTAAACAGCCTATCCACAGACTTCCCAGAAAAAAATATTTTATTGCCATGAATCGATTGCGGTGATGAGTTTTGTCTTGATTGCCACTCTTTCATGCTTCATGTTTATAAGCCATAGCTCTACGGCGGAGTTGCCAAGTGGGAAGGCCGGGCTCTGCAAAAGCCCTATGAGTCGGTTCGATTCCGACCTCCGCCTCCATTTTTTCCACACTTTCTCTTTCCCATGATCATGGCTGTTGAGTCTGTAGGGCAAAGACTATTCCATTGAAAAGATAGATCAATTGAAAGACTCTCTACGCGGAAAAAATTCCTGAATGATGAAAAATGGCTGCCCGACTAGGATTCGAACCTAGACGCTTGCCTCCAAAGGGCAATGTGCTACCGTTACACTATCGGGCAATCGAAGAACTGTATAAAGAACACGATTTTTCCCTGACTGACAAGTGCAAATCTTGCTCATAACCCAGAAATCGCATCAACTGCTTGCACTCGTGTAATGTTTCAAAGCAAAATTCCAGAAGAATATACAGGCAGACATGATTCCTAAAGAGCTGATCACTAAAAATCCCGCACTCAGCCAGAGATTGGTTCCTGTCGTGATATCATTTAAAAGTCGTGCCGGCACATTGGCGACCACGATGACCGGAATGACAAACGTCAAAACCATTTTGACTAGAAACGGCGCGACACGGAAAATCGCATCCGGGTACCGTGCCAGATTCATCAGGTTATAATACGCATAGAGTGCCCCCTGGGCTTTCACGACCCAAAAAGAAATCGTCACCAAGATCATCGTCAGGGAATAGTGAATAATCATCGCTAGAGCCACGGCCACAAAAAAGAGGATCAGTTGCCCCGCCGTCGGGACAAAATCCAAACGGTAACAGCCATAGACGATAAATGCCACACCCAGCAAGGCATTGACCATATTGTCGAAGCCGAATTGTTTGGTCGACACGGCAAATTGTGCATTGATCGGCTGGAGTAAAAGAAAGTCCATTTTACCTGTACGAATAAGCTCGGGCACATTCGCCAGATTGACAAAACAAACCGCCTGAAAGAGCTGCGAGGTCATGTGATGTGTCCCGTAGAGAATCACAACCTGCCATTTGCTCCATCCGGCGATACTGTCCGTGTAGAGGAATACCACTTCAATGAGAGCAATTTGCGCGACAAACCAGAGAGCCTCACACACAAGCCAGCCCCAGAAATTTGCCGCAAAATTCATCTCCCGGATCAGGGAGTTGCGGAGCAGGATTTTGTAAATTTCAAAATACCGGCTCATATGATTTTCATCCTCCCACCGCCGTGTATTTTTTGAGCCCCCGTGTCCAGAGGAATCTGACCAACATCCCGATTAAGAGTATCCACAGGATCTGTATTCCAAATCCTTCAATCATTTGCACAGTCTCCAGCCTTTCCTTGAAAATCGAAATCGGAAAAAAGAGCTGATATGGAAAAGGTGTCCATTTGACGACCGCATACATCCACTGAGGCATGATATCCAAAGGAAAAAGATGTCCGGCAAAAATGTATTCGAATGCAAAATAGATAAAAACCAGGGTCGATACCTCCAAAATCCAAAAAGCGAACATCGCAATCGCATATGTGATTAAAAACTGCAAGATTGCTGTCAGCACAAGAGCCGCAATTGTAAACACCCACGTCACCCCATGCTCGGGAAGACTCACATACCCTCGAAAATAGATGAATAAAACAAGCGTGGGGATCGCCGCCACAACGGTATACACCGCGCGGTTTGACACAAAAAGCAAGACACGATAACCGAAATAATCCAGCGGTTTGAGCAAAAACTGGTTGAGCTGTCCATCCCGGATGTCGGTGGCAATTTGCCACTCGTCATCCAGCGGCATGGTCAGAGCCTGCACGAGATTCACAAGCATAAAGTAAAAAATCATGTCACCGTAGGAGTATCCATTAATCAATTCTCCGTCCCGTCCCGCATAAATCGCCCGCCAGAAATAAACCAGACCCAGCAGGGGCAAAAAACTCATCAGCAACCGGATAAAAAAATTCCACCGGTAAACCAGTGTATTTTGCAGCCCGATATTGAATACTTTAAAATAAGCTCGGGCATTCATGTCGTACCAGCCTTGGCGAAAACCTCCCGGATCACGTCCTCGACTGGAACCTCCTGGATATTGATGTCTTCCAGTCCCTCCAAGGAAAGCAAGTCACGACACACGTCTTTGATCCGGTTTTTTTTGACTTTTAGTTTCAAGTTTTGCTCCCCCTGCACAATGATCTCTCCAAACCGGGAAAAATCCATCCCCCTTAAATTACGAATGCTCTCAAGGCTTACGATTTTGTGATCGGCAAACTGGTCGATAATCTTCTCCAGAGCCCCGTCATACATCAAGTGTCCATGATCAATAATCATGACGCGCTGGCAAAGCTCTTGAATATCCTGCATGTAATGACTGGTCAGGATCATCGTGATTTTCGCGGTTTGATTGTAGTGTTTGAGGAATTCACGCACCTTTTTCTGGGAGGTGACATCCAGCCCGATGGTCGGTTCATCCAGAAATAAAATCCGTGGCGAGTAAATCAGTGCGTTGATGAGCTCGAATTTCATTCTCTCGCCGAGGGACAATTCCCGCACCATGACATTGAGTTTGCCTTTGACATCGAGCAAAGTGGTCAGCTCATCGAGTTTGTCCCTGTATCGATTGATCTCCACCCCGTAAATCACACGGGTCAGCTCGAGCGAATCCGCAGCGGGCAAATCCCACCACAGTGCATTTTTCTGTCCCATGACCAGGGCAAATTGCTTTTTAAATTCATTTTGCCGTTGGGACGGGATGAATCCCAGCACTGAGGCACTCCCGCTGGTTGGATGAAGCAAACCGGAAAGCATTTTGAGCGTTGTCGTCTTGCCTGCTCCATTGGGTCCGAGGAATCCCACCAGTTCCCCTTCTTCAATTGAAAAGCTTACGTCAGCCGCCGCGCGCGTGTACTCGTATTCGCGATGGAAAAGACCCTTGATCGCTCCGGTAAACCCGGGTTTTTTCTTGTAGGTACGGTAAGTCTTGCTGAGAGCTTGAGCGATGATGGCAGGCATGGAGCAGATATATTAGCAGGTTTTATCGGAAGCGCAATTTGCTCTTTTTACCGGCCATCCAGAAAAAGAAAAAATCATCTCCACGCTTGCCATCTTCCAATTTGCTCCGGTAAAATCCCGAACCATGAAACAAATCATTTTGTGTTTATCCGGACTCTTGCTGGTGTCTGTCTTCTTTTCAGGATGTGCCTCGACAAGTTCACACGGTGGCATCCTGGGGGCGAGCAATTATTCGGTGCCTGTGAAAAAACCGGCAAACCCGCAGGACGTTGTCGTGAAAGTATCCTTAAAACACCAAGCCGTCTACGTCATGGAAAATGGCCAGCCGCTCATGGTCACCGCCGGATGCGTGGGCAAACCGGGACATGAGACAATCAAGGGAACCTACAAGGTGACAAACAAGGAGAAGGCCAAACGCTCTGGCACCTACGGTTTTTATGTGAATGACTCGACCGGGCAAATTGTTCCCGCGCATGTCCGCAACCGTCCCTCTGGCACAGGCTGGCGTTATGTCGGTCATCCCCTGCCCTACTGGGTTCAATTCTATCCCGCATACGGCTTCCATGTCGGCTGGATCTGGCCGGTTCCAAAGACTCACGGTTGTGTGAGGATCCATGAAAATGTCGCTGCGGACTTTTTTGAGATTGTCTCTGTCGGAAATACCGTGATCATTGCTGACACCCTGCCCGAGGACCAGACCCTCGGTCGCAATTTGCGCCGTCCGGATGATTATAATGCGCCCGACCCCAGCCGTGAGTTTCTTGTCAGCAGTGGATTCTACCCGAAATACATTGCCCACGCGGAAAGCAAAAAGCGCATCCAGTAAACCCAAATTACTTGAGCTTGATCCATCGGTCCGTCTTCATGGACTGTTGAATCGCTTCAATACATTTCTGAGCGTGGATGCCTGCCTCAAAACCGGGGCAATCATTTTTCTCGGTCATCCCGCGCAATTTGTTTGAGAAAGCCTCCAGACAACCTTTGGGTTGTCCTCCAGAAAATCCCGTCGGTATATTAACTTGAGGGAATGATTCCGTTCCCCAAGTCATGTAACGCGAGACAGTCGGACTGGAATAAAGTGTCAGATGATCCGCATCCTCACTGAGCACACGGATCACGCCCTTGTCCCCGGATATCTCGATATGAAAAAAATTTCCATAACCGGGAACCACCTGACTGGTCTCAAAAACTCCCACGGCACCGGAGGCATATTGAATGATGAAACTCGCATTCGTGTCCGTGGTAACTTTTTGTTTTTTTCCTTGGGCATCTGTTTTGAAAGGAATCAAGGTCTGGGCGACACCAGCGACCT
>CAYTAI010000035.1:27897-30339 GCA_964435715.1 uncultured Verrucomicrobiota bacterium | reverse complement strand
TGCACCCGCGCAAATTGCGCGAGGACGAGTGCAAATTGCGCGGGGGTGCCGTCCATTTTTTCAGTCGAGAGAGGAATTCCTGTGTATGAACCAAGGAATGACGACGGATCCATCATGGTATCCAGCCAAATCCCTTTGACTCCATTGGCACGGGCTTTTTGCAGTGTATTGAGCCCGCCTATCAGGATGATATTCTTTTGTTGCCCGGACGCACTTTGGAGCCAGGCAATTTGCCCGGCGTAGTCCCGCACCTCCGGGGGATCATGGGGGCTCACACTCCCGATCCAACTCTCTTGATCCGTGGCACTGGCGGCACGCCCCACGACAAACGGGAGATTCATCAAGACACTCCCCGCGCAAATGGCTAAAAAGAGCCATTGCCCCATTCGACCCCCGCGGTAAAAGACAGCACCCGCGCCCAATAAAAGAACCGGATACACCGGCACCCAAAAACGTCCGGTGAATGGCCATGTCCAAATCAGAAGCGCGGCGAGATAGGGTAAAAGGAGGTAGAGAAAAAAACGCAATTTGCGCACGCGAATGAGTCCGAAAATGCAAAGACTGAATATAACCAACCCCGTCAGAACCGGAGCCATCCCCTTGTCGCCCGGCGATGTCTGCAAGGACTCCTCATGCACCGGAAAGACAAACCCCGCAAGCGAACGCAGACCGTTGAGCGAATTCTGCAAACAATTTGCCCCGGCACGCACGATCAATCCTGAGAAACCCTTTTCGCTCCACGCCTCTCGATAAGGAATGGAGACAAAATCGTAGGATGCGTAATAGCCCAAAAAGGGCAGGCTCTCATTCTGTGCATTTTGCACGGAGACCCCTTTCTGGAATGAGTGATTGATTCCCCAAGCCACAAGAAGGGCGAGTGCCAATATCATCAGCGGCCGGAAACGCTTTTCTTTGAATAAAAACGCCATGACCCCGGCAAAAACCGGGAGTCCGACCGAACGTGTCAGCAATGCCAGTGTCGCCAATGCCCCCGCAAATGCCGGATGTCGCCTTGTGTCATAGAGAAAAGCGGACCAGCCCGCCAGCAGCATGAAAAGAGCCTCCGACATGGGAGCCGCAAAAATCATAAGAACATGGTAGTTCATAAAAAAAACCGCCATGAAAGCAAATTGCGCGGGCAGACTGATTTTTAAACGGGGTGCCCAGAGATGAAAAAACACATGACAGAGCAAACCCGTAATCAAGAGTTGCAAACCCATGAATACCCAAGGAATCAAAACCGGAAAAAGCCAGCCCGAGAGCTTCATGAAGATCGCCAGGCAAATTGCGTAGACAGGCGGATATTTGGCAATGGCGGGTTCGCCCGGCAGAGTCGCGACGCGGAAAGTCCCCGTTTCCGAAAAGGAACAGGCTGTGTCCGAGTAGATGACCTCGTCTTCTAAAATCCCCGTCAAAGACGGATGCCCGCTCATCAAGACAAACGCGAGCGGAAAAACAAATAGAAGAGCCTTTGTGATGTGACGCGCGCGCTCCATTAGATTTTAGATCGAGCGACCCCGCTCTTGATGCAATTTGCCCAAGAACATCCCTCACCACCCTTACTCGACAATAATGTCTTTGTAAGTTTTGCCAGCAGGAATGAAGGGCATCACATGCTCGGTAAAGGGCACGATGATGTCCAAAAGATAAGCCTCTTTGGAATCAAGCATGCGCTGGAGAGCCGCTTTCAAGTCGCGCTTGAAAAAGACACGCTCGGCTTTCACGCCGAACCCTTTGGCAATCGCGATGAAATCAGGATAAATACTGTGAGGATTGTCCGGGTCTCCGAGAAAAGTGTGGCCGCGGTTGGAATCATAGATATGATCCTCCCATTGCACCACCATCCCGAGATGTTGATTATTCAGAACAATCGCTTTTGCCGCGATTTTCTCAATGTGCGCCGTCGCCAACTCCTGAATATTCATGACAAAACTGCCGTCGCCATCGATGTCGATGACCTGCTTGTCCGGGCATCCCACCTTCGCACCCAGTGCGGCGGGATAACCGTATCCCATCGACCCCGCACCCGCTGAGGTGATGTAAGAACGCGGATTTTTGTATGTATAAAATTGCCCCGCCCACATTTGATGTTGTCCCACTCCGGTGGTGATAATGGCTTGTCCTTTGGTCATCTCGCTGAGGAGGCTGATCACATGCTGTTGCATGATGACCTCACCGATGTCGCCGCCGAGGAAATCCTTGATGTAGAGATTCGACTTCACCTCATCGGTGAGTTTGAATTTCAACGGGTATTTCGCTTTCCACTCGGCAATTTGTTTATTCCATGCAGCGTACTTGCCGGGGCGCACCATTGTGAGCAATTTGCGCAAGGCAGCCTTCAAGTCGGCATTGATCGGCAGATGGGCAAATTTATTTTTGTTGATCTCGGAGGCATCAATATCAATGTGGACAATGGTCGCTTTTTTGGCGAACTCCTCGAAT
>CAYTAI010000035.1:20244-27787 GCA_964435715.1 uncultured Verrucomicrobiota bacterium | reverse complement strand
AGGGACAAGGGATGATCCTCAGGAATCGAGCCAACTCCCATGATGGTGGTGGCAACATGAATCCCCGCCTTTTCGGCAAATTGCGTGAGCTCTTTGCACGAGTTCGAAGAGTTCACCCCGCCACCGCAATAGATGATGGGTTTCTGGGCATGCTCAATGAGTCCGACCACTTCATTGAGGGCGAGCTCATCGGGAGCCGGAGGCAGGCGGTATCCGCGCAACTCAATCTTGTCCGGCCAAACGGGCTGCGTATAGGATTGCTGGATATTTTTGGGGATATCCACCAGCACGGGACCGGGTCTCCCGCTGGATGCGATGTAGAAAGCTTCTTTCATGATCCGCGGAATGTCATTGATATCCGTGACCAGATAACTGTGTTTGACAATCGGCAGCGTCATCCCGAAAACGTCCGTTTCCTGGAATGCACCGCGCCCGATCATGTGCTGGGGCACCTGCCCCGTAATCGCCACAAGCGGCACCGAATCCATAAAAGCATCGGCAATCCCCGTCAGGAGATTCATTGCTCCGGGGCCACTCGTCGCCATACACACACCGGTTTTTCCCGTCGCGCGGGCATAACCGATGGCGGCAAACACCCCGCCCTGCTCGTGGCGGGGAAGAACTGTGCGGATCCTTTTTGACCGGGTGAGTCCTTGGTGCAACTCCATGCTGGCTCCCCCCGGATAGGCAAAAATGACGTCCACATCCTCACGCTCAAGAGCTGCGACGACAATGTCACAGCCGCGCATGGGTTTTTGCAAGCGTGTCGCCGGGGTTTTTCTCGCCGGAAGAGTTTTATGATTTGAGGATTTAGTTGCCATATTTTGGAATTCAGTTGAATGTGGACGATACCATGTCTAATGGATTTAAGACAAGGGATTTATAAGGGAATTTTAAAAGAAACAAATCAATCAGTCATGAATAAAAAAATATTGATTTTTGCACTCTTAACAATTCTTCTCGTTGCACTTCTAGCTGTCAGCGGGATCTACCTCTATCAAAAAAGAAAAAGCCAGACTCGCAATATTCAACAAATCCAACTGCAAGCCCGCGCCGCTTTTGAATCCGGCAAAACCGCCGAGTCCACCCGTTTGTGGCTCGAAACCGCCCGGCACGCTTACATTCCGAAAGAGGACGCAGTTGCCCTGAGCGAAAAATTATTACTCAATCCTGTCTCCTCGGATCAGCAAGCGTCCCAGGCCATGCAAGAGGTCAGTCAGATTCTTTCCAGTTCGATTTCGGGAAACCTGGCAGATACAGAATTACTCACGCGGATCGCCCGTATTTTGATCCGGCAAGGAAAAGCATCCAACCCCGCCGCATGGCAAATTCTCACAGGACTCTGCGATTCCATTCTGGAAAGAAACAATAATTACGCCCCTGCCAAACAATACAAGGCCTTGTCCGGTTTTTACGCGGGCTCATGGTTGTCCTCCCCGGACAAATCCATTTTCTTGCACCGGTATTTCAACGATCTCAATCTCCCGGGCTCCCCCCTGTCGACTGATCGCGAAATCTTGACGGCACAAACCAAAGTCCTGCTGGCTCTGGCGGATGATGCCGGTAAAGACCGTGATAAAGCCGCCCGCTACCGCCAGCAAGCTTTGGACATGACGACCAAGGCAGCCAATGACAATCCCGGCGATCTGGAAATCCAAATCACCCGGATCACGACAGAGGTCGCCGCTCAAAAACTCATTCCCGACGAATACCTTTTTAAAATCAATGAGCTCTTTCAAAAAACCAATCTCGGGACAGCACCCCCTGATGATCTGGTGCAGCTCGGCTCTCTCTTGCGTTTGTCCGCAAGAATCAATCCTTCACAAGATGATGCAATTCTCAAATTCTACCCGCAAGCCATCGCGATTGCCCCCGAAAATCCGGCTCTCAAAGCCGATTACGCCTTTTATCTTTTGCAAACCGGCAAAAATGAAGAGGCTTTGCAACGCATCCGGGAAGTCCTCGATGCGAAAAACCCCTTGCCACCCTTGGATTGGATTGAAAGGAATGTGATTCGGGCGGATGCCGCCTATAAATATGCGAATTACTTGATTCAAAAAGCATCGGCAACAGCGGATGATCAAGAACGCATCCGGTTGATTGATTCGATTCCCGCCGTCCTTGACGAGACGGCACGCTCCCTGTCCCCGGTGCAACTTGCTTTGCTCCAGGCCAAAACAGCCTTTATCCGCGGGCAATATCAGCAAGCACTGGCAATCGCCGACCAGATCCCGCCACTGCAGGGTCCCGAAGAAAGCGAAAAACTTTTTCTCGCTGCGGAATCCGCAATCCGTCTCGGGCTCATCGGCGAGGCGAAAGAACGATACCGCAAAATCATCATTTCCCAAGGGGTGAGTTTCCCCGTGCGTCTGCGCTTTGCCCAACTCCTTCTGCAGACAGCCGAGTATGATGTGCTCTTGAATCAATTAAACTCCTTTTCCAACGAGGAAAAAAAACATCCGGCGGTCAGGGAGCTCGAAGCAGACTTGCTCATGAAACAGGGCAAAACCCGGGAAGCCCTCACGCTCTATGATGAAATCCTCAAAGCCACCGCCGACAACCAGAAAGAAACCATCCTGCTGAAAAAATCAATGGCAGCCTCCCGTGTGGGGAATCGTGACATCGCGCTCAATAGCATCGAGGACATTTTGAAAAAAGACCCGGCGAATATCAATGCTGTCAAACTATACATCCTGACGAGCAACGATCTCGATGCTTGTAAAAAAGTCCTGGGCAGAGCGACACAAGCCGGGATGCCCCCTCTCTTCAGCGACCTTTACCATCATTTGCTTCAAAGCCCCGGCTGGAGTTTCGAGAAAATGAGTCTGGGCAATTTGCGCGGAAGCTCGGTCAATGCTGATACTTATTTGGAAATTGCGAAAACTTACATGGCTTGGGAAAAGCCTGAAACGGCAATGAAAATCCTGGAAGAAGGATTCAAAAAATATCCTGCTTCTTTCCGGTTGCTAGAGATGCAACTCGACCAAGCCCTGGCCTCGAAAGATTCGGCCGCGCTGAACCGTATCCTGCAAACGGCGCGTGATCAAAATGTCGACGGAGTCGGAGGCCTGTATTTCCAAGCAGTCGCCATGGCGGCTCAGGGCAATACAACGGATGCCGCAAAACTTGCCGGGGAAATTGTCAAAAAAAGCCCTTCGCACACAGGCACATTATTCCTGCTTGCCAGACTGGACTTGAGCAAACAGGATTTTACTTCAGCAAAGAGGCGTCTCGACCAGATCACGACGATCGACCCGGCTCATGCCCCCTCCCTGTCCATCCTCGCGGATCTGGAGTTCCGCAATGGTCAGGATGAAAAAGCCTTGGAGTATGTGAAACGCGCGCTGACGCAAGACCCGCAAAACGCCACCTACCTTGCCCAATTTCTGTCCATCCAACAGGCCAAGCTGCCTGCTGAAAACGCGCTCAATCTCCGGAAAAAAATTTCCGAAGCCGCACCGGAATTCAGCGAAAATACCCAAGCCCTCACGCTCATGTATCTCGAACAAGGGAAACTCGAAGACGCGCTTCACATGGCGAATCTCGATGCGATCAATGACAAATCCCCCTATGCCCAAAGGGCTTTCAAAGCCCAGATCCTCGCCGCGACAGGCAAAATCAAGGAAGCTGTCGACTCCTACAGCAAGCTCGTGAAAGAAGCACCCGGCAAACTCGATATCACGGAAAGATACATCTACCTCCTGATCATGACGGGCAATTTCAATGAGGCTCTGTCACAGATTTCCCTGACCCGCAAACAATCCGGCAACAATAACATACTCCTTGTCGAGGAGTCCCTCGCCCATCAGAATAAATCACTCAATACCCCCGACAGGAAGGAAGCCTCCGAGCAGCTCGAAAAAGCGATTGAAGCCCTCTCCCGGCACATCACCCTGCACCCGAATGACTCTCGGAATCTCCAGTTGGCTCGCTTGAAACTGGCAGCCGGTTACCCCTCGGACGCGATTTTTCCCAATATTGACAAAGCGATCCAGGCCAATCCTCAATTTCCCGAAGCCGTCATTCTCCGTGCCCAGCTCCATTTCCAGGAAGGAAAAACAGAATCCGCAATCGACGGGATTCGTGCCGCCCTCAAGGGCAATCCCGATCATCTCCCCTATTATTTTCAGTTGCATGAGTTTTACCAGGGCACGGGACAATCCCGCCACGCGCAAAGCATCCTCGACGATGCGATCCGGAAATTCCCCAAAAACACCCAGTTGTACACGATGAGGATGATGTTTTTTTTGAACATGGATGATCTCTCCTCCGCTCTCAAAGACGCGGAGATCAGCTTTTCACTGTCTCCCTCCGCGCTGACACTCTCCAACTATATTCAAGCTTGTCTCCAGGGCAAAAACATTTCCCAAGCGAAAAAACTTCTTTCCGAGAATGAGGCTCTGGTCAAAGTCTCCCCTGTATTACAATCCCTGGAAGCCCGGATATTGGTTTTGGAGGATAACCCCCGGGAGGCGGTTCAGATTTATGAAAAGCTCTTTCAATCTGCCCAGCATTTTGCCCTGGCCCGTTTGATCATAGACATGACCCGTCAATCCCTCGGGGCACAGGAAGCCGAGCGCATCTTGCTCTCCGTCAAGGGCAAATTGCCGGCTGCCGAACAAAAACTCATGCTCATCCAACTCTTGACCCAGACAAGACAATCAACAAAAGCCGCCCGGCTCCTCTCGGATTTGCCGGAATCCCAGTTCAAAGAGTATTTCCCCCAATACATGGGGATTGTTCTCTCATTACAAGACACGCTCTCCACATCTGAATCCATTCCCCTTTTAAAAAAAGCACTTTCCATTGATCCGAAAAATACCCCTCTTCTCATTGCACTAGCCCGTGCCCAAGCCTCCACAGGAAGTATTGACTCGGCAAAAAAGACTCTGGAAATATCCCGGGAAAATGCCCCCTTGGAAAGCAGCCTCACCCTCATCGACATCCTGCTCAATCAAATGTCGAAGGCCGGGGATAATGTGACCAAGGATAAAATCGGATATGAAGTCGGATTGAATATTGACCAGTTTATCCGCAACTATCCGGCCGACCCCCGCGGACTGCTGCTACGAGCCTCGTACAATGCCGAATTGAAAAAATTCAAAGAGGCGGCTGAAAGTGCTGAAAAAGCCCTCAAACAAGACCCCTCATCAGCCGCAGCAGTGATTCTTTTGTGCCGGATCCGTTATGAGCAGGGGGATAAAATGAAAGCTCTTGGCGAGGCTGAGTTTTATTTGAATAAATTTCCCCGGCAATTGGCTGTCCGTCATTTTTATGCCGACATGTTGCAGGACACAAACTCACCCAAATACAATGATTTTATTAATGCATCCTTGCGTTTTTTTCCCCACGATACCATCTTCCTGGTCAAGAAAGCTGAAATCGAATCAAAAAAAGATAAAAAAGCCGCTATCAGATATTACGAGTCCGCCCTGGCACAATCCCCGCAAAATCCGCCCCTTCTCAATAACCTTGCTTATCTCCTGATGGAAACAGGCCAGTATGATCAAGCCCAGTCTTATGCCGTCAAAGCACTGGAAATCACACCCCATGATCCCTACATCCTCGATACTCTCGGGCGGATACAATTCCTGAAAAACGATCTGGTCTCCGCTCAAGCCACACTGGAAAAAAGCGTTTTCTTCAAGCCCCTCCCCGACAATTGCATTCATCTGGCCGAGCTCCATCTCAAAACGGGGAATAAAGACCGCGCCACCCAGTATTTGAATCAGGCGAAATCACTCGTGGACTCCGACAAATCGCTTTTAGAAAAAATCCGTTCATTGGAAAAAGAACTATCATCCAATTGACATTACCCATCAAAAACTTCTTTGTCTCCGGAGGACTTTCCGGGTAAAAAGCAATTTGCCCCGCAAGAAAACGCGGTTTTTATGCCACAGTCCCGATTGAATTTCAAACTCGAAGCCCGCGCTACCGGTTCCCGCGCCCGGGCGGGGACATTTCACACGCTTCATAATGTGGTCAAGACGCCCCTCTTCATGCCCGTGGGGACACAGGCGACGGTCAAAGCCCAGCTCACACAGACTCTTGAGGATGCCGGTTCTCAAATCCTCCTTGCCAATACCTACCACCTCTTGCTTCGACCCGGACCGGAGGTTTTTCAGCGATTGGGAGGCATTCATAAATTCATGAGCTGGCCGCGCTCGGTTTTGACCGACTCCGGGGGATTCCAGATTTTTTCACTGCCCCACTCGCGTTCCATGAGCGAGGAAGGAGCTGTCTTTCAAAGCTACATCGACGGCAAAACAATCCTATTGAGCCCTGAGTTGAGTATCGGCACTCAAGTCGCCATCGGCAGTGATATCATGATGGCACTCGATCAGTGTATCCCTTCCACAGCCGCTCATGACACGGCACGGGATGCCCTCGGGATCACACATCGCTGGGCCGCACGCAGCTTGGCCGCCCGGGGAGACTCGCCACAGTCGATGTTTGGCATTGTCCAAGGAGCACTCTTTCCGGATTTGCGCCAGGAAAGTGTCGATGCAATTTGCTCCATGTCCTTTGACGGATTCGCCATCGGCGGACTCGCTGTGGGCGAGGCCAAAAACGAACGCGAGGACACATGCGAGCTGACCGCCGCCATGCTTCCGGAGGATAAACCCCGTTACCTCATGGGTGTCGGCACCCCCTTGGATATTCTGGAGGCGGTGCACCGCGGTGTGGACATGTTCGACTGTATTATCCCCACGCAAGTTGCACAGCGCGGTGCGGCATTCACGTCGCGGGGATTCCTCCAGCTGCGCCGGAGTGTCTATAAGTTTTCGGGAGAACCCCTCGACCCGGAATGCAATTGCCCGACCTGCCGCCGCTATTCCCGCGCCTATTTACACCACCTGGCAAAAACCGGGGAGACACTCGGCTGGCAACTCCTGGGCAAACACAATATCCATTTCTACCACCAGCTCATGCGAGACATCCGCCAGAGCATTCTCGATGACCGTTTCATGGAGCTCTACCACCAGAAACGCGAGTTTTTACACGAGCCCGACCGCGAAAATCCGGTGACCCCCGTCAAACCGTCGAAAAAACGCCGCCCCACCCTCGGCGATTATGCCATCCACATCGCGCACGAAGGATTTGCCAGTATCAAACATGTCCCTTCCGGTGAGATCATGCATTCACGCACACCACCGATGGACGAAGCGCGAAGTCTATACGTGGAGCAATCCTTCCTGTCCGAACGCTTGCAAGTGACTCCGGAGAGCGATGCGAGCGAACTCGTCATCTGGGATGCCGGTCTCGGTGCTGCCGCCAATGCGATGGCGGCAATTCAATGTTACGAGTCCGTCGCCGCAGCAGGCTCCGTGCGCCCGATGAGAATCATCAGTTTCGAGAATAATCTCGACTCCCTCAATCTCGCGCTGAACCACCGTGACCTCTTCACTTACTTGCGTCACGGCGGTCCTGCAAGCATTGCCCGGGATGGTCACTGGCAATCGAAGCAATTTCCCGGGCTGAGCTGGATTCTTCTTCCGGGTGACATTCGTGAAACCATGCACCGAGCCCCGGCTCTCCCCGA
>CAYTAI010000035.1:16371-20234 GCA_964435715.1 uncultured Verrucomicrobiota bacterium | reverse complement strand
TTTCTATGACATGTACTCGGTCAAAACATCGGGGGAACTCTGGACATACGACATCTTCCAGAAACTCTTTGGCATCTGCGGGCACAGTGCCGTGGAGCTTTTCACATACTCCTATTCCACCGCCTCACGGGCAGCGCTGCTCGCCGCAGGATTCCACCTCGCCAAAGGCCGGGGCACAGGTCAAAAACTCGAAACCACGATTGCCCTGACACCTGCGGCTCTCCTCAGTCCATTCACCTCCCGGCGCGAAATGCTCTCACAAGACTGGTTTGCGAAATGGAACCGTTCCTGTGCGAAAGCTCCTACGGGCATTCCCCCCGAAGAACAAATCGCATTTGAAAGCCTCATTCGAAACCATCCCCAATGGCACAGATGAAAAAAATCACAATCCATACCGACGGCGGGTGCCACGGCAATCCCGGCCCCGGCGGCTGGGCAGCAGTGCTGGTCTGTGGAAAAAATTCGCGCACGATTTCCGGGGGAGAACCCGCCACGACCAATAACAGAATGGAGCTGACTGCAGCCATTGAAGCGCTGAAAAGTTTGAAGGAGCCTTGTGAGATAGAGCTTTTCACAGATTCAAGTTACTTGAAAAACGGGATCACGACTTGGCTCGCGTCTTGGAAACGCAATGGCTGGAAAACCAAAACCCGACAGCCCGTCAAAAATGAAGACCTCTGGCGGGAACTTGATCGCCTGACCTCCCCACACCGCATCAAATGGAGCTGGGTCAAAGGTCATGCCGGTGAGCATGGAAATGAAAAATGTGATGCCATCGCCCAAGTTGAGATCACACGCCTCAAACAGGAATACACCGCGGGCGAACTCAAGGACTTGCTGGAGCAATTTGCGCGGGTGGATCGGCAGGGAGGAACGTCGGATGATGAATTGCCTTTCGCGGACGAACCTCCGGCTCCAGAACCCGGCAAACCATTTATTCAAGCGGATTTATTTTAAAATACTCCTGACTAAAATTGCGATAATCGCTCTATTAACCGGTCATCAGGAATTTACACACCCGTAAAATTTTCCGGTAAAGAAACCCTTGTCATCGGTTGCGAAGGCAGGCAGACTCATCCTCCATAATGGATGTCGAAATACTCGCCAGATTGCAATTTGCTTTCACCGTTTCATTCCACTACCTCTTTCCTCCTTTGAGTATCGGACTCGGTGTCATCATGGTCATTACCGAAGCTCTCTGGCTCATTACCAAAAATAATCTCTACCACCAGATGGCACGGTTCTGGACGAGGATTTTTGCCCTGACATTCGCCATCGGCGTCGCCAGCGGTATCGTTCTGGAGTTTGAATTCGGTACAAATTGGTCCACATACTCACGGTTTGTCGGCGATATTTTCGGCAGTGCGCTGGCGGCAGAGGGTATTTTCGCCTTTTTTCTTGAGTCCGGATTTCTTGCGATTCTCGTTTTCGGTTGGGACAAGGTAAAACCGTGGTTCCACTTTTTCTCGACGTGTATGGTTTGTCTCGGCGCGCATTTCAGTGCCGTGTGGATTATCGTGGCGAACTCCTGGATGCAGACCCCGGCCGGTTATCATATCGTGGGAGAGGATGCGGGTGCCCGCGCGCAAATCGTTGATTTCTGGGCGATGGTCTTTAATCCCTCATCCATGGACCGGCTTTTCCACACACTGGTCGGATGCTGGCAAGCGGGTGCCTGGCTGGTCATAAGCATCAGCGCCTATTACATCTTGAAAAACAGGCATCTGGAGTTTGCCAAACGCTCGCTCAAAATCGGACTCGCAGTCGCGTGTGTCGCCTCGCTGCTCCAGCTTTACTCCGGGAGTCGCAGTGCGGATATTGTGGTGAAATATCAACCGGCGAAACTTGCCGCCATGGAGGGAGTCTTTAAGACTGTGCCTTACACGCCGATGTATATTTTCGGCTGGGTCGATGTGGAAAATGAAAAGGTCTATGGCTTGTCCATCCCCGGAGGACTCAGTTTTCTCGCTTACAAAGATTTTGAAAAACCCGTCACGGGGTTCGACCAAATCCCTGCTGAGATGGGACGCCCGCCTGTGCAACTTGTTTTCCAGTTTTACCATCTCATGATCGCCATTGGCATGGGACTGATCGGGTTGTCTTATTTTACAGTGTTTGCGTGGTGGAAAGGCTGGCTATTCAAATGGAAGTGGCTGCAGTTCATCCTCGTCCTGTCCGTCCTCGGCCCACAAATTGCCAATCAGGCCGGGTGGTACACAGCGGAGATCGGTCGACAACCGTGGATTGTTTATGGGCTCATGCGAACCAGTGAGGGTTTATCACGCGTCGTCAAAGCCGAGGCTGTGCTTTTCTCGTTGATCATGTTTGCCGTCATTTACGCGCTGCTCTTTGCCCTCTTCATATATTTATTGAATGAAAAAATCCAACACGGGCCTGACGGCAAAGACCTCGTCCCGACCGGCAAACTCGCCCGCGCTGAGGTGAAAAAATGACTTTCGATTTTATCGATCTGAATATCCTTTGGTTCGTATTAGTCGGGATTCTTTTCACCGGATACGCCATCCTCGACGGCTTTGACCTTGGCGTGGGTTCCCTCCATCTTTTCACACGCGGGGACAAGGAACGCCGCATTATGCTGAACTCCATCGGTCCGGTCTGGGACGGCAATGAGGTCTGGCTGGTGACTGGCGGGGGGGCGCTTTTTGCAGCGTTTCCCGAGGCTTACGCGACGGTTTTTTCCGGTTTCTACTACGCATTCATGCTTCTGCTTTTCTCATTGATTTTCCGGGCCGTCTCCATTGAGTTCCGCAGTAAACAACCAATGGCTTGGTGGCGGAATATGTGGGACATCGCTTTTTCCGCAGGGAGCCTGTCAGCCGCTTTTTTGATCGGGGTGACAATGGGAAATCTTGCTTTCGGGATTCACCTGGATGCCCAGCATGAATACGTTGGTGGTTTCCTGTCGATGCTCCATCCCTATGCCCTGCTCATGGGAGTTACCACGGTCGCACTTTTTATGATGCACGGCTCCATCTATGTCGTGATGAAAACCGAAGGCGAGCTCCAGGCTAAAATACGGGGCTGGATCAACCGCTGTATTATTTTCTTCATCATTTGTTATGCCGTGACCACGATGGCGACCCTGCTCTACGTCCATCATATGGTGAGCATTTTCAGGGATTACCCCGCTCTTTTTGTCGTGGCCATTGTCAATATGCTCGCCATTGCCAATATCCCGCGGGAGATTCATAAAGGCCGGGATTTTTATGCTTTTGCCTCCTCATGCATATCCATCCTCGCGCTCATGACACTTTTCGGGATCGGTTATTTTCCCCATCTGGTTTACAGCAATCCCCTGCCGGAGAATAGTCTCACCATCTACAATGCAGCATCCTCGGACAAGACTCTGGGAATCATGTTGGTGATGGCTCTCATCGGCATGCCCATTGTCATGGCTTATACCGTCAGCGTTTACTATATTTTCCGCGGGAAAGTCAAAATCGATCAAATGAGTTATTAATATCAGTCTGTGAATACAAGCACACCAGCCAGGCGGGGAAGCCAAGCCCCTCCCAAAAGAGAAGAAATTGCTTTGCTTGAACCCTTTCAAGGCCTCGAACTCTCCGCGATTCAGGTCGTCTCCGGTCATGAGCAAGCTCAAGCCGCCCACGCCGAGATTTCCTGCCACAAATGGATGGGTTTCGACACGGAGTCAAAACCTGTCTTTCGCAAAGATGTCGAGTCCGAGGGACCGCATATTCTGCAATTTGCCACCTTGGAGAAGGCATGGATTTTTCAGACGCACTGCACGGACTCCCTCGACCCCATCAAATCCCTGCTGTCTTCCACCACAATACTCAAAATCGGATTCGGCCTCCGGGACGATTTAAAATTCATCACCC
>CAYTAI010000035.1:13147-16326 GCA_964435715.1 uncultured Verrucomicrobiota bacterium | reverse complement strand
AACCATACTTTCAAGGAGCTGGGTCATAAAAATACCATCGGCGCAAAAACCGCCATCGCCATGCTCTTCAATCAAAAACTCTCCAAATCCAAAAAAGTGACCACATCCGACTGGTCCCGCCCGCGCCTCTCCGAAAACCAGATCCTCTACGCCGCCAATGATGCTTATGCGGCCATCAAAGTCTACACTGAGCTCTGTGGACAACAGCATCTCTGATTATTTTGCCATATTCCACACTCTGGCATCACACTCCGACGAAGTCATCAACCTGAAAAAGCAAAATGCCCTCAATAGTCTGAACGGAGATACGGCTCGATCGGGAGGCAATTTGCTCCGGCGGCGAATTCGTCGCGGTCGCTCTTGCGGGCAAAAAGGTACAGCGCGTATCCGCCCCAGCCGCCGCCGCAGTATTTTTTAGCCAATGCTTTCGGAGCCACAGGCAAATTGTCCATACCCTCTTTGATTTGCGCTTCATAACTCAGAGCGATGGCCTCACCCAGAGTAATGAGTTTGGCCTCGGGCTCCTTGACGTAACAAGATTTCTCAGCGATTTTTCCCGCCCTGAAAATGACTTTGTAATCACGCTTTTTGTCCGTCAACTCAGGGGTTTTCCGGACTTTTCCGGTGTAATATAGTGCCATCTTTCCATTCAACCATTCGGTATCAAATTTTGCCAGAAGCTTGGGTTTGGCTCCCGATGCCCAGACACAGAGCCCCGTCTCAGAGATAACCACCGGATCCTGCCAACCCACCCCGCAGTCTAGTTCCTTTTCCACGCCGTTATTCCCCATGAGAATCGCGTAGGCGGCGGAGCTCCCCAGACCGGAGCTAATCTCGTAATTCCATTCATTGAGACTGACCAAAGGCGAAATGGCGCAATTCACAATCCGTCCTCCCTCTTTCGCGTATTTGGGAACGTCCAACCAACCGCCCCCGAAGTCCACACGGAGCGGAACAAAATGCGGCGCGCGCACCCAGCGGATGATTCCCGTGGTACTGACCTGCTCGAAATTCAGCGTCTTGGGCAGACGGACATACTCGGCTCCGACCTGCGAACAAAGTTTGCGTTTGGGTTCCTCATACTGGTCGTCATCGGTGACAGCGAGGATGTCGGGTTTGATCTCCAGAAATTGCTGGTAAAAATTCAATCCCAGCTCGCCTTCGGTCTCATCGCTGATAATGACCTCATCGACCATCGAAAGATTTTCAATCAACCGCTTTTTATGAAGCACCGGCACCGACGGACGCCGCCCTTTGTGTTTGAGCAAGGCATTATCCCCCGCGATGGAAACAATCAAATAATCTCCCAGAGCCCGCGCCTGCGAGAAAAACTCCACATGCCCTCCGTGGATGATGTCATAACAACCGCTGATAAAAACTTTTTTCATCGTCAATTATATATAACCTCAAACGAGTGGCTGGCAATCATGGAAAAAGCACCTGAGACAAAAAATTATTCCCTCTTGAATGCTGCGAGCTCTCGCGCAATTTGCGCGTAGAGTTCTCCTGACCAGGCGGGAATCTCCGGCATGCCCGGGGGCAATTTGCTCGTGCGGAAATCAACCGGGCTGATGATGACCTTGATATTCTTCACCCCGGTTTGAGCCGCCAAGACAAAGAGTTCCTCAATGGCCGGATCACCCACGGGGATACATCCGATAGTCACAGCCCGTCCGTGAATCATGATGTCACCCCCGAGATTCGAGCGTCCGTCTTTCCGGCCTTGGGCGCGGTCAAATTCATTCGGGTAATCCACTCTCAGACTCAAATGATAAAGACTATTGGGATTCAGTGACTCGATTCCATAGACGCCCTCCGGAATCTGCTTGTCCCCTTCTTTTAATTTCGGACCGAGCTTCCCGCTGAATGCGGTAAAAGGATAAGCACGAATGAATCTGTATTTGCTGTCTTTGCCCGCGGCGTAAAGCTCGATCCTCTGCTCATTTTTGAGTCCGACCAGCACAATTTGCTCCGGAGGCCACGCAATTTGCGCGGCTCGGAAATGGGGTTCCAACCGCCCTCGCGCCGCCGGAGCAAATTGCTCGACACGGTCTTCGACAGTGAATTTCTTATCCAGCATTTTAGCCTGAGCAAATAGTTTGGTCATTTCGAGGGCGGGAAAACAAAACCACACGGCAATTCCGGCGGCGATAAAAAGGGAAATGATTCGGATGAGTTTGAGTTTGCCCGACACAACCTTTTTTCCCTGTCACTCAAATGTGTTTGCTGTCGTTCTCGTCTTTGGTCGTGTAACCGGAATCCTGACGTTGGAAATTCACTTCATTTTTCTTGAGATAAGCCTGATAGACATCATCCGCACTCATCCCGAGAACCTGCGCCATGGAGATCAGGAAATGGAAGAGGTCTACCACCTCGACCCGCGCATTTTGCTCGTCGAATTTCTGGTATTTCGCCCACCATTTCCACGGCACGCTATCGGTCAGCTCGGCGAGTTCCTGTTGTGTCGCACGGACATAGTTGAGTATCCACTTCGCCTTTTCCTCATCATCCATCTTCCCGGTATCGACCCCGATACGGAGATTCAAGGCTTGTTGCATGCGGAACATTTCACGGAGTAGATCAGGGGTTTGGCTCATATTTTCCTATGATTAAAAGCAATTTGCCCGTTGTAAAGAGTTCTGTGACCGGAAGTTTCAGGCAAAGGATTAAATCAGGCCGACTTTTTTGACCCATTCTTGATGAATTTTATCTCGAGGCTCATTGCGTTTCAATTTGGGCACCATTAAATCCTGTACGGAAGGAACTATGACCGTTAAATGACCATAACTTTTCTGACTGGATCGATTTCGCCAGTCAGATAAAAACTCATTCATCACCTCACGGGGCATGATATTGACATGCCAACCGTGCTTGAGCTCAAAATCAGAGCCGATCAATGCATCATAACAAAGCATAATCAACTCCTCATCATCAGTTACAGGATCCACATCCATACTGTTCTCGTCAAGTGACTCGGCAATATTGGCTTGGGCGGCATGCCACAATAGACCACCTGAGCCAATTAAAATCATTTCACTGGGTTTATGAAGCAATTGGCTCCATTCCATAAGCCATTGCTCCACCTGCTCCGGATATTTGAGTTCACGCTTTGGCATGATTTGACTTTCCCCAGAAATGCCCGAATACAGGGGGCAAATCGCGTGTCACACAACGCAGAG
>CAYTAI010000035.1:9361-13137 GCA_964435715.1 uncultured Verrucomicrobiota bacterium | reverse complement strand
CCTGAGCCATTCGTCCAGTCTGATATCGTCCTCCTCACGTTGGAGAATCTCCTCGATCAGAGATCGATTTTCGATAAACCGTTCACGGTAAGGATGCCTTTCATCCATCCAATGAGAGATGAGTTTCGACCGGGTTTCGGGCTTTTTCCAGAGAACCCGCGTGCAGCGAAGCCGGCTCAGATCGGCATAAGTCCAATACTCGTAGGGTTTCGGAAGCATGGACACAAGAATACCCAAAATTGCCCTGTTTTCAAAGTCAAATTTCAGCTTATATTGATGCAATATGACTCTCTTTCTTGCTATTTTGAATCAAATCAACTCCTTGAGCTTTATCGAGGTGTGGGAATTCCTCAGCTACATCGTGACCGTGATCGGTTTGCCGCTCGCCATCTACACCTACATTCATGAGAGGCGGAAACAAAGGGAGAATGAGGAGGACGAGATTTATCAGGAGCTGATGACCGCTTATACAAATTTTCTCATATTGGCGATGGAGAATTCCGATCTCAAGCTCCTCCGCAAAAATGCACCGGATGAACAGCTCGACGACGAGCAGCGCGAGCGCAAATACGCCCTTTTTGAAATACTCGTCTCGCTTTTTGAACGGGCTTACATCGTCGCCTATGACGAGAATATGGATAAACAAGCCCTGCGCCGCTGGAAATCCTGGGATGATTACATGCGGGAATGGTGCCGCCGCCCCGATTTCCGCAAGGAATTGCCCGTTCTCCTAAGCGGGGAGGATGAGGATTTCAGTGCTTACATCACACGTCTTGCACGGGAAGAGGAGAAAACCGGGCATGGTATCCCTTCCTGAAAAATCTCCCACTTGAATTTTTTCGGATTTGAGGCAGTAGTTAACGGAACTTAATCATACAAAAAGGAAACATATTTTCATGGAAAACGTCGTTATCATCGGATCAGGCTGCGCCGGATTCACCTCCGCCATTTACACGGCACGCGCCGGACTCAAACCCCTGATGTTCACCGGGATCATGCCCGGAGGTCTCCTGACAACGACCACGATCGTGGAGAATTTCCCCGGCTTTGAAAATGGCATCGACGGATTCACCCTCATGATGACCATGCGCAAACAGGCGGAACGCTTTGGCACGGTCATGCGCGATCTCGAGCTGGTCGACAAAGTCGAGCCCAAAGGAAAAACCTTTGTCATTCATACTGGAGGCGAACAAATCGAAACCAAAACCGTCATTATCGCCACGGGTGCCGGTCACCGCCACCTCGGTCTAGAGAACGAACACCTTCTCGAAAATAAAGGGGTCACCTACTGCGCCACTTGCGACGGGCCGAACCCCGTTTTCCGCAATCAACCCCTCGTGGTCGTTGGCGGCGGGGACTCCGCGCTGGAAGAAGCCATGTTCCTCACGCGGTTCGGTTCCAAAGTCTATCTCATCCACCGCCGCGACCAGCTCCGCGCCTCCAAAATCATGCAGGAACGCGCTTTGGCGAATGAAAAAATCGAGTTTGTGTGGAATTCCGTCGTGGAAGACATTCTCGATGTCACACAAGACAAAGTCACCGGGGTGAAAATCAAAAATATTGTGGACGGCACGACCAAAACTCTCGATTGCGCCGGGGTTTTTGTTGCCATCGGTCATGTGCCGAATACACAGTTTGTCAAAGACCTCGTGGACACCGACGAAGACGGCTACATCAAATGCACTCGCGGCAGTGAAACCAAGACCCCCGGCCTCTTTGCCGCCGGTGACTGCGTGGATCGCACCTACCGCCAAGCCATCACCGCGGCCGGCCTCGGCTGCGCCGCCGCCATCGACGCCGAGCGCTATCTCGCCGCTCAGGAGTGATGAGCAAAGATCATTTCAGAGATAAACCGCAGGTTAGTTTTCTGACTGTTTTTTACAGTGTAAATCGACTTCCCACGAACGTCCGCGATCACCGGCACCGGACTGCTGACGCGACGAGTGCCGGGAGCGTAGCGACCAAGCACTCGGCGTGACAGCGGGTAGGTGTTCTATGCATCGCTTTGTTCGCGCTTTTCTGTTTGTGGTCAGGGGTTGGGTGCGACGTTTTGCTCGCCGTTGATCGTTGGAAACGGGTGCGTGGTAAGAGTGTCTAGGTCAAATATCCAATCATCGATTCGCTCGTAGCCTAAAAGAGGTCTTCCTAAATAAGCAATCTTTTCGCGTTGTTGCCTCGGCCAAAACACTGGAACAATCAATGTGTTTATGTGTTGATATATTTTAACGAACTGCGGCGGACCTCCGATAGTAGCAGCTGGATCCTCGACAGATAGTAAGTTTGATAGCGCCTCTAGAGGTTCAAAATTCAGCGGCTGCGAGCCCCAACGATGACCACGTCGTTCAGTGAGAATCCGGTGAGTCTCCGCTCGCAATCTTGGACCAGCATCCCCTCCATAAATAATCGATTCCTTGCGATGGCAGATGCTGCCTGCCTTGTCGTGATGAAAGCGCTTAAGTTCAGGATGGTAGCGAATGGACCACATCTTAAAGTCCCTCAATATCCATGAATATCCACACAGAATGAACGTACACTCTGGAATCTTCAGGCCAGCAATCGGGGTGTCAATACTATCAACGAGAGCGTTGAGTATCTTCAGGATATGCGGACGATATTCAATGATGTCCAATCCCCGAGTTTTGGCCGCTCGGAAAGAGGTAGACGTATGGAAAAGCGACTGGAAGAATGGGTATGCAACTTGTGTTTCTCCAGCAAAGCACAGTGCCATATCCCCCCTTTGAAAGGGAAGAATCTTTGGGCAACCGTCGATGTTGCGGCCGTCTCCGCCAAGTCGGCTGTCCGCAATGATGCATAGCTCATCTACACCGTTTTTGAGTGGACGTATCCATGCTGCGACGGCTGTCATATTTTTAGCGAACGCCTAGATCAGCCAAGCAATCGCATTGGCTCCATCTACTTGTTAGCCTCATTTGTATTTCTCTTTTAGTAGTGCTATAGGAATTTTGGCCTCAACTGGATAGTGCTTAAGTAAATCATACTTCTGAATAAATGGTTTGAATTTTTTGCCATATGATGACGCACCGTTTGCCGCTAGAATAATTACCTCTGAACCAGAAAACTCCGCCCTTACAATTTTGGCGTAGTCTGTCCGGTCATTCTCCGACGCCCTTTCAATATAGGTAAATATACGATACAACATTCTGAAGTATGGGCCTAGATCGTCTTGGCATTTACCGTAGACTGTCGCATATGCTTCCAATACAACATCAGCATTTACTGATGCTTCCTTCCGTTCACGTTGAAGCCCAGCGATCTCCTTAAGTAGCGCATTTACTATAAACTCGAAAGCATCCTTCCCTTCTCTAATCTGCTCGACTGTCTCCGTCGACATGGATCTCCACATGGTTCTCTTCTCGCGTGTCACCATATCACTAATGATAGCTCGAAGCGCATCGTTAAGGCGAAAGAATCGCGCTTCTATCGCCTCTCGCTTGGACTCCGCATCTCGCTTTCGGCTTTCGCTGATCTGTAAAAATATGGAACCGGCGACACCGATAAAAGCGAGTCCTGTGAATAGGGTATTCAGATTGCCATAAGAGTCGCCGAACTGACCTCTTTCCTCTAGGCTGGAAACAGGTGTCCCCATTCGCTTGGACAAATGCGGCCAGAAGGCCCACGAGCCAATTACAAGCGCCGTTACGGTCGAAAATAGTATGATATTTTTTTTCATATGGCTAACATGTATTAGACAAAAATCATTCTGCCATACCCAAAATGGGGAGGTGGGTTTATTGGCATGATCAAGATTGAATCAT
>CAYTAI010000035.1:0-9335 GCA_964435715.1 uncultured Verrucomicrobiota bacterium | reverse complement strand
TTTGAAAACGGGCGGAAAACCAGAGTTTATCCGCAAAAGAGATTGAGAATGCGAATTTATTTCAATGAGAGCGTCTCTTCTCTGCTTGCCTAAACGCCTGAAAGGATTAGATAACAATTCATGCAAAATCCTTTCCGTTCGATTCATTTTATCGGTATTTGTGGAACCGCTATGGGGGCTGTCGCCGCCGCGCTGAAAGACGCGGGTTACGACGTGACGGGTTCCGATGAGAATGTTTATCCGCCCATGTCCACATTCCTCGAGGGTAAAGGCATCCGAATCATGCAGGGTTACCTCCCTGAGAATCTTGCCCATAAACCCGACTTGATCGTGGTGGGCAACGCCATCAAACGCGGCACGGAGGAGCTCGAAGCGGTGCTGGAACAGAAACTTTATTATCTTTCCTTACCCGAGGTATTAAAACAATTTTTCCTGCGCGGCCGGCATAATCTCGTCGTGACCGGAACCCACGGAAAAACCACGACCACCTCCATCCTCGCTTGGATTTTCGAATACGCCGGGAAATCCCCCAGCTACATGATCGGCGGCATCCCGAAAAACCTTTCCCAAGGATGTGTCATCCGCGACAGTAAACATTTCATTCTGGAGGGTGACGAATACGACACGGCCTTTTTCGATAAACGCTCGAAATTCCTCCATTACCTACCCGAGTTAGTGATTATGAATAATGTGGAGTTCGACCACGCAGATATTTTCTCCTCGATCGAGGACATCAAAACCACTTTCAAACGCCTCATCAATATCATCCCGCGCAATGGCATGATTGTTTACAATGAAGACGACGAGAATATCCGCTCGATTATCGGGGGAGCTTTCTCCTCCCTCGTGAGCGTGGGGACATCGGAGAATTCCGCCCTCCAGATTCAAAATGTAAAATATTTCCAAGACCGTTCCGAGTGGACGCTCAAAGGCCTCGGCGATTTCAAATTCCACATGATCGGCGAGATCAATGTCCGCAATGCCTCCATGTCGATTGCCGCCGCCCATTTCTACCAGATACCCGTCGATGTCATCCGCGAGGCTGTCGAGAAATTCGAAGGCATCAAACGCCGCCAAGAGGTTCGTGGCGAGATCAATGGCATCACGATCATCGACGATTTCGGGCATCACCCCACAGCGATGAAACAAACCTTTTTTGCACTCAAGCACCGTTACCCCGGACGCAAGGTGTGGGCGATTTTTGAGCCGCGGTCAAATACCACCCGCCGTAATATCTTCCAGAAGGAACTCCCCGAAGCCCTCGGCATGGCCGATGGTGTCTTTGTCGCCCAAGTGCATCTCCTCGAAAAAATCCCTCCCGCCGAACGCCTCAATCCCGAGAAAGTCATGGCAGACATTCGTGCCATGGGCAAACCCGCTTTTTATGAACCCAACGCGGAGACAATCGTCGCCAAGGCCAAAGGCCATATCAAACCCGGCGACGTGGTCGTGGTCTTCTCCAACGGCGGATTCGGCGGCATCCACCAGAAATTGATCGATGCCCTTACTTAAAAATCAACTTCAAAACTTCCTCTAAATCCGGCTCTTTCTGCCCATAATCGATCCGTGCGAGCAGGGGCAATTTGCTCAGCTCCTCCAGCATAGGGGGATTGGTATTGGCGGAGATCATGTCCAGCTCGGGACTGGACTGATTCAGGATGAATCCGGTGATGGGCAATTTGCCCCGCGCTCGAATGGATTCCACAGTCAGGAGGGTGTGATTGAGCGTGCCGAGATTTGGCCGGGTCACCACGATGACCGGCCGCGCAAATTGCTCCGCCAGATCACTGACAAAATATTCGCGGGTGATCGGAACCCTCCACCCGCCGATGCCCTCAATCAAAATGTGGTCGCAGACGCGCGAGAGTTTTTCAAATCCTTCAAAAAGTGAATTCAAATCAATAGGACGCTCTTCGATCATGCTCGCCGTGTAGGGTGCCGCCGGGGGACGCAGCCAGACGGGGTTGATATCATCAATCGTGAGCCCTTCCTGCCAACCGCTATTGTAGAGCGCGTGTGCATCGGTTCTCTCCCCGCACAAAAGCGGTTTATAGCCACAGGCTTTGATCCCCCTTTTTTTGAGGGCGGCCAAGATACGGCAGGTGACAAAGGTTTTGCCCACGCCGGTATCCGTGCCGGTAATGAAAAAAGCGGATTTCATGCCGCACTGATGATTGGCAAAAGTCACCCCGGAATGCAACGGCAAGGATTCATTGACTTGAAGAATTTCCTATTTGAGGGTTTATTGACTGTCGTGCGAAACAAAAATGAACTCCTGCAAAAAATCAGCCTTTTCTTTAAGGGGTTTTTTATCATTTGGATATCCGTGGGATTTGTCGCTGCCTTATCAGGAGTGACCATGCCCCGCTGGATGTATTGGGCGGATGCTTGGACGATGATTCTGGCGGTCATCATCACCTATTTCTGGATGTGCGACCTCTTTGGCGTGACCAAGACTCGAATCACATTTCTCATCATCATGATCGCCTCGGGGGTGATCGAATATATCGGCACGAATACCGGCTGGCCTTTCGGTTTTTTTAAATACACGGAGCGCTTTAGCGCGGTCATGCACCTGCCCTTTGGCCAAAACGGGCTGTCAATGATTATCCCTTTTGCCTGGACAGTGCTCTGCCTGAATGCCTGGTATCTGGCCAATCAAATCCTGCGTTGGCGCAATCGCTGGGCGGCCTGCGTTCTGGCGGGTTTTATCACCATGCTCACCGATATTAACCTGGAGAATGTGGCGTGGTACATGCGCGGGTTTGACCAAGCTTACTGGCGTTGGTTCACCGACGGCACCTTCACGCAAATTGCTCAGACTGTGCCCGTGCAAAATTACGTGGCATGGTTCATCCTGACCACCCTTTTCCTCTGTCTGTGCCCGCTCAAGACCGCCCCACCACAAATCCCTCATCGCATGCCGCTGGTGATTCTGCTCTCCTTTAATCTCCTGTTTCTCGCGCACCGCATCCATTATCATTGGATCAAAGAAGACAAGAGGGCACCCGTGGAAATTGAGTTTTCTGCGGGCGAAAAAATCTTCAAAGCTCCGGGCGATACAGACGCCCTTTCCAGCTCACACCACCCATAAAGCTGGTTTGGAACCAGGAATTTGCCGCAATCACCAGAGCCAAGATTTGACCCGCCGGATGGGCGAATGCCCAGAGCGCGGATTGTTTGAATCGCCATGCAAAAATCAGACGAATCACATAGATCAGCGCAATTTGCGCGAGTAAAAGTATCCCGGCCCATTCATGCAAAAGATTTGTTCCCCTAAAATAAAGCAACACGGGCAAGAGAAGAAATGGCATCACAAAAATGGTCAGTTGCAGGAGTCCGAAGAAAACGAAGGCTCCCGCGCTTTTGTCAAAGGCCGCCCGGAGATTTTTGGTGAATCCCTCCCACAGATCGCTGAAACGGTGATACATCCGGCATGATACCAGCTCCACTCCGTCGGCATTAATCAACCGGCAACCCGCCGCGAGGCAAACGCGGGACAAAGCCACATCCTCGACTAAACGATTTTTCACGGTCTCATGGCCACCCAGTTCACGGTAATCCAGCGCGCGATAAAAGATGAATTGCCCATTGGCGGCACCCAGACGGGGATCACGGCGGCGATTGACGAGTGCATGCGGGAGGAAAACGAGCAAAAGCAGATAGACCATGGGAATGATGAGTTTTTCACTCCAAGTCCCGGCAATTTGCCGCGGCCACAAGCTCATGAGGGCGGCATCATGTTCGCGGGCGTGGTGCACCGCTGAGGCAAGGCAATGGGAATCGAATACCGTATCCGCATCGGTAAAAAGCAGGTAATCCCCGGTGGCATGTTGTGAAAGCTGATGGCAAGCCCAGCATTTTCCCACCCACCCGGCTGGCAATGCCTCTCCGGATATGACTTTTAATGACGGTAAATCCTTTTGCCATGAAGCCAAAACCGCAGCCGTGTCGTCTTCGGAGCGGTCATTGAGAACAATCACCTCAAAGTCCGGATAATCCTGCTGGCTCAACGACCGGAGCAAATTACCGATGCGAAGAGACTCATTGCGCGCGGGCACACAAATAGAAATCCGCGGCAAGTCCGCCCCGGCATTCGCAGCGGATACTTTTGCCGGTCGCCGGAAAAAAAGGAAATTCACAAGCAAATTGCCCAGCAACATGAGTAATGCGGCAAAAGCCAGCAGGACATACACATTGATGATGTTATCGAGCAAACTCATGAGTTCCTCGGATTAAATTTTTTACCCGTCAGCAAGCATATAAACCATTCCCACTTTTTATTGATGGAGAGTGACGACTCCATGAGCGTCTCATAGGCTGAAAAGTCTCCCGATTCAATGTCCCATGTGATCTCATCCATCAATTTCTGGAGGGTTTCCGCACCATGCATGCTGTCCTTGCCAGATTCCACGCGGGCGAAATTCAGAAAGAGCTGGGGTCGGCTTTCCCAGAGGTGCTCGTAACGCACCGCAAGCGCATACAGGGTTGTGTCCGGTGATTTCGCCAAAATCCAGTCCAGCCCGGGTTTGAATTCCAATGGACGCACACTGAAGGGAACATGTTTGCCTTGAGGAAAAATGAATATGACCGATTTTTTTTCCAGGAGGTTCATCGTGGTTTTTAATCCTCCGACTGCCGTGCGCGGGGAGGTCAGGTCGATGCCGTAAACGCCGGTCTTCCTCAAAAAAACCGCTGTCCGGAGGTTTTTCTCCTCCATCATGCCGTAGGCGGGCAGGGAAAAGGTTTGTTTCAAAAAAACACAAGTGAATGTGTCCCACCAACCCGAGTGATTGGCACAAATCACCGCCGGACCATGCAAACAGCGCAACACATCCGCTCCCCGCAGGTGGATGGAGAAAAAATGTTTTCTCATCGCGCGGCGAATCCAAAACCAGAGAAAATGCTCAACAAAATTCATCAAGATGGTCTCCAGCATGATTTCCGCCATCTCCACCATGCATGGACGAGCAGGAGCAACTTGCGCGGTTTTGATGTGTGCACTCTCCCCCGGAAAATATTGTAACGGGCTTTTTCAATCTCATCGAGGATACCCGCATAAACAGTGGACATGATCCACACGGTTAATTGGGAGCCGTCATTGGCGAGCTTGGCAATTCCCGGCTCCGCACTCCTGTAAAATCCCCGCGCCCGCTCGATTTGAAATTTCATCATCCGGACAAAATCATCATTGAGCTGTCCCTGTGCGATTTGCTCCTCCGTCAAAGCAAATTGCTCCAGTTCCATCGCCGGCAAATAAATCCGGTCATTGGCATAATCCTCTTTGATGTCACGGAGGATATTCGTCAACTGCATCGCCACCCCCATTTGGATGGCTTGCTTTTGGGCTTCCGGGTCGGAGAGCTCAAAAATTTTCGACATCATTAGCCCTACGACCGAGGCAACGTGGTAACAGTATTGTTCCAGCTCCTCCCAGTTTTTGATCCGGACACGTTCCCGGTCGAGAAGCACCCCTTTGATGAGATCGATGAAATACTCGCGCGGAATATCAAACTGCCTGACCGTCAACCAAAAGGCGGGAGCCCAATCCATTTGCGCTGTCCCCGCATAAAGCTCGTCGAGCAATTTGCCCAGTTGGGTTTCCGCCCCCGACAAGTCCCTTTTCTCCTCCACCGCTTTGTCGATCAAATCATCGGCATAACGGCAAAATGCGTAAACGGCATAAGCCGCCCGTTTCTTTCTCTGCGGCAAGGCAATCGATGAAAAGTAAAAACTTTTGGCGTGTTTTTGAGTCAGTGCACGGCACACCTTGAAACTTTCCAGAACGCCTCCCACACCCTTCCCCGCAATTAATGGCGATGATTCAATCAATGAAGTTTCAGACGCGGTCAGAGTCATATCGCCGCAAAACCATAGTGCAGAATGAAGCACCTTGCGAGGGTTTTTTGCAACAGCCTCCCCGACATCGGGCAATACTTGCAGCTCCCCAATCAATCCGTGTTCTCCGTGTCATCCGCGGTCAAAAAATCTGCGTTTCATCTGCGGTTAAAAAAACTTCTGTGTAATGGCTGCGATTAGGATGATTTAAAGGCTTTGCCCATCTTCATCTTGAAATATCGGAGCCACAACATATCTGGCCTGTTCATTCATCAGGGCGACGCGCGTGCCGCTGCGGCTGTAGATCTGGATGGAGGTGACTCCGAGCTTTTTCTGCCAGGAAGGAAGATTGGACTCCTCGGTGATCAGAATCACCGGACGTTCGGAATGCCACAGCGCGGCGAGTTTCTCCTCGGAAATAAAATCCCTGTCAGCGATCTTGAGGTCACGCGAGACGAACTCATCCTTCAGCGGGGAATTCACCCAATGAATCTTGCGGTCGGAGTAAAAAAAGAGGCTGGCGGCGACATGGTGCCGCCCTTCGCAGACAACGTAGAGGTCGGAACGCGGATGACGGTCGATATCCTGACCGACTTGTTTCAGTGTAAAATATTGCTCAATCATCGCCATGCTCCACATTGCCAGGAAAATATTGACCAGAACCATGCAGGCAATGGCATTAAATGCCGTGTGAAAACGTTTCTTGAAAATCCAGTAAGCCGCCAAAAGTCCGCCGACCAAAAAGCTGATGCTGGCAATTTGTATCACGGGTATGAGGCTCTGCCAAAAATCCGCCGATATCCCTGCCAGTGTGCTGAAGATACGATCCCTCTCTTCAGCGGGCAGGATTTTGCTTTGTCCTCCAGCGGCAGCATTGATAAAAGGCAAAGTCGCAAAACCCGCCACTCCCGCGGCGGCAATCAAAAGCGACGGCACCCAGAAAAAGGCTTTATTGACCTTCTCCGGATGCCACCAGGGCAAAGCGAGAAAGAGTGCCACGACTCCCCAAGCTGTCATCGTGTAATAATCCTGTCTGCTGGAGAAGACCACGGAAATGAATGTCACTGCCGCCCAGGAAAGCAATATTGTCAAAAGAACCGGATCAAAGTGCAACCGGGAGCGGTTCGCGCGCACACACGCAATGGCAGCAGGAATAAAAAGGCTCCAAGGCAACCACAGGACAAGGTGCTGGGGCCAGAAAATCAAGTGCGGAACCTGATTGGCGCTCGGCGGCCAGCGTTTATGGAACATGTGCCCGATTTGTTCATTGACAATTTGATTCCAGAAAAACCCATTGAAGCGGTATTCCACATAAGCATACCACGGCACCAGAATGAGCAGAAAAAGCCCCAGTCCATAAAACGAAAAAAGATTTTTCCAGAAACCCCGGCTCTCCGGTCTCAGCCAAGCCACGATTCCCGCCACAGCCAGTGGATAAAGTGCCGCGTGGAGCCCCTTGCTCATCGTGCCCAGCCCCATCGCCACCCAAGCCACAAGAAACCATTTCCGGGCATCATTTTTTTTCCTCCATGCGCGGATAAAAGAATAAAATGCCAGTGATAGAAAAAATCCCAGAACAGGCTCCGGCATGACAATGTGCGTGAAAATAAAAAAACCGGTGAGTGTCGAGAGAATCACCGCTGTTTTGAGCGCGAACCGCGTGCCGGCAAACTCGCGGACTATCAAATACATCAAAATCACCCAGCCGATCGTCGCCAAATCCAAGGGAAGCCGGGCGGCAAACTCATTGATCCCGAAAACTTTCATCGAAGCAATTTGCATCCAGTAAACCAGAGGGGGCTTGTGCAGGCGCGGAACCTGATTATTCGTCGGGATCAGATAATCCCCCCGTTGAATCATTTCTTTCGAAGCCGCCGAATACTGGCTGTCCGTCTCGTCATAGAGCGCGGGCAAAAAACTCGTCAGCACAAAAGCGGCAAAAACCATTCCCAAAATAGCCCAGAGCACTCCGAGCCGTGTCAAAATAACAGAGCGCGGCAACACCTGCTCGGGCATGGGAGATTTAGCAGTTTGAATTGTGGCCGATGAAGAATCCATGAGCAGCTTTTTATTGGGGGAAAACTACCCCAAAAGAAAGATGAGGCAAGACCGAATTGACCAGCGGTCTTGCCTTTTATGAAATAAATCATTGACCCGAAAGTGCCTCTCTCAAGCTTTTGTCGCGAGAGACTCCGGCTTTACACTCGTATTGGATTTCTCTACAGCGGCGGACACAGGTGCGGGTGAATGCGGAACGACTTTTTTGAATTTCGGAATAAAAGTCGCCCAATCCGCCAAAACCGTCTGGGCCTTGAAGCTCGCCGTATTTTCGAAATGCCGGGTGATGAGCTCTTTGAGGAATACCTGATCTTCAGGTTCCGAGACGGCCTGCACACTCACCATTTCCTTATTCACACGGGACTCGAATTGCCCGTCCTCGTCGAGAACATAAGCGGAACCTCCGCTCATTCCCGCAGCAAAATTCTTTCCGGTGATCCCCAGAATGAGCACGACCCCATTGGTCATATATTCGCAACAATGGTCGCCGACACCTTCCACGACGGCGGTGGCTCCGCTATTGCGGACGGCGAAACGCTCACCCGCGCGTCCCAGCGCGAAGAGGGAACCCCCGGTCGCACCGTAAAGAACGGTATTGCCGATGATGACATTTTGATTCACAACATAACGGGCATTAGCCGGAGGGGTGACAATAATCTCACCACCGCACATTCCTTTGCCGACATAATCATTTGCCTCCCCGGAGAGCACGATTTTGACTCCTTGAGCGAGGAAAGTGCCCAGACTCTGTCCGGCACTGCCTTTCAGTCGCAGCTCGATGAGCCCTGGCGGCAACCCGTGATCACCAAAGCGGTATCCGATCTCACCCGAGAGACGTGTTCCCACGGAGCGGTTCGTATTCTTGACTTTGTAATTCAAGACAATCGGGGTCTTCTCCCGCAGCGCGTCCTTCGCATCTTGCAAGATCACCTCGTCGAGCGGGCGGTCGGGGCGGTCATTACTTTCGATGACATGATGCCGGGGGGAACCCTCCTCGTAGGGGGGCATGAAAAGCAATTTGCTCAGGTTGAGCTTGTCGACTTTCGGATGACCGGTGGAGGAGACCTGCTCGAGCAAGTCCGTCCGTCCGATAATATCCGTGAGTGAGCGTGCCCCCAGCGAGGCGAGGATCTCGCGCACTTCTTGGGAGACACCGTTAAAGAAATTGATGACCATGTCAGCAGAGCCCTTGAATTTCGAGCGGTATTTCTCGTCCTGCGTGGCGATACCGACGGGGCAATTATTCAAGTGGCATTGGCGCACATAGACGCACCCCATTGCGATCATCGCTGCCGTGCCGAAATTGTACTCCTCGGCGCCGAGCAATGCCGCCATGACAATGTCCCGCCCCGTTTTCATTCCGCCGTCGGTGCGGAGCACGATCCGCCCGCGCAATCCATTCATCACGAGGACTTGCTGGGCTTCCGCCACGCCGAGTT
>CAYTAI010000034.1:24676-30528 GCA_964435715.1 uncultured Verrucomicrobiota bacterium | reverse complement strand
CGTCTAGGAGTCACCCGGAAAAATGCCGTCGATCATGAATTCACGGCCATTCAAACCCGGTGGACGCGTCTTAAGGCTCTTGACTCCAAAATTGACGAGCTGAGGCAATTCCAAAGACAGACACGGGCGGATTATTTTGCCCGGAGGCTTCTCGGGCTGAATTCCCCTTGGATGCGGATTGTCATCGAGATTGCCAAGGAAGCCCGGTTGAGCCGTCTGCGTGCCCTCCAGAGGCAACGCAACGAGCTGAGGGCTGTGCTCTACCCAACGCTTAAGAAACGTCAGAAACTTCAAAACTCGAAAACAAAGGTCTACAGTATGGCTACCGGGAAGAAAAAACAGTCTGGGGAAGTCGGAATAGTTCACAAACCCGCCAATTTCAAAACAGGCAACGCATACGCCCCGGAAACGGCCAAGGTTGGCCAGAACGTCCGAAGGAAGATGAGCGGAACCACATTTTCCAATCCGTCAATTGCCGTGATCAAAGCTCTGAAACCAAAAATCAAAAAAAGTTTATGAGTTTAAGAACCCGAGACAACAGGCACAGAGAGATTTTTGCAGATGTTTTTTGCCGTGAATTTTTTTATCTCGGCATGGCGGGGGACGGCTTGCATTTCACTGGTCACCGGATTTTTCCAAAGGGAGTGTGCAGAACCTTCCCGATGCAATTGACAACCATGTTTCATCAAATGTTTAATCAATGCCTGTCTTTTCACGCAAACTCCATCTCCTCAATTCTTGATTCCGAGGAGTTCTTAAGGGCATCTTGTTTTTGGCTTTCCAAAACGAATATCACCGATTCACGCAAGTTGATTAAACATTCTTCGACCGTTTCCCCTTGCCCGTTTGCTTCGGGAATTTCCGCGCAAGTGGCGGCAAAACCTGTTTCACCGTCAGTATTACAATCATGGATAAGAGCGGTTAGTTTCATGGCTTTTAATATAACAACTCATGTCCAGCAAATCAAACCAAAAGGAAGTAGATCATGAAACCAGAATATATCAATCCCAACAATATTGCCATCCTCATAGCACTTGCAACGCTGATCTTTTGCAAATCTCCCAAAAGTAAAATTATTTGGGTACTGATTGTTGGCTTAGCCCGGCCCCTTATTTCCTCTGGCATGATCAATAGCGTAGAATGGCATTTAATCCTCACTGAGCCACAACTCCAAGGCAAGCTGCTTTATGGAATCATCGTTGTAGTTTTCATAGTAGCTTCCATACAGATGTGGAAACAGAACGGCGCGGTGATCTTTTTTAAAAGGAAAACAAATTGAAAATAACCCTGACAAGAGGACTCAGCATGAAACCAGAAGCTACTCCGGCCATCGAATCGGCTTACATCAAATTTGATAAGGCTCACTTTATTTGCCGTAAAGCGTCGATTTCCTCTTGTCTCCATATCCCGGCCACGGATGCAAATCCCGCGCCGGTGACCATCGTGTTCTGGGATCATTACTCACAGGAAATCCCCGATCCGGATATGAGTGTTTATCTCTATATTGAACTCGTATTACTCAAACCCGACACTGCTCCGGAGGCCATATGAAGAAACCTGCAATACCTTCAAAAGCCATTGAATATGAAACATATTTCAAAAGCTTGGATATTTACACGGCCAACAAGGTCTTGATGCGCCTCCGGGACATCCTGCAAATCAAAGTTTTGGAAGACGATAAACCAAAGGAAATCAAATGAGTGATGCCCCCTCCCCTGTCAGTCAAGAAAGTGAAGCCATTAAACGGGAACGCATGATTGCCCAGCTGAACCGATCCGGGGCGACTATCCCCTTTGCCGAAACCATTACTGCCTCCTCGAGCGAGCCCGACGAGGAACCGGAGTCACCCTCTCCGACTCCTGAACCTGCAGGAAGCGATCCGGATGACGATCCCGGCGAAGAAAACCCGGTGGAAAGGGCAATCAAAGACACCGCTTTTTTCATCAAGACCATTGACAATTACTTGAAAATCCTCCATTCCACCGACCAGAAGTTACTCACTGCCTTGAGCGTCAATCAGGAATCACTTGCCCAGTTGCAACTCTTGGCGGCTAAGAAGACCGTGGAATCTCTTCCAACACCCGCCCCGGTGAAAAAGCAAATTCCCCTGCTTCATTGGTTCGTGGCGGCCGCAGTCTGTTTTGGCATTGGCTCTTTTATTGTATCTCGCACCCTGTTGACTTTGGAGAGGAAACTTGAAAATGACTACCGGGCGAAAATTGCTGGCATTGAAAGTTTGACCCAAGACAACCGGAAGACCCTGCAGCTCCTTGCGGAAATGGGCATCAAACTTGAACTTCGCACCGACGCGCACGGCGCGGGTTATTATTTACTTTTCAAAGGAGCTCAACAAATTGAGCCGGGACTCAATTCTCCGGAAGGTCCAAATGTCCGGTTTTACCCTAACAAATAACAGCACACTATCACCATTGCAAAAAATGAAAAAGTTCACTGAGCCAAAAAAAGCATCCAATAAAATCAATGCTTTTAGAAGTGCTTTGTTCCAGGACTTTGGATCCGCCGGTCGAAAGCGGCTGGATAATATCACCCAAGAAAAAGCCCGTCTGAAAAGACGGGCGGCAAAAGAATTGCCTTTGACTACAGGGAATATTGAATTAGGCGACAGCCTTGGAAACCAGAGGGTTTTCAAATTTCCGGTTATTCATTTCCTCAAACCGTTCCTTCAAATCAGGAGGCACGGGAAGTCCGAGAATCTTGTAGGCTTCACCTTCAAGGAATTTTTTATCCCCTTCGAGGATGCAATCAATGTTCTGGTCCAGTGTCAGAGAACTATACCCCTCAATCTCATTGCTGTTGATGATATGCACAAGGTCAGCAATCTGACAATCCGTCAAACCACGCTCTTTGCTTCTTTGAACAATTTGCTCGAAGCTGTAATGGTATGTTTGCATAGTGATAATCTAACACAAACCCGGTGAAAATCAATGTCAATATCCAATCCAAACCATCAATGGAATAACCTCGTTGAAAACGGGCTTTTACCCACGGTCAAAGACCTGAACGATTATGAGGATAAAGTCAAAAATAGCTCACGGAATGCACTCGATTTTTTAAGATTTAATCCGGTGATTGTTCCGTCCCCGTCTGACTGGATTAATGCCCATAAAATCATGTTTCATAGTGTCTCCGACCACGCTGGGAAAGTCCGGCCTCCGGGGGATGTGGTTTCCTTTGGGGGACTCTTGGGTAGTGATCCCCAGAGAATCATGGCGGAACTGGAATTACTCCAGCTCCAGACGCATACCCTCTTTGAAAAGGTCAGACAAACCCAGTCGGTTCAGGAAGCCATGTCCATTGTGGCATTCTGTCATGCCCGGTTTGAACGGATTCACCCCTTTTCGGACGGGAACGGTAGGGTGGGGCGGATGATTATGGACAGTCAAATCGAGGCTTTGTTTGGAATGCAACCACGCCCGAAGATTGACCGGACTGAATATATGTCCGCGCTTAAAAGCATCCAAGCGGACAATGACCTTGCCACGTTGACAAAGTTGCTCATGGAAAGGGAAGGACTCGCCTTCCAACCGGGCATTATTCCCGCCCCTTACCGGATGGCACCGCTTTTTGAAGATGGTAAAACCTATACTCTGGAAGAGGACTTTCAAAGGTCATTGCCCAAAGCCCCTGAAATCCCCGATCCTCAAAAACCAAAAGGGTTCAAATTCTTTTAACCACGGGCAAGAAAACTTTTATGCAATTTTGCAAGCAAACAATTAAACCAACAAAAAAGCCCGTCTTGAGAGACGGGCGGGAGGATTTCAGATGACCACAGGGAATAGAATATCAGGCGGCTTTGGTTTCCGTCGACGTGCGATCTTTCTTAAAGATGGCATCCACTTGTTTGAAAATAGCAACATGGTTCTCGCGAATATGAGCTTCGGCTCTCTTCGTCATTTCCGGGGTGACGGTGTAGCCTTCAAGAGCCATCGAATCCGCTGCCCCTTGCAAGGCATCCTGCAGGTTTTCTTCGTTAATGAGAGAATCGGTCTTGTTCATAAAACCAACATACTTTAATGATTGACAAAAAACAAGGGAAAAATGAACTCACAATCACATCAGGACGAAGCCGAGTTTAAGAAACTGCAACAGAACGGCCTTTTACCATCGGTCAAAGATTTCACTGACTACAACGACAAGGTTAATACGGGAATCGCTGTGATTCAATATTACCTCAAGGAAAACCCCATCCTTGAAATGCCCAAGGATTCTTTGTCTGGCATTCATCAGGTCATGTTTCAGGAAGTCTATGAGTCTGCAGGTCGCTTGCGAACCAAACCCCAAGAAACGGCATGGATTGCCGGGAGGCCGGGAGTTGATCCCCAGAGGAACCACAAGGAACTGGATTTGCTCAATGCACAATTCAACAGTCTAATGCAGAAAGCCGACTCACCGGAGAGCAAGGTTGCGGCCATTGCCTTCTATCATTCCCGGTTGATTCTCATCCAACCTTTCACCGACGGCAACAAACGACTTTCTCGCGAAGTGATGGATTCCCAACTCAATGCCGTTTTTGGCACAAAAAAGCGGCAGTCTTTGGATAATCCTTTTTATCGGGATGCCGTCACGTCCTTGCTTCGGGAAACGGACATGACCCGGATGCTCGAATGTCTTTTGCACCGGGAAGGTTTATCTGTAGAGAAGGCACAATCCCTTGTTCCGGAATATCGGATTGCCCCCTTCTTTTATCAGGAGGAAATGAAAAATCTGACTTTGCCGGAAGACCTTGCCCGGTCCATTAAAACCATAGTCAAGCCGGAACCGCCCACAGAACCGAAACGGTTCAAATTCTTTTAACTCGAAACACATTGCAAGCTTGCAATCTTGCAAGCAAGTAAACAATCATGATAACCATTCTTTTCCAATTTGTCCTTGCCGGGGTTGCAGCTATTCTAAGCTACGAATTTCTACCGCCAATCATTCCCACTTTTGAAATATCCGGCCATGTCATCCAAGGCCGCTGGATCGATATTTTTTCCCCAGCAGTCATTGTCTTTTTCCTTGTTGGTGGACTTTTGGAAACGCCAGCTGGTGGCACCAGTGGCAAGGCTATCGTGAAGCTTGGCGGCCTGTCTTGGGACTTGGATTCTTTTTGCCGTCACTGGCTCATCACCGGGCGGACGGGAAGCGGTAAATCGGCCGCTGGTATTGCCAATATCCTTGTTCAAATTCTCCAAAATGTTCCCAATGCCGGTGCCTTGTTGCTCGACCAGAAAGGCGACCTTTGGCAAATGGTTAGCGCGGCCTGTCAGCAACTCAATCAAGCACACCGGCTTGCCCTGATCCAAGTCCGGCCATCTTGGGCTAAAGCCGACTGGACTCCCCCACTCCGCATGAACCTAATCGGAGATACGCGCCTTTTACCGACAAATATTGCTGACGTGCTGGTGGATTCGGCCGTATCCCGAAAAGCAATCTCTGCAGACGGAAGCGGTGCACACTTCGTTTCCCAGACAAAAATCCATATTGCCAAAGCCGTAGAGTTTTTCAAAGCCGTGGGAGAAATCCCCACCATCTCAAAAATTTACATTTTCCTGACTGATAGCCAGAAAGTGAAAAAACAAATCGAAAGGTTACGGACATCCCGGCACCCGCAAGCGAGTGTATTATATGATCATTTTGACTCCTACACAAAGATTGCCGGTGATGAATTGAGTGGCATCAAAGGAACTATCTCCAACACCCTATTCTTTTACTGCGAGCCGGAACTCGAAGAAGTCTTTTCCTCCGAAGAGGCTAATTTCAAAATTCAAGACATTGACCATGGCAAAATTATCTGTTTGGCAATCCCTCAGAAATTCAAGGCCGCCCGTCAGCTCATCAATACCTTAATT
>CAYTAI010000034.1:18738-24645 GCA_964435715.1 uncultured Verrucomicrobiota bacterium | reverse complement strand
ACGGCATGGAGCGTTTTGACTTGCCACCGGGTGCAATTTCAAAAAAGAACCTGCTCGTCGGATTTTTTGACGAAGCCCAGCGATCCGTCTCCAAGTCAGAGCTGGGCAGTGCAGACCACAACAATGTTGACCAACTCAGAGCGGCCAAAGTCGCTCTCATCTATTCGACACAAACAGAACGTTCTTTCATCCCCTCCCTCGGTCGTGACGTGACCAATACACTCATTGATAACCTTTCAAATGAAATCATCTTTACTCAGACGAATAAGGAAGACTCAGAAAAGGCATCCATACGCATTGGTGAGCGTAAACTTAATAAATCTCAATATTCCTACAACCGGGGAACGACCACCCGCAGTGTGCAAGAAAAAATCGAGCCTTTTGTCCGGGCGGACGAGTTACTCGCCTTGAAAAAATTTCATTGCGTTATCCGGGACTGTGAACAGAACTGGAAACGCACCAAACTCAATCCGACGCCGTACACAAAACCCGTATCTGATGAAAGCATGAAAAAGGAGTATACCGATGAACAAAGTGACGACATTGAAGAAGTTTCTAAATGAGAATATTCTGGGGCAGCCCGAAGCCTTGGATCGAATCTGTGATGTGATGGCAATAGGAGAGCTGGGATTTTCCGATCCGGATAAACCTAAAGGCTCCTTCCTTTTTATTGGTCCGACCGGCACCGGAAAAACTCAGGTGGCAAAGCTCATTGCCCGGCATATCTTTACCGAAGGCGATTTTCACCGCTTCAACATGAGTGAATTCAAACATCCGGAGGCACTGAGAGACTTTATTGGTACAGAAAATGGCGATCCCGGACGATTGGGAAAGGTTCTACAGGGAAAAAAACAAGGTATTCTCTTTTTTGACGAAATGGAGAAAGCTCATCGGGACGTGCTCATGACATGGTTACAGATCCTCGATGATGCCCAGATTAGTTGTGGAGGAAAACTCTTCGACGTATCAAATTTTTACGTCATTGCCACTTCCAACATCGGTGGACGGGACATTATGGAAGCTCAGCACCTTGATTCGGCATCCATTCAGGAACATATTAAAGATAAGCTCCGTGAGGAGTTGCCCCCGGAATTCGGAAACCGTTTTCAAGGGAATGTCATTGTTTTTAATGTCCTTCGCACGGAGGTTCAATTTATCTTGGCGCGAAATATTGTAGTATCCGAGATTGAGCGGCTACAGAAGAAAGGAGTCAATCTCCACGTCGATGACGACGTTTACAACTTTATCATCCAGCATGGCATTGATGAAAAAAACGGTGCCCGGCCACTGGAATCGTTTGCCCGGTTCTCCATCCGGCAAGCGGTTACGCGCGACTTACTTTCTGGGGGCAATCCCGACGGAAAAACACTCACCCCCGACTTACTCAATCTCAAGCTTGCGTAACTACCCCTCTGAGATATAAATAATTTCATGAAAAAGATTCAGATTTATTTGTGGGTTATAATTCTAATAGCCAGCTCGATAGGTTTCTATTTGGTTTTTCGTGATAATATAAACCAATCAGCTAATGAGATACCACAAGCTCACATCGGCAGTAAACTACCAAGCCGTTACTAACGCTCTGGTCTTTTCTTTATAATAAAAGTTTAATTGCAATATTGCTTGCAAGCTATTTTGCTGGTTTACTGCGTGAGAGCCATTGTTTCCTTGTTGATAAAACAATAATCTTCTGTTAGTATTCTTGGGTGAACTGGCACGATATCATTGATGAAAGGAGCATGGAATTGCACAAACAGGTAGCTGCAAAAATCCATGATAATCCTGCTTTATTCGACGTAGCCATTGAGAACCTCGGCAGATGGCTGGCTCATTCCGATAGCGACGACGCAATAATTGAATGGGACAATTTTATCCAAACTCACAGCCGCGAAGAGGTTCTTGATTTATCTGCTCTTGGTCTCATGAATCCAGACGAATGCGGCAATCCAGTCCTTTTTGTGGTATCCTCTCCCCTGAAGAACGTAACAACATATTCCAACGTTATGAACCGCTCAGAACTTGAGCACGTTGTCCGCGCCGCAGCTGTAACTACTGTGGAAAACGAATTCATCATTATCGGTAGTCAGTCGATTCTTCTCAGGGCTTTAGAATATAGCTTTACTTTGTGTGCTTAATGGCAAGCTTGAATACCTGTTTGCTTGCAAACAAGATTGCCATTATTAATCCATCTCTTGTGAATCTTCTGCAAGCTCACACACATGATTATCGTTGAAATTCTAGGGGAATCGAATAAGATAATACTATGAAAACCAAATTTCGCAGACTTTCAGACAAGGAAAGGGAGGAAGTCTCTATCCGTATGGCTGAAAAGCAAAAATGGAAAGAGCTGCCGGGCAACCGCTATACTCCCGCAGAATTGAAAAATATGTCAAAGGCTTTAAAAGGTCACTTCAGACTTGTCATTTCAAAACGCACTGGACTGAGCATCAATGTATGAGACATCCTCTGTCCCGAGGGCATGTTGATTGGAAGGTTGCTGCACAGACTCTTTCGAAAATTCATAAAATATCTCCTCAATTTTTTAACAAAAATGTCCTTATCGGTGGATCTGCATGCTGGTTTTACCGAGAGGCTTTGGCATCGGCTAATGATCCAGATTTTAAACTTCCACAATCAACCCCTTCTGATGAGATTAACTGGCTCAGTAAAGACATGGATTTCATCGGAACGACGGTTCCCGAGATGGCGGCATTACTGGGTGTCACTTTAAGTGAGGAAAAACAAAAAATCTTAATCAATAATGTATGGATTGACTCGCCTGTAGTAGGTATCGTGATTAATGCAGAGAACGGACGAAAGGGAACCAGAAGTGCCTATATCGATGAGATTCAGGTTGAGGTTGTCAATCCGGCCTTATTATACGCGGAAAAAGTTTCACTGGTAAAAGGTGCGAAAGAATCGAACACGAGGCCTCAAGATGCTCTTCATGTGACCATGATGGAACAATACCTTTCCTATGAACTCTGCTACCGTGTCGAAGCCTCCTCTTTGCCAGAATTGGACGCAAAGGATTGGCGGTCAGATGCTATACTGATCAAATCCGTTCATCCAGAGTTTTTTGAAACCCCAGCTCTGGCAAAACGCCTCTTGTCTGCCATGACAAGACTCATATCAAAAAAGGAAGCGAGTCCTGTATATCACTGGATCAAGCATCATGTCACTCAGAGGCCGCAGAAAATACTTTGGAACAAGATAGAACCCACCTCCCCTAAGACATCCAAAGGATTCAAAATTTAGCACCTCGTTTGAATGCTTAATGGTAAGCTTGAATGCCTGTTTGCTTGCAAACAAGATTACAGCTTTTTGAAGATTTCTTTACACCATGTTTTCACAAGGGTCTTTGCGCCCTTCCCGTTGATCTTGTCTCTCCCATGGGGGAGTGTATCCGCCGAAATAAATCCTTGGAACCTCTTCCCATCCATTGATGGCACGAATGGCATGGTAGGCCGGATTATTAGGAATCGGGAACTTGTCAAAAATGTCTTTCCATTGGCTGAATAGCTCCATGGTCGCCGGTTCGGGAGGAATTCCAAAATCAATGGCCGCACAAATCCGATCCATATAATCAGCTTTTTGCCAATCTTCGGACAGGGTTTCCGGCAATTCATCTTCGTCCAAGTCTGGATATACACTATGGTCTAAATCCATGATTGACCTCCTTGTGTAAAAATTGACTCTTAAACCATTGTCGCAGTTCCATGGCCGCATGTTGATCTTGTTCGGTTAAAGTATTCAGCGGGCGGCGGCTCTCAATTCGGTTTAGATTGATCATAACCAATTCTTTGGCTTGATTGACTTGTTTGTTAGGATTCTTAAGACTGTAAAGATTCCATGCTTTTTCAATCGTGAGGACATCCCGATTGACCAGTTCGTAAATGTCCCGAAAATCACGGGGGGCACCGCGTTGCACAAGAGCGGTCATCTTGGAAGCAACATTATCCGAGAGTGTTTCAATCTTTAAGGGATTCCACGGACTTAATAAATAAGGTTCCAACTGTTTTTCTCTCTCTGAGATTTGAAATGAAAAAATCTTTTTTCCTGCTTTGTTCAAATCAAAAGACGATGTTTCACCCCAAGACTTTTCCGACATTACAAGACCTTTTTTCTCAGCAATATGCTCCATCCCCAATCGAATCTGGCTCAATGCTTGATCGCTGGACGATTGCAACCACCAAGCATCAACGTCATGAGTCATTCGATAGGGTTCAACATGGTGCTGTAACGCAAAGTAACCACCTAGAACAATCTGGGGAGCCACAGGCATCTTTTGAATCCTTTCAAGGAATTCAACGGCCAATGGATCAATCCGAGACGCTTCAGGTTTCTTTAACACAGGCTTTGTCAGTTTGTCTTGACGAAAACAAGAGGTTGATTGTTTAACGTAAATTCAAGCTGTTTGTCGTTGATAGTGACAGGGATTAGTATAGTTGGAGACGCGACAGTCTCATTATATTCGAGGTAATAGGAATTTTCCTTATTCACAATGAAACCATGACGTTCCGGGAGGCCGTTTTTTTTGGTAATAATGCTCCATTTTTTCGTATGACCAACCTCAGGAGAGACTTCGATAATTGAGAATTCAGAGTAGTCCTTGGGGGTGACTAAACTGTAATTGCCCGTGATGTCGTTCCCCGGAGAGCAACCAGTGAGGACAAGGAAAGATAGGGCAACGATATAGAAGCGAATGATTGTTGTCATAGATTTATCCGTTTTTCTTTGATTTGGCATTATCAATCAGATCATTGAGAATATTCACAACTTTAGTGTCTTTGTCAATTGCGGTCAGTTTAAGCCATCGGAGGTTGTCCGCATAGAGATAATTGCTGAAAGAAACCAATTCTCTTGATGGTGCCTTTTTCTCCACAGATACCTTTGGGGATTTTTGCTTGCTTGCAGGCTTGCTGTTTTTCTTGCTTAAAAAGCCGGAAACCAGTGATTTATTATTCATTTTGTTCCTTTCGATTTTAGTTTTTTAATGATTGATTCTGTCAGATTCTCGTAATCCAAGCTAGCATTACAGCCGCGGCTAAACTCCCTCAGAGGACGTTGAGCCGCAAACGATTCAAGAACGCTTTTATCTTGGCGAATGGGCGGATCAAAAAGATGATAAGCTTTTGCAATCTCTTCCAAAGTATCTTGCTCGATCTTTCGCCGGAGATTGACATTACAGGCGGCCACACCCAAGCAAGAGAGCCGGTGAATATTGTTAATATCTGCAATGACCCCTTCCAAAGCTTTGATTCCACGCATGCTGTCTACATCAGGTTTGATACAAATCAAATAGCTGCTGGAAGCAAAAAAGGCGTTGACGGTCAAAAGACTTACTCCCGGACGGCAGTCAATTAAGCAAATGTCTGCATTATGTTTTGCAAGCATTCTGGCAAGTATGCTTTCACGCTGATATTTGTTGACGAGTTCCACTTCACACAAGCCTAGGGTGATTGAACTCGGCACAAGAGAGAGGTTATGAGCAATAGGCACGACGGGCAAATCGGCTTTACCCATCATTGCTTGGTAAAAGCTATCATTATCGTCCTGATAACCCAAATAATAGGAACTTGAACCTTGATTGTCCGAATCAACCAAAAGAACCCTCTTTCCAGCGGCCGCAAGATTCGCGGCCACGTTGACGGCGGTTGTGCTTTTACCAACTCCGCCTTTTAAATTCACAATTGAGATTGTTTGCATGCTTTCTCTTTTATATGTTTGCTTGCATACTTGCAAGCAAACATATAAAATACCGCTTTTTTTATCGAACTAACAGGGGGGGGTGAAAAACTGGATTCAAAAGCGCAATCCCAAGCCCACTCAAAAGTTCAGACGATAACTAGCCATTCATTTTGCAATATTGCATGCATTATTGCTTTCTGGTTATCTTGCTTAATT
>CAYTAI010000034.1:17462-18724 GCA_964435715.1 uncultured Verrucomicrobiota bacterium | reverse complement strand
CCTGTTTTAAAGGATTAAACAATTTACTTTTCTCTTGTCCTCAAATGCTTTAGACCATTTACGTGGACACATACTTTGACGAACAGCACAGGCGACAAATGACACAAGCGCGGGGTTATCATTTGTGTAATACGACTTTGAGCGAAACACAGATGGATATTTTAGCGCAATTCAGGAGATTTTTGGCTCATCATAAAGTGCCTGTAAGATCCCGCTCCCAGCTCATTCGTTGCGCTCTCGTTTGCTTGAAATATGATGAATCTCACATTGAAAAAATTAAAGATGTTTTGCGTGAGGATATTATTCGTGAAAGAACGAAACGCAAAAAGACTGTTTGACAAAGAACTCAATTTAAATAATATCACCATATCCAATATTCACAGTCTTTTGTATAAAAAGTTATCCACACTTTATATATAGCAAAGTTGATTCGTTTTTGATTTATCCCCTTTGGATTCAATTTGTTGCGGAGATACTGACTCTGATAAAATCATGCAGCCTCTCCCTTTTCTTATAAAAATGCGGCATCTCTTTTGCCCACGGGGATCAAACCCAGCAAAAGATATCCGGGGAGCAAATTGCTCAGGCAATACGACGGATCTTTATTGATGACGTTTTGTTAACTCACAGAGTTTCTGGTCGAGCACGCGAATCCGGCGGCTCATGTCCCGGGCGAGATTCATCATGATCACCGTAAAGATATGATGATTATCTTGCAGGATATGGAAAAGGTCTTTATTCGACAGGCTCACCGTATGACAGTTTCCGATGGCTTGCACGGTGGCTGAACGGTTCTGGGTGTCGATGAGCTCCATTTCGCCAAAAGTCGAACCTTCCGGCAACCGTGCGACCTCGACGGGTTCAGAGCCGGGGGCGAGTTGCTTGATCACGGAGACTTCGCCTTTGATCAGACAATAAACCCGGTCGCCCGTATCCCCTTCCCTGATGATAATGGAGCCGGAGTCGAAATTTTCTTCATGGAGACGATTCGCCAAAAAGCTCAACTCCTCATCAGTGAGTCCTCCGAAAAGAGGATATTTCTCGAGATGTTCAGCCAGTGGATTAATCATGAGGCAAATTGCTCCGGCGCGGTGTCAGAGGGTCAAAATGTGAATTTTCTTTTTTGCGGGTCGCGATGCTGACGGTACAGGACAAAGACATTTCCGACCGTGGTCACCAGGGTCGCGTCCATTGCCCGCGCAATTTGCGGGGCGAGCGTTTTCTTTTGTCTTTTTGCGTGCCGCGTCAGCTTTTTGCTTCAC
>CAYTAI010000034.1:16564-17452 GCA_964435715.1 uncultured Verrucomicrobiota bacterium | reverse complement strand
GAACTGGACGAATTTACCTTTGACAAGCTCGCGCTGCTCAAGGATGCGGTCGAGCTCATCGTAGAATTCCGCTGACAAGCCATTTTTGCCGACAGCGATGACCGGTTCGAGAGTCTGGGCTTGCCCGCGCAATTTGCGTAATGCGGGTTGTGAAAGGGATTCTTGTTGTTCACTCATAAAATCTATGCCTGGATGGACAGCACGAGCGGCGCACGGTCGGATATCAAGGAACCGATGGTTTGGCTTTGGCAATGTCATAGCCTTTGGAGATGCAGCGTGTTTCAAGCTGCTTCGCCTCACGATCCATTCCGAAAGTGTAAAATCCTTTGAGCATGTACAGAGCTGTGTCCTCGCGTCCGAGGATTTGTTCTTCCGTCATTCCGGCGATGGCTTTGGTAAAGAGAGCCTTGTCTTTGCTGTCATCGACACAATAGGCGATGAGCGCATTTGTAATTTCGATATTTTGAGATTTATTGGCGAGCATATCCGCCTCGAGTGCCTTGAACTCATCGAACCGTTGCAGTGTCAAGAGTGCTGCCGCGAGTGCAGCCAGCGAGCTGGCATCCTTGAGTTTCCACCCGATTTTATAATATCCGATGGCCTCCTCGGGATTTCCTGTCATGAGATAAATATTACCCAGCCCGCGGTATGCCCGGGGGTTGTCGGTGTTTTTCTCGAGATATTTCAAATAGACAGCCCGTGATTCCTCAAGCTTGCCCTGGCTGGCATACGCGATCGCGGTGGCGAGCAGGCGAGAGCCTGTGAAGCCCTGCGGATTTTTCTCATATTGCGCTGTGAGCTCCGCACGCATCTCCGGGGTTTGGAGCAGATTGTCCACCGCATCGGTGTTGGCGGCATTGACCGGGGGCATTTGCGCGGAGACAGCCC
>CAYTAI010000034.1:16277-16538 GCA_964435715.1 uncultured Verrucomicrobiota bacterium | reverse complement strand
AGCCGAAGGCGGCGCAAATTGCGCGGGAGAAGTTTCTATTTGATCTTGCCATAATTTGATGCCAAGTATCTTAGCGTGATCAAGCTAGGAGTCAATATCGACCATGTCGCCACCATCCGGCAGGCGCGTTATGCCCGCGTCCCGCATACAAAGCCTTATGTGGAACCCGATGTCGTGGCGGCCGCCCTCGCTGCCATCCGCGGCGGAGCCGACGGCATCACCATCCACCTGCGCGAAGACCGCCGCCACATTGTCGACCAC
>CAYTAI010000034.1:15956-16222 GCA_964435715.1 uncultured Verrucomicrobiota bacterium | reverse complement strand
CTCGAAATGGCGTATTGGCCGGAAATTGTCAGTCTCGCCCTGGAGATCAAGCCCGACAGCGTTTGCCTCGTCCCGGAGAAACGCCAGGAGGTCACCACCGAGGGCGGGCTGGATTTGCTCGCGCGGGACGAGGACTTTGCCAGTATGATCGATACTTTCAGAAAGAATAAAATCCAAGTCAGCCTTTTCATCGACCCCGACCCCGCGCAAATTGCGCGGGCAGGCGGGCTTCGCGCCGACATGGTGGAGTTTCACACCGGGCAATA
>CAYTAI010000034.1:13608-15930 GCA_964435715.1 uncultured Verrucomicrobiota bacterium | reverse complement strand
ACCCCGGAGCAAATTGCCCGGGAGCTGGGCAAATTGCGCGACGCATGCGAGCGGGCACATGCCCAAGGTCTCATCGTCAATGCCGGGCACGGCATCAATTACCAGAATATCTCCCCTCTCCTGTCCCTGCCCCATCTCCATGAGTTTAATATCGGTCACACCATCATCGCCCGCGCCCTGCTCGTCGGGATGGAACAAGCCGTCCGCGAGCTCAAAGCCCTCATCACTCCCCATTCCTGACTTTTTCGCCTGCTAACTGGCTTCTTGTCACTCTGCACACTCCTCAAAACATCCGGACGCCTCGGGGATTTGTCCTGCCCTGAAAATCCCTGCGCGGAGCTGCGGGTGAAAAAAGACTTTTTGTGTGCCCTGTGACTTTTGTGGCAAAAATTTTCAAATCCCTTTGAGCACGGCGGGGAAAAAGCGCCACACAAGAAAGATCAGGGAAAATCCAGTGAGAAAGACCAGACCCAGCCAGCAGAAGAGCCTGAACTTGATGCCCGGCCGGAGTTCCGGCGGGGTGATCCCGGAGAAAATGAGTTTGTAATTCATATACGCAAAAATCGGAGCGGACAGGAAAGCGATCGTGGTGGCAAAATCGATGAGGGCTTTCATGCTGTTGAGATAACGATTGATGATGATCAGCGCAAAGATCGAGCAGAGAATCATGAGCAAAACATGCATGTGACGGTCGGAGAGTTTCAGTGACGGAAACCCGATTCGCGCCCCGGCCGATAGCGAATGCGGGTAAGCGTCCAGAACCGTCAGAACTGTGGAGAACATCGCCGCAAAGGCGGCGATGGAGACAACCGGACCGGACCATCCTCCGAGGGTCTGGGTATACATTTTAACAAGTTGCGCGGCAAAACCTGCGGAGTTATTAGAAAAATCCTGTCCTGTGCCGAACATCACATAAGTGCCCATCAGCAAAAAAACGACTGCCAGTCCGGTGGTCAGTGCGTAGCCGAAATGAAAGTCGATGGAGGTATTCCTCCGTGTGGCTTTTTCCCCGGTGGTTTTGCTCTGTTGTGTGACCCAGATGGATTGCCACACGGACATCTCAATGGGGGCGGGCATCCAGCCCATGAGCGCGATGAGAAAGGGAAGTGCCGCGAGTGTCCATGCTGAGGGTGCGACAAAATCCGGCGCGGCATTCGGCCCGTGGATCACTGCGGCGGCCAGTGCTGCGACCGTGCAGACAAGGAGCAGGAACATCATGCATTTAATCGAATTTGCCAGGGCTTTGTAACGTCCGACAATGATCAACCCAAGGCAGGCAAAAAGAATCACGGAACACCAAAGTGTGTTATTCCATTCCTTCAGGAATCCATATTGCAGGAGATTGGAGGCGAGTCCTCCGGCGACAAATGTGACACCAGCGAGGCTGATGACCGCTGTGAAAATATTCAGGAAAAGAAAAAGATAGAGCCATCCCCTGCCCATCTCGTTGTAACCCTCAAGCAAATTGCGTCCCGTGACGGCGAAACGGTGTCCGATCTCGAAAAAGGGGTATTTGAGGAGATTTGTCAGGAGAACCAGCACAATGAGTTGAAATCCGTAATCTGCACCGGCGCGGGTGGATTGAACCAAATGAGAGACACCGATCGCTGCCCCCGCCATGAGCATGCCCGGGCCGATGATGGATAAAAATTTTTTGAGTTTCATTTCGTTTTTTATTGTGAGCCCTGTGCCCAGCCCCCCCTGGTGAATGACTCAAACTGTGGATCAAACTATGGACTTTAACAGAGACAATCAAATGAAAAATGAGACAACACGCCGTTTCGATTGGTGATTGAGTTCTCAGAGAGGAGCATATAAAATGCCGGGAGTATGGATAACCAAATGAATGCCGAGCAGATCTCTGCACGCGATTATTTCACATCAATGTCCCATCTTTACCGGGGTGAGCTCGGCCGGATCATGATGTGGAGGCAACGGCTTGATGCGACGACAAACTGGTCGATCCTCGCCGCCACCGGTGTGATCTCGTTTGTCCTCGGCAGCCATTGGGTTTCGCACATTGTTTTTATGCTGGCGAATATGATGGTTTTTCTCCTGATGGTCATCGAAGGCCGCCGCTACCGCTACTACGATGCTTACCGTGCTCGGGTGCGTATCCTGGAGGCTCATTTTTATGTGCCAGTCATTTTGCGCGACAATAAATATCTCGAGGGTGACTGGCGCAAATTGCTCGCAGGCGACATGCTCATTCCCTCCTTCAAAATGACCCTGCCCGAAGCCGTGGGAAAGAGGCTCAATCAAAATTATTCCTGGATATTTCTCGTCATCCTCGCTTCGCTCTGCCTGAAACTGGTTTTGCAT
>CAYTAI010000034.1:5457-13590 GCA_964435715.1 uncultured Verrucomicrobiota bacterium | reverse complement strand
AGGCGAATACATTCTCCGGATTCTTCCAGGCGCTCCATGAAAGCCAGCCCTTGCATCCTGTCTTGTACTGGATTGTTTTCACCGCGTTTTACGGGACACTCATTTATCTTTTTTTACAGGGCAAAAAGGCTAAAGGATTGCATGATGAGTTTTCACGTCCTTCGCCCCGGCCGGAGCTGTGGAAGATATAAGTTGACTGACCGTGTCATAAAGCACTTGCAGGTTGCCCTGCTTCAGCGTATCAATTTGCCTCCCTATGGGTTGTGAGTATATCAGAAATTTTTGTATTGTGGCGCATATCGATCATGGAAAGACCACGCTTTCCGACCGTTTGCTCGAAACCACCAATACCATTACCAAGCGTGAGTCCCAAGACCAACACCTTGACTCGATGGATCTGGAGCGCGAACGCGGCATTACAATCAAGGCACACCCGGTGACGATGTTTTACTCCGCCAAGGACGGGAATGAATACCGCCTCAATCTTGTGGACACTCCGGGGCATGTGGATTTCGCCTACGAGGTCTCGCGCAGTCTCGCCTCGTGTGAGGGGGCTCTCTTGCTGGTGGATGCCGCCCAGGGGGTCGAGGCGCAGACGGTGGCCAATGCCCATCTGGCGATGAAACAAAATCTCAAGATCATTCCTGTGATCAATAAAATCGATTTGCCGAATGCCGATCTCGACATGGTTAAAAAACAGCTCGAGGACATCCTTGCCATTCCGGCGGATGACGCCGTCCTCGCCAGCGCAAAAAACGGTATCGGGATCGAGGACATCCTGGAGGCGGTCATTGCTCGCATACCGCCCCCGGCGGATGCTGATCGTCCGGATACGAGGGCACTGGTTTTCGACTCGGTATTCGACACATACCGCGGCGGAGTCGTCTACACCCGCGTCTTTTCCGGCGAGATCAAAGCGGGCATGAATATCATGCTCATGAGCGAAGGGCGCAAATACGAGGTCAAAGAGGTCGGGGTTTTCATGCCGAAGATGAAAAAAACCGACGTATTGAAGGCGGGCTACTCCGGGTACATCATTCCCAATATCAAAAGTGCCCGTGAGATCAATATCGGGGATACGATCACCGACGCCCAAAAACCCACCACAGATCCCCTGCCCGGATTCCAGAAAATTCATCCGATGGTTTTCAGCGGGATTTATCCGATCAATACGGCGGATTTTGAACAGCTGAAAGCCTCGATGGAGAAGCTCTCGATCAATGACGCCTCCTTTGTTTTCCAGCCGGAGAATTCCATCGCACTGGGCTTTGGTTTCCGTTGCGGTTTCCTCGGTCTCCTCCACATGGAAATTATTCAGGAGCGACTGCGCCGGGAGTATAACATGGACATTATCTCGACCTACCCGAGCGTGGTTTACAAGGTTGTCAAAACCAATGGTGACGAGCTCGAGGTGGACAACCCCGCACAAATGCCCGACCCCTCGGTCATTGAGGAAATTCTCGAGCCTTACGTCAAAGCATACATCATGTGTCCGAATGAAAATATCGGGGACATGATGCAACTGGTCATGGAAAAACGCGGCGATGTCAAACACACCGACTCCATCGACTCCCGCCGTGTCATGCTCAATTGTGACATGCCGCTGAATGAAATCCTCGTTGATTTCCATGACAAAATCAAAAGCATGACCCGCGGTTATGGCTCGATGGACTATGAGCATGATGAGTACCGCCCGTCCGATCTGGTGAAAATGGACATGCTCATCAATGGAGAACCGATGGACGCTTTCTCGTGCATTGTGCATCGCTCCAAAGCGGAGTTCCGCGGGCGCGCCCTCGCGGCAAAGCTCAAGGAGGTGATCCCGACGCAGATGTTCACCGTGCCCATCCAGGCGGCGATTGGAGGAAAGGTCATTGCCCGTGAGACGATCAGCGCCATGAGAAAGAATGTGACGGCGAAATGTTACGGCGGTGACATCACGCGGAAACGCAAGTTGCTTGAGAAACAAAAAGAAGGTAAAAAGAAAATGAAACAATTCGGGAAGGTCAATATCCCGCAGGAAGCTTTCATTCAAGTGCTCAAAACCGATTAAAATATTTTTTTCGATGTCCTCTCAAAAAACACCGGCACCCAAGACGGATTTCTCCAAATCCTCGATCCAGGAGATGAGCAAATTCCTCAAGCGCAATTTGCGCTATGAAAAGGATGTGCTCCAGCCGGCACAACAAGTGGACATTTGCAATGCGCTCGCCGAGGCTGATGCCGCCCTGCGCTTGAATCAAAAGGAGAAGATACAGGAGGCGGGCGGCTCCTTGTCGGTCACGATCGAAAAAAACTTCCCCCGCCCGAAGGACGCGTCCTGGCGGGAAAATGTCGAGGTTCTTCTGGTGGCTTTTGTCCTGGCTTTCGCCATCCGGACATATTTCCTCCAGCCTTTCCAGATTCCCACTGCCTCGATGCAACCGACACTTTTTGGTATCGAGGTGCAGGCGTCCCATATCCCGGCGGCGGAGTATCCCGGCGCCTTCCGCAAAATCTGGGAGAAAATCGCCTTCGGGAAAAGTTATGTCCGCTTGATCGCCCCTTCCACCGGCAGCTTGACGACTATGCCGGTTCAAATCAAAGAGACGAATCTTTTTCTCTATTGGCTGACATTTTCAACTGTCGTCATCGACGGGCAAAAACAATATGTCTGGATGCCCCGTGATTACATCGTCAAGGCACTGGAAAAACGCGGCACACGCCCATTTGCAAAAGGTGATGTGATCATCAGCAGTTGTGTGCAGACCGGGGATTTTGTCTTTGTCGATAAAGTCACCTACAATTTCCGCAAGCCCGCCCGCGGTGATGTCTTTGTCTTTCTCACGGATAATATTTATGAAATCACCCGGGATCAGCGGGCGCGCGGGGTCATGGGTGCGGAGTATTATATCAAACGGCTGACGGCCATCGGCGGCGACAAGGTTCAAATCATTCCTCCCCATTTATTTGTCAATGGCGGGATTGCCGAGTTTAACGACATGTTTCAAAAGATTTACTCCCTGGAGAATGGCTATAAAGGATATGTCCATCTGCCCGGGAATCTCATTCTCCCCGATGATGACGCGATCTACACGCTCCCCGAAAAATCATATTTTGCCCTCGGTGACAATTCCCCCAACAGCTGGGACAGCCGCGGCTGGGGCACCGTGCCTGACGAAAATGTCGTTGGCAAGGCTTTCATCGTCTTTTACCCGTTTGGCTCCCGCTGGGGTTTGATCCGATAAGCAATAACAGCTTTGCGGATTCCGATTTATGGGTTAGTTTGCCGCAAATTTTATGAATGTGGAAGTCATCAATACCGGTTCGGAGCTCTTGCTCGGATTTGTCACAAATACACATCTGGGATACATGGCGCGGCAAATTGCCCCGCTCGGATTAAAAATTTCCCGGCAAACGACTGTTCCGGACGGCTCCGCCATTGGCGATATTTTCATGGAGGCGGTGAGGCGCTCCGAGCTGATCCTCATCACGGGCGGGCTCGGACCCACCTCCGACGACGTGACCCGCGAGATCATCGCCGAAAGACTCGGACGCAAATTGCTCCGGGATGCAAAGTGGATGGAGTGGCTCGACGGTTTTTTCCTGAAACGGGGGCTGGCACTCGCGCAGATGAATTATCGCCAGGCGGATTATCCGGAAGGCGCGCGGATCCTCGACAATCCCCACGGAACCGCCCCGGGGCTTTACCTCGAGGAAAAAGGCAAACACATTTTCCTCTTGCCCGGACCCCCGCGCGAATTGCATCCGATGTTCACAGATCAAGTCATTCCGATCCTGAAAACTTTGACCGGTGCGGAGGACAGTATCCATTGCCACATCTTACGCATGACCGGTCTGGGTGAGTCCGCTGTCGCCAAGGAAATCGAACCGGCGATTCATGATTTGAAAAATCTGGAGACGGGTTATTGCGCGCGCATCGGAGAGGTCGACCTGCGTTTCATCTCCCCTGACCCAAATACTGTCGCCCGCGCCGCGCAAATTGCGCGGGATATATTTTCAGATTTTATTTTTTCCGAATCCGGGGAATCTCTTGAAGAGGTCGTGATCCGGCTCGCTGCGGGGAAAAATCTCAAATTGGGCACGGCGGAATCCTGCACAGGCGGTTACATCGCCCATCGCCTGACCAATGTTCCCGGCAGCTCGGATGTGTTTTCCGGTTCAATCGTTTCTTATGCAAATGCGGTCAAAGAAAAAGTCCTCAGTGTCCCTCCGGACAAATTGCTCCGGCACGGTGCTGTCAGCGACGAGGTCGCCCGTGAGATGGCAGAGGGCGCGCGCAAATTGCTCGGGGCAGACATCGCCCTCGCCACCACGGGAATCGCGGGTCCCGGCGGCGGGAGTCCGGAAAAACCCGTTGGACTGGTCTACATCGCCCTCGCCACAGCCGACTTCACAAAAGTCTGGCAGCGCAATTTCCTCCTGAACCGTGAAAGCTTCAAACAAATGACCGCGCAATTTGCCCTGGATTGCCTCCGCCGTTTTCTCTCAGGCATTGAATTGAACTCCTGAATATATTTATTTCTGGAGGGAGGAACTCCTGCGATGCCGTGACACCGGTTGTCCCGGCAAGCATGGTTTCATAAGATTTTGACCCTTCAGCGAACTTTCAATCACGCCCCCCATACAAAAAAACGCACCCTGTTTGCACAGGATGCGTTTTTGGAAGATAATTCTTTTTTGAGAAAGAATGATTTTTTGGGGATTGCTCTTAGTAATCCATTCCGCCCATGCCACCCATTCCGCCCATGCCACCACCGGGACCACCAGCAGGAGCTTTGTCCTTCTCAGGCAATTCGCTGATGAGAGCTTCTGTGGTGAGGAGCAATCCGGAGATTGAAGCGGCATTTTGCAATGCGCTGCGGGTCACTTTTTTCGGATCAACGACACCGGCAGCGATCATGTCGACATATTCACCGCTGGCGACATTGAAGCCTTCGGAGCCTTTGCGCCCTTTGACTTCATTGACGATGAGTGAGCCTTCGAGTCCGGCATTGGCAGCCAGAGTGCGGAGAGGACTCTCAAGGGCGCGACGGACGATGTCGACACCGATTTTTTCGTCGCCTTTGGCTTTGACTTTATCAAGGGCAGGCAAGCAACGGATGAGAGCCACACCGCCTCCGGGGACGATCCCTTCTTCAACGGCCGCACGGGTCGCATGGAGGGCGTCTTCGACGCGGGCTTTTTTCTCTTTCCTCTCGGTCTCGGTCGAGGCGCCGACATTGATGACGGCGACACCGCCGGCGAGTTTGGCGAGACGCTCTTGGAGTTTCTCACGATCATAGTCGCTGGTGGTTTCTTCGATCTGTCTGCGGATTTGATTCACGCGGGCATTGATATCGGCTTGTTTGCCGTAACCTTCGACAATGGTTGTGTTTTCCTTGTCGACGACGAGGCGTTTGGCGCGGCCGAGGTCTTCCAAGCCGACATTTTCAAGCTTGATCCCGAGGTCTTCGGAGAGCAACTTGCCGCCGGTGAGGACGGCGATGTCTTCAAGCATGGCTTTGCGGCGGTCGCCGAATCCGGGGGCTTTGACAGCGCAGACCTGGAGTGTGCCGCGGATTTTATTGACCACGAGGGTCGCGACGGCTTCGCCTTCGACTTCTTCCGCGATGACGAGGAAAGGCTTGCCGGTTTTGGCAATCTTCTCGAGCAAAGGCAGGAAATCCTTGAGGGAAGAGATTTTCTTCTCATGGATCAGGACGTAAGCATCATCAAAGACCACTTCCATCTCGTCGGCTTTCGTGACGAAATAGGGAGAGAGATAGCCTTTGTCGAATTGCATTCCTTCGACCACGTCGAGAGTGGTTTCGATGGATTTGGCTTCTTCGACCGTGATGGTGCCGTCTTTGCCGACTTTGTCCATGGCGTCGGCGATGATTTCACCGATTGTCTTGTCCCAGTTGGCGGAGACAGTGGCGACCTGGGCGATTTCCTTGGAGTCTTTGACATTCTTTTTGATGTTATCGAGCTCGGCGACGACCGCTTCCACGGCTTTGTCGATACCGCGCTTGATTTCCATCGGGTGGGCGCCCGCAGTCACATTTTTCAGACCTTCGCGGTAGATGGACTCAGCGAGCACTGTCGCTGTCGTGGTTCCGTCACCGGCGTTGTCGCTGGTTTTGCTGGCGACTTCGCGAACGAGCTGGGCACCCATATTTTCAAAGGGACATTCCAGTTCGATTTCTTTTGCGACGGTCACACCGTCTTTGGTGATATTCGGGGAACCGAATTTTTTATCCAGGACAACATTGCGTCCTGCGGGTCCGAGGGTCGCTTTCACCGCTTTGGCGAGTTTTTCGACACCACGGGCGAGACGCTGACGTGCGTCTTCGTCAAAAATAATTTGTTTGGCTGCCATAATTTTATTTATCTCCTGTTTTTTTTAAATTTTTAGTTCTGTGAATCACCGGTTAGTCGATGATTCCGAGAATGTCTTCTTCTTTGATGATGATGTGTTCTTCACCGTTGATTTTGACTTCCTGTCCGCTGTACTTGCCGTACATGACGCGGTCGCCTTTTTTCACGGAGAACTCGACTTTTTTGCCGTCTTCATCGAGGCGGCCTGTGCCGAGGGCAACGATCTCGCCTTCTTGAGGTTTTTCCTTGGCTGAATCAGGAATGATGATTCCGCCTTTTTTGGTTTCTTTTTCTTCAACGGGTTTCAAAAGAACCCGGTCACCGAGTGGTTTAAACGCCATACTGTTTTTTACTCCTGATTGTTGTTTCTTGTTTTGGTAAATTTATCCACTCCCACCCGGGAGCGGATGTGCATGTGAAAATCCGTTATTTTTTGTCGTCGACGCTTTTGAACTCCGCGTCAATCACGTCGTCCTTGGCTTCGGATTTGGCTCCAGAGTCTCCAGCTGACTCATTTGTCGAACCGGCGGATGGCTCCGCTTTAGCCTGGGCATCAGCCGCCTGTTTGTAGAGGAGCTCTGTGAACTTGTGGAGTTTCTCCTCGAGGGCTTTCTGGTCTGCCTTGATCGCTTCGGTGTCTTCACCTTTGAGCGTCTCACGCAATTTGCCCACGGCTTCCTCGATTTGTTTTTTGTCGTCTTCGCCGACTTTGTCCGCGTTGTCCTTGAGCATTTTCTCGGCTTGATACGCCATGCTGTCCGCGGTGTTTTTGACTTCGACATTCTCCTTGCGTTTTTGATCTTCTGCTGCATGGAGCTCAGCGTCCTTTTTCATTTTCTCGACTTCGTCTTTGGACAAGCCGCTGGAGCCGGTGATAGAGATTTTCTGTTCCTTGCCGGTGCCGAGGTCTTTGGCGGAAACATGCAGGATCCCATTGGCATCAATATCGAAGGTGACTTCGATCTGCGGTGTTCCACGCGCTGCGGCGGCGATCCCGTCGAGACGGAAGACCCCGAGCCGCTTGTTATCGTCGGACATGGGGCGTTCCCCCTGGAGGACGACGATATCGACGGCGGGTTGATTGTCAGAGTAAGTGCTGAAAATCTGGGATTTTTTGGTGGGAATCGTGGTGTTGCGCGGAATCATCGGTGTCGCGACTTTTCCGGCGGTTTCAATGGCCAATGTCAGCGGGGTCACGTCGAGCAAAAGCACATCATTGACCTCGCCTTTGAGGACGCCGCCCTGAATGGCGGCACCGATGGCGACGACTTCATCCGGGTTCACCCCTTTGTGCGGTTCTTTACCGATGAGTTTGTGTGCGGTCTCGATAATTTTCGGCATGCGGGTCATGCCGCCGACGAGCACGAGTTCGTCAATATTGGACATTTGCAGCTCGGCATCACGCAAACATGCCTCGACCGGGCGAACCGTGCGTTGGCACAAGTCATCGGTGAGTTGTTCGAGTTTCGAGCGGGTCAATTTTTTCTGGATGTGTTTGGGGCCGCTGGCATCCGCCGTGATAAATGGCAGGCTGATCTCGTACTCCATCGCGGAGGAAAGTGCGATTTTGGCTTTCTCGGCTTCTTCCTTGAGGCGTTGGAGGGAGTCAGCTTGGTTACGCAGGTCGATGCCGGTGTCGGTCTTGAATTCATTCAAGAGCCAGTCGACGATGGCATTGTCCCAGTCGTCACCACCGAGGTGTGTGTCGCCATTGGTGGCTTTGACCTCGAAAACACCGTCACCGATTTCGAGAACCGAGATGTCGAAGGTTCC
>CAYTAI010000034.1:1272-5439 GCA_964435715.1 uncultured Verrucomicrobiota bacterium | reverse complement strand
ACCGCCGAGATCGTACACCGCGATTTTTTCATCTTTTTTCTTGTCGAGACCATAGGCGAGGGAGGCGGCAGTGGGTTCATTGATGATGCGGAGAACCTCAAGTCCGGCGATTGATCCGGCATCTTTGGTCGCCTGACGCTGGCTGTCATTGAAGTATGCGGGAACCGTGATGACCGCCTGTGTGATTTTTTCCCCGAGCCGGGCTTCCGCATCGGCTTTGAGCTTGCTTAAAATCATGGCGGAGATTTCTTGGGGACTGTAGGTTTTTTTCTCTCCGTTGACATCGACTTCGATGGCCGCATCCCCGTTTTTACCTTCGACAATTTTGTAAGGCACACGGGAGAACTCATCTTTCACCTCGGCATATTTGCGTCCCATGAAACGTTTGACCGAGAAAATCGTATTTTTCGCATTGGTCACAGCTTGACGCTTGGCGGCTTGTCCGACCAGACGTTCTCCATTTTTTGTGAAAGCCACGATTGAAGGTGTCGTGCGGGCACCCTCTGAATTCTCCAGCACACGGGGTTCCCCCCCGTCCATGACAGACATGCAGGAGTTTGTTGTTCCTAAATCAATTCCTAAAACTTTTGGCATAATATTAAAATCCTCTCTTTTCGTTATCACATGCTACGCTAGACAAATGCCAATTATTTTATTCCGCTGAATTTTAGTTATCTTACTTATTTGAAGCAACTTACAATATAACAGTCATCGAAGTAAAAACGTGCCAGCACATCGTTATGACACAATCAAGCGACACAATGACTCACTTTTGTCCCGTTTGATCGATGCTATGGAGAACCCCTACTCCTTTGCAGGAATCATCAGCTCAGGAAATCTGATGCGGGAGACTTTTTTTGCGGAGGATGGAGTCTTGGGCTTGGAGGTCAGAAGGGAATGTGGGCCATTGCCGGGCATCAAAAGCAATTTGCGCGGTGGGGAGTCCGAGCCGGAGAATGCCGAAATAGGAGATGTCTGTCCCCTGCCCTTCTCCTCGGAGGAGATAAATTCTTTAGCATAGAGCCCGGCGAGTGCAGGTGAGTCATTCCACAAATTGATTTCACGGTTCAACTCATGCTCCCGCGAAATATACATCATCTGAATATTCTCCGCCCACGCAATTTGATTTGCCGTCACTCCCCAAGCTTTGAGAGGAGATTGTAGCGGGTAACGCGTATTCAAATAAGTCACAAGCTGCGCGTCCCCAGCCCGGCAAAACAAAACACCCGCAAACAGTATGAGTAAAACGTATCTCACGAGGAGGAGGTAAAGTGTATCTCTAATTTAGCGGTTTTTTTGCGAGCAAAACTATTCATAGATGGCATCTCTTATGCGGTCTGTGGGCAAAAGACATTTTCCTGCATTCACCACGGGCACTTCGAGTTTGCCCTCCTCAAAACCATCCGGGTAGCGTTCTAACTGATTTTCCACGGAGATTCTCAGAACCTCACTGACAGGTATGTCGATTTTTTTCGCCACGGATTTCATTTTCCTCATGACGGGATCAGGAAAATGTATCTCAACCTTTTTCATATATCCATGTTATGCATGGATACAAGAATGTCAACGGTGCTCAAATATAAGGGGGGGTCTCCACCCAGAGCGGGGCTAATCCGCGCAATTTGTTCCGCCACAAAAATAAACTGCCTGCAAACAGTATGATTAAAACGTATCTCGCGAAGTGAGATTAACAGGATTGATCAAGGAGTAAAAACGGAATCCTTGAAAATTTTCGACATTGCATGTGTAAAAAATGTGCGGATCAGATTGTCCGCGTTATTCTTTTTCGATGTTTGCAAGAGATTGTTGAATTGCATCTTTCAAAATCTGACTTTTCTCTTGGGCCTTCTCAATCGATCTGAGGGTCGAGAGCCTTTCTTCTGTGATTTTCCTGTTTGGATTGTCGGGAGGTCCATAAATGACGAAGTAAGAAGCCGGCTGGCGGGCAAGCAATCTCTTTGTCTCCTCAACTTTATTCTCTTCAAGCAGACGCAGTGCTTTCAATGAAATCACCGTCGTCATTCTATCATCTGACTCCATATTATCCATGATCTTGGGAATTGCTTTGTAGGATTCAATGATCTGCTCTTCAGAAATACCAGCTTCCTGAATAATGTTGTGGAACTTAGCCGTTTCCTTTGAGCGGAATGAAACCCAACCTGCCGCGAACCCGATGAGAAGAGAAAGAACGATGGCTAAGAAAGTTTTCATATTCTTTGCGAACAACTCATTACTCTGACACTACAGATCATGACATTTTTTGAAAGTTTAAAAATGGGGGCAGGAATTTTTGGATGTTATCCAAGTGTTTATTCCCCCCGCCCGGCGGTCGGAGGGCTACTCCCAAGAGACAGGATGTAGTTTTTTCCTTTTGGTGGCCGCCTTTCGGACAAGTGAGCCGGACGGGAGTCCAGCCCTCCAATAAAAAATCTGTGTTTATCCGTTTTATCCGCGGTTCAATCTCCCTTTGCGGACTTGAGCCGAGAAACAATTTCCTCACCGCCCGGGGCGAGGATAGATTCGCGAATGGTGTAGAAAAGGATCAAGCATTATTTTCCCACGCCCTGGGACACGTTGAGAGACTGTCATCTGGGAATTTTTCAATACGATTCTTGACATTGCCTTGATATACTTTTACGCGCTCCGGATCGAAACGCACTCTCTTGGTCGACTGCATTGGATTATCCTGCTGATAAAATTCAAATTGACAGAATCTTGTTCAACGATTAGTGACTGTTTCAGTCGGTTCAAATTCTGTAAAAAGCAGTCGCCGCAGAAATTAATATTGATACCGTTATCATCGAAACGCATTCCACCCTATGAGGTACCCCCCATGAGCATAGAAGATCTTTCACCCGAGGCGGCATCCGCCGCTGTCGCCAGTTACTGGCATTGGTATGGTGTCCCCACGTTTCTGCGATGCCCCCAACAACCGGATTTTTCCAACACAGACATTGGCATCATTGGTTATCCATACAGTGGGGGAAATGCCGTCGAACGGATGCAGTATCTCGGCCCTCGCGCTGTTCGCTGCCGTTCATCCAGCTACCACCGTGCGCATCGGAAATTCTGCATCGACCCTTTCAAAATCGCCCGCATTAGCGACCTCGGTGATGTCCCCCTGCCGAATATCTTAAATCCTGACCTTTCGGCGGAAGACGCCCAAGCCCATTTTGCCAAGATATTTGCCGCAAACATTCTCCCCGTGGGGGTCGGCGGTGACCACTCACTGACTTGGCCGCTTTTGCGCGCCCGATTTGCGCATTTTGGCCAACCCGTCGCCATGATTCACTTTGACAGTCACACGGATGCCGCCCCGCCGTGTTCGGGAACGCGGAATACCGCGGCAGGATTTCGCATCGGCACAGAGGATGGAGTCATTGATCCGACGAAAACGGTTCAAATTGGAATTCGCGGCCCCATGGGGGATTTGAATATGGACGCATGGGCGGAGCAAAACTTCCGCTCGGTCATCACCACTGAGGCATTCGTGGAGATGGGAGTGGAGGCGGTGCTGAAGACAGTTCGCGAGGTTGTCGGGGACACCCCCACTTTTTTGAGCTTCGATCTGGATGCCATTGACCCTGCCGACGTGCCCGGTGTGGCTGATCCGGAAATCGACGGTATCCGTATTCGTGAAATCATGCAATTGCTCGACGGATTTCGAGGACTCAACCTCATTGGAGCCGACATCGTTTGTCTCTGCCCTCCGCTCGACAACCCCTCGCAGATCAGCACCATGACAGCGAGCCTGCTTCTGCACGAATTTGTGACCCTGATCGCTGACCGACACTTCAACGCTGATGGCAAATCCAATTAAATCCGTGAAAAACGGGGACAGTCAGAATTTTAATCAACGGTCTTCGGGCTGAATCGGATATCCAGTTCGCGGGCGGCTTTGACCTCGTCCATGCGTTGAACCGGCAGTGTGAATGGGGCTTGGGCGAGTTTTTTCGGGTCTTCCTGAATCTCCCGCGCAATTTGCGTCATGGCGCCGGCAAATTCATCCAGTGTTTTGCGGCTCTCGGTTTCCGTCGGCTCGATCATGATGCATTCCTTGACAATTTGCGGCCAGTAAATGGTCGGGGAATGAAATCCAAAATCCAGCAGACGCTTGGCAATGTCGCGGGCGCTCGACCCCGCCGCTTTCTGGCGGTCACCGCTGAG
>CAYTAI010000034.1:1031-1250 GCA_964435715.1 uncultured Verrucomicrobiota bacterium | reverse complement strand
TGCATGCAGGGCACATCATAAGGAACCGTGTAATCGTCCTTGAGCTTGGCCTTGAGATAATTTGCATTCACAATCGCCGCTTTTGAGATGCGGCGCATTCCCTCCTGCCCGTGGGCGCGGATATAAGTGTAGGCGCGCACCAGCACCCCGAAATTTCCGTAGAAAGAACGAACCTTCCCGATGGAGTCGGGGCGGGCATAATCCCGTGACAAACCGCTG
>CAYTAI010000034.1:0-978 GCA_964435715.1 uncultured Verrucomicrobiota bacterium | reverse complement strand
AGAAAGGGCTCCAAAGCTTTTTTCACCCCGACCGGCCCGGCTCCCGGCCCGCCGCCGCCGTGGGGGGTGCTGAAAGATTTGTGCAAATTCAGATGAATCACGTCGAAACCCATGTCACCCGGACGCGCCAGCCCGAGCAGGGCGTTGAGATTGGCTCCATCATAATAAAGCAGGCCGCCCTTGTCATGAACCATCCGCGCAATTTGCGTGATATTTTTCTCAAAAAGCCCGACCGTGTTGGGATTCGTCAGCATCAGGGCGGCGACCTGACCGTCAAGCGCCGCCTCCAGCGCGCCCAAGTCCACGCAACCATCCGCACCGGACTTGATCGTGACCACATCATACCCCGCCAGCCGCGCGCTGCTGGGATTGGTGCCGTGGGAGGAATCCGGAACGAGCACTTTGGTGCGGTTCTCCCCCTTTTTGCGGAAATATTCCCGAATCATCATGATCCCGGTGTATTCCCCGTGGGCGCCCGCGGCGGGCTGCAAAGTCACCGCATCCATGCCGGTAATTCCACACAGCATGGTCTCGAGTTCATAGAGCAGCATCAAGGCTCCTTGACAAGCGGACTCCGGTTGATAGGGATGGAGATGGGAAAATCCGGACAGTGAGGCGGCACGATCATTGATTTTCGGATTGTACTTCATTGTGCAGGATCCCAGCGGATAGAAATTCGTGTCGATGGAGAAATTCAACTGCGACAACCGGGTGAAATGCCGGACACAATCCACCTCGGCGACTTCGGGCAGAGCGGGAGCTTCCGATCTCAAAAGATGCGCGGGCAAAGAATATTCGTCAGGAATATCCTCCACCGCGGGCCAGGTCGTCCCGCGATGGCCGGGCACGCTTTTTTCAAAAATGGGGGCTTCGAGTTGTTTCATACAGTGGCTCCATCAATGGAGAGTTTCCGGGCAATTTGCCCGAGCTCGCGCACAAAAAGGTCGATTTCATTTTTTGTCTTGGTCTCGGTGACAC
>CAYTAI010000033.1:17750-32729 GCA_964435715.1 uncultured Verrucomicrobiota bacterium | reverse complement strand
CCACTGTCCAACAACAAAAACATTCCCTGGAAACGCAAGAGGAACCCGTCCGCATGCGGCTCATGGAAATCCGCGAAACGATCACCAGCCGTCAGGCGGACATCGAGAAATTCAATGACCGCATCACCGCCCTGCGCCAGCAAAGCCAGGAAGCCCAAAGCGGACTCGAGCCTGCTGAAACAGAGCTCGCCGCGATCCAATCCCGCATCGACGAACTTGCCACACACAAAACCTCCATCTTGAAAAAAATCGAGGAAAGCGATAGCGAACTCCGCGACAAGCGCAAATTGCAACACGAGCTCCAGACCCAGCGCGGCAGTGTCGACGTGCAAATCGCGCAGAAACGCACGCTCTTGCACTCCCTCAGCGAGTCCATCAACAAAAAATACCAGGTTAAAATCGAGGAAATCCAGCTCGAGATCCAAATCGACGGCGAGGACATCCCGGCGGACATGGAGGCACTCACACCTTTTGTCGAGGAACTCCAAGCCAAGATCGACGATATGGGACCCGTGAATATAGAAGCGATTGCCGAGTATGACGATCTGGAGAAACGGCATGAGTTCCTGGACAAGGAATTCAAAGACCTGGAGGCGGCCAAGGCGAATCTTACGGAGGCCATCATCCAGATCAACAAGACGACCGAAAAAATGTTCACCGACACATTCAGCGCGATCAAGTCGAATTTCCAGGGTCTCTTTGTGGAGCTTTTCGGCGGTGGCAAAGCCAATCTCATCCTCGCCGACGAGAATGACCCGCTGGAGTGCGGCATTGAAATTGTCGCGAAACCCCCGGGCAAACAGCTCCAGAGCATTTCCTTGCTCTCCGGTGGGGAACGCACCATGACCGCGGTCGCGCTGCTTTTCTCGATGTACATGGTCAAGCCCAGCCCCTTCTGCGTCCTCGACGAAATGGATGCTCCTTTGGACGAGTCGAATATCAACCGTTTCATCAAAATCCTGAAACGTTTTGTCGGACAATCACAATTCCTCCTCATCACCCACAACAAACGGACAATCTCCATTGCCGATGTGCTTTATGGGGTGACCATGCAGGAAAGCGGAGTCTCCAAACTCGTCTCTGTGAAATTCAATAAATCCGATGAACCTCTCCACGGACACACATTGGAAGGCGAAGCACCTGCCATCTCCGAAAGCATGGGCAAACCCTTGGACACCCCTGAAATGGCCGGGGCGGTTGCCGCGACGGATACTCCGGCTCCGACAATTTGACCCTCCTTTATGAATGCTTCCCCCGAAGTATCCGCTATCCTTGATGAAATCGAAAAAGAAAAGTCGGGCAAGTTGCCCCCTTTTCTGACAAATGAGGAATTGGCCGGTTTGCTCGAAGCCTGGCACCGCATCTACAATGATCCTGATTGTGAGATTGCTCCGAACAACCCCCGGTTTATTGTTCATCCAAAAATTTATCAAGTACCGGAGTTCATCCGGTTGATCACCCATCCAGTGATCCAAGAGGCGGTGCGCCGCTGTATCGGCGAGTTTGAATTCGTCGGATATGCCGTTGTCGCCACGCCAAAGAACGGCGAAAATATCACTCCGTTCGAGCGCATTCCCTTCCACATCGACCATGTTTATTATTCCGATGTGCCACCGGAGGACGCCCGCGACACATTCTGCTGTGTGTGGATGAATTTCGAGGAGTTAAAACCCGAGAATGGCCCCTTTTGTCTGGCGCATGGCACCCATAAATTCCGGATCGGCATGGATTTTTTCAAAAAGAGGAAAGGACTGCGGCTTCAGGACCTCGGTGGGGTGGAAAAAATGACGGTGCTCAATACCGGGCCTGCGGGAACCACAGCCGTTTACTCCGGACTGACCTGGCACGCGCCCACCGCAAATTGCTCCGGTGTCATCCGGAAGGGGTTGAATATGAATTTTGTCCCGAAAAACGCCTTGGATACCAGACGCCGGAATCATCTCGATGTCTGTGCCCTGCCCAAAGATCAATATGACCGTTTTGTCGAACAAGTCGGCGACCCCGGATATGTCGCGGCACACATTCCCGAATTGCAAGGCAAAGACCGGATCACGATTTAATCCGGTCATCTCCACTTTCGGTGAGTGTGATTGGTTTTCAAATTGACAGCATGCGGCAAATTGATTGAGTAACTGGCATGCCTCTCTCCACCGCCATCCACGCCGCGCAAGAAGCGGGCAAATTGCTCCGGGCTCATTTCGGCACGGAACTCATCGTCAATGAGAATCACGCGCATGATGTCAAACTCGAGCTGGATGTCCAAAGCCAGACTCTCATTGAGGGCATCCTGCTGGAGGCTCATCCCGAACACGCCATTTTCGGGGAGGAAGGCATTCGCGGCAATCAGCAGAGTCAATACCGCTGGATTGTCGACCCAATAGACGGCACGGTGAATTTCTCTTACGGCATTCCCCACTTTGCCATTTCCATCGGATTGGAGTGCGACGGTCAAATCATTGCCGGTGTCATTTATGACCCGATTCTGGACGAGATGTTTACCGCCGAGAAAGGCAAGGGCGCGTTCCTCAATGGAAAAAAAATCCGGGTCAGTGACCGGGACAAACTCGGCGACTCCATCCTCGTCGTCGGCATGAGCAAATACAATGACAGCATTAAAACCGGACTCGAGCTCATCGGTTACTATTCTTTGAACGCCAAGAAACTCAGGAATATGGGCTCCGCCGCATTGGCGATGGCTTGGATTTCCTGTGGACGCCTGGACGGTTACATCGAGCGGAATATCGGTCTATGGGATGTCGCCGCTGGCAAAATCCTCATCGAAGAAGCCGGCGGCTCGGTCGCCCTCTCCGACAATGCCCCCCAGAAAAACCTCAAGATTGTCTGTGGCAACGGCAAGTTGCCTTTGGGATTCGATATTCCTCAGTCGTGACGGGGATTAATTTCCAGACTCTCGACATAGACAACCTCACAGGCTCCCCCGCCTTGATCCGTGCGTGTCAGGGACGAGCTCCATTTGAATCCATCGGAACCGGAGATGGCAACAAGCAGCCCGACGATTTCGACAATATCCCCGCGATGAATGGACAAAAGCTTTTTACGGATTTCGGGGGTCGAGGGAATCATATGCATATTCGCGCTACACACCGAGATGATGGCGGGATCCAGTGGCGGATCATTTTTCCAAGAGTACTCATACCAGCGCCCGCTTTGGGTCACACGCAATTTGCTCAAAACAATTGAATCTGACATCGACCCCCAACCCAGAGCGAGATCAATCGGGGAGAGTTTCGAGGAAGAGTCGAACCAGTATGTCTTTGTACTGAGCACCCGGGCTTGGATCGCAATTCGCGCCAAAGGAGTGATGGCATGGTTTTTGAACTCAAAAACCGGAGCATCCTTGAGAATCTCTTGGACTGGTGGCTGTGGCGCAATTTGCCCCGGAGGATGGTGGCGTCTAGGCTTGTAGACGAACATCGCGACATAAGTGCAAAGAAGCACAACAACCGCCCAGAAAATAATCTTTCCCCTCATCAAGGAAAGAGACAAGCCAGAAAAACCCGCCTGATTCAAACTGAAATTGGGACAAAAAATTCCTTGCCGCTATTAAAAAATTACAAGAACCGGATATCCGGGATTTGTCCGCCTTTCAGCGATTGATCGATTTCGTCCCACATTTTGTCCTGGTAACTGCGGCAGGTGTAAAGTCCGATCAAGGAGTAGGACAATGTCACTGTTCCTATTTTATGCGTTTGGCGTTTACCTTGTTTTTCTTTCACAAGTTTTTCATAGGTTTTTGCCAGGGCTTTGTGCTGCCCGTCCGCAGTGAAAATGCCACCATGATTTGAGATGTCATTCGCCTTGGGCATGTCAAATGTCGGCCAGTTCACAAACCCGTTCACATGTCCCTCGAGTGTATCGAAAAGTTTTTGGGTATAGTCGGCATGTTCCTGCTCACTACGGTAAGGCAATTTGCACAAGAAGGAAGATTCCCCGCCGCCATACCAGCCGAATTCCTGCATGACCACGGGTTTATGAAAATAATCCATCCGCGCCATGCCGATGACGGCATTAAACCAAAAATCCGCCGCTGCTCCGCCATTGAGCGGATCCCCATGCCCCGTCGGCAAACATTGCGGGGCGGGATAAGGGTGGATGCTGACAAAATCAAACAGGTCATGAATCGCATGGTTATGAAAACCATTGGCGAGTATCAAATCCATGTCCGGGAAAAATGTGCCGTTATTGCCAGAGACCACCATATGATCCGGTGCCACGGCGCGGATGACGTCGACTTGGCGTTTGCACCAGTTGTAACCGCGTTCATTCAGATAATTGCGGAAATCATAAGCGCAAAGGTCAAAGGGTTTTTCGACAAACCCGATGGAATAGGGAACGTCCTGAAAGCTTTTATAATTCGAACCATAAGTTTTATTCATTCCGTCGAGCGAACCGTAAAGAGTTTGCAAGTAGGCAGGCCATTTATCGATGAGATTTTTCTCCGTGGCCTTGCGGTTCATCTCGTCCTCGACGACCATGTGTTGGTTGAGCGCGTAAAAGAGTTCATTCCTCAAATCCCATGACCAAATGGCGGGGTGCGATTTGTAATGACCACAGAAGAGCTCCCAAAACCGGCAAGACACATCCAAAATCTCGCCGTCATCAGCAAGTTGCTCGGCGTCAAACCAGTCATTGCTCCCGAAATAGCCACCGACGGGCATCAGATAAATCCCGTGTTTTTCACAGAGACCGATGAATACATCCCAGTTTTTCATTCCTTCCGCTTTCAAGCCTGTCTTGGCATCAAACACCTGATCAACCCCGATGGCTTGACGCAGGCAATTCAGCCCTACCCCAGCCATCAATCCCAGACGGCGGTCGACATCATCCTTGTCGAAGTGTGTGAAAATGGTTCCCGCTCCGGGATGCTCGTCATTGATCATATTTCCGCCGATCGGCATGACATATTCTCCGGTTGCGGAGTATTCGAAATTCCAATGGTCGGCAGAGACTCGGACATGTTTCATAAGTGTATGAGGGGATATTTGAGAAGTTTAGATTGGTTTTCTGAAAGCCTCACTTTGTGTGGCTCCAAGAATCTTTCAAGACAAATCCGGGAGAAAAGAAAAAGTGGTGGACGGAGAAGGATTCGAACCTTCGAAGGCAAAAGCCAGCAGATTTACAGTCTGCCCCCGTTGGCCACTTGGGTATCCGTCCAGAAGGGTGAAAAATAAATAAACCAAAATCCGTTATGAACGTCAACTCATCAATCTGAATCCTCAATTTCCGGCGACAAAAAATCCGCCCTTGCCAGTTTTCCGGGTATCCGGCATGATAAAAAGCTTATGAGCGAACAGTTACAGAAACTTCTTGATTCAAAAAAAATCACCGGCCAGCAATTTGCAAAACTCTCGGTAATGCAGCCGGGCACTTATGTCACACACAAAAGCTGGGGATTCGGGCAAATCAAAGATTACGATTTTATCACCAATCAAATCCTTATTGATTTCAAGGGTAAAGCCGGACACCCCATGAAAATCGAGTATGCCGCTGACGCCCTGGTCTCTCTTCCGGAAAACCATGTCCTGACCAAACAAGCCTGTGATCCAGAAGGATTAAAAGCACTGGCTCAAAAAGATAGTGCCGCTTTCATGTCGCTGATCCTGAATAGTTTTCCGGAAAAAACCGCTACTGTTGCTCAAATCGAACCCCTTTTCAGGGAGTTTTACACCCCAGCCGAATGGAAAAAGGTCTGGACAAAAGTGCGCGCCGACCTGAAAAAAAACCCCCTCTTTTCCATTCCCGCCGCAAAAAACGAACCGATCGTAACGCGCGATGTGCCAGCCGATACCAAAACCGAGCTGCTCGAAAACTTTAATCAAGCCGTGGGACTCAAACCACAGGTCACCGCCGCCTTGGATATCCTTCGTGACATCGATCTCTACAAGGATTCACAGGAATCAATCATCATCATTCTGGACACGCTTAATCAGACAATCGAAAAAAATGTAGCAAACAACCTGCTCTCCTGCGTGGAAATCTCCATCATCCGTGATGAGATCAAAGAAGCCCTGGGCATCCAGCGCGATGAGAGGCTCACCACGGATTTTCTCCTCCTGAAAGCTCCCGACCTCGGAAAAATGATCTCTGCCCTGCCAGCCTCCCGCGCAAAACGCGTGCTGCACTCGATCAAAATCGCCCACCCGACCGATTGGGATACCCGACTGCTGAAAATTTTTAATAATCTCGAAGGCGGCCTGATCTCAGACACCTTTAACCTTTTTAAATCATCAAATAAAACAGATCTCGTCGTCAAACACATCGACAAACTGGTGCGCGAACACTCCATCGCCACCCCCATCATTCTCTGGCTGGCAAAGGAACACCCCGACGAACTCTACGACCTTTTCAATGTTCGTCTTGCTCAAGCCTGCATTTCCACCCTGGAACGCGAGCAATTCGAGCGTGACGGGCGGACGGGAGGCAAGTTGCACGATCTCATCGTGGACAATAAACATTTTCTCAAAGACCTTCTCGAGTCGGGCGACTTGGATGAAGTCAAAGACTTCGTCCGGAACCTTCAAATCTCCCCGGCATTTGAGGAGCTCAACAAACGCTCTCTTCTGGGGCGTGTCGTCAAAATGTTCCCTGAAGTGCAAAGCTTGATTATTAATGCCAGCCTCGCTGCCGAGGCGGCGCAAGCGACAAAACCGTCGACACTTTACGTCTCATGGAAAAGCCTTGAGCGCCGCAAGCAGGAGCTTGATCACATTATCAATGTTGAGATACCTGCCAATATCAAAGAAATCGAGATCGCAAAAAGCTACGGCGACCTCCGTGAAAACCACGAGTTCAAGGCTGCCAAAGAGAGGCAACGCATCCTGGCGCGCCGCCGGGGCGAGCTCGAGCTCATGCTGGAGCTGGCTCAAGGGATTGATTTTGCCGCAGCCGATGCCAGCCAAGTGTCCATCGGGACTGAGGTCCTGCTCGAAGACCTCTCGTCGGGCGAATCTTTTACCTACAATATCCTTGGAGCCTGGGATAGCGACCCTGAAAAAGGAATCATCAGTTATCAAACCACTGTCGGACAGGCTCTCGTTTATAAAAAGCCCGGTGAAATTGTGGAATTACCCTCGGACAATGGGGCGCGAAAAGTCTCCATCAAAGCAATCAAAGCATATGCCGGCGAGGTATAACAACCAGGCCATTATCCTGCTCATCGTGATGAGCAGGGAGTGAGTTCTTTTTTTTCTCCGCATGTCATATCGACGACTTGCGGATTTTTTTTGCCCGCAGCGATGGGGCGACGCAAATCTTATTCATCGGGCGAAACAGAACGAATCGCCTGCGCGATCAGTTCATTCGCTTCCTCATCACTCAGGGACTCAGGCAGAGTGAATGGTTCAGACAAGGTATACTCGATCCTGCTGAAAGGCTTGGGAATGATAAAACGATCCCAGCTCTTGAGCCGCCAGCAATTCCGGGCACGATATCCCATCGCCACAACCGGGAGCCCCGTTTGACGGGCTATGGCAGCTGCACCGGGTTGTACGGAGTAGCATGGTCCCCGGGGTCCGTCAGGGGTGATGGCAATGTCATGTCCCTTCTCCAAGGCATCATGGAGTTCGCGCAATGCTTTTGCCCCCTTGCGGGAGCTTGATCCCCGCGCGGCATTAATATGAAAGGCTTTCAGTGTCATCGAGAGGAATTCCCCATCCCGGCTCGCACTGACCATCGCAGTCCCCTCACGACCACTGAGATAACGGTCGTAAAAATACGGCACAAGCAAAATGCGGTTGTGCCAAAAAAGGAATAATGTCGGGGGCAAGGAACGGTTTGTGAGGATCCCCGCAGGATCGCGAAAACTCCATCGGAGGGATTTCCCCAGGACTTTTAGAAAACAAAAGGCCAGGAATGACAAAAATTTTTGTGAAACAGCTGATTTCAAGCGTCTTTTTTGTCTCACGAAGAGAAAGATTGGTGGGCAGGCTGGGACTCGAACCCAGGACCAATGCCTTAAAAGGGCACTGCTCTACCAACTGAGCTACCGGCCCGGTCAATCGGAGTTGTGGAAAGTGCCATAGTGGAGAACCCAAGTCAAAAGGTTTTTTAAACTTTTTACCCGCCAGAGCAAATTGCGCTCTGGAAAGAGTGTGTCATCAAGCGAGAGCGAAAAAATGGGGCGACCGACGGGACTCGAACCCGCAACAGCCAGTACCACAAACTGGAGCTCTACCATTGAGCTACGGTCGCCATCCGAGAAGGGAAAAAGACTTTTAGCAGGCAATTTGCCCCGTCGTCAAGACCGGGGAAATAAAAAAAAGAGCTCTTTTCCCCTTGTGCTTAATTCCAGAGAGGACATCACATTTTTATCGCGCCCTCCTCACAATCAATCCTCGTCATTACGGAGCTTGGCGAGGACAGAGAGGTCTTCCAATGTGCTCGTGTCACCTTTCACGATTTGACCCGAGGCGACATCCCGCAGCAGGCGGCGCATGATCTTGCCCGAGCGCGTCTTGGGCAGTGCGTCTGTAAAGCGGATATCATCGGGTTTGGCAATCGCACCGATTTCTTTGGCGACATGATGACGCAGCTCCTCTCTGAGCGCGGGACTGGCGGTCTCTCCTGTTTTCACCGTGACAAATGCCACCAGAGCCTGACCTTTGATCTCATCGGGACGCGCGACGACAGCCGCCTCAGCCACACTGCGGTGACCGACGAGGGCACTCTCGACTTCCATCGTGCCCAAGCGATGCCCGGCGACATTGACGACATCATCAATGCGCCCCATCACCCAGAGGTAACCGTCCTTGTCTTTGCGCGCGCCATCCCCGGTGAAATACATCCCTTTGATTTCCGACCAGTAAACCTGCTTGTAACGTTCGTTATCCCCGTAAAGCCCCCGCAGCATCCACGGCCAGGGTTTGCGAATAACGAGTTTGCCCCCGTGATTTTTAGCGACTTCCTTGCCCTCGTCATTGACGACAGCCACGTCCGCACCGAAAAAAGGCAGGGTCGCTGTGCCGGGTTTGGTGGGGGTCACACCGGGCAACGGAGTGACCATGATCGCTCCTGTCTCCGTCTGCCACCACGTATCCACAATCGGGCAGCGTTTCTTGCCGATTTTCTCATGATACCAGATCCACGCTTCCGGATTGATGGGTTCACCGACCGTGCCGAGCAATCGCAGGCTCTTGAGCGAATAAGGTTTGACCCACTCATCGCCCCATTTCATAAAAGCGCGGATCGCCGTCGGTGCGGTGTAGAGGATCGTCACCGCATGTTTATCCACAACCTGCCAGAAGCGGTCGGGCTGCGGCTGGTTTGGGGCGCCTTCGTAAATCAGTGAGGTCGCTCCATTGAGCAAGGCTCCGTACGTCGTGTAGGAATGTCCTGTGATCCACCCAATATCCGCCGTGCACCAGTAAATATCATCCTCTTGAATATCAAAAACATATTTTGTCGTCAGATACGCCCCGAGCATGTACCCGCCAGTGGTGTGCAAAATGCCCTTGGGCTTTCCGGTGGAACCACTCGTGTAAAGAATGAAAAGGGGATGCTCACTGTCCAGCTCGGCAGCCTTGTACTCATCTTTTGCTTTTGCCACGGTTTCATGCCACCAATAGTCACGGCCTTCTTTCATCATGACATCGGAGCCTGTGCGCTTGAGCACGAGCACACTTTTGACCCCCGGACACTCATTGACGGCGACATCGACATTTTTCTTGAGGTCAACGACCGCGCCCCGGCGGAATCCACCGTCAGCGGTAATCACGCAATTTGCCCCGCAATCATTGATCCTGTCTTTAACCGCTTCGGCGCTGAATCCTCCAAAGACAACCGAGTGCGGAGCGCCGATACGGGCACAGGCGAGCATCGCGACGACAGCCTCGGGCACCATCGGCATATAAATCATGACCCGGTCCCCTTTTTTGACCCCGAGCTTTGAGAGTGTATTGGCACAACGATTCGTCTCCCGGAGCAATTCGCCATAGGTGATATGCCGGACCTCACCGGGTTCACCCTCCCAAATGATCGCAACCTTGTTCTTGCGTCCTTGATTCACGTGCCTGTCCAGACAGTTAAAGCTCATATTGGTCTTGGCACCGATGAACCATTTTGCAAATGGGGCTTTCCACTCGCTGACTTTTTTCCACGGTTTGAACCAGCTTAACTCCTTCGCCATCTTTCCGAAAAATTTGTCCGGCGATTTAATGGATTTGGCATACATCTTTTTGTATTGCGCCATGCTTTTGATGTGGGCGCGGGCTGTGAATTCTTTTGTCGGTTTGAAGACACGTTTTTCGTCGAGGACAGAGGTGATATCTTGGCTCATAGGGAACCTTAGTAGTAAAGGTTCCTCTTGATTTTTCAACACTCTATTTTTCCATTATTGTTTGCCTAATGACCAATATCACTTCATCTTATATGGATTAACCCCGTGAGCCTTATGAATGTAAAATCTCTTTTGCTGATTCTCCTGATTTGCTTTTTCGGGAGTTTCCCGACTCCTTTGATGTCACAAGACAAAAAGGCTGAATCTAAAAATAACGGCCCCGTCTACATCATCCCCGTTGACGGCGAGATCAATTCCCCCCTGCTCTATTTTGTGCGACGCTCCCTCCAGGAAGCGGAGTCCAAAAACGCGCGCGCGGTCGTCCTGGAAATGGACACCCCGGGAGGACGCTTGGATATCTGTCTGAAAATCATGGAGCTGATGGGAAACTTTAAAGGCGAGACTCTCACTTATGTCAAAAGCGATGCACTCTCCGCCGGAGCTCTGATCGCCATCTCCACACAAAAAATCTACATGGCTCCAAAGGCGGTGATCGGAGCCAGCGCCCCTGTGATGTCCGGCGGGCAAGATGTCCCGGAAACCGCCAATGACAAAATCATCTCCGTCCTCAAAGCCAAGGCCCGTTCCTTCTCCCGCGAAAATGGTTATGACCAACAACTCGTCGAAGCCTTCATCGACAAGGACACCGAGGTCGTGATCGAGGGAAAAACCATCAATAAAAAGGGCAATTTGCTCACGTTAACCGCGGAAGAAGCCAGTGAAAAACTCGGACCGTCCAAAAAATCCGTTCTGGCGTCGGGCATTTATCCCGACATCGATGCCTTGATCGACTCCCTCTACCCCGAAGCAAAAATCGTGACGATGAAACCCACCGGGGCAGAGCAAGTTGCTTTCTGGATCAATATGATCTCCCCCTTGCTCATCCTCGGAGGAATTGTCGGAATCTATATTGAGTTCAAGACACCCGGATTCGGGCTTTTCGGGATCATCGGCATCACCTGTTTCATCATTTATTTCATCGGACTTTTTGTGGCGGGACTCTCCGGTTACGAGGCATTTGTCATCTTTGGTCTGGGCGTGCTGCTCATCATCGTCGAGCTTTTCATCTGGCCGGGGCATATCCTGCCGGGATTCCTCGGAATATGTCTGATTCTTTTCGCTGTCATTTACGCCGGTGCCGAGAAACAGCCGCAAATTGCTCCCCAAGAGATTGAGCAATCCGAAAGCCGTGAGGAAAAAACCATCGAAAAATCAATGCAAAAACTGTTCACCATCCCCACTCTTGAGTCCATCCAGAAACCGGTTCTCGACCTTTTTCTCGGAATCACCGGCGCGGCACTGGCGATTTTTCTACTCTCAAAATATCTTCCGCAGACGAGCGTCTACCATCGCCTCGTGCTTGCCGCTCCCGACTCTCCCCTGCCCCCGTCCATGACCGGGAATCCCGCTCAGCAGGCAAGTCAGACCGGCGTGACGGAGACTCCCCTGCGCCCCGCGGGTAAAGCCCGTTTCGGGGGCAAATTGCTCGATGTCGTCACCGAAGGAGAAATGGTGCCGGCCAATGCTCCGGTCGTCATCCTCAAAAAAGACGGCTTTAAAACGATTGTACGGCCACTCGATACGGGAGCAAATCACCCGGTGGACAATCCGGATCATCAGGCTTGAAGCCCGCTTGTTTTCAAGAACGCCCCGTTTCACGCACCAGCCGCGCAAATTGCGCGTCTGCCGCCAACGATGAAAGGCTTTGATCCAGGCGTTGGCTCCAGTTCGAATCCGCCGAGATGCCCGGCTCATTAAACCGCTGCGTCGTGCCGAGCAAATCCGTGATCATAAAAACTGACAGCCAACAGCGGTTCTCGAGCACAAGCCTGACCATTGCCCCGTGAATCTCAGGCGTGAACTCCACCGGCGGCTGCTCTTTGCCTTCGCCGTATTGTGCCAGTCCCAGCAGCCGCATGAGCCGTTCGACGTCCAGCCACGCCTCATGCCCATCGGGACCGAGCCACCTTTTGACCAAGTCCGCATAATATGATGCCATCGGCTGGTGGTCGTGCGTGGCAAATGTCACCAAATTCATCTCCGGATACTCGTCCGGAGAGAGGAATTCACGGGTCTCTTCATTCCGGATGAATATGGGAATCGTGAATCCGGGAATTTTTAAATCCTGCAAAACCCCCGGCACATAGGCAGGCACCACACCCAGATCCTCGGCAACCACGCCCTCGTCCCCAGCAAACTCCAAAATTTTCTTTAATAAACGAGTGCCCTGCGCGGCATTATGCTCCGCCCATTCCTCGGGTTCATCCGGGTGCTCGACAAAGCCCGGCAGCAATCCCCCGGTTTTTTCCGCCGCTTCTTCCGGTGTGAGATGGACGAATTCCCCATTCCTCTCCGGCATCCAGGGAAAGGCATAGATGCGGAAAAATCCCAACACATGATCAATGCGAAAATAGTGAAATATCCGGGTGGTCAACTGCACGCGCCTGCGCCACCAGGCGAAATCCTGTTTTTCATTTTCCTCCCAGCGATAGAGGGGAATCCCCCAGTTCTGCCCCCACTTTTCCGTGAATGGGTCCCCCTTGAAAAATGTCTCCGGCGGTGCTCCCCCGGACCAGTCGAGATCGAAAATTTTCGGAGTCGCCCACACATCCGCGCTGTAACGACTCACGCCGAAAGGAATATCCCCCATCAATGCCACTCCCTGCTTATCGGCATAATCCCGGACTTCCTGCCATTGAGTGAAAGCCACCCATTGCACGAATGCAAAAAAATCCAGCCGCTTCTCGAGCGAATCACGCTTTTTGCTTTTTTCCACCCAGATGCGGGCTTTTCCGACGGTCAAATGATCAAGATGCCATTGAGTCCAGCGGGCGTCGCCTTCGTAGTGTTCCAAGAGCAGGCTGAAGAGGCAATAATCCGGCAACCACTCCCGATGCTCTTTTTTAAATGAGGCAAACGCTTTGTGGTCATCGGACTCTTTGAGAAAAGCGTCAAAAGCTTTCCCGAGCAATTTGCGCTTGAGCGGTTTGATCGTCTTGTAATCCACCGCGCCCGCGCGCAATTTGCTCAAGACATCCTCGGGAGCATGCTTGGCAAGCATGGCGGGAGTCAATCCGGGGACTTGTCCTGGCGAGAGCGTGATATAAACCGGATCGAGAGCCAACGCGCTGACGGCATTGTAAGGGCTGTTGTCCCCGCCGGTTTCATTAACGGGGAGCAACTGAAGCACTTTGAGCCCCAGGGAAGAGCAGAAATCCACCGCTTCGCGCACCGCCCGCGTGTCACCGATTCCAAAATCGCCTTCCCGTCTCAGCGCAAAGACGGGCACCAGCAGACCTGCGATTTTTTTTCCGTAATCTATAGCCATAAAGTTCCGGCAAAGCTACTCCTCCGCCGGCTCTCACACAAGCCGCAAGTTTGGGGTGCATGAGGGAAATTGTCGTCTTGCACAAATGACCCGTGTGCCGTTTGATTGACCTCAGCGTGAAAAAAATTCCTGTCTTTGAGCAAAACGAACTCCTCTTCGGACGCGACCCCGAGCCCGGGATCATTGCTGTGGAGCCAAAAGACGACCGTCACATGGAGATATTCTCCCGGTCATCGGGCAAATTGCAGAGCCGGCTGGAGGAGTTCTCCCCCTTCCTCTGGACGACTGACGGGGCATTGGGCGGATTCGACGGCAAAGCGGAAACGTCTGCACTCTCCGGTGACACGGACGGGTACACTGTGAAAGCCGTCTTCCCCGATTGGGACACATTCACCCGCGCGCGCAAATGGCTCTCCTCCCAAAAACTTCCCTGCCTCGCCCTCAATGACCCCGCACACCAGTATCTCTTGTCCACGGGGAAAACTTTTTTCAAACAAATGGCATTCGACGACCTGCACCGCCTCCAGCTCGATATCGAGACGGATTCTGCCGATGGCGAATTTTCCAATGCCCAGAAAGAGGGCGACCGCATTCTCGCTGTTGCGATGTCCGATAATCAGGGCTGGGAAACCGTGCTCACAGGCGGGGACGAGGGCAAATTGCTCCGGGACATGGTTCGCATCATTCAAGAAAGAGATCCGGATGTCATCGAGGGACACAATATTTTCCGTTTCGACCTGCCCTACATCACCACCCGCGCCAAGCGGCACAAGGTCAGGCTCGCGCTCGGGCGCGACGGGAGCCTGTTGCATTCCCGCGCCTCGCGCCTGCAAATCGCGGAGCGCACGGTCAATTATCCGAAATTCGAAATCCACGGCCGCCACATCGTCGACACCTATTTGCTTGTGCTCTTTTACGATACCGGCAGCCGCGAGCTCGAGAGCTTCAGTCTCAAGGAAGTCGCCAAACATTTTGGATTCGCCTCACCCGAGCGCACCTATATCCCGGGCGCGCAAATTGCCCGGGTCTTCCGCGAAGACCCTGCAAAGGCGAAAGCCTACGCGCTCGATGACGTGCGCGAGACCGCGCAAATTGCGCGGCTGCTCGGGCAGAGTTATTTCATCCAGGCGCGCATCTTTCCCTACCACTATCAGAATGTCGTCATCCGCGGGAATGCCACAAAGATTGATTCCTTGTTTTTGCGGGAATATCTCCATGCCGGACGGGTGATCCCATACGAACCAGAGTCCCGCTCCTTTCCGGGCGGATACACGGACATTTTTTTTGAAGGTGTCGCGCAAAATGTCTGGCATTGCGATGTCGCCAGCCTTTATCCCTCGGTGATGCTCGCCTTTGA
>CAYTAI010000033.1:8998-17712 GCA_964435715.1 uncultured Verrucomicrobiota bacterium | reverse complement strand
CATTTTCAAGGAGATGCTGGGCAATTTGCGCCGGTTCCGCCTGGAGGCGAAAAAACTCGCCCGCGATGCGGACTCCCGCAGTGACAAGGATCATTACAACGCGCTCCAGCAGACTTTCAAGGTATTGATCAATTCATTCTACGGCTATCTGGGATTTGCACAGGCGCATTTTGCCGATTTTACTGCCGCGAGTGAGGTCACCGCCAAGGGGCGGGAGATTATCACCGACATGATGAATTGGCTCAAGGAGCATGGCGCGACCTTGATCGAGCTCGACACGGACGGGATTTATTTTGTTCCCCCCGGACAGGGTGCGGAAAAACTCGAGGAAGACATTCAAAAAATCCTGCCCGCAGGAATCACGGTGGAATTCGACGAGCGCTACCGCTCAATGTTCAGTTACAAAGCCAAAAACTATGCCCTGCTCAAAGAGGATGGCTCCGTCATCATCAAAGGCGCCTCGCTGAAATCACGCGGACTGGAGAAATTTCAACGCACTTTTATGGAAGAAACGATCCGGTGCCTGCTGGAGAATCGCCCGTCGGACGTCCGCAAATTGCTCGACGACTATCGGGAATGTCTTGTTTCCAAAAAATGGTCTGTCGAGACATTCGCCAAGAATGAAAGCCTGCAGGATTCCCTCTCCAAATATCAGGAGAAAATCGCCGCCGGTGGACGCAACCGCGCCGCCGTCTATGAGCTGGCAATTCAAAGCGGGCGCAATTTGCAACCCGGAGACTCCATCAGTTATTACATCACGGGAACCACTAAAAAAGTCAAAGCCTTTGAAGCTGCCAAACTCGCCTCTGAATGGGATCCGCAGAACCGCGATGAGAATGTCGAGTATTACCTCGCCAAGCTGGATGAACTCTACAAGAAATTCGAACCTTTCCTCGCGCCATCAACTCCAAAAGAACCCGAGCTGTTCTGATTGACCACACAACAAGACGCAAGACTATGGTCTCGTGGGAACTCGACCCTCCGTGCCCATCCGCAGTTCCTCCCCCCCTGTGGTTTGTGCGCCTTTTCGTGGCTCCATTTGCCCCTAGAATTGCCAGTTGAATCCGGCGTTGACTCCGTGAACCGTGTAGTCGGCGGCGTCTGTTTCCAGATTGTAGGCTCCAAAGACACTGATCGTCTCTGTCAGATACGCATTCAACCCCGCGCTCACCAGCGCCGAATTCCGTCCGGGGGCGGTCGTCTGGATATTGAACACGCTGCTGTCGAGTGTGCCGAACCGCGCTTGCACCGCTTTGCCCGTGTCGCCAAATTCATACTGCCAACGCGCGCTCGCCACGGGTTGCAGAATCACCCGTCCCAGCTTCAACTCATAGCTCGCCCGCACACCGAGTTGGCTCATGATGCTTTCCATCTCCCGTTGGTTCACCGTCAGGTTCAAGGCTCCGGCTCCGCTCTCGGTGAATTGATCCACATTCACATACCGATACTGAAAACCACCCACGGGGCCCAAACGCAATTTGCCCAGCTCAAAGTCGTGTCCCGCCTCGATCATCGTGAAGGCCTCTTGGCCTTCAGGGCTGGCGGTGGCCGTCCGGCTCAGTGGCCCGATATTGATCGGACGCTCAGTCTCGTAGGCGGTGTAACCGCCTCCGGCGACGACATTCAAAAAGGTGTTCTTCTTAAAGTATCCGGCATACACGCCCCCGCGTCCGCTGTCCGCGTCGCTCTTGCCCAGTCCCCTTTTCTCGTCGGTGCGCGAATTTGCGTAACTCCCGAAGGCTCCCACCACGATCTCAGGGGTGAACTGATAATCAATTCCCAGCGTCACCCCGGCGGTGGTAAAGTCATACCCGTTCAACGCCCCTTGGTTGTCCATGCCCCCGAATTCCCCGCTCCCGCTCAAGAACATCCCCACTCTCTTGTCCCAATCGCTGGCCTTGGGCACATACAACGGGCTGCCGGTGTCGCTGATCATCATGCTGTTCCCTGCCACGAGTCGCTCTCCACGCGCATCAAAAAGTGACAAATTGCGCGTGCTGATCCCCCCTTGGTTTCCAAACCGCAACTCATCAAACCGTCCACGCAGGTTCTGGAACTGGCTCTGCATCCAGCTCAGGTTCATCTGCGGCAGTGATTGATAGAAAAGCGGACTCATCTGGCTGAAGGCCAGCGCCAAATCTTCCGCGCTGAGTCCGTTCAGCACGGGGCGAATGTTCTGAAGCCAGTCCGCGTCGTCTGAGTAACGCACCTGCTGCAACACCTCGGCAATTGCCTTTTGGTTCGGTGTCAGATTCGGATTCTGGTCATATGGTTTGCCCTGTACGAGCACTGTCACATCATTGGCTTGGTAGGTAACCACAAATCCCAATGCGCCGGTGTCGATCACATTGGCAAAGGTTCCTGTCACTCCCCCCGCTGCCGTGATAATCGTAATGCTCTGCCCGTCCTCAAAACCCGCAAATCCGCCAAAAGGCACCACTTGCAGGGTGCCGTCCAGTGTGGCTGTTCCGGTGATATTCAGGCGGTCGAATTGCCCAAGGGTGGTTCCGGCCACTTCAATCACCAATGTGCCTCCGGCTCCTTGGATGAAGTTGCCCGTGATATTCAAGATGCCGGGGCTGTTGCCGGGGTTGATTGTCCCGTTGTTGAGCAAATTGCCCCCGATTGTCCCACTGCCGCCGAGGGTGCCCAGTCCATTCACGGTCACATCTCCGGCCACACTGCCATTGATGACGAGGAGTCCGCCATTGACTGTTGTGTCTCCGGTGTGGAGATTCGCCCCGGTCAGGGTATTGGTTCCGGTTCCTGCCTTGGTGTATCCACCGGTTCCACTCATCACTCCGCTGAAGATCGTCGAGGCATCGTTTCCTCCGGCGGTCAGGGTATTGCCGCCCAGGGTCACGTTTCCGGCTCCTTCCAGTGAACCGATTGTCTCACTGGCTCCGAGTCCGAGGGTCGCTCCGGCGGCCACGCTCACGGCCACGGTGTCTCCAATCGCACTGCCGCCGTTGGCGTTGACTGTTCCACCGTTGATAATATTCAACGGCCCGGTGAATGTGTTATTCCCACCGAGATTCAAGACTCCGGTTCCTTCCTTGGTCAGCGCTCCGGCTCCCGCGATGGCTCCGTTGTAGGTCGAGGTGCCGGTGGTGTTGACGATTCCGGTGACTCCGGCCCCGTTGATGTTGAGGGTGCCGCTTCCCTCCAGGCCGGCTACGGTGAATGAATTACTGGCATTGAAGGTTCCATTGTTGGTCAGCAATGTCGTTGTTCCTGTCAGGGTTCCGTTCACGTTCACGGTTCCGTTGGCCAGGGTTTCGATAAACCCGCTGGTCAGGGTTCCATCAGCGGTGAGAACCCCCTGTGCCGCGACACTCACGCCGTTGTTGAATGTGTTTGTTCCTCCGGCAAGCCCACTGAAGAGCGCCGCGTCGGTTCCATTGCCCACGGTGAAGACCACTCCGTTGTTAATCGTGGCATTCTGCACAATCGCTGTGCCGCCGTTGAAGGTGTAAATTCCCGCCGCATTGGTCACGAGCAAATTGTCCGTGCGGAAGGTGCCGCCATTCTGTGTAAAGGTGCCTCGGCGAATGTCGCTGGTTCCGGTTCCTCCGGCATTGGTCACCAACAGTTGCGAGGCGGCTCCAGCCATGGTTAATGCGTTTCCGGTCGAAGAACCATTGGCTCCCATGATGAGATTTGTCGCATAAACAGCCCCGCCATTTGAAATTCTGAGGGTATTACCCGCACCGCTACTCCCCACTTGCAATTCACTCCTGTTGCTCCAGACCGAACCTGTGCCCGTCACCGTCACCACGTTATTCGATGAAGAAGCGCCGACTCCCACATAACCAATGGCATTGACCACACGCCCGCCATTGGAAACTGTCAGACTGTTCCCAAAACCGGAGTTCCCTACGAGCAGATTATCCGCATTCGACCACAGGGAATCCGTTCCTGTGACCAGAGCCGTATTATTCGATCCGGTGAATCCATTGCCAATGAAGGCGCTATAATTGTTCAGCCTCCCGCCGTCCGCAATAATCAGACTGTTGCTTGACCCCGAACTTCCCACAAACAAATTGCTCCGGTTGCTCCACAGGGAATTTGCTCCCGTGACCGTCACCACATTATTCGAGGATGAGCCAAAAAAGCCGACATAGCCATCTGTATTCTCCACCCTGCCCCCATTACTAATCGTCAAGCTGTTCCCCGCGCCATTGTTCCCCACAGCCAAATCATTCCGGTTGCTCCACAGGGAATTCGCCCCGGTCACAGTCATCAGATTGTTCGAGGATGTCGCATTGAATCCGATATATCCGATTGAATTCTCCACTCGCGCCCCATCAGAAATAGTCATCGCATTACTCGCCCCGGATACGCCCAAGGCCAATGTGATCCGGTTCGACCAGAATGTCCCGGCACCGGTGACATGAACCACATTATTTGATGAACTCGTCGCTGAACCAATCGTGCCGTAGTTATTCTCCATCCGGGCGCCATTGGAAATAATCAGGGTATTCCCCACGGTGTTGCTCCCGACATATTGATCCACCCGAATGTCATGAAACCCGGTATGGGCAACATAAACCCCGCCCCCCACTCCGGAAGTTCCCCCGATGATGTAAGTCTGGCCATTGCTGATTGTGGCATTCTGCACAATCGCCGTGCCGGAATTGAGAACATGTGAGCCTGCAACATTGGTCAGGAGCAAATTGTCCGTGCGGAATGTCCCGCCATTCTGCGTAAAGGTGCCCCGGCGAATGTCGCTGGTTCCGGTTCCACCCGCATTGGTCACCACCAGTTGCGAGGCGGCTCCCGAAAGGTTCAGCACGTTGTTCGAGGAAGACGCATTGACTCCCATCCTCAAACTGTTGGCAAACACGTTTCCTCCATCAGCAATCGTCAGATTGTTTCCAGCTCCCAAGAACCCAACATTCAAAGTGCCCCGATTGCTCCACAAGGAGCCAGCCCCTGTCACTGTCACGGCATTGTTGGACGAAGTATCCACGTCCCCGAGAGTTCCCACTCCATTAAAAACCCTCCCACCATTGCTGATCACGAGGCTGTTGCTGGCTCCACTCCACCCCACAATTAACTCAAGTCTGTTACTCCAGAGGGAATCCACACCCGTCACCGATACCACGTTGTTTGAGGATGCGGCATCAAATCCGATAACACCCTGAGCATTATAAACATGCCCGCCGTTGCTGATCGTCAGGGTGTTGCCCGCTCCTGCGCTCCCCACGCGCAAATTGTTTCGGTTCGTCCAAAGGGAATTCGCCCCGGTCACTGTCACCACGTTGTTTGAGGAAGAGGAAAAATTACCAATCAAACCGTCCTGATTGTGCAGCTTGGCTCCGTTGCTGATCGTCACGGTGTTGCCCGCACCAAAGTTGCCCACATACAAATTGTCCCGGTTTGTCCACACGGAATCCGCACCCGTCACCGTCACAACATTGCTCAATGAGGTGACATTTCCTCCGATATAGCCGTTTGAATTCTCCACCCGCCCTCCATTGCTGACCATGAGGCTGTTGCCCACCCCAAAGCTGCCCACATACAGGTCGCTCCGGTTGCTCCAAGAGGAATCCGATCCGGTCACCGCCACCGCGTTGTTTGAGGAAGAGTTAAGTATCCCAATGGAAACAAAGCTGCTGTCCACCCGCCCTCCGTTGCTGATCACGAGGCTGTTGCCGGCCCCGTTGTAGCCCACATACAGGTCGCTCCGGTTGCTCCACAAGGAATTCGCCCCTGCCACCGTCACCGTATTGTTCGACGAGGAGGCCTCGTATCCCAACCATCCAAACTCATTCACCACCCGGCCCCCATTGCTGATCAAAAGGCTATTGCCCATCGTGTTGCTGCCCACGATCATGTCATTCTGCAAGTTATGCGTTCCGGTGTGTGCGATATACACCGCCCCGCCCCCGGTTCCATCGGTGCCACCGACTACAAAATTCGCCCCGTTGCTGATGCTGGCATTTTGCACGATGGCTGTGCCGCCGTTGAAGGTGTAGTTATTCCCCGCATTGGTCACGATCAGGTTATCCGTGCGGAAGGTGCCGCCATTCTGCGTGAAGGTGCCCCGGCGAATGTCAGTCGCATTGGTCACCACCAGTTGCGAGGCGGCACCCGACAAATTGACTTGGTTATTACTGGAAGAACTGGTGAAGCCGACCGACAAACTTCGCGCTGAAACCGATCCTCCATTGGATATGGTCATCGCATTGCCCTCACCCACCCTGCCCACAATCAAATCCGTCCGATTGCTCCAAACTGAGCCTGCTCCCGTGACAATCACAAAATTATTCGATGCGGACAAATTGTTTCCCACCCTGCCAAAATCATTCTCCACGCGTCCCCCGTTGCTGATCACAAGACTGTTGCCCGCCCCATTGTTGCCCACAAACATATCCGCATGATTGCTCCAAAGGGAATTTGCCCCCGTCACGATGACCACGTTGTTGGAGGAGGAGGCATTATTTCCAACTGTTCCAACCAGAGCGAATACCTGTCCTCCGTTGCTGATGACCAAGGAATTGCCCGCGCCGGAGTCCCCCACGCGCAAATTGTTTCGGTTGGTCCACTGAGAACCGTTTCCTGTGACCTGCACGACATTGTTCGAGGAAGAAGCGCCAAATCCAATAAGACCCAAGTTATTGACCACCCGTCCTCCATCACTGATGATCAGGGTATTGCCCGCTGAAGCGTCCCCCACAGCCATGTCATTGCGGTTGCTCCACAGGGAATTCACGCCCGTCACCAGAACCGTATTGTTCGAGGAAGAGGTGTTGTTTCCAAGGATGCCCGCGGAATTGACCACCTGTCCCCCGTTGCTGACGGTCAGGGCATTGCCCGCGCCTGAGTTTCCCAGATAGAAATGACCCTCATTGGTCCACCGCGAACCTGTCCCTGTCACGAGAGCCGTGTTGTTTGAAGAATCCGTTGTGTTCCCAATCACGGATGAAACAGCCACAACGGCATTTGTCACAAAGAGGTTGCCTCCATTACTGATGACCAGCGTGTTGCTGGCAGTGGTGTTCCCCACATAATAAATCGCATTGGTCGTCACCGTCGTTCCATTGATGGCCGTCTGGGCTTTGAGCGATGGCGCAAGCGCCGCCAGCAATGCCAGCAGGACAATTACAAACAGGGAACGGGACACTAATTGCTTTTTTATCATGATACAGCCTTCGGTTGAGAAAAACAAAAATCGTGGGGATATTACAAAACGATTCGGGCTTTGTATAGCCTTAAAATCCACATTTTGAGTGAAAAAGATTGACAGGATTTGCGCCTTTACCGCGGCTGCCCTTTGGACAAGTGGGGCGGTCGCAGGACTAGCCTAATCTGCGGAATCCGTGACGACGAATCCTGAGAAGCGGTGAAAAAGGGTTTCGGGAATAATCGCCTCGATGAAGGCGTTTTTTCCGGTGTAACGCTCATGGAGGACGGGCAATTTGCTCCGGACTTCTGCAATGGTGTGGGCATCGCCGATGGGAATTTTCAAGCGGTATTTTTGCGAGCGGTCGGCAAATTGCCGCATGATTTCCTCGGCGAGGGAGTCCAGGCCCGTGTGTTCTTTGGCAGAAATCGCGACGGAGTCCGGATAATGTTCAACGAGTTGCCTGACCCGGTATTTATTGTCCAGAATGTCGATTTTATTAAAAACAAGAAGGGTGGGTTTTCCCCAAGCCTCAATCTGTTGGAGGATGGTGTCCACCGCTTCCATGTGTTGCTCGAAATGCTCATGACTGACATCAATGACGTGCAAGAGCAGATCGGCATGGATGACCTCTTCCAGGGTCGCCTTGAATGCCTCGACCAGATGCGTGGGCAATTTGCGGATGAATCCCACCGTGTCAGAGACGAGTACGGGCAATTTGTTTGGCAGGATGAATTGCCGTGTCGTGGGGTCGAGAGTCGCAAAAAGTTGATCAACCGCGAGCACCCCGGCTCCCGTCATGGCATTCATCAGTGTCGATTTTCCGGCATTCGTGTAGCCGACCATGGAGACCACGGGGATGCCATTGCGTTCGCGCGCATGGCGTTGTGTGGCGCGGGTGGCGCGCACGCCTTTGAGCTCCTGCTTGAGCCGGGAGATTTTCTCCTGAATCCGGCGGCGGTCCACCTCGAGCTGGGTCTCCCCCGGTCCGCGCCCGCCGATGCCGCCCGCCTGACGGGACAAATGCAGCCACATGCGTTTGAGCCGCGGCAGCAGATACTGGAGCTGGGCGAGCTCGACCTGGATGCGTCCCTCTTTTGTCCGCGCGCGTTGTGCGAAAATGTCGAGAATGAGCTCAGTCCGGTCAATGACCTTGACCTTGAAAATCTCGGACAAATTTCGCCCCTGCGCGGGGTTGAGATCATCGTCAAAGATGACCATGTCGACTTTTTCCGCCTTGCAACGTCTGGCGAGCTCCTCCGCCTTGCCCCTGCCAATGTAATAAGCCGCTGTGGGCTCATCGAGTTTCTGATACACGACTCCCGAGACATGCGCCCCGGCGGACATGGCCAACTCCTCGAGCTCCTTCAGGGACTCCTCGACATCCCAGATGGTCTGTGTCCCGTGGGCGAGACCCACGAGCAATACCCGCTCCATCGGGACGGGTTTGAGTTTATGCATTCCCATAATATTTTTTTATCTCCCGGGCCGCTTGCGCGGCGGCCGCATCCGGACTTGTCTCCGGCTCCTGCGCCATGATATGCATGCCTTTTTCCTTGGAAAACCATGTTTTTTGTTTCCGCGC
>CAYTAI010000033.1:6463-8981 GCA_964435715.1 uncultured Verrucomicrobiota bacterium | reverse complement strand
GAGTTTGACCGCGGCGATGGCATCCGCCAGGGAAACCTCGCCCTTGATGTGCGCGATCATTTCCTTGTAACCGATCGCCTGCAAGGCAACCGGGTTGTCTTGCAGCCCCTGTTTCAAAAGCTCCCTGACCTCTGCGACAAAACCGTCCCTGATCATTTGATCGACCCGCCGGTCGATCCTGCCGGCAAGGTCGTCTTGCCGTCTCTCCAGATAAAAGACAACTCCCCCGCGCGGGGGCTTGTCCCAGGCGCTGCGGCAATCTTTGAGCGATTTCCGCGTGTGAGAGCAGATTTCAATGGAGCGAATGAGACGCCGTTTATTTTTCCAATCCGATTCATTGAGTCCGTGCTCGCCGAAAGCCGCGAGTTTTTCCTGCAAATCCGGCAGGGCAAGCGCCTCCAGTTCCTTCCGCAACCTGTCATCGCGCGCCGGACTCTCATCCATGCCGTAACGCAACCCGCGCAGGTAAAGGCCTGTGCCCCCCGCATACAAAGGAATTTTTCCGCGCCGCGCAATTTGCTCCTCCGCTTTTTGGGCAGCCATGAGATATTCACCTGTGTCAAACGGCTTGTCCACACTGACGAGGTCGATTCCAAAATGAGGAACACGAGCTCGCTCCGCGGCAGTCGGTTTGGCGGTGCCAATGTCCATCCCCCGGTAAACTTGCATGGAGTCCATCGAGATGATTTCCACCGGAAGCAAAGCCGATAATGCCAGGGCGACTTGGGATTTTCCCGAGGCTGTGGGACCCGCAAGGGCAAAGAGGGGAACCTGGGACTCGCTCACGGGATGATTACTTTGTTGTGGGAGCCGTGTCGCTGGCGCAACGGAATCCCAGGTCTTCACGTTTATCATTGGGGCTGAAATCATTGATTCGTAAATTCAACTTCACATCGGATGTATTCCACGCCCCCCCGCGGACGATGGGGACTTGGACGACAGAGATTTTTTTACTCCGGTCCCAAGTGCCTGTCCACTCGGAGACATTACCCGCCATGCCCATGACACCAAAAGGACTGCGGTCATCTTTTTTTGCATCCACCGGAGACATTTTATTCCATCCGTCGATACTGCCCGGTTTACTCGTGGCGGCGGCGTTGTCCACACCCGTATTTGCCTTTGAGGCATCAGTTTCATTGCCCCACGGATAGACAAATCCTTTTGCCCCGCGTGCCGCCTTTTCCCATTCCTCCTCCGTGGGCAAGCGTTTTCCAGCCCATTTCGCATAGGCGTAGGCATCATACCAGCTCACATTAAAAACGGGTGTGTCCCATGTCAAAAGCTGCCCTTGAGCACCCGGCTTTGGAAACTCTACCTGGCGCTTGATGGCATTGAGTATCGCGGCCCAATTTTTCGGGGAATTATCCCGGTCTTTGCCGTCGTGCTGGTATTGGGCATTGGATCGACCCACCGTGGCATCGATGAATTGTTTGTATTGATAGATTGTCACTTCATATTTATCGATCCAAAATTCCGGCAAAGTCTTTGTCTCACCATTTTGATAGATGAATTCCCCCGCAGGAATCCGAACCATTTCCACGGTTGTCAAACGGGGTTTGGCAGCTTTATCCGAGCGCAGAGCCCAGGCAAAGACACTTGCTAAAACAGCCAGAAAAAACAGGCCGACGAGTGAAATGATGAAATTGCGTTTTTGTCTTTTCTTTAACTCCGCGAGAGCCTTGATCGCCGTCTGATCCTGCGCGGCGATCTCGATTTTTTGTTGCGGCTTGTAAGCCGCCTCAATTCGTTTGACCTCTTGTAAAAGCGCCGCGTAAGAGTCGTATCCTTGCTCGCCAAAAAGCAACATGCGCCCGAGCAAGGTCAAAACCTGCGGCTGGATGCCCGGGGATTTGGTGAAAGGTTGCAGTGCCACACCGAGGGCATTAATCACCGCCGCGACGGTGACATTCGTATCCGGATGCATGATGGCGGGATTCGTGATTTTGACATTGCCATTCATGTCCAAAAGAATGTGCCGGGCTTCGACCAAATGATGGTAGATTTGATTTCTCTGGAGGTATGTGAAAGCGCCACAGACATCGGCGATCAATTTCAAGATTTTGACATTATTCATGTTCCCCGGATTTTCCGCGAGCTTTGCCAGGGACTCGCCCATAAAAATCTCCTGGGAATAATAATACCACCCGCCGGCTTCACCGGCTTCAAATACCGCAGTGATATTCGGATGCTGGAGCTTTGCCTTTGCCGAGGCAATCTCGAGAAAACCTTTGGCTTGATAATCGTCCGCCGCCCTCTCGGGAAGCAAGACTTTCAGGGCGACTTTACGGTTCACCCCGATCTGTGTCGCCTCATAAGTCTTGGTGTAGGTATCCTCATACATCAAACGCGAGACTTGATAATTGGCGATTTTCTGCCCGGTCAACTCTTGTTTGCCTGTTGCCCCCTCGGATTCTTTCTTTTCATCCCGCAACCGGACGCCTTCCATCAAAATATGCTCCCAGCCGACCTTGATGGTTTGCGGACAGGGGAACTCCCCTTCATCAAAGCGGAAACTGCC
>CAYTAI010000033.1:5184-6443 GCA_964435715.1 uncultured Verrucomicrobiota bacterium | reverse complement strand
AGTCCCATCCGATAATCTCATAAACGGCTTGTTCCCCCTCGAACATTCCGCTCTCGGCGTGACGGATCACACCTTTGTAGATATAAACATTCCCCATCTGATTCGTCCGGCTGAATACCAAACGCCCGGTGCGCCCGCTGATGCAACACATCTGAAGGATGTCCACCAGCGAAAACTGGTCGAGATTTCCTGAGAATCCTTTTTGTTGTTCCTCCTCTTGTTCGCGGAGGACTTGAGTGAATCCCTTTTTCAGCCCGGCAGCCTGCGCCTCTCCATACTCCGCGGCAGCGACGGGTTTGACCTGGCTAATCAAACTGGCGGATTTCATCGCCATTTGCCGGGCACTTTCCGGTGCGGGCTCTGCATCCACCACGACGGCTTTGACAGGTTGTGGTGCCGGAACTGCGACCGCTGGCTCCCGGGAAGTTTCTTGAGGCATTGCCACGGGAGACGGTGTGGCTGCCTGCACGGAGGGGACTGCATCACCTGCGGGAGCAGGAGAAGGAATCGCGACCGGTGTGGAGACAGCCGCCTGTGCGGGCCTTTTAAAAATGAGCGGAACCATCGCCGCGATCAAAGCTTGAACCTCCGCCGGCTTTTGAATCAAGGGAATCGATGTGGTGCGGGCGTCTCCCGAAAGATAAGACGGATCATAGCTCGTGAGAAAAAGAACCGGAATCTGAGGGTAATGAGCTTGCATGAATCCCGCCAAATCCCCCCCCGCAATTTCGGGCGTGTAAATCTCGGCGATCAGAAGGTCGATGGTTTCATTTTGCAGGTAGTGATGCAAATGCTCCCAGTTTGGCGCGGGTAAAACACGATAATTTGAATACGGGGAAAGAATCTGGACAACGTGTTGCAACGCCTGATCATCCGAATCAAATAAGAGGATACCTTTAGACATACCGTGTGATGCTAAGGAGACAGTGTTTCCTTGGCAGGAAAGAGTTGTGCAAGCTGGGACGGATTTGCATAAACATCTTGTAATTTGTTATCATAATAAATTCTCACGATATATCCATACAAATTTCTAGACACTCCCGTTTCTTTGAGCTCCCGCTGCCAGGTGCCCCTCGGAACCTCATAGACAACTTGCATGAACTCCGGTCCGTCCAACCAATCCACGTAAGAATCAATAAAATGGGCCTTCACCCGCGCCTTGGTCGAAACCACCTGGTTATTACTCAGCAAATCATAGAAATAAACCTGGATTTTGACCTGTGCCGGATCAATCGCCGGGGCTCCGGTGCGGGTTCCCA
>CAYTAI010000033.1:4838-5138 GCA_964435715.1 uncultured Verrucomicrobiota bacterium | reverse complement strand
AAAGCGCACTCCCGTCCCTTTGGGCATCCACGCTATCCACAGCCAGGACACCATCAATCACAGCCCTTTGGACAGGAATGCCGGAAACCGGGGCATCCCCCTGCTCATCGAGCTTTTTGCGGAGATTCTCAAGCTTCGCCAGAGCCTCGATGTGCACGCGTTGTGTGACATCCGGTTGCAATTCCAAAACCTTCTGCCAGGAATCCATCGCCTTGGGTTTGTCATCAAAGGCTTCGTAAAGCTCACCCAGTCCGACATGTGTCGGCACATAATCCGGTCCGAGCTCAAGGGCTTTTTGCA
>CAYTAI010000033.1:0-4812 GCA_964435715.1 uncultured Verrucomicrobiota bacterium | reverse complement strand
ATACCGGTCTTTGGTCGCCGTCTCGATGTATTGTTCAATGAGCTTGATCTCCTCCGCGAGCAAGACAGGTGCGGGGGGTTGTGATACAGTCTCATCCGGAGGAGTGACCGGAGGGGCAATCGGCTCTGGGGGTAATGTCGCGGATTGGAGGGTTTTTTCCTTGGTCGAGATGGATTGTTTCGCCCACATCCTGCCGTAGGGAACGATGAAAACGGAAAAAAGAAACGGGATCGCCACCATGACAGCCAGAATCACGAGGGAAAAAATAAATATTTTCCCCTTCCTGACTCTCATTTCATCGGAGGCTGTGGCCATCTGTTTTTTAGTGCTCGATCCTTTCAGGGGTTTGCTTGACAGGACATCCTATCAGGATAGTCTGCTGTGTTTCAATCCAAACTATCATTTATGTCAGAAGATTCCAAAAATAACCAGCTCTTGATGGAAAAGATCGTCGCCCTGTGCAAGCGGCGCGGTTTCATCTTCCAATCCAGTGAGATTTACGGGGGCATCAACGGCTTCTGGGACTACGGGCCGCTTGGCGCGGAACTCAAACGCAATACCAAAGACTATTGGTGGAAATGCATGACCCAATGGCGCGAGGACATCGTCGGCATCGACGCGACCATCATCATGCACCCCGACATCTGGAAAGCCTCAGGCCATGTGGACACATTTGCGGACATGATGAGGGAGTGCTCCTTGACAAACAAAAGAGTTCGTGCCGATCAGGTAGAGCCTCAGTCTGGGAATTCATATACATTCCTTGGTGCAGGAGGTTCATTATCACGCGCATTGAATAATGCATTTGATAAACTCGCCAATGGCACACCAGAAGAGTTCAGCACCGCCGTTTCTGAATTAGAGGCTACATGTGAAAACACTAGCCATGATAAGGCAATGTTTGTTGAGCCATTTAAATCGACTAATCATGATTTATTGATAGCGAACAGACAGAGTATTTTGGAGAAAACTAAAATAATTGATGAAAACTTTACTGTCTTACTAAAGCCGGGAAAACCTCCTGAAAGCGCTTATAAAATCGCCTATGAATTTTATAAGAAAAGAATTTCTGCTGAACCGTTTTTATTTATCGGCGATACAGAAAAAGTTATTGATTCCGTCGACTTTCATCCAGAAACAGGGGCAAAACTCACAGAAGCTCGTCCTTTTAACTTGATGCTTAAAACTTATGTTGGCCCAGTTGCCAGCGAAGATAATGCCGCCTATCTCCGTCCGGAAACCGCCCAGGCCATTTTTGTGCAGTTCAAAAACGTGCTGGAAACCTCCCGGATGAAAGTGCCCTTTGGCATCGCGCAGGTCGGCAAAGCCTTCCGCAATGAGGTCACCCCGCGCAATTTCACTTTCCGGAGCCGGGAATTCGAGCAGATGGAGCTGGAGTTTTTCATCAAGCCCGACGAGGTCGTCACGCAAATTGCTGGCGATGTCGCCAGCGCGGATGAGAATACCCCCCTGCCCGAGCCGCAGCCGAACTGGGGCTGGCAGGCGTGGCATATCTACTGGGTGCAGCAGCGTCTGAACTGGTATGAAGCCATCGGCCTGAGCCGTGACACGCTCGAACTCTACTGGCAGAAGAAAGAGGAGCTCGCCCACTACGCCCGCGCCTGCGTGGATATCCTCTACAAATTCCCCTTTGGCACGCAGGAGCTCGAAGGCATCGCGGCGCGCGGGGCATTCGACCTCACCCAACATCAGGAGCACAGCGGCAAGTCCATGGAGTATTTCGACGAGGAGGCCAAAAGCCGTTACGTTCCCCATGTGATCGAACCCTCCGCCGGTGCGGACCGATTGGTGCTCGCCCTGATTTGCAACGCCTACCACGAGGAGGATGTCACCGACGAGAAGGGAAAAACCGAAACCCGTGTCGTGATGAAATTCCATCCCCGCGTCGCGCCATTCAAAGCGGCGGTTTTCCCCTTGCTGAAAAACAAGCCCGAACTCGTCGCTAAAGCGCGGGAAGTCCTCAATTTGCTCCGCCCGCACATGAATGTCTTTTATGACGATGCCGGAGCCATCGGACGCCGTTACCGTCGCCAGGACGAGGCCGGCACGCCATTCTGTGTGACCATCGACTTTGAAACTTTCGAGGGCATCCGCTCGGAAGGAACCGACCAAGGGCTCAAAAACACCGTCACCGTCCGCCACCGCGACAGCATGAGGCAGGAACGCGTGCCCGTGGACAAATTGCTCGGCTTCCTCCAAGAGCAAATTGCGTAAATCATTCGTTCTCTGGAGGGCGGAACTCCTGTGAGGCCAGCTCAGAGTTCCTGTCTGAAACCTTCGATAAGGCACTAGGCGAGTTTTTTGCTTTACGAATACCACCGTGCATCGAGATAAACATCTGGAATATTTTTATCATCTGGCGGAGAGAACCCTTGAGCCTCAAGCTCATCAAACCATCTATCTCTTTTCGATTCAGGAAGCTTTGATCCGCACCAAGGACAAAAGCTGATCAACCTTGAGGAAGTCCCGCCATCGTGGATTATAATGCTGTATTCATCAAATTTTGGAATGTAGTCCAGTAATGCATCAGGGCATGAGTAGCGGTCGGAATGCGTTGCACATTCCGACTCAACAGAAAGCTTCATGTTTTCACAGCAGTGCATTTTCTTTTACCTAACGACTACGATTAGTGATCCTATGTTGCTGGTTTCACTCGTCCTCTTGGTTGTTCTTTATGGTTCCCATATTTTCGGATTTGCTTCGAAATAGTCATGAATCTTGTTCAGCCAAATTCCACCTTCACCTCGACAGGCCTTTTTTAGGCCAGGAAAAAACTCTTCTGCAAGTTCGATCACTGGTAGGTCTTCGCTGAGATAGTAAGACTGATGGTAAAGTGCGTAACAAAGATGGTGGCAATCCAATAGTTCTCTCGCTAATTGGTATCGGACGCCTGATGTTGGTTGCTGATTAAATGAGGTTCGCTTCAGCGATCCAAGATAAGAAACCACATGACCTTGATTTTTCTCCGATCTGCGAACGACTTCATATGCACTTTTTAAACCAGTGAGATAGTTGCTCAGTTCAATTTCCTTTTCAAGTTGAGTTTCCCCCAAGCTGGTGGAAACAAGGAGAAACATCAGAAGTATAGGGAGTAGTTTCATTATTTTTGAGAACGTATAGCTCCGCTAGTTACCCCGCAGGTAAAACTAGGCTGGAGCATCTGGTTGGCATTTTCGGTGTTCTTCAATAAATCGTATCCAGTCTGCATATTCCTCTGATCCATCAAAAATCCTCTTTGGAATAATAGCAATTCCCGCCGGTTGCATTATGATTTCAATAGAGTTATGAGTTATCACGGGTGTCCGGTTGAGCGAGATTTGATTCTTTGAAAGATACTCAGAGTGAGTGGTTTGCGCAAGAAAAAGAATGTGAGGGATTTCAAGCGGGCACCAAAAGCTTTTTGCTGCGTGGGGAGGAACGTATACCATGAGCAAATTGCTTGCATTCATCGAAGTAAAAACTAGATAAGACACCATGAGCCCTCGTCATCGGCGGACTTTTTTTGATGAAGCAGAGGAATTAGCTTCTTTTCCCGAATACAACTCTTTGACCAAATGGGCGGTTGGTTGCGGACTGTCTGCTGTGGTTGCAGGCTATTCGGCGTTCTGCCTTGTGAGCGGAGAAACATTTTTATTTGGACAACAGGGCAAACCCTTCATGCTTCGCGGGGAAGCAGCTTTTTACCTCGCTTTGTCCTATTTATTGATCGGGCTCTTCATCCATTTCCACTGGTTCTGGGGACAGCACGACAAACTCTGGCCCGTCAGCCAGTGGCTCAAAGCAATTTGCGTGGCGGCATTCCTCTTCACATTCGCCCGCACACTGATTCTTCTTTTTCAATAATAAAAATTTCGACAAGGAGATTCACGACGATGCTTTCGTGTATCTCGAACAAGCGAATCTCGCAGAGCAACTTCTCGCTGAGAGTATTCACAGCAAGTTGCGTGAGTCAGGATTTTCCCGTCCACTTGTCCAATCTTGTTACTTAAAAAAGAGCTTGCTCCGACTTAGACCAGATAGTCCCGGGTGAATGGGAAAGTGCGACCGGGCTGCCCCCCCTTATCGGGAAGTCCGGAAAAAGTCAGCTTCAAAGTGAGAATCTGTTTGGGTTTCCAGGTCAGCTTCAAGACTTTGGCGGGAGCAATTTGCTCCGCCCCGGTTTCGTCGAGCCGCACCCGCGCAATTTGCCCGGGGACACGTCCGAGACGCACCTCGGATTTGACTGTGTCCGCGCTGAAATTCACAATGCGGACAATGACCGCATCCCCTTTTTCCTCTTTTTTGAATGAGGTGACACGGAGGCGCTGATCCCCGGCCTCGACAAGGCTATGACCGTGGGGCAAATCACCCCTCATCACAGATTTTGGAAAAATACCGGAAAGCACCGGTGCCTGAAAGCTCTCGGCGAGAGAAAGGAGCCCTGCCGCTATCCAATCCCCCGGGTGCGGACAAATCGCATACTCATGCTCGTAGACCCCTGTCCCGTAACGGTCAATATCCACACCCCCGGTTCCCCACATGGCTCCAAAGACCGCCTCCGTGGCACGGAGCAATGTCAGTCCGATTTCTTTGCGCGGGGTATTCTCGACGTGGTATTCGGCCAGCGAACGGTTCAACACGGAGACACTGCTTGTGCCGTCGGTGACACTCATGAAAGATTTCAAATGCCAGCAACCGCTGTGAAGGCGGGCATTCTCGGGAATCTTGATCAAACGGCGGCTGATATCAAATGTCGTTTCCGCATCATGCTCCACTGCCTTTCTCAAGGCAGCGGGGCACAGCGCTCGCTGG
>CAYTAI010000032.1:26341-33037 GCA_964435715.1 uncultured Verrucomicrobiota bacterium | reverse complement strand
GACACCGAGAGCTCCATCGAGATTCATTTTCATCCGCTGAATCACCCGCTCCATGCTCTGGTCATGCGAGGTTGATTCTGCCGGCGCGCTGTGAATCCGGGAGGAATAGTCCAAAAGGAGATTCAGGAACTGTGCGGAGGCTTTGTGTTTGTCGATCTGACGATGACCGCCGAGATGCTTGAAGCATTTTTCATAGCGCTTTCTTTCCTCCTGCAGGAGGAGGATGTCATGGGGGGCGTTTTCAGGAATGCCGGGATTGCCCGTGATTTCAAATTCGGACCACCAGAATCTCCACGGGGCTGTCTTGGTTCCGAATTTTGCAATATCGGACATTCTCACAAGGATCAAACTCTTCGCGCGCGCATTGAGCGGGGGCTTCTCCCGGCATTGCAGGAATCCCTCTCCCTGGAATGTTCTCACCAAGACATAAAAATGACGGGGGTATGTGCCGTAATTGATCAGATAATCGGAACCCGCATCCACCCGGTAGAGCGCGTCCAGCTTCAGGGACAGCCCCGTGTCCAAAGGCGTGGCGCGCTCGACACGATAACGGGTTTTCAGGGCTTGAGACATTGCCGAATAGTATATGCAAATGTCCGAAATGACCATTCATTTTTTACGGGCCACATCCAACATTGTTCCAAGCTTTATCTTCCATTGCCCCATCTGGCGGGAAAATAAAAGCTGCGGTGGCATCAAAAAAAACATGCCGACCGTGAAAAACAGGGCGATGCAAATCCACGGACAATAGACATCAATCAAATTGAGGAAAAGAATATGGCGCTCACACAAGATCAAATCGACTTTTTCTGGGAAAACGGCTATCTCAGGTATAAATCCGTTCTCACACCCGAGGAACTGGCCTTCTACCAAAAGGAGTATCTGGATGAAATCGACCGGGCAACCAGCGATGGAAAAATCCAAAATCTCTCAGCGGCAGAATCGCCCGACAGCGTCCGCAAAGTTTTTCAAATCCATCAAATCTGTGAAAGGAATATCCACTTCCGCAAATTGCTCTACAAAGCGGAGATTCTCGATGTCATCGAGGATTTGACCGGACCGAATATCATGCTTTTCCACGACCAAGCCCTTTACAAACCCGCCCATACCGGGGGAACCGTCTTTTGGCACCAGGACAATGCGTATTGGAAATGTTACCCGGCGACCCTGATTTCCTGCTGGCTGACCCTTGACAGAGCCTACAAGGAAAATGGTGCCATGCAGATGATCCCCGGTTCCCACTTGAAACCATTCTGGCACGACGACAGCCCTGCAGGTGCCGCGCTCAAGGAGACGAAAGTTGACGCGTCGAATGCGGTCACTGTCGAGCTTGAGCCGGGGGAATGCATGTTTCACCACTGTCAAACCTTGCACTATACCGCGCCGAACACGACTCCCGACCAGCGCAGGGCACTGGCGATCCATTTTATGCAGCCGGGAACCCGCTCACGCCTTCGCGCATCCGATGAGAACTTCCGGCCAGGCTGGCACAACCCCATTCTCCGGATGAAAATCTGAACTCACAACCGGAACACATCCTGCTTCACAAAAGACGCCCTGCCCTCAAAAGTCCAAGTTTGATTTTGAGAGAGTGAATATTTAAAAAAATCCCCCCGGAGCAAATTGCGCGGGGGGAAATTTCAAAAATATGAGCCTGTCAGCGACCGGAAAGACCGGTCTGTCTTTTACTTGGCAGCGATTTCTTCGCCGAGCTGCCATCGGACAAAGCGGCGGATGGAGATGGTTTCTCCCACGGCTTTGCTGACATTAGCCATGTGATCTTTCACCGTGATGTCGGGACTCTTGACAAACGCCTGGTCGAGGAGGGCGACACCCGCGAGAAATTTGTTCACCTTGCCTTCGATAATCTTGTCGATGGCGGCTGCGGGCTTGTCCTTGACCTGTTCGCGGAAAACGATTTTTTCTCGTTCGATAATCGCCGGATCAACCTGATCACGAGTCACGACCAAAGGCGCGCTGGCGGCGATGTGCAGGGTGATATCTTTCACAAAATCGCGGAATGCATCCGTCGTAACCGGTTGATCAGACTCGCAACCAACCTCGATCAAAACACCGACCTTGGCGCCCAAATGGATGTAGCTGGCGATGAGCCCTTTGCCCTGCACTTCGTAGCGGAGCACGCGGCGAACCGAGATATTTTCGCCCAGTTTTGTGACGGCGGCGACGGATTTTTCCTTGAAATCAGTCTCCGGATTGGCAAGAGCGGTTTCCCCGACTTCTTTGACAAAGACCTGGAAGTCCGTGTTGCGCGCGACAAAGTCTGTTTCGCAATTCACCTCGATCAGGACGCCGGCGTCACCTCCGGCTTTGATTGCAGCCGCAATGACACCTTCATTCGTATCGCGGGATGATTTTTTATCCGCACTGGCTTGACCACGCTTGCGAAGCTCGAGGACAGCCTCCTCGATGTTGCCACTGGTCGCGATCAGTGCTTTTTTACAGTCCATCATGCTGGCATTGGTCTTGGCGCGGAGTTCTCCGACGAGTTTTGCCGAGATTTCTACAGTTCCTGCTGACATAAGATTTTTCCTTTTCTAATTTGGATTTAAAAACAAATGAGCCACCGGACATTCACGCCATTGAAAGGCGGGAAAAACCCGGATGCGACCCTGTGGCGGATTACGCTGAGACAGCTTCGATTTCAGATTCGGCTGTGGCTTCGACCGCTTCATTGCTTTCGCCGTCGGCTTTGTTGCCGCGGGCTGTGGATTTGGGGCGTTTTTTCGGAGCGTTTTTGCGGCCTTCTTCGACCGTGGCAGCCAAAGCGTCGATGATGATTTTGATGGAGCGGATTGCATCGTCATTACCGGCGATCGGGTAATCCGCCAGACCGGGATTGACATTGGTATCAACGATGGCGACAACTGGGATTCCCAGACGCTTGGCTTCCGCCAGTGCGATTTGCTCGTAATTGACATCCACGACGACCATGGCGCCGGGTTGCCCCTCCATCTGACGGATCCCGTCGAGATTGCGGTGGAGCTTTTCGCTCTCATGACGGTGCATGGATTGTTCCTTTTTCGTCAAAAGATTTGTCCGTCCATCTGAATCCATCGCATCCAGCTCGTTGAGCCGGTTAATGCTGCGGCGGATCGTTTTGAGATTGGTGAGCATGCCTCCGAGCCAGCGCTCCACGACAAAAGGGGAACCGGAGCGTTCAGCCGCCTGTTTGACGACTTCTTTGGCCTGTTTTTTCGTGCCGACAAAAAGCACGTCCCCGCCGCCTTGGGCAATCGAACGGAGAAAATCCTGGGCTGCGGCAATTTGCTCGACGGTGTGGGTGAGATTGATGATGTGGATTCCGTTGCGTGCTTCAAAAATGAATTGTTTCATTTTTGGATTCCAACGACGGGTTTGGTGTCCAAAATGGACGCCGGCCGCGATGAGTTCTTTAATATCGATCTTTGACATGTTCTTCCTGTTTTATTCCGCCTGGACTTGAGCCAGGGGTTCGGTTTTTACCGAATGCGTTTATTGTTTTTGTGCAACATTGAGTTGCGTTTGAATGACGAAATCAGACGACTTTTCCCTAGGTCAAGCTGACCCGATGAAGCTTTCTTTTCTCGTTCCCGCCAACAAGCAATCGGAGAACCGCACTTGAGAGGGAATTGTGAGATTTAAATCTTCGGCGTGGAAAAGCAAGAGGAAAATGATGCATTTTGCATGAAAAAGCCCGTTACTCGCGCAAATTGCATCATGATGCCAGAGGCAGTATTTTGCAGAGGATTCATACGAATAAAGCCTTTACAAGAGGCATAAAGAGACCTAAAGTCTTTTCTAATAGCATTTTGTGTAAAAAGTCAAACTGATGATTACCCGTCTAAAAGTTCTTCAATCAGTCATAGCCGCTTTGAGCTGTGTATTTCTGCTTGTACCCGCGCTCAATGCGACATCCACAAAAGCGAATAATACCGTCCTTGTCGACGGAAAGGAAGTTGAAATCCTTTCTGTTCCCCAAAACTCACAAGCCGCCGTGGATGTGAGTTTGGACAATTTGCTCGATGCAAAAACCAGTGATCAGACATCACAGGCAGTTTCTCCCGAAAATGCGCCTGCTGTTGATGCTGCGAAAGGAATTGAGCTGGCAAAGATTCAGGAGCCCGCCCATCCACAAGAGCTTCCCGGATCCGGAGCGAGTCAGGTGCTTACGGATTCCGGCAACGCGGCGGTACCGGAGCTCCCTGCCTCACCTGCTGAAAATACAATTCAACAAGCCTCTGCCACAAAGGAAATCGAGTTAAAAGCGCGTGTGGACGATTTGCTTAAAGGAGTGGACTCGTCCATTGAAAAAAACATTGAGACAGTGCCAGAGGATGCCCAGCCCATAAAACCCGCCCCGCCTGTTGTCACTGAGAAGTCGCTCGAAAAACAAGCCCCTCCAATCAGCATTCAAGATTCTCCTGCCCGCCCCACGCCTGAGATTATCACGGAAGAACCTCCCAAAAACCAAATGGCTCAAACGGATCGCCCTGCAAATATCCCCCGCTATCCCTGGCGCCGGAATATTCAGACCAGCGTCTTTTGGGTCGGGGAACCCCCCAGCGCAAATGTTCCCAAAAGCAGTTGCAACACAATGAGTGCTTGGGATATGAATTGGGTCAGAAATTTCGGTGGATTTGACGATCCGAACCGGAGAAACGGTTTTTTTCCAGCCCGTTTCCGTCCCAAACAAAACCCGTTTTATGTCGCACTTCCTTTCAACGACATGCGCGGCGGACGACACAAACCCATTTCGCGCAAAGTGATTCCCTGGTTTCATGAAGAGTACATCGCCCCCAATGTGTCTGTCTGCAAAAGCCGATGGATCGCTGTCCGTTACCGGGGGCGGATCGTCTATGGCCAGTGGGAAGATGTCGGGCCTTTCGAGCACGACCACCCTGAGTATGTCTTTGGCAAAGCCCGGCCGCGCCCGAACCAGAATAAAAATGCGGGTTTGGACATTTCACCCGCCATGCGCGATTATCTCGGGATGAACGGGCTGGCTCCCGCTGACTGGAAATTTGTCGATGACCATGAAGTGCCGCCGGGTCCTTGGAAAAAAATTGTCAATATCCGTGCCAGCCTCATGGCAAAGCTCGAAAGACAACAAAGAAACTCCTCTCGACAATAACAAAGCCGTTTCCCGGATAAAATCAGGACAGCCGCGCGGCTCCATCGCATCTGTCCCGCCAGTGCTTGAAAAGCGATTTGAAGCCCGCACCAAAAGAATTTATTCAGGGTTCCGTCGTGATCTCGGACCAACTCATCTGATGTCTCTGCGCGTAAGCGGCGAAATCGCGCTCATGCTCGATGAGCACGGCTCTCACCACGGAGGAATCATCCGCATGTCCATACTCCACGACAAAATCAGGAACGATGTCCATGCTTCTGTGTGCATAGATCAGGGCGAAAGCCGCACCCGCCACCGCCGTGTAAGGCAAATCCTGGTCGGCACCCTCGGCAAAATCCTCAATCACATCAGCGAGAAACTCGAGTTGATTGTAGAGGTGGGGAAATTTAGGGGCATCCAGCTGTGTGAATTCCGCCTTTAATAAAGCGATTTTGCGGTCAAGAAGTTCAACGACCCGGGGAGTGATCTTGCGCATGCCGTTATGGACAAATTTAACAATTTCAGACATGCACTTAATAGACGCCCTTTTGCCCTTCAAGTCAAGTCGGGGCAGCCGGAACCTTCGAAAATAATAGCTTTTCTTGATAGTCACCACAGAATGATCTATGTATAGAACATCATGCCTTCTCCAGAAGACATCCAATACGCTATCGCTCACACACACGTCATCCTGGCTCCTCAAAAGCATCTCGAGACTTTTGGTCAGACGATTATCAATTACCATCTGATCACAGAGAAAATGGATTCCGTCAATGAAGTGCGCGTCCGTGAAGGCTTCATTCACACCGAAAAACCACAACTCATCACCGCCTCCTACTTTGAGAACCTGATGCTGGAGGGATTCGGCGATGAAGCGCAAGGATATGTCGATTGGCTGAAAGAACATTTTCATGATCTCGCCTTTCTGAAATATGGATTCCGCTTTCGCAAAGAGAATAATCAAGAATCCCTCCACCATGAAAATCTGGAGACTGTGGTGGGGAATGTGAAAGCCGCTGTCGAAGCGCGCAACGAACCCTTGAGCACTGTGATTCAAGGGATCGATGATGCTTGGGAAATTTGTTTGCTGAAATTCACCACGGATTTTATCCGCCAATCTTCCCCGGGGAATTTCAGCGACCTGAAAAACCGGAACAAATTGCAATTGGTTGGAGGGATCCCGCTCGGGATTCATGAGGAAATAGAGGAGGAGATGTCCCGCGTGGGGACAGATCGTCTGAAATTGAAGAAGTTAGCAAATAAATTGAAGCACTATGGATTATTTGAAACTTACGAAGATCGATTTTATCAAATCGTGCGGCAAGTTGGCCGGTAAAATTAAAATTAGTTGCAAATATTGCGATCAACACTATAAATATTAAAAACATTGGCACACATTTTGGAAAACGATAATTATCAACAACCAAATCTGATTACTGTAAAAGAAGCGGCAAATTACCTGAGAATTCCCGTTCCTACAGTCTATTATCTTGTCCAACGAGGACAACTTCCTGCTGTCCAGATCGGAGGACGTTGGCGAATCAAGAAGGACGAGATCGACACACAGATTCTCGGAAAATCAACAG
>CAYTAI010000032.1:20839-26312 GCA_964435715.1 uncultured Verrucomicrobiota bacterium | reverse complement strand
TCTGCGGGAACCCCCACCCTGGCGGAAAATCCGGCTCACCCGCAAATACTCATCGTTGATGATGAAGCCATGATTCATCAACTCATCAAAGACGTGCTTGGTGAAGAAAAATGTAACATTGATTCCGCACTCAACGGTCAAGAAGCCATGAGTAAAATCTCGGCGAAAAAATATGATCTGGTCTTTCTGGACATGGTGCTCCCGGAAATGTCGGGAGATCAAATCTACGAATATATTTCAAAGACCCAACCGAGTTTGATGGTCGTGATTATCACCGCCTTTGTGGACAATAAAATATTGGATCGGGTTCTCTCGACGGGTCCGATTACAATCCTGCCCAAACCCATCGATATTCATCAATTGCGCCAGCTCACAAAAGTCCTTTTGCACTTGAATCCCGCCCAACAAGACTAAAAAAGCCGGAGGCGGGATTTTTAATATAGAAAGAGGGTTTTATCAATCACGTCTCTGACATCATAGCCGGAGACGATGATCTCACGCGCTTTTTGTCCCATCATTTGTCGACCTTGGTGATCCCGCTGCAACCGGATGATTGCTGCTGCCAGAGCCGCCGCATTTTTCACCGGCACGACCAATCCATTGACTCCCTCTTGAATGATTTCCCGGCAGCCCGGCACATCTGTTGCAATTGAGGCTCTCCCGCAGGCTCCTGCCTCAATCAGGACTTTGGGCAAGCCCTCACGGTACGAAGGTAAAACAACCACATGACTCATCCGGTACAAAGGAATCATGTCCCGGCAATGATCCCTCCACTCAACCAATCCGGCTCCAACCCAGGAATCCATCTGCTCTTTTGTGATTGATGTTTTATTATCCAGATCGACTCCACCGGCAAGTACCATACGCCATTTGACCCCGCTCTCCGTGCTTTTGAGTATCCTCGCAGCCTCGACAAATTCACACACACCCTTGTCCTTTAAAAGCCGCGCGGGCAAAAGACACACAAACCCCTCTTCCATTCCCGGCTCGGGCGCGGGTATGTACTCGTCCACTGACACTCCCGATCCGCGGATCAGCGCAATTTGCTCCGGATGCAGAATGCCCTGTTGCAAAAACTCCCGGCGGTCGTCCTCATTTTGTAGAATCACGCGGGTGGCTTTTGCGGAGCAAATGAATCGAAGCAATGCAAAAACCGCTTTTTTCCAAAGTTTCGATTTTAATCCATCCCCCAGAAATGTGCTTCCAAATCCCGTAACCGCCAAAACAATCCGGGGGATCCTGCAGAAACGTGCCGCCAAACCTCCCAGTATCACGGCTTTGAAAGCCACACAATGGACGACATCCGGTTTGAACGAGTTTAATCCCGATAAAATTGAAAAAAAACAGGTCAGCTCAAGGAATGGATTTTGCATCGCCCGCCCCAGGGGAACCCGGTGAATGTGGAAACCTTTTTTCTCAAGCTCCCCCGCTTGTCCTGTGTCTGTTGTGAAAATGTGGATGTCCCAGCCCCGCGCTTGTGCGGCGAGTGCCAGAGGCAAACGGTGACTGATAAAAAACCAGTCGACATTTACAATGTATGCCACGCATTTGCGTCTCATCCGGCTATTGTCCTCTTTGATCAAACTCCAACAAACGCCTGACCCCCTCCCGCCAACCAACCATGACCTCGTATCCGATGAATTCCCTCGCTTTGGAGAGGTCGGCGAGTGAATCTCTCACATCCCCCGCCCGTACGGGCTCAAATTGCGGCTTTCGATCCGTACCCAATACCCGGTTAAACTCTTCGACTACATCCAGGAGGGAAACCCGTTCACCCGAGGCAATATTCATCACCGCACCGTGCAAAGGCTCCTTTCGGAACATGGTCTTGAGATTGGCTTGAACCGCATTGTCCACATAGGTAAAATCCCGGCTCTGGCGGCCATCACCAAAAATAACCGGACATTGTCCTGCTCTCATGCATGAAGAGAATTTCGCCATGACTCCGGAATACGGGCTGTCGGGATCTTGGCGCGGCCCGAAGATATTAAAATACCGCAAAGTCGCCGTGTCTATCGGATAACAGCGCGCAAAAGCCGTCATATACGATTCCCCCGCCAATTTGCTCACCGCATAAGGACTGCGCGGACTCGGGCGCATATCCTCGTGTTTGGGCAGTGTCGGCGTGTCGCCATAAACGCTGGATGAACCTGCATACACCACCCGGCGAATCCCGTGGTCGACCGCTTTTTTGAGCAATAACAAAGTCGCGATTTCCCCGGAGCTCTGGGTCTCCAACGGGTCTTTGACAGAGCGGGGCACAGAGGGAATCGCCGCTTGGTGAAATATCCCTTCCACCCCTTTCAAGGCAATGTCCAAGACGCTTGCATCATTCACACTGCCCTCGATCAGGTGGAGCCGGTCACGGATCCCTTCCAGATTCGAAAGTTTCCCCGTGGCAAAATTATCCAAAATCCTGACCTCATGTCCGCCAGCCAGCAATTGCCGGGCAATATGCGAACCGATGAATCCCGCGCCCCCCGTGACAAGATAATGACCCATTCCTCATGCCCTCCAGACTTTTTCAGATTGAGGCACCGCGTTGCGTGTGTCCACGATCAAACCCGCATGACACGAAATCAAATCATAGTCCACATCCTTGTGTTTTGTGGCAATCAATACAAGGTCATACCCGCACAGGGATTTTTCAGAAAGGGGCACACTCGCACGGCCGGCAAACCGGGCATAATGCCGCGAAGGCCGGATCACAGGCACATGTGGATCGTGATAATCCACAAGCGCACCCAACGCCTCGAGTTTTTCCATCAAAACGTACGACGGACTTTCCCGATCATCATCAACATTCGGCTTGTAAGCCATGCCCAAAAGGAGAACGCGGGAACCTTTGACCGACTTTTCGATTGAGTTCAAAGCAAGTTGCAGACGGCTCATGACATAATCGGGCATGGAAGTATTCACCTCCCCCGCGAGCTCGATAAAACGTGTCGGCAACCCGTATTCACGGGCTTTCCACGTCAGATAAAAGGGATCAATGGGAATGCAATGTCCTCCCAATCCGGGTCCAGGATAAAAGGGCATGTACCCAAATGGCTTGGTTCTAGCTCCTTCGATCACCTCCCAAATATCAATCCCCATTCTCTCAAAAACCACTTTGAGCTCATTGACCATAGCGATATTCACGGAGCGGAAAATATTTTCAGTGAGTTTCACAGCCTCAGCCACCCGGCAGGAGGAAACAGGCACAACCCGCTCAATGGCTTTGGAATAAAGCTCGCAAGCCCGGTCCCGACAACGCTCTGTCAAACCTCCCACGATTTTGGGGATTTGACTTGTTTTGAATTGTTCATTGCCGGGATCCTCCCGTTCCGGAGAGAAAGCCAGATGAAAGTCTTTGCCGGCAGTGAGCCCCGAGCCCTTTTCAAGGATCTGCCGCAGATCCGTGTCTGTCGTCCCCGGATAAGTCGTGGACTCAAGGATCACCATCATTCCCTTTTGTAGATGCGGCGCAATTTGCGCGGCAGTGCCAAAGACGTAGCTCATATCCGGTTCGCGGTTCGCATTCAAGGGGGTCGGCACGCAGATGATCACTGCCGAACACTCTTGTATGCTTGAAAAATCCGCCGTCGCTCCGGCCATTTTTTCTGTTACAAAATATTTTTTAACACGGGCGGAATCAATATGCTTGATATAGGAGACCCCCTTTTGCAATGACTCCACCTTCTTTTTGTCCACATCGAACCCCAGGACAGACAAGCCCTTTTCTGCAAAGCGAAGTGCCAAGGGGAGCCCCACATAACCCAGCCCGATGATTCCTGTTTGATTTGCAGTCATAAAAGTCACAAATCTTTTAACCCCGCATGTCGGGCTGCTTCAAGCACTTTGTCAAAACGATGCGTATAAAGATGTTTTTCACGGCAGAAGCCGAGCAATTTGCGCCGTCGGGCATTGAGCGATTCCTTGTCTCTCAGGAGGTCTTTGACGACAGCCACACAATCATCTGTGGACTGATAAACGGGCAAGGCGTATTCCCCCGGGAAATCGTCTGCGAGATGGACCCGCGGCTCGATGACCGTCAGCGCGCCGATACAGCCGAATCCGTACACACGCGCAGGCAATCCGTGGGACATCCTCTCCGGTTTGTCCGCTGCTGAACCGATGGAAAGCTGCAACCAGCAGGCGCGCGCGTGATCAAGCCATGTCTCCATTTTTCCATCATCCTGCTTTTTGATAAATGAAATGCCGGCTCTTTCAAAGGCGGTTGAAAACTCTTCCAATAATTTCACACGCTTGGCGTGTTCCCTGTTTTGCGGGTTGAAATTCCCACAAAACCCGATATCAAACGAGGGGGTTTCCCCGGTCACATCGATGAGCTCCACCCCGCATGCATTGGGCAAGTAAACCACAGCCGGTGTCGCCGGGGCATCATGCTCGACTGAATGTGTAAAAAAAATGTCAAATGGCCAGAAAAGTTTTTTGATAATTGTCCATTTGAATTCCGAAAGCCCGTTATTCCACGGGGCATCAATGTGATAGAGGGAAAGTACACAACCGCTTTTTTTCAGTTGCTTGAACCACTTGGAGTACAATCCATAACTTTTGAAATACTGTTTGAAACTGATTATGACCAGACCCGGCATTTCCCCGACCAGACTTTCCACCGGAGAATGGATGATCCGGTGGGGATAACCGCGCCGGGCGGCTTCGATTTGAATCGACTCCACACCACAATTCACACGGGTATCATCGAATTTTTCAGGCAGGACAAAATAAATCATGAGCGGGGGGTATCCTGTCTTTTTGCGGGGCAAATTGCAACGAACAAACCCCAGGTCAACCAGAACTGTTGTGCCAACCCCGAGGTAAATAAAAGCCCTGAGAGAATGACCAGGGAGAAAGCCACTGTCGAACCGCCCAGTGCCAGATCGAGCCCTTGATAAGAACCCCTGACAAGGCTCCGCGCAAATTGCACCGCGGAGTAACCCAGCAGAATCAGGATAAAAATCAACCCCGGATATCCAAGCTCGTAACGCCAGTTGATCCACTGGATATGGGTATGCCCTTTCGGATGCGCGGAAATCTCCCGGGGATGCGATGGCATATTCTCCGCGAGAAAAATCTCTTGGCGGACAGGCCAATCTTTCAACTTCATAAAAACGATGTCCCGTCCAGGGCCAATCCCGAACACGGGAGATTCGCTCAATGTCCTGGAAAACTCGATATAGCTGAATCGTCTCACGAGTTCGGAGTGGCTTTTTGACAAGCCGCCGAATTGATAAAGCCCCCAGAGCGCAAGGAGCAATAGTAATCCCCCGGCTCCATAAGACCAGGGTAAAATCTTTTTACGAATATTTTGCGATACAAACAGGAGTGCCAAAGGCACGAGACAGAATAAAAAAACAATCTGATACTGCGTCAAGACCCCCATTTTGAGGGCACTGGGCAGGGCAAATTGCCCGAGAGCCAAAACCAGAAAAAGCATGCCCGCGATCAAATAGGCCCGCACACTGTTGCC
>CAYTAI010000032.1:13595-20829 GCA_964435715.1 uncultured Verrucomicrobiota bacterium | reverse complement strand
TGGGTCAGCCATGCACCCATAATGGCAAAATAGACCATTAAAAAACAGAGGACATTTGCCCGCGCCCAGGAAGAAAAAGCTGCCATGACACCGAGCACTGTCACAGCGGCAAAAATCAATCTCACCTTTTCAGAGGCAAAAAGACGCTCATCATCTTTTAAAAGAAAATAACCGAAAGGAATCGTTAAAAGTAAATAACCATTTTGCCAGCCATAATCACTGAATAGACCCCGCCACATCTCGGGTTCGTCCGGAGAGAGAGAAACCTGCCCCAAATCCACGGCTCCATTGAGAAAAAGTCCGGCAAAAATCCCGCTAAAAATCAATTTCCAATCCAGACCCCGCGCAAATTGCGCGGCACTCAACGCCAACAATAGCGGTGCCGCATAATCCGCCCACCAACGTTGTCTGGAATATCCAAAATCATAGGAAAAGAAAAGCGAGAGCGAGGAATGAACCAATAGCAGGCCGATAACGATCAATAACCACCCCGGTAACGTCTGGCAAATGCGGCGATGTCGCAGCATGTCCGCCAGAGCCAGTGCAATCAGTCCGCCCATGAGGGCATTTCGCAAACCGATATATCCTGACAGACTCCAAACCAAAAAAAGTGATGCGATCAAGTATGAGGGCAACCGCCCGAAAATAATCATTTTCAGACGGTCGGAAGTGCTCATGCGGAAAGATGAAAACCTGCCGCCCCGGGATTAAGCCGCTGAGGTGAGTTTGGCTTCGAGATCTTTTTTGGTGGTCATCCCCACAATTTGCTCGCGGACTTGACCTTTACTGAAAATCAACATGGTGGGAACAGCGCGGATCCCGTACTGGGCCGCCAAAGCGTGATTGTTATCAATATCGACTTTGGAAACTTTGACCTGTCCCTTTCTTTCATCGGCAATCTGGTCGACCAAGGGTGCAAGCATTTTGCAAGGACCGCACCACTCAGCATAAAAGTCCACAAGCACAGGGACTTCGGATTTCAGCACTTCGTTTTCGAAGTTGCTCTCGTTGATAATCAATACGTTTTCGCTGGCCATGACAAAATTCCTTTTTTGAAGTTCGAGCTTTAACTTACATTCCCCTGCTCGCCTTGCAATACAGAATTTGTGTCATAACCAATTCGCGGCTTTTGCCAGAAAGAAGACGGCCGTGCCCACAGCGAGAAATGAAACCCCTGCCAATGCGTCCCAGATCATGGTATTCGGCGAGGAGCTGTCCATTTCCACACTGGAATTGACAAGGGGGGCAGCGGGCGAAGGCGTCGCGGGTGAAGGCAAAACTTGTGTCTGTGGAAGTTTGACTGTTGGTGTGCCGGGAGCAGCCGCAGAGGGATTCACCGCTGGTTTGACGGCAGCCGGAGCCACAGCGGGGGCAGAACCCGGTGCTTTGACTGGTGAAGCAGCCGCGGCAGCCGGAGTAGAGACTCCGACAGGCTTGCTCGCCGCCGCTGGAGCAGCAGCGGGCATGACTGCGGGTGCGGGTGCTGGTTTGGCTCCCACAGCAGATGATGAGGGAAGAGGAGCGGCTGCAGGCGCCGCACCGACTCCGGGAGTGATCTTTGCCGTCCCTGATTTCGGAGGGGCAGCAGGAATTTTTACCCGCGTTGTTTCTTTTTTCGGAGCAATCAAAGGACTCATTGCTGCTGTTTGTTTCGCAGCAATGCCTGATGAAGGCGCGCCGGGCATGGCGGACACGGGAGATGGCCCTTTTCCGGGAGGAGGGGGAACAGGCTTTGTCGCCGCTGCCGGTTTTGGAGGTAATGGAATTCGCACCGTCTCTTTTTTTGCCGCTGGTTTTGCAATCGAAGCTCCTGCTGATGCAACTGCCGGCACAGCGGATACGGGCATGGGTTTGGCAGGAAGACTCGCCGCGGCAGGAGGCGGAGTCACGGGTTTGGGAGGCATAGCCGCTGGAGCGGGAGGCTTTGGAGCCCCCGGAGTGGGTGCATTACTCATGGGTTGAACAGCAGGTTTAGGGGGTTCTACAGGCGCAGGGGCGGCTGCCACAGGTTTTGGAGCGACAACGGGCGCAGGTGATGAAAGAGCTGGTTGTGAAACAGGGGCAGGCACGGCTGCGGGTTTGGGTGGAATTGAAGGAGAGGCAGGGGCGACTGCTGCAACACGAGGATTATTGACGATAGCGGCGGGAGGAGGGGTCACGGGTTTCGGAGGCAAAGCAGCAACAGGAACTGCTGGTTTCGGCTGATTGAGAGCCGCAGGGAGTGCGGGAGCGGGTTGCATCGCAGAGACGGGTGAAACCGCCGGAGACACAGAGGGCGGACGCACAGGCGAGCCTTGTGGTGCATTCACCTGCTGGCGGGCGGCAGATATGTCCACACGCACAGACGCTTTTTTAGCATTTTTGATGATGTCCGACTGGGAAAGTGCTTTGGGAGCGGCTGGGACGGCGGGCGGGACGACTGGAACTGCTTTTGGCAATGATGGCGCAACTTGCTGCTTGTCGTCAGAGGTGACTTCAGCCCCCTTTAATTTCGGGGTGAAACCGAGCGAGCCCGAAGAGGTCGCTTCCGTCGTCACAGCTGGCTTTGCCTCGGCAGGGGACGGATTCATCGAAATAGGATTGCGAGCCGACAAGATCACTTGCGGGGCAGCTTTTTGAATCATTAAGACCGGTTTACGCAGTCCTGAATTCGGGGTTGACGCTTCCATAAATCCTCAAAGTTTAGAGTTGTTCTTTTTACTCGTTTTAGCAGAATAAAGAGCTGCCAATTTGAGCGCAAGAGAAATTTACAAGTTTCTTTTAGACTTATGACAATTATATTTTTCCACCAAAATACTGAATTGTTCTCTTAAGCCCCTCTTCCACAGAGACTTTAGGTTCCCATGACAAAAGTTCTTTTGCCTTGGAAATATCCGGTCTGCGTTGTTTCGGATCATCTTTGGGTAAGGGTTTAAAGGTAATTTCACTCGCACTTCCCGTGATCTTCCGGATCAATTCCGCAAATTGCAAAATAGTGAATTCGGACGGGTTCCCGATATTGACCGGCTCATGATAATGGCTTTGTGAAAGCCGCCAGATGCCATCAATCAAATCATCCACATAACAAAATGAACGGGTCTGTGAACCGTCGCCAAAGACTTCCATCGGTTGTCCACTCAGTGCCTGACTGATGAAAGCAGGAACCACACGTCCGTCTTTGAGTCGCATGCGCGGGCCATAGGTATTGAAGATGCGGACAATGTGCGTGTCGATACGGTGGACCCGGTGGTACGCCATGGTCATCGCCTCTGCAAAACGTTTGGCTTCATCGTAGCACCCGCGCGGCCCGACCGGATTCACATGCCCCCAATAACTCTCCGGCTGGGGATGCACCTGTGGATCGCCATACGTCTCCGAGGTCGATGCGAGAAAATATTTCGCTTTTTTGTCTTTGGCGAGACCGAGCGTGTTGTGTGTGCCCAAAGCCCCCACTTTCAGAGTTTGAATCGGAATTTCCAAATAATCAATCGGACTCGCCGGTGATGCAAAATGAAAAACGTAATCGACCGCACCCGGAATAAAAATGAACTGGGTCACATCCTGACGCATGAAAGTAAACCGTGTGTTGCCCGCGAGGTGCTCCAGGTTTGTGGGTGTGCCGGTGACAAAGTTATCGATCCCGATGACCGAGTGTCCTTCGGACAAGAGTCGGTCGGTTAAATGGGAACCCAAGAATCCGGCGGCACCGGTAACGACAGAGATTTTTGGCATAATCAATGGAGATTAAACTCCTCCCCCTTTGACTGACAAATCTATTTTATCCCCCCGGAGGGAAAGAAGTTTCCGATGTCTTGATATTCTTCACTTTTTCCCGGACAATCGCGGCAATTTGCTCGAACTGGGCGAGCTGGTCCGTGTGCATGAAAGAAAGATTTTGCGCCAGTGATGCGGGGTTTTCTATCGCCTCCACCAGGGCGAGTGTCACCTTGTTATTCCCCAGCAACTCCTGCCTTTCCTCCGGTGTGGTCTGACTGAAAAGCCCGGCGTAAAAAAGCGGCTTGGGATCCAGATGACGGGCGGATGCCTCGCGGGCGCAAGCCAATGCCACATGGCAGAGATGGGTCACCCTCTCAAAATCCTGCTTTTCCAGACGGTCGATATATTTTTTTGCGTCCTCCGCCAAATCCCCTTTGGTCAACCATTTGAGGTTAATCATTTTGACCTTGTGATTCACCTCTTCGGAATTGTGTTCAGGCTCAGACATATACTTTTTACCCCCTGATGACAGCACGGACAGGCTTTGACCGAGTCCCGCGCTTGTTTTTTTGGATTGGATGTGCGAAGATAACAAAAGTTATGAGTTTTAACATCAAAGAAATTGTGACAGCGCGGCTCGGGGAAAACTACGATCTCCATCACAAATACGTCAACCGCACACTCGTCCAGGTCCACCGCACCATCGGATTCGACAAAATTTATGCGAAAGCCAAAGGAGCTTATCTCTACGACATGGACGGAAATGACTACCTTGACTTTCTGAGTGGATACAGTGCATTCAATGTCGGACGCAATCACCCGGTTCTCCAACAAACCATCAAAGACGTGCTCGACATGGACTTGCCGAATATGGTGCAGATGGATTGCGCGCTCCTGAGCGGATTGCTTGCCGAGGAGCTCGTCCGCCGTGCTCCTGCACACATTGACGCGGTTTTTTTCGCCAACTCCGGCACGGAAGCCGTCGAAGGCGCCGCCAAATTCGCCCGCTGCGCCACCGGCCGCCCGCGCATCCTGTCCATGGAAGGGGCTTACCACGGTCTTTCCTATGGAGCACTGTCCCTGACTCACAATAAATATTTTAAAGAAGGGTTTGGTCCTTTTATTCCCGGTTTCGAGTCCGTTGCTTTCGGTGATCTCACAGCCCTGGAGTATGAGCTCAAAAAAGGTGATGTCGCCGCTTTTATTGCCGAACCCGTCCAGGGCAAGGGGGTTCGCTTTCCTGACGGTGACTTTTTCCCGAAAGCACAAGAGCTCTGCCGGAAATACGGAACCCTCCTTGTCTCGGATGAAGTGCAGACGGGCATGGGACGAACCGGAAAATATTACGGGTTCGAGCATTGGAATCTCGAGCCGGATATCATCACCATGGCAAAAAGTTTGAGTGGTGGTTATGTCCCCTGTGCCGCGATCTTGACCCGCCGCTCCATCTATCAAAAAACATTTTCCAGCCTTGACCGATGCATCGTCCACTCCACGACATTCGGGCGGAATAACCTCGCGATGGCATGTGGTCTTGCGTCGCTGCAAATCATGGACGACGAGAATCTCATTGAGAACAGCGCCAGAATGGGCGATTTGCTCCTGGAAAAACTCAATGCACTCAAGGCAAAACACGAGCTCATCGGCGAAGTCCGCGGCAAGGGGCTCATGATCGCCATTGAGTTCAAGGAACCCGATTCATTCATGCTCAAAACCGCTTGGAAACTCATTCACAAACTCGACAAGGGGCTTTTCGCTCAAATGGTGGTGACGACCATGCTCACCCGCACCCGCATTTTGACCCAGGTCGCCGCGCACAATTCCGATGTGATGAAAATCCTGCCGCCCCTGATCATCGGGGAAAAGGAAGTCGATCGTTTTGTCAAAGGACTTGATGACACCCTCACCGAATGCCGTAAATTCCCCGGACCGGTCTGGGAGCTCGGGCAGAATTTTTTCAAAGCCGCTCTTCAGAATAAAGCGCAAAAAGAAGGCAAAGGCGAGTTGATCGAGGCGTAAAAAAAACTTGGCGGGTATGAGAGCCGCGCCAGACCAACGGCTGACTCACCGCAAAGCAATATATTGGACTTCTGTGCGAAATTGCTTTTTGACGGGCAATTTGCCGAGTTGATGCTCGATCTCGTCGAGCAGCTCTTCACGGCGCGAGACAGGGATTTTTCGCGGAGTCAGGTCGAGGATGTCGATGCATTCGTCAACAATGTCGAATGCAGAATTTGGCGCGAGGCGTTTGAGCAAACGGCGAAGCTGGGTCATATAAAGCAGGGAGAGACATTCTTCCCGCGGATCCAGGCTCACCACATCATCTTTCTCGGCGCGTTTACGGATTTTTTCACAGGTTTCCCGGACTTTTTCACGCTGGGTGATATTCGAGACATGCTTCATCAAGGCACGCGTGAAATCCGGAAATTCTTCTTTCTTGAGCGTCGTGCGTGATGTCCCTGTGGATTCAAACGCCTCATCCACGAGGGATGTTGTTTCGTCGGCAAGCGCAAAATGCAATTCACGGACAAGCTCTTGAAAAAGACCCTGCGGAAAAAGTCCTTCTTCCCGCAAGGGGGGCTGTATACCTTTTTCAGCCGCAGGATTTGTCGAAGGGAGTCCGACAAAAGAATCCACGGGAGAGACATTCAAAGAAACCGTCTTGTCCGGAACCGCTGAGTTTCCCGGTGTCGAGTCCGGCACCGCTTTCAGCGGGACATCTTCAGAGACCGGGGCAACAACCCCATCATCCGCCGGGGCAATTTCCATCACCCGCGCAATTTGCTTTTGCAGAGACTCTTTTTCAATTAATTGCTGGTGGATGAGCAGTCGATGACAGACCTCCATCACAGACTGGGGGCGGTCATCAAGGGACTTCTGCATCATGTGGAGCAGCACCTCGGCAAGAACCGGATCGATGTCCGGATTCAGTTTAAATGGATCCTCCGGGGGTTCATTGAGATGCTTCGCCATGATCAAGGGACTGCTTTTCCCGTTGAATGGCGGTGAACCGGCGAGAAGATGAAAAAACGTCGCGCCAAGAGAATAAATATCCGTGCGATGGTCGACAGGTTCTGCTTGGACTTGCTCCGGCGAGATATAATAGGGGGTTCCCAAAGGTCCACCGGATAAAGTCATTCCCATCGAGCTCGGATCACCGACGAGTCCGATCTTTGCCAGCCCGAGATCGGCAAGCTTGAGATAACCAATGTCACCGAGGATAAAATTATCGGGTTTGATGTCGCGGTGGATCACCCCCGCCTCGTGAGCATGCGCGAGAGCGTAGCATGCTTGAATCATCAGATTGATCGCGTCGCCCGCAGGCAATATCCCCTCGCGCTGGAGCAATTGCTTGAGATTACACCCTTCCACATACTCCATGACCATGTAGCTGCACCCTTCATGCGTATTGAAGTCATGGATTTGAACTATATTCGGGTGGTTGAGCTTCGCTGCCGCACGGGCTTCTTTCTTGAATCGCATTTGATACTTCGGATCAAAAGATAAATGTGGCGGCAAAACTTTTAACGCCACAATC
>CAYTAI010000032.1:0-13556 GCA_964435715.1 uncultured Verrucomicrobiota bacterium | reverse complement strand
CTGGTGGAGTGCTTTGTAAACACGTCCCATTCCGCCTTCACCGATCATATCCACGATCAAGTAATTTCCGATCATTTTATCGATAAGGTCGTAATGGTTTTCAGTAATTTCCATACTTTCCATAATAAATCACTGGCATTCTTTTATATTAAAACCTGATTTTATCTACAAAAAAATATGTTATTCTTCTTATTTAGGACAAATGGAGATGCTAAAATAATCTTAAAATATTGATTTTAAGCAATTTATGATCGTAAAAATTCACAATCATCATCCTCGTTCCAAACAAATAAATATCCCACCATGATAAAATCATGGTGGGATATCATTTCAAAATCTAAAACTGCAATATATCCGGTTGATTATTGGATATTCGATTTACGCAAGATTTCTTGCAATGCCGGTTTGTCTGCGGCGTAAGCACGAAGATCATTGACCAATGCGTTTATGGTTGCCAATTGCGATTGGGAAGCTTGTGCCTGTTGAATTTGCTGTGGATTGGATAATTGAGCGGTCATGATGCTGTCATTCTTGAAAAGAAATATATTGAGTCCCATGCTCACCAGCAAAACGACCAATATGACCCCGAGTAAAATAATATTTGTATCTTGTTGTTGCTCTGACATAAATATCCTGATTAGCGTTGTTGATTGTTTCCATTGGGATTGAATCCAATCCCGTATTTTTGCAGGATGGGGACAACGCCTTGATCCTTTTGAACATAGGGTCCAAGGTTATTGAGCAGACCCATGAGGAATTGTTGACCAGCCATTCCTTGTTGAATTGCACCGACTTGGGCTTGTAATTTACGATGGCTCGTGACGAATTTCACTGAGAGAAAAACATTTGCAATACCACTGAGTAATGCAATTGCCAATAATCCCAGCACAAAAGGTTTCAAGTTCATTTGATAATATTTCTGTTAATGTTTGTTTATTTAACCGTCATTTATCTATTTGGTTTCACCAAAATGTAAAGGTTTTATTTCTTTTCGTCCTTTGTTTTCTTTCCATATTGCTTTTTCAGGACAGCCGCCTCTTCCATGTAAATATTCTCAAATGCAAAGACCCCGTCGCGAATCGGCGCCTGGATTGTCTCCACCAAGACTGGTCTTTCATTAACGATAACGACCATGATTTTTCCTTTATTCGCCGTTGTCACTGTGTCCAGAGCCAGTATTCCCCGGTGATCCAATTGCACTTTTGCTCCCGGTCCATTCGGTCCCTCATAAATGTGAACGAAGGCGATATCCTTTTCGGTCACATCCGGGAATTGTGAAATCAGAATCGTCTGATCCGGATTGGATAATTGGATGGGAATCGACCGCGCTTGCCCTTTTTCAACTTGTGTATACACCCGGACAGTGATGGGTGGTTTATTGCTCCCCGCATATATTCCGGTGAATGGAAGCGGGATGAGGATCGTCATTAATAAAAATAATTTTACCGGATTTGTGTGTTTCATAATATTTAAAATAGTCTTGTAATTCATCCTGTATGAAAGAAAATAACCAATTAATGCCATGAGAAAAGCTTTTGTTTTCATCTTCACCGTCCTTTTTATAGCCCCATTCGCGGGTGCCGTCGATGTTTCCCCCTCCAAAAACCAGGGTGCCGCCCGCGCGAAAAATGATGCCGCGGGAGATGGTGCCGGCTGGTTTTCAGGTATTTTCGATGGGAACCCGGAGTCGCGCGACAAAAAAATCGACAAGGTTAAAAATATCAAACGCGATGATTTTAATGTTTCCCTGACCCTCCAGTCCAATACCCTCTCACAATCCGTTGCCACCTTGGACTCACAATATTTTATCCAGCCTTTTTTCTCCATCCAAAATAAATCCAAACTCCTCAAGACATTTTCTTTTCCAAATTCACAAAAGTATGACTTTTTTGTCGTGGACTCCTCAGGCAAAGAAATTTTCCGCTGGTCCGAGTCTCGCATGTTTACCGAGGTCATTGGATCCACACTCATCAATCCCGGTGAATCCGTCCGTTACACCGAGAGCATTTCCCTTTTTGACAAGGAAGGCCACAAATTGCCTCCGGGAGAATACACCCTCGTGGCGACACTGGTCGGTTATCCCGACTTTACCGAGAGTATCAAGTTCAACATCATTCCTTAGAGTTCCCTCTCCGCGCAATTTGCTCACGCGGGATCACTCAGATAAATCCCGTCCACACGCCGGCAAAGCGGTGCAGGCAAAATCGTGCGGACTTCCTTGACCACATTCTTCTGCAGCTGGCTGGGGGTGAATCCCGAATGTGCAACGAGTGACTCTCCGACCCGGGTTGAAAACAGGAAAATCGTCCGGCTCATGTCCACGCGATATCCCGACAAGAGCGCATGATCCCCCTCCTCGAGGATGTCCTCCATCGCCTCGATAAAATTCACCGGTGCCTCCTCGACTCCCTCCATCACAATCACCCCGCCGGATTTGTCTTGGAGCGACTGCCCCATACGGGTGATTAATTCCGGCGTCTCCTGGCGGCTCCGTCCTGTTAAAAGCAAATCCAAGACCGCTCCCGCTCCGCCAAAGCAATTTGCGCGGATGAGTCGCGCGAGCGCGCGCACGGGCACGGAGTCCGACCCGGCAATGATGAATGAGCCCAAGGGCTTGCGCCGCGCACTCCCCGGCGAGAGCCGCGAGATCATACACTCCATCATTGATTTTGTGGCTTGTGACAACCGCAGTTGATCGACCTGCCCGACAGTCACCGCGAGAAAACGCTCCATCCGCCCCGCGAGACTCATATCCAAGAGGGTCGCGTCCACTCCGCTCAGGCGCGCAAGTTGCTCCGCAATGGCACCGGGCGCAAGCTCCGCCGGGCACGACGAATGAGCCGATATCATGTCCAGCCACTCCAGAGCCGCTCCCGGCAAGGCGCGTTCGGGGAAAAAATCCGCCGCCGCACGCGTGATTTTCATCGCGGCCGCATGACCGAGCCCTGTGCCGCGCTCCCGCGCAAATTGCACGAGCAGAGCCGCCGTCTTTTCCTTGTCGAGCGGCCGGATCACCACCGGTTTGAGAAAACGGTATTGCTTGAAAAATCCGGTCAGACAAAAATCCGCAGCCGCCTCGTCCAGCGCGAGAACCATTCGTGATTTTGCGCCCGCACTCTCCCGCCCGTCCAATACGCGCGCAAATTGCTCCGCGTTGAAACGCTGGGCATTATCGATGAATATCCACTGCGATTTGCCTTTCCGCGCAAATTGCTCCGGGTCACATGGGGCGCTCACACGCAGCACGCTGTTTTTGCCCGCATCCAGAGTCAATAAATCCAAAATCGCTGTTTTGCCGACGCCCGATTTTCCGGTCAGGACAGGCACATAACCACCCGCGGCGGACAATAATGCCTTGATGTGTTGTCTCTCATCCTCGCGACCATGAGGCATTGTTTCCTGCGGCATTTTTTTTGTGCGGGGGAGCTTTGCCATGACATTTTACCCGAGAAAAAGCATCAGGGACTCGTGGACGAAATGTAACCAGAATTGAGGCAGGAGCCCGAGCAGGATGACCAGCGCGCCCAAGAGCAGCACGGGAGCAATTTGCCTCAACGGGATTCTTTCCGCGGAGGCCGTCACTTCTGAAACCCAGAGGACTTTAACCACGCGCAGGTAATAAAAGAAGCCCAACACACTGGCGCCCAGTGCCAGAATCACCAGCCACATCAGCCCGGCGGTCGAATAAAGCGGACTCAAGAACGCGGAGACAAAAACATAAAATTTCGCCACAAATCCCACACAGGGCGGCACACCCGCAAGGGACAAAAGAAAAATGGACAGGCAAATGGCCAGCGGGATGGACCGGGCGCGGAGTTGCCCCAGGGAACCAATCGCTTCTCCCGCACGGGCATATTTGATCGCCAGAAAAATCCCCGCCGTCGCCAGAGAGTACGCCAGATTATAATCAAAGACAGCCGTCAAGCCGTGAACCCCGAAAGCGACCAGCGCGAGCAGGACAAATGCACTTTGCGCCACAGCTGAATATGCCAGCAACCGGCGCAAATTGCTCTGATTGAGCGCACCGAAATTTCCCACAAAAAGACTCGCCAGTGTGAAGAGACAAAGGACCAACCCCCATCCCGGCAAAAGACGGATCGCATCCGCGGAGACAAATGCTTTTCCGGGAAATTTTTCCAGCGCCACATAGAGGATGCGCGCCAGAGCGAGAAATGCGGCGTAGTTCGACACACTCGCCAAAAGTCCGGCAACGGGTAACGGGGCTTTCTGATATATGTCCGGTGCCCAAAAATGGAATGGGGCGACGGCCAGCTTGAATCCGAATCCGACAAGGATAAAAATGATCGCGATTCCTAAAATCATCGAATCGGGTGTTGTCCCCGATAAGGCGGTTCGGATCGCCGCCAGCTCGACTTCCCCGCTCAACCCATAGAGCAAACTCATTCCAAACACTAAAAATGCCGAGGCTGTCGCCCCGAACGTGAAATACTTGAAAGCCGCTTCTATAACCTGCTTGCGGTTCGCCCGCAATGCGGTCAAGGCATAGAGACAAATGCTGGCGAATTCCAGACTCAGGAAAATCGTGATCAAACTCGTGCTGCTGATTAAAAGCATGAAACCCGCCGTGGCAAATTGCATCAGCGCGAAAAACTCTGGTCTGGACTCGCCGTAATCCTCCCTGTCCGCCGAAAAGACAAAGAAAAGATTCATAAAGACAAATATGATTTTGATGACAGCGAGCAGGGGAATCATCTGGTAAAGGCCTGACGGGTGCGAGACGATGCCTCCCCCGGAAATCATCCAGACCAGAGCACCCGCTGCGATCACTGCCGCGATGATTGTGATTGTTTTTGCCTTGTCCGCACGGGAGGGAAAAAGACTCAGACCCAAAATCAAAAATCCTGAAAGGAAAAGAATGATTTCCGGCGAGAGTATTTTGATAAGCTCAAGGGTTGTATTCATGGCATGATCCCTCCTGATTCCGGTGTGTCCACACGGGACTCATGACCCACGATGGTTCTGACATTTGGAGCGATTTTGGATGTCAAAACACCAGGCATGACTCCCATCCACACGATTGCCACGATGAGGATCAGGGCTCCTGTTTTTTCGGGCCAGGTCAGGCGAAGCAAATCAACAGGCGGACGCTCCTGATTCTCAGCGGTGTTCTCTTCTTTCCAGAAAAGACCGTGCAAGACTTTCAAGCTGTAGGCAAAGGTCACGAGCACACCCAGAATCACAGGCACTCCTGCTAACAATGATTTCTCAATCAATCCGCGGAATACAGTGAACTCCGCGATAAACCCGCTGAATCCGGGCATTCCGGCCGAAGCAATAAAGGCCACACAGGTGATGACACAGACCAGCGGCATTTTTTCTTTGAGCGCAAACCGCGGAAAATCCCCCATCATCCGTGTGTGTGTCCGGTCATAGATCAATCGTCCGACACACGCAAAAAGCAAAGCCGCGATGAACCCGTGCGAGATCATCTGCAAGACCGCCCCGGTGACTCCAAAAAAATTCGCCAGTGCCAGACCCAGAATGACAAATCCCATGTGGCTGACACTGGAATAAGCCACGATGAATTTCATATCCTTCTGCACCAGACTCGAGCCGGCACCCAGGACAATGGCGATGATCCCCGCCCCCGCAAAAATCCACGTCCAGAAATGGGGCATTTCCAAACCGAAAATATTGGCCGGAAGCAAAAATCCTTCCCCCGTGAGCCCGATTCCCAACCTCAAACATCCATAGGCACCAAGCTTCATGATGACACCCGCCAAAAGCATGGATGCGGCGGTCGGCGCAGCCGTGTGTCCCGTCGGAGCCCAGGTGTGAAAAGGGTATAGCCCCGCCAAAATGCCGAAGCCGGTGAAAAAGAGTGGCAGACAGATAAATGACATGTGTCCCGGAAATAAACCGGCGGCGGCAGTCAACTCACGCAGATCAAAAGTCGCCACCCCCGTGAGCTGGTAATGTGTGGCATAGACAATCAAGAGCCCGAGCAAGGCGACCAGACTCCCGAGAAACGAGTAGAGCACCAGCTTCATCGCTGCGTATTCTTTTCTCGCGCCCCCCCACAAGGCGATCAGGAAGTATTTTGGAATGATGGAAATCTCATAAAATAAAAATAACAGTAACAAATCAAGTGAGACAAAAACCCCGTAGACAGAGCCCGTTAAAATCAGGATATGAATAAAAAACTCTTTAACCCGCGTCTCCACATTCCACGACATCAAAACAGCTGCGACTGAAACAACTCCCGTCATCAACAAAAGAGAAACGCTGACACCGTCCACCCCCGTCGTAAAGGAAATGCCCAGCGACTTGATCCACGGAATCGAGGACACACCGGTGAATCCGCTTTGCCCGCCCGGATAATTTGCAAACAGTGCCACGGACACCAGTGCCGACGCGCCGAGGAAAGCCAGGGTCATGATGCGGATCAAATGTTTTTTTGCCGCAGGCACACAGGCAACCGCCGCCGCCCCGGCAAAGCAAAACAAAAATGTCAGTTGTATCGTCATGGGTTCACCAGTTCCATATCCAGAGGATTGTTTTCGGCCAGAGGCCGACAAGAATAATCAAAAGTGCCAGGGGCAGGGCGACCACGCGTTCCGCCCGGTTCAAATCATGAACCTGGGCAAAGAACGGAGCCAATGGCCCGTTGAGAACCGCATTGATCACTTTTAACATGACCAGGGTCATGGGGATAAGCCCCAAAAATGCCAACCCCGTCGCGTAAGGCGAGACCAGAAATCCCCCCTTGAAAACAAGGAATTCCCCGATGAACCCGCTGAGACCGGGAAGTCCGATCGTGGCAAATGCCGCAACACCCAGCAGCCCCGCGTATACAGGCATCTTGTGGCGTAATCCCCCATGAATCCCGAGCACGCGGGTGCCGGAACGTTTTTCGAGCACGCCTGCCAAAAAGAAAAATAATGCTCCTGTCAGACCATGACTGAATACCTGCACGAGCACTCCCGTCTGGATTTGATTTTGTGCGACAGGCTGGTTCACGCCCATCAAAGCCATCGCCCCGATTCCGAGCGCGCAAATCGCAACATGATTGAGCGAACTGTAGGCGATGATTTCTTTGAGATCATTTTTCAGGATTGCTGTGGTGATACTGGCGAGCATCGTGATCGCCGCCAGCCACACGATCCACTCCGCATGCACGCCAAATGTCACCGGCAGCAGCACAAAAAGCAGCATCAAACCATAGACACCCATTTTTGACATGATACCTGTCAGAAAAATCGACACCGGTGTCGGTGCCTGTGTGTATGCATCCGGCTGCCATGAATGGAAAGGATACAGTGGAATTTTTACCGCCACTCCGAGAAACATCCCGATAAAAACAAAAAATGCATAGGGTTGAAAGGAGTCCACGGCACCCGGCGAGTCCAGACCCGCCAGGGATTGCGGTGCAATTTGCGCGAGCCCGAGATCAAGAGTCCCGAAATGGTAATAGATGCACAGAAAAGACAGGAGCATGGGCAGACTGCCCAGCAGGGTGTAGAGAAAAAACTTGTAAGCGGCATAAGCCCGTTGCTCCGCGCCAAATTCTTTAATCAGGAAAAAGACCGGAACCAGGGTCAATTCCCAGAAGAAAAACCAGAGCAAAAGATTTTGCATGGCAAAAACCCCATTGAGCAATCCTTGCTCGACGAGCAGCAGCGCCGCCATCACCGGATGTCCGCCATTGCGGCGCATCGCCGTCCAGATCACCACGGGCATGAGAACTGCATTGAGCAGGATAAAAACCGCATTCAAGGGTGTGACCGCTGTAAAATAGTTCAACCCGAAAGGCTCGATCCAGGGGATGAATTCCGTCATCGAAGACATCTGTCCTCCGCGGGCAAAATCGAGAATACAGACAATGGCGGCGAGGCTCATGCCCGCACTCACACCGAGCACCACCCCTCCAGTGGAGTATGAAAAGCGTTTGCCGCAAGCCGCTATGAGCAGGCCGCTGATCACTGGTAAAAATATGATGAGACTGAGCATTTTATTTGACTATCCCGTAAATGATTCCGGCAATCACCGCACCCAAAGCCATCATCCTCAGATAAAAGGAAAGATTGCCGCTTTGCAATTTGCCCGCGAGCACACCCTTGAGCCGCGCACTCTCACAACCCGCGGAGAAAAAACCGTTGATGACCCATTCGTCCAGGACTTTTTGACTGATCCATGAGACCGAGTAGACCGCCCCGCCCGCCGCACGATTGAGAAACTCCAGAAAAATCTCAAAATAATCCGACACTCTGGACACTCCATTCATCAACCTTCCGAATGTTGCCTCATACAATTCATCCACGCGGCAGCGTTCATTCAAGAACAAATAAAATTTTCCAAACCATTTATTCAGGGGATCTTCAGCGAGGGTACTGATTTTTTTACCTGTATAGAGTTTGTATCCGCAGTAAATTCCGACAAGAGCGAGGAATGACCCCGTTAACATCATCAGCAGATGGGAACCCAAATGCATTTCGTGTTCTGGAGCCCCGAGGAACCGCGCAAAAAGATTCATCCACGGTGTCCCGATAAATCCTGCCACACAAGCAAGGACTGCCAGAATCATCAGCGGGATCACCATCATCGCCGGAGACTCATGCACATGAGAGGCTTGCTCTTGAGTGCCGCGGTATTTCCCATAAAAAACCAGCACCACCTGTCGTGTCATATAAAAAGCCGTCAGGAGTGATGTCACGACAATCAGCGCAAAAGATAATTTGTCGTGCTCGAATGCACGATAGAGAATCTCGTCCTTGGACCAGAACCCCGCCAATAAAGGAACCCCTGCCAGCGCCGCCGCGCCGAGGGCATAGGCGAGAAAAGTCTTTGGCATTTTTTCTTTCAGTCCGCCCATGCGATAAATGTCTTGCTCACCGCTACAGGCATGGATGACCGATCCGCTGCCCAAGAATAGCAGTGACTTGAAAAAGGCATGTGTGAAAAGGTGGAACATCGCATAGACCGGTCCGCCCACGCCCAATCCGACAAACATGATCCCCAGCTGGGACACCGTGGAATATGCCAGTATCCGTTTGATGTCGCTTTGTGCCGTGGCAATCAATGCCGCGCCGAGAGCCGTTACAGTCCCCACCCAGGTGATGATCGTCAGCAGTCCCGCGATATTTTCATACAAGGGATAGATGCGGCACATCAGAAAGACCCCAGCAGCGACCATCGTCGCGGCATGAATCAAAGCGGATACAGGTGTGGGTCCCTCCATCGCATCGGGGAGCCAGACATGAAGGGGAAATTGCCCTGACTTTCCCATAGCTCCCCACAGAGCCAGGAGCCCCATCCAAAAAAGATATCCGGCTCCGGCCCAGAGTCCCGCCTGTTGCAAGAGCGCAATTTGCGCGGGCTCCAGCAGCCCCGCCCCGTGATCATAAAAAAGCAGAGTGCCTGTTTGATTGTAGAGGAAAAAGACAGCCGCCAAAAGCCCCAGATCCCCGATGCGGGTCACCAGAAACGCTTTTTTGGCAGCGGCAGCGGCGGCAGGCTTTTGGTACCAGAAACCGATCAGTAAATAAGATGCCAGACCCATCATCTCCCAAAAAATCAGAAAGGTCAGCAGGCTGTTGGAGACAACCGTGCCCAGCATGGAACCGGTGAAAAAAGCGAGAAAACAAAAATAACGGCCCTGTCTCCCGTCATGCGTCATGTATTCCCTGGAAAAAATAAAAACCAGGAGGGCGACAAATGAAACCACCAAACACATCACTGCCGCAAGCGGATCCACGATGAATGACATCGGAATGGATGAGCCGGCAAACTCCATCCATGCAAATTGCGCGAGCCAGGGGGCGGAAGAACCAAAAATCAATATTCCCAGAAAAACCAACGAACAAATGAGTGACAAGGCAATCGTCAGAGTCGCTCCCAGAGAATATTTTTGCGGAATTTGCACCGCTCCGCATACCCCGGCGAGAGCCGCCACAAACGGACCGGCCAACAGGAGTGCCAGAAAAATAGAGGAAATATCCATTATCCTTTCAACTCCGTGATCGTGGTGGTTTCAATCGCCTTGTAATGGCGGTAAACACGCAAAATCAAAGCCAGCCCGATGGCGGCTTCCGCCCCGGAGATCGCCAGGGAAAAAACAACAAACATCAGCCCCGTCATCGCTTGAGGGTTTTCTCCATAGTGCCAGAAAGCAACGAGATTGAGATGCGCGGCATTAAACATCAGCTCGATGCTGAAAAGCACGACAATCATATTCCGGCGGCTCAACACACCAAAGAGACCGGTGCAAAATAGGGAAGCGGCGAGCACCAGCAGGAATCCCAGAGTCATGATGCGCTCTCCTCTGTTTTGGCGGGAACACTTGCTTTTTTTTCCGAACGCACAATGAGAGCCGCGCCGATGAATGCCACGGTCAAGAGGATCCCCGCAATTTGCATGGGAAAAAAGTATTCATGGGCAAAAAGTTGTCCAAAGATTTGTATCACCTTGCCACCAACAGGCAAATCACTCGAGGGTGCGGATGCAAACCCGGAATATTGCGAGAGCGCCACAAAAAGAAGGATAAAAAGCCCCCCCGCCAATGCCCCGCCCCAACCCCAATCCTCTTTTGTTTCCGCCACATGCTCCCGATCACCCGACCGGCGCGTCAGCATCACCACAAAAAGCACCAGGACCGCAATCGCTCCGGTGTAGAGAAGGATCTGGATTGCCCCCAAAAAGTCATTCCCCAACGCGATATAGATGATTCCCAGGGTCGCGAGACAAAAAATCAGCGCAAACGCCGCCCGGATCAAACGCCCCAGTGTCACCGCGTAAATCGCAGCGGCAAGCAAAACGACACCGGCCAGAATCATGAAGAGGGATGCTCCGGAAAGCTCAGGCATAATGATACTCCCTTTTGTATGATTTTTCCGGGTAAACAATTTGCACCAGCACGCAGTATCCCGCACCAATCAGGACAGCGCTCCCGAGCCAACCCGCCATTTGCGCCCACAAGCCGTGCCGGGCCAAGAGGGTGTAGAGTGCGGTGCTCAATAAATTCAGCAGGGTCAAAGGTAAATTTCCAGGCCAATGACATGAGCTGGTCGGAGCGCAGGCGGGGCAGTGTGCCGCGAATCCAGATCATCACCAGCACCAAGGCATACATCTTAGCCGGGAACCAGAACCACGAGGGCAATATCTGGATGCCGGCCACCACAGGGGCATTCCACCCACCCAGGAAAAGCGTCACTGCCAAACCGGCAATCGCAAATGCCGCGAGATATTCCGCCACAAAAAACAGGGCATATTTAAACCCGCTGTATTCCGTCAAATGTCCGGCGACAATCTCGGACTCCGCCTCTGGAATGTCGAACGGGGAACGATTCACCTCTGCCAAACCGGCAACAAAGAAAATGAGAAAACCCGCAAATCCCCAAGGCGTCCAGGCATTCCATGAGAGAATATTCAAAAAGCCGCCACTTTGACTCTCGACAATCTGAGCCAGTGACAGGCTTCCGGCAAAGACCACTGCTGAGAGCGCGGCGATGATGAGCGGGATCTCATAAGATATGGCTTGTGCGCCCGCGCGCATCGCGCCCAAAACGGAGAATTTATTGCGCGACGACCAGCCCGCCATGAATATCGCCAGCGTCCCCAATCCGCTGAGTGCGAAAAAAAGCAGCAGCCCCGCCTCGCTCTGGACGAGAGTCATATTCTTTCCGACGGGTAAAAGCGCAAGCACCAGAAAGGGCGGCACCACAACCAGAACCGGAGCAAGTATGTGGAGCAATTTGTCCGCAGAGCGGGGGACGATATCCTCTTTCATGAGCATTTTGATGCCGTCCGCAATGAATTGAAGCAGGCCAAAAGCTCCTGTGCGGTTCGGCCCCATGCGATTTTGGATGCGAGCCAGCACACGCCGCTCGACCCAGGTGGTCAAACCCATTAAAAAGGGGTACAACATCAGCACAGGCACTGTCATGAGCAAAACCGCCAGAGCAAATTGCAACCAGGGCCATGCCTCGAAAAAGGCAATAAACCACTGGAAACCCTGCACAAAAATCTGGTCAATGGAATTAAATTGTACGCCCCCGGGATTCATCGTCCTTTATGTAAGCGACGCGCAGGGATTTTTTCAATGGGCAAAAAACTTTTTTTGCACCACCCGCGCATTCTCTTGAAAGCCTCAAATCAAAGGCGTTTATCCCCATCCGGAATCATGCGGATTTTTCATGAAACACTCCCCCCGTTTCCCTCGACACGATGAGAGAGAGGAAAAAAAGAATGTGGATTTTTCCGGGCGGGGTATCCCGGCAAACCTGGAAACAAGGGAGAAAAGCGCATTGACCTCCAATCATGAAGGGGTTTATTGTCCCAGCATTCACAAAAAAAGAGGGCCGCTCTTTAAAAATCATCTGTGCCCGAAAGGTAATCACCATTATTATGAACTCTTACTCTGCAAATCCCGCCATGACTGTCGCCGACGCACCGGTTTCTGACCGTTCGGCATTCATCTCCCGTGTTTTCCTTCATCTGGGACTCGCCATACTCCTTTTTGTCGGACTGGAAGCTTATCTCATTCTTTCCGGTGCCGCAAAACCTGTGGTTGATTTCATGTTCAGCTTTGGGAAATACTCGTGGTTGTTTGTTCTGGGAGCCTTTATGGCAGCATCATGGATCGCCAATAAACTGGCCATGTCCGAAGCATCACAGGAAATACAATATGCCGGACTGGGTTTGTACATTGTTGCCGAAGCCCTGATTTTCCTGCCTCTTTTGTATGTCGCTGCATCGGTCGCTCCGTCCACCATTCCGGCTGCAGGTATCATTACCGGACTCCTCACCCTCGGGCTCATCGCCGTGGCATTCATCACGCGCAAGGATTTTTCATTCCTGAAAGGCATTTTGATTATCGGTAGTTTTGTCGCGATCGGAATTATTGTTGCCAGCATCTTTTTCGGGTTCGAACTGGGGGTGCTCTTCTCCGCGATCATGGTGCTTTTCGCCGGAGCCTCGATCCTATACACGCTTTCAAATATTATTCATCACTACAATACGAAACAGCATGTGGCAGCGGCCCTCGCCCTTTTTGCCGGAGTCGCCCTGCTTTTCTGGTATGTCCTCCGCATCTTGATGGCACTGCGGAAATAATGCCGCCAGCATGGCGCCTGCCGCTTTCCCCGGGAGATTCAACCGACTGCCCTTCGACTCATTCAAGATGTGTAAATGGCTTGGATTTGTCGCGCCTGTCACCAAAAGAAAAATCTTCAGGAAATTATTTTTTTCCGGGCAAGCCGGTAAGATCGCGCATAGCGCAATTTGCCCGGCAGGAACGGAACGGTCCAGCGGAGCAATTTGCCCGTGAGAGCCCAGCAAGTGCGTGTCCAGACGGTTGAGCGGAATCCGAGTTTGCCGCGCAAAGGGGCTGGCAAAGTTTCAACCACGATGAATTCAATTGGCCTCATCACAATTGATAGCCAAAAGGGGTTTTGCGGACGTGCGATGTCCCGCGCCAGTTGCGCGCACAAGGGCTCACTCCCGAGCAAGTTGTCCGAGAGCATTTTGCGGTACTCATCTTCAAACTCCGCAAATTGCGCCGGGCCATATCCGGCAGGCAGACCAAAGTATTCCCCAAA
>CAYTAI010000031.1:8232-33703 GCA_964435715.1 uncultured Verrucomicrobiota bacterium | reverse complement strand
AAAAGACTATCCACACATGTTCTTGAGAAAAGTTCTTACTATAAATATCTTAGAAAAAGCTAATGGAATATAAAATAAAAAAATAATTTTAAAATATATAGCAATGAAAATACTGGCGCGTATCTATGATTATATGATAAGTAAGAACGCCCGGACGCGAAAATTGACTAAGGAATATACAACTGCTCCCTACATATCCAATGTATACTATGAATACCTTAAAAGAGTTGTAAGACATCCAAATACTCTAATTCATTCATATCTAGAGACGACCTTTCCAAATGACAATGACATAACACATTATTTTGTGCGTCACGACATAGACACAATGGAATGTGCCAAAAAATTTGGTGTGCTCTGTGATATTAATCTCAAATTAAATATTAATGCTGCGATCTACTTCCGTGTGGATAGTCAGTGTCCTTATTCTCTCAAAGATTTTTTGTCACAAATATTTCATTACCGATCAAAAGGTATGGAAATAGGGCTGCATACAGTCTGTTATACACACGACAATTTTATGGATGAGTTTGAACGTGAAACTCATTTATTCGCAAGTATCACAGGATTTCAACCGGCTTCTTTTACCATACATGGTTTAGGTTCTTACCGATTGGATATAAGGAATACATTTATCTCAGAAATAACAACACGGATACACGATTTTGGTTACAGTTTCAGTGATTGTTCAGAGAGTCTCAGAGGGTACAATCATGTTGTGCATGATTGTCATCTGAGAGTATGTGATCAAAAGCGGTATATGTGTAAAGATTTTAAGACCCCCCCCGTATTTAATAGGGCAAATGTATTGATACTTACACATCCTGGATATTGGACAGAATAATCTGGAATAAGCCATGACTTTCTATCTTGTCACAATCATATTGATTGGATTTATTATCCGAATCATTCCGCGATTGAAACTGCCTGACTACTATGCTTCTGATACATGTTTCCATCTATATTGTGCAGAATTTATTCGCAAACTAAAATTTCAAATACCTCAGGAAATTCCGCGTGTCCTTCTTCCTCACCGATATTCATACCCATACTTTTATCATATGTTATTGGCGATTTTTCCTTTGCGTTCAAGACTCTGGGCGGAGCGATTGAGCAGCGCATTATTTGATAGTTTAAGTTCTTTGGTTATTTTCTATTTCTGTATTTGGTTTTTTAACTTTTCGGATAAAACAGAGAGCATTCTCAATGCATCGCTTGTCACCGCCTTATTTTCCTTTTCGCCTGCTTTACTCCGGATAGGATCGGGTCCACGTGCCTACAATGGAAGTCCGAGGCCCTTTGGATTATTTTTATATATTCTTCATATCACAACACTCTGTTATTCGCTGGTGAATCATAGCGTAGGATTTTTTATCGTCTCACTAGTTTCAGCCGCGCTCATTTTCATAAGCGCAAAATTTGCTACACAAACGTTGCTTTTTTTCGGACTAGTCATCAGTTGCTTATGTTTTCCACTCTATTCTGGGGTAATTATATTGGCAATAATCATTTCATTCATTTTTTCAATGGGCAAAATAGTATCCATATTGCAAGGGAGTTTGCTTCATTCTATTAATTATTACTTAAATCTCCAATCAGTATTTCTTTTTCCTCACTTCCGACGCGACAAACTTAAATCATATTTTTGTCAATGGTTGACAGTCAAAGGTCTTTTTTCACCTCATATTAATTCTAAAGAGCGCAAGAAGCGCATTGGTGCCTTTGTGGAATGGTATTACAGTGAAAACTACTTTTTGCATTTGTTGCTCACAGTATTTCCTCAGTTCCTACTAATCGGGTATTTTATGCTAAAATGGCCGATTTTATCGCCCACACATTTTTTGTTACTGACAGTCATGGGAGCAGGACTTCTGTTTTTTTTAGTGACAAAGATGAAGCCTCTCCTCTTTCTGGGTGAGGGAGAGCGTTATTTAGAGTATGCCTTGTTTCCTTCTTTGTTGCTTACGGTCTCATTCATTCATGATCACCATTGGATCATCTATATTTTTCTGATTTATTCATTGGTTTCGGTGCCCATATTTATAAGACTATTTTATAAGCTCTTTCAAGATATTTCATTTCCCGATTTTTTTGAACGCCGAAATATTTGTCAACGTATAATCTCTGATGTTTCGGGGAATATATTGCCAGTTGGTCCATTTCATTGGTTCTGCCTTCTATTTACCAAAAACCCCGTTCTCACACATGGGGCTAATTTTCGTCCTGACGAACATGACTCTTTTAATAGGGTATTTTCTTATTATCCTCTTCCCTCTAGTGAATTTCAGGGGATTATTAAAGATTGGAATATAAGATATATAGTCTCAAATCAGATATGGATTCAGAAGTATCAAAACGATGTGATTGGAAACAATGAAGAATTTGATAAAATTGTTGAATGGATTTATCAAAGTAACCTTTTTTGGATTGGTCAAATAAAGATGTGTAAAAATAAGGCTGTAATTTCATAATCAATATATAATTTTTATGAATAATTCCGAACTACATAATCGTATATCAAATATTTACTCCCTTGTTTTTGAGTATTGTCAGAAAAATCCAGTTTCAGACCATTTGCGGAATATATCGTCGCAATGGCATCATGATAAACTTTGGAAAATTCACTTAGAGATTATCCAAAGATATCAATACAATTTTATTGGCAAAACAGTTTTGGATTACGGTTGTAAATATGGGCATATGGCGCCGTTATTCTTTTGCTTGGGTGCTGAGAAGGTCATTGGCATTGATGTTGAAGAGGATTATATTCACCAAGGTCGTCTTTTGTTTTCTCATTTCTATCAAAATATTGAGTATGTACGTTCACAAGGTAGCATGATCGATATTCAGTCTGAAACTGTGGATTACACGCTCATTAACGAGGTGATAAGCCACATTAATGATTCATTGCTCGAACGAGTTTACTCGGAAATCACCCGAGTTTTAGTCACTGATGGCGTTGTTGTAATCTCCGACGGGAATAATGTGGCCTATCAACCCTGTGCAGACTCGCTTCCCCCGCTCTGGGAAGCTTGGGAACTCGGTCCGGATGGGGCGCAAACAAGCCGTGATGTTGTAGTCAAATCATATCTGTCACGCCGCCGGGAGATCATTGAGAAAAAATTTCCGGACTTGAATCCTGAATTGATTCATGAGTTAGCACTCCAGACTTCAGGATTGTGGGGTTCATTGCTTGTTGACACAATTAATAAATATATTTCCATGGGCCGAATCACATCAAGATATTATAGGCGTGGAACATATCCCACCAACCCGGCAGATTCAGGTATTGTGATGGAAAGGGGTTTTTACCCGATTCAAGTGATTTTGTCGCTCAAGTTTCATGGAATCGACGCTTGGCAATTGGATATGAACTCATCTGAGCCGTTGGGTTGTCGTCCGAGAGAGTTCGTAAGACGAACCATTATTAATCTCATTGCAAAGATGAGATTCCGACTTTTTGCCGCCTTATGCCCAAAACACCTCCGCATGTTTATTCATTTACCTAAACCGTCTTCTTATAATTTTACTATTGTTGGAAAAAAACTGGGTTGATGATGCGTCTACGGATTTTGATTTTCACCATCAGTTTTGAGATGGGTGGAGCTGAAAATAGGGCTCTCAAACTAGCGCGCTTCTTCAAGATGTCTGGGCATCATGTCGAGCTATGGAGTTTTCATGGTCCCGGAGTACTACAAGACAAATGCAGACTCTTATCGATTCCCACACAACAAATATCGTTTCCGTGGGCAGGGTTATCCATTCAAACGATAAAATCTTTTTTGAAAATTATGCTAAAAATGCGTGATATGCGTCCGGATTGGATTCTTCCTCACACGCTTTTGCCAATAATCTCTACTGGATTTCTGTGGAGGTTCGTTGGTGCCAGAAGATGTATCGGATACATAGGGGGTGCGGAATTTGGATTATTCAATCATAGGATTGAAAAATATGCCATCAACCTGCTAGGAGGAGTCATCTGCAATGCGAGACACTTGGCTTCAGACATTTGTCAAAACTATGCAGTTTCAAAAAATAAACTTAAAATAATTCATAATGGGATCGATTTGCCACCACTCCATCCAGACCCACTGACGCTCCGTCAATCTTATCAAGTCCCCGTAAACGCATTTGTATGTACAATGGTCGCCAATTTATCCCCATTCAAAAATCACATGGATCTTATTTTGACGTGGCAAATCATTGTCAATAAATGTGGGGGAGATCATACACCGATCTTATTGCTTGCCGGTAAAGACTTTGGCATGGGAGAAAAACTGAAAAAGGAAGTGATCCGGCTAAATCTAGATGATCATGTGAAATTTCTTGGGTATGTGCAGGATATTGCGGGAGTCCTTTCTATCTCTGATCTCTGTGTTTTCTCTTCCCGCGCAGAAGGGGCTCCGAATGGTATACTTGAGGCTATGTCCTTGGGATTGCCCGTAGTGGCCACAGACAATCCGGGTGTGCGCGAAGTGGTCGGTCCCCACCAGCACGCTTGGTTGGCGCGACCAGGAGATCATCAACAATTTGCATCTTTGATTCTAGAACTCTCCACCGCTCATGAACAGAGAAAGAAACTCGGGGAACTCAATAAGACCCGGGTTGAACAGGTATATTCCTTGGATCAAATGTGTCAAAAAACGGAACAATTTATTACCAATCACTCATGATGATGATTTATTCACAGTTATGTGCGGCATAGCAGGGATTGTAGGAAAGATGGACGCGAACGGCATGCCTCGCATGCTTAAAGCGTTGCATCGTCGAGGACCCAACCATCAAGGTTTCCACTCCACTCCTTGGGCGACAGTGGGCATGACGAGACTGGCAATTCTTGACACGTCGCCTTCAGGTCATCAGCCCATGAAGGCCTGTGAAGACAAAGTCCTGATTGTCTATAACGGTGAGATGTACAATCATCAGGATCAGCGAATCTTTCTTGAATCTAAAGGGGTTTCATTCCATTCATCCAGTGATACGGAAGTCGTTCTCCAACTCTATTTATATTATGGGGATGAGTTTCTGAAGCATGTGCATGGCATCTTTGCGTTGGCCATTCTGGATGTGCGAAAAGGTCGGGGCAAAGAACGCTTGCTCCTGGCGCGGGATCCCATGGGTGTCAAACCCTTGCTTTATTCCGGCAATCCACAAAATTTTGTATTCGCCTCGGAAATGAAAGCCTTATTAGCCAGTGGAAAAATATGCAAAGATGTTGACCCCGAAGCTCTCCGCCAGTTGCTCTCGTATGGATCCATTCAACAACCACGAACCATGTTCAGGGATGTTCACATGCTCCCTGCGGGCTGTTATATGACAGTGCGCTATGATTCCATGTCGATTACGACATACTGGAGCATGGCAAAATTCAAAGATGAGGATCGTGCTCATTTGCCTTACGAGGAGCAAAAAGAAATTCTTTCAAGCGCGTTAGCTGACTGTGTCCGAAGACAAATTGTCAGTGATGTGCCAGTGGGGGGCTTCTTAAGCGGGGGTGTCGACTCAAGTGTCATGGTCGCGCTCATGCGAAAATACACCTCGGGGAAAATTAAAACTTTCTCCATAGGGTTCGAATCGGGCTCATCCAGTGATGAAACGACCGAGGCCCATCGTACCGCGCAACATTTGCAAACCGAACATCACACGCACACAATCTCCGGCACCGAGGCAGCTTTATTCTTACCCCAAATTGTAGAGGCGTTGGATCAGCCCACCATTGACGGTGCCAACTCTTTCTTTGTTTCTTCACTCGCCGCGCAACATGTCAGCGTCGCGATTTCTGGCACGGGCGGGGATGAGCTTTTCACGGGATATCCATGGTTCAATCATATGTACTTATGGGAAGAGTCTCGAAAAAACCGATTCAGTTGTGCCGCTTCACTCAAAGAGCGGCTAGGCAAAGTCCTCTCTCATGATTCATTCAACGCCCTAGCAATAGGAAGATGGTCTTCTATTGTCGAAGGAATACGTGCCGAGGCCTCGTTTTGTTCCGCTTTCTGTCGGCAGTATTATATATTTTCCGCAAAACAGACCTCGGATTTGCTGTCCTTGCCATTTCGCAAACAAGTTCATTCAGGGCGAGAGCCATCTGTGGATTTTTTGATGGCCGATGTCTTGAATGCTGAAACCGCAATCCGCCGCACCAGCGGACTGTGTTTACGCGGTTATACATTGAATCAATTACTCCGGGATATTGATGTCACGTCTATGTATCACTCCTTGGAAGTGAGGGTTCCTTATTTGGATCCTGAGATCGTGCTTTTGGGATTAAGCCTTTCTGATCAGGCAAAACTCTCCAATCCGCGCGCTCTTCAGCTGCCAGGACCACACACTTATGATAATATCGGTGCCAAACGCATTCTCATTGATATTGCCCGAGACCTCCTTCCGGCGGGGTTTGAAAACCAAGTCAAACGCGGGTTCTCACTACCTTTTGGCGAATGGCTGAAGGGGCCGATCAAAAGTGTTTTGGATGAAACTCTTTCTGAAAGTGCCGTCAGTTCAAGGGGATTACTCAATCCTGTAGCCGTCAGACAGGTTCATAGGGATTTTAATTCCGGCGTAGTTGGATGGAGCCACCCATGGCTACTCATGATGATTGAGCTTTGGTGTCGGAGATTCCTTGATAACAAACAATTCTGATGACCTCTCCGATACGCATACTGTTTTTCTGTTTTGGGCATTCAATCCATGCTCGCAGACGGATTGAGATTTTCTCAAATGATCCCGCCTTTGAGGTGGCCGTGCTTTCAAATTACAATTACGAGTTTAAAAATGCGCTCAATTTGGATCTCTCCCAAGCCCCCCATTATAGATGGTTGAATATCATCCTCAGTCGCATCAACGCCAGTCGGGACTCTTTTCCGGGCTGGATTCTCACATTTTTGACTCTGCCTTGGGATATCTTATTTGTCTGGAAGGCAGTGCGTAAATATCGTCCTGATATTATATTTCATCAGACTCTTTGTTATCCATCGTATCTGGGATCGCTTGTTCCTTCCCCGGCAAAACGAGTCATCACATTCTGGAATGGTGATATAAACTGGTGGACAAAATGGGATGGGCTCGAACGTATCGCCAAAAAATATATTGTTCAAAGGGCGATAAAATCCGCCTCACTTGTGACTGTCAATGCGCTTTACACATATAAGAAGTGTCTCGAATATGGAGGTCGTAACAATCAAGTACGCATCCTTCACTATCCCGGTGTTGATCAGAATCTCTTTCATCCGACCGATCCAAAGCAGGCCAGAAAAGAATTGGGATTGGAGGCTGAAAAGATCATCTTTATGCCCCGAGGGCATCAGATGAACTGTTACCTCAACAACGAAACCATTCTTAAAGCCCTCTCATCGATATTAATCAATCATTCCAATATTCTCGCGATTTTTGCGGGAACAGGCAGTAGTCAAGACAAACAAAATTTTGAAAAACTTCGACAGACTCTCGGAATCCCCGCCGGGCAATGCAAAATCATCTCTCCGATCTCCTGGAACGATATGCCTTTGTATTACAATGCTTCGGATGTGGTCGTATCGCTCTGCAGTCAAGACTCAATGCCCAACTCTATCCTTGAAGCCATGGCCTGTGGAAAACCTGTGATTGCCGGGGACATTGAGCAGTTGAGGGAAATCATTGTCCATCGTGAAAATGGTTTCTTAACAGCCACACATGACCCTGTGGCACTTGCCAATCTACTCAAGACCTGCCTTTTCGAAAGCAATACCAATGTTGATTTTCACGCCCGGAATCTGCAACTCATTAATCAACGGTACTCACAATCCAAAAATACTCTTTTGATTCGTGACTGGATTCAATCATTGGATCATTCGTCCTCTCCGAAAAAAGCGAGGATTCTTTTCGTCGCCATGTCGGAAAGTGTGCATGTTGCCCGATGGATCGGGCAAATTGCTAACCAAGGATGGGAGTTGGCGCTTTTTCCAAGCTCTCGGGAGGGCGACATCCACCCTTCATTCCGTGATATCACCATTCACCAGCTTTTTTATAATTCCTCGACAAATTCGCTCTTTTCAAAACGGCATTACTCCATTCGGGGTATCCCGATTCCCTCGGAGAGCCTGGTTCGAATCGCCCGCGGGGCTCTGGAAAAATTTGTGCCTAATATCCATGCCCGACGCTTGGCTGCCCTGATTCGCAGTTTCAAACCGGATATTGTCCATGTCATGGAATTTCAACACGCAGGATATCTGATGCTTGATGTTGCGAAGCTTCTTGGCGACAAATGTCCCCCATGGATCGTTAGCAACTGGGGCAGTGACATTTATCTCTTCGGACGACTCTCTGCACACACTGGAAAAATTCGTGAAATATTAAGCACATGCAGCTTTTACTCGTGCGAATGTCAGCGCGATGTCAGTCTGGCACAAGAATATGGACTTTCCTCCCCGACACTTCCTGTGTTACCAAACTCCGGAGGATATGACCTTGAATACGTGCAACGAATGCGTTCGTCTCTCCCTCCCTCTCGTCGAAAGTCCATTGTGGTGAAAGGCTATGAGACTTGGGCGGGTAGAGCACTGAATTCATTTAGAGCCTTGCGCAACTGCGTCGATCTACTTCCAGGCTACACAATCAATGTTTTTTCCGCCTCTGAGTCTGTCTGTATCGAAGGCGAACTTTTCTCAAAAGAAACAGGGATTCCTGTTAATATCTTGCCAGGGCATTGCTGTCACGAGGAAATTCTCAGGCTTCACGGGAACGCCCGTATCTCTATTGGCTTGAGTATCAGTGATGGAATCAGTACATCTTTCTTGGAAGCCCTGCTCATGGGATCAATGCCAATCCAGTCAAATACATCTTGCGCCCATGAATGGGCTGAAAACGGCAAAACTGCATTTTTTGTCTCTCCCGACGACATTCTTGGTATAACCGAGGCTCTTCGGAGGGCACTGACTGACAATGGTCTTGTAGATCAAGCTGCCGTGGCAAACTGGATGACCGCCCAAGCACGCCTAGACTCCTCCATCATCCAGAAACAGATTCTTGATTTTTATCAACAAGCATTAAGTTAGCGAGAATAGATGATTTTCTCGATCGCTATAAAGAAAGTAAATTTTCCAATAAATTCAATTACCGACTCAATAATATGAAACGCATTTTGATCCTTGGAGCTTACGGCATGCTTGGCCACAAACTACTCCATGTTTTGGACGAGTCCCCGGATTGTGAAGTCCTTGCGACCTGCCGTGTGCGTCACACGGCCGGAGAACGCTTTGAGAAACGCTTCGGGCACCTCATCATTGATGGTGTCACCGCCCAGAATCTGGAGTCCATCAGCAAAACTATCGATTCCTTCAGACCCGATGTCCTCGTCAATTGTATCGGAATCATCAAACAACTCAAAGAAGCCAAAGATCCAATTCCATCAATTGAAATCAATGCGCTTTTTCCGCATCGGCTCCAGAAAATCTGTGTCGAAACAGGAGTGCGACTGGTGCATATGAGCACGGATTGTGTTTTTGATGGACAACGTGGCTCTTACACGGAGGACGATTGTCCGTCCCCACGCGATTTGTATGGCAGAACAAAACTTCTCGGCGAGATCATCGACCCACCAGCTCTGACATTGCGCACCTCCATCATCGGGCATGAGCTTTCTCGTGGCGCGAGTCTGCTGGACTGGTTTCTCTCGCAAAAGAGCCCTGTCAATGGATTTACGCGCGCGATTTATACTGGCTTGCCCACAGTGGTGATGGCTCGTGTCATCAAGACTCTCGCGTTCCGTTCAGAACCACTTACCGGACTCTTTCAGGTTGCCTCGGAGCCGATCTCCAAATATGAGCTCCTGCGCCTCGTTGCCGCCGACTATGGACGCACCATCGGGATTCATCCCGAAACATCATTTCATTGTGACCGATCTCTGAGGGGAGACCGTTTCACCGCCGCCACGGACTTGAGTTTCCCTCCTTGGTCTGGGCTTGTGCGGTTGATGCGTGACGATTATGAACAATGTGATTATTATCGAAAGGAAACACGGACATGAACCCTGATCAGAATCAGTCTATCCTTATGACCGGAGATGCCAGCCTATGACAACAGTCTTTACCCGGCTTCGCGACTGCTACGCACATGCGCGTCACGCCTTCAAGGGCATGCTCGCCCAGTTGCTGTCCAAGGTCGGACACAAAGTCGGCTGTCATGTGATCCCTAAACATTATTATTGCCCAATTTCCTCTGAGGAGGAATGGTCGTCTTTGAGAGCATCCGATCTGATCGGTCTATGCTTATCCGAGCAAGAGCATTTAGACTTATATGACACACTCAAACCGCACCTGCGGGAGTTTGCGCGCCGTGTTGATTCTGGGGATTTTAATCTCGGCAACGGCACCTATATGGCTGTGGACGCTGATGTGTATTACGCGCTAATCCGTCATCGCCGTCCTCGCCGCGTGATTGAAATCGGCTCTGGCCAGTCGACACGGATCGCGGCAGCGGCCATGGTTGCTAATGAGAGTGGCGAACTGGTCTGTGTGGAGCCCTATCCAAGTGAATTTCTCAAGACTCTCCCGGTTCAACTGCATGTCGCGCCAGTTCAAAAAGTGCCTCTATCTTTCTTTGAGGATTTGGAGGCTGGTGACATTCTGTTTATCGATTCCACACATGTCCTACGCCCTGGCGGAGATGTCGCGTGGGAGTATTGTGAAATTCTTCCAAGATTGAGACCGGGAGTGCTGATCCATGTGCATGACATCGGTTGGCCAAGTCCTTATCCAGAAGTTTACAGAACCTATGGATGGCAATGGGATGAACAGTATTTGTTACAGGCCATAATGGCGCACAACCCCCGTTACAAAATTCTTTGGGCCGGCTGCTGGTTTGAGCAACAGATAGGACGCGAACATATGGAGCGGCTCTTTCCCGAAAGCTACCGATCCATGTCTAAAAAGTTTCCGTCAGCCGGACCAAGCAGCCTTTGGTTTTCGGTCAATGACACCTCTATCCCTTGAAAAGAGTATGTGTAGACTTTTGACCCGATGGCACCTCATAGCCCTTTAGAGTCTCCGGGTTGGAATTCTCCCTGTGCGATTAGGACATGAGTACCCGTAAACAATGCGATTTTTAACGAAAGGAAACAAAATTATGAAACCCTATCACAATAAATCCGTCCTGATCACCGGTGGCACAGGTTCGCTGGGCAAAGTGCTGACCAAGCGTCTACTCTCAGGAAAGGATGGGACTCCACGCAAAATCATTATTTTCTCACGGGACGAGGCCAAGCAGCACTTTATGCGTGTCGAGTATCAGAACTCGAAGCGTCCCACTGACGAGGTCATTTATCACAACTTTCAGCGTCTTCTCGAGTTTCGCATCGGCGATGTGCGCGACTTTCACTCCGTCTCAGCCGCTGTGCGCGATGCGGACATTGTGATCAATGCGGCTGCGCTTAAACAAGTTCCCTCCTGTGAATATTTTCCCTATGAGGCTGTATTGACTAATATTGCGGGACCGGAAAATATCGTCCGAGCCATACGCGAGTTGAAGTTGCCGGTTCAAACAGTTGTTGGTGTATCAACTGACAAGGCCTGCAAGCCGGTCAATGTCATGGGCATGACCAAGTCGCTACATGAACGGATTCTGATTGCGGCAAATATTTCCCTACCCAAAACTCGCTTTGTATGTGTTCGCTATGGGAATGTCCTCGCTTCCCGAGGTTCGGTCATTCCGCTTTTCCACGAGCAAATCCGCGCGGGCGGACCCGTGACCATTACCACCACCGACATGACTCGTTTCCTCCTCCCTCTTGAGCGGGCGGTAGATACGGTGACCCACGCGATCAAGCATGCTGCCCCCGGCGACACGGTCGTCCCTCGCGCCCCAGCCTCCCGCATCACCGACGTCGCCAAGGCATTAATCGGTGAGAAAAAAATCAAAACCGTTGTCACTGGGATTCGACCCGGCGAAAAAGTACACGAGATCATGGTCTCCGACGAAGAAGCTTGGCGCACAGAAAAGCTCGGTGACTTTTACGCCATCCGTTCGATGCTTCCCGAACTGGCCGATGAGAAAAAACTCAAGCCCGTCCTTAAAAAAGAGTACAGCTCGGCCGATGAACTTCTTTCCTTGGATGAAACCATCAAACTCCTCCGCAAACATCACCTTATGGTGGACAATGAACTCGTAGAGGATGGCGAGTTTCTTCGCTAAGACCCACACACAACTTATGAAAATCATGACTGTACTCGGAACCAGACCGGAGATTATCCGTCTGAGCCGCATTATTCCCCATCTAGACGAACTCGCCGATCACTTCCTTCTGCATACGAACCAGAACTTTGATCAAAATCTCTCGGCTCTCTTTTTCCAAGAGCTAAAGATTCGAAAGCCAGATGTTTTTTTAAATCACAAATACCGTTTCGCAATGGATCAAGTCGGGCATATTCTGTCGGGCTGTGAGCAGCATATGCGCCTTTTCAAACCTGATCGTGTGCTCATATTGGGCGACACCAACAGCGGCTTGGCTGCCTATGCCGCCAAACGGCTCGGTATTCCCGTTTACCACATGGAGGCGGGCAACCGTTGTTATGACGATCGTGTCCCTGAGGAGGTCAACCGCCGCGTCATCGACCACTGTAGCGATGTGTTGATGCCCTATACCGAACGCAGTCGAGCCAATCTCCTGCGCGAGGGCATTCCCGGCAACCGAATTTTTGTGACGGGGAATCCCATCAAGGAGGTTCTTGATCATTACTCTCCTCAGATCACGCGCAGCAAAGCTCTGATACGATTCGACGTTAAAAAGAGGAGTTACTTTTTGGCGACTCTCCATCGCGCGGAGAATGTTGATCTGCCAGAGAGACTGGACAGTTTCGTTAAAGCTTTCAACCGATTGTGTGAGGATCACAGGAAACCTCTTGTTTGGAGTGTTCATCCCCGAACGCGCGAGAAACTGGGTCGATCCAGCGTAAAAATGCACAAGCTCATCCGTGTCACCGAGCCGCTGGGCTTCTTCGACTTCGTTCGCTTAGAAAAGGATGCCTTTTGTGCCCTGAGTGACAGCGGCACTGTGCAGGAGGAATGCAGTCTCTTCCGCGTCCCCAATGTCACCATTCGCGATGTCACCGAGCGCCCAGAGACCGTGGAATGTGGCAGCAACATTCTCGGTGGAGCGAATCCTGAGGACATTTGCCGCGCCGTAAAAGCTTGCCTACAGACAGGCACCCAGTGGATCCCCCCTTCAGACTACCTCGTCGATAATGTCACGCGCCCCGTCACAAAAATCCTCCTTTCCTATCGTCATGCGCTTGTGTGATTGTCAGTATGCCTGATTCACCCTTGGTTTCTATTGTAATCCCCGTTTATAACGGAGCTGATTTCATGCGTCAGGCTATCGATAGTGCCTTGGCTCAGACATATCCAAATGTCGAGGTTTTGGTCATTAATGACGGTTCAAGAGATAATGGGATAACAGAGACTATCGCGCGATCGTATGGAAAAAGAATCCGCTATTTTTCAAAGCACAATGGCGGCGTGGCCACAGCACTGAATCTAGGTATTAGTGAGATGAGAGGAGAATACTTCTCTTGGCTCAGTCACGACGATGTTTACCCTCCGGGCAAGCTGCAACATCAGATTGATTTCCTGCGCAACCATCCGCCGAACACCATTGTGTACGGGGATTTCGACATGATCGATGAAAAATCCCGCCATATTAGCAGCGTTCATCTGCCCACTACACCTCCTGCAGCATTCTATTTTGCACTACTCAAGAGCAGCTTTCTGCATGGGTGCTCCTTGCTCATTCCCCGTATCTGCTTTCAGAGATGTGGTAATTTTAATGAGCGGCTCAGGACTGCTCAGGATTATGATTTGTGGTTCCGTATGGCCTTGCATTACCGTTTCGTCCACCAACCAGGACTTAGCGTTTATTCGCGAATTCATGAATGTCAGGATACCCGTAGACTTTCTGATATTGTGATTAAGGAGTGCAACGAGATATTTGCAATTCATCTCAAACTTCTTCCCATTGAGCAAACTGCAGCGACGACAGGACTTATGCCATGTGACATTTTTTTGCAATTGGCCAAAAGCATGCAGACACGAGGATTCTTTGAATGCGTTGAGATATGTGTCCGTAAAGTTCACGAAGAAACTGAGAAACTTCCCATTGCTCAAAAAACGATTTATAGATTACGGCAAAAATGGATATGCTGGCGCACGGGTCGACTTCGTTACAGTTACTGGCGTGACCTTCTAACAAAACGGCGGAAGAACGCCTGATGCACGATCCATCTACAAGTTCCGTCCCGCGTCCGCGCGTTCTGGTCGTTCCTGAATTCGACCACTTTGGCGGCACCTGGACTGTTTTCCTCAAAACATTGCACATATTGGCTCAGGAGGAATATCAAATCGCTGTATTAATTGAGCGGCGCCAGGGATTTCCAGAAGCTTTGAAGGTCATTCAAGAAGCGGGAGCGCAGGTATTCTGGCTCCCGCAACGGGACAAACGTTGGATGAAATCATGGGTTGCCACATTGTATGAGTTTGTTAGCGCGCTTCCCGCATATTGCATTTTCCGGCCGGATGTGATTCACGTGTCATGCGGAGGGCCCGGAAATATGCTTGGATTTTGTCTGTTACCGTGTCCTTTCCTTTTTTGTCTTCACACAGAACCCTTTGCCCCCTTGGCCATGGGACGTAATACTCTCTGGCATCGTTTCCGCAGACCAAAAGCGATCTTTGTGGCCGTGTCCCAACACATGGCGAATCTCACCGTCGAAAGATTCAGGATTCCCCGCCGCAATATTCACGTTGTCCACAATGGCAGTAGAATTCCCGAGACTACAGCCCAGCCGGAATCCAATCTCATTGTCACTCTCGGGCACTTCCAAGAATACAAGAACCCTGACGTTTGGCTACAGACAGCCAAAATCGTCTTGAAAAGGAATCCTTCCGCAAAATTTTTGTGGCTTGGAGACGGACCTCTGATCAAAAACTATCGCGAGGAGATACTTCGAGAAGGATTGTCTGAAAAGATACATCTTCCGGGACATCATCCCAACGTCTCCGTGGAACTCTCTCGTGCGCGAGTGTATTTTCATCCAAGCCGCATGGAAAGTCACGGGATTGCCATCATAGAAGCTATGTCCTATGGAATACCCTGTGTTGCATCGAATGTCGGGGGACTGAAAGAATCGGTTGTTGATGGGGTAACGGGCATCCTTCACGAAGCTGACGATGCCGAGGGCTTTGCGAGAAGTATTACCCAGCTTTTAGAAGATTCCACAATCGCCGAACGCATGGGGTCAGAAGGCCGGAAACGGGCGATCAATCTATTTTCAGAGCAAGTCTGGCAAGAAAATATGTCGACGCTTTATAAAAAGTTGCTGAGTCATTGAATGAAAGTTCGCCTCATTTTTCTGATGTCTTAGTGATCTACAAGACTAGTTGGACAGTCCGTGCAACTCTCAACATTGGGCCGGGCAATCTAAAAAATTGACTTTGTGGTCGAAAAGGAATTTCCCTCAATGACTACTGCAAGGCGGGTAAAGGTTGAGACCCACCAATGAGTAGGTTTATGGGTGTATTGAGAAAGTATTCCGAGCTTATGAGAATCGAGCCGCCATCCACAGATCGGCTTGGCCTGATCGATGCACTGCGGGGCATAGCCTGTATGGCTGTTGTTTTTTGTCATTTTCATGGTTCTGCATTTAACTCCGTCTTTGATGCTTACCTACCAGCATGGATGAATCAAGCGGCACCGATGGGCAAGCTTGGGGTCCAGATTTTCTTTGTGCTGAGCGGATTTTCCATCGCTTACAGTCTTCGTCGGATTCACTTGGACTTGCGGTTTGTCGGACGCTTTCTCATGCGACGATCGATTCGACTGGATCCTCTGTATCTATTCTGTCTCATCCTTTCAATAGTGATCGCACATTTGTCAAACGCATTCCTGACCGACCGGATTGCCCCAGTGATGGGGCTGGGAGATTTTGTGATTCATGTCTTCTATTTGCAGGGTATTTTGGAACGCACACACTTTTTCCCTGTGACTTGGACACTGTGCATTGAGTTTCAGTTCTATTTTCTGTTGATTCTTCTCTTTTGGTGCTGCGCCCGCTGCTCTGTCTCTTCCAGTGCCGCCGTTTTTCTTTTGGGCATCATATCACTGTGCGTCGCTTTTCTTCCCCTGCACATGCCTATACCCGGCTTAATCTTTGAGTACTTCTATATGTTTGCCTTCGGGGTTTTGATAGCACATGCTCTCTTTCTGAGTGCGCGATGGTTCTGGTTTCTGGCATTGGCAATCATATCCGCTTGTGCCTTAGTTCTCTCGTCTGCAGATCATTTCTCCATTCTCGGGGGAGCTGTTGCGTTGCTAACATCTCTTTTTATCGCTGTGGCTGGAGTCGCCGGGTGTCTTGGACGCTGGCTCTGCCACCCCATATTGATTTACCTCGGCCGCATCTCATACAGTCTTTATCTCGTACATACTCTGCTCGGCTTCCGCATCATGAATGTGGGATACCGATTGACCGGCGAGTCACTACTCTCGGCCGCTTTGTGGACCGTCGTTGCGTTGGCTCTGACTTTAGGCGTCTCCCATGTCCTTTTCCTGCTTATCGAACAACCTTCAATGCGCTTGGCGGCCCGGCTAAAAAAACCTCTCCCATTGTCACAACCCGTGCTCTACGCACCACAGTCATGAGCATAAACACCCCTGTCGTCTTTTTTATCTTTAATCGACCTTGTAAAACGGCGCGAGTGTTCGAAGCCATTCGCCACGCCTTGCCTCGTCAACTACACGTAGTTTGTGACGGGCCGAGAACTGATATTCCGGGCGAGCACGAGCGGATTGCAGAGACCCGACGTATCGCCACCGCCGTGGATTGGTCATGTGAATTAACGACTGATTTCGCTGAGAAAAATCTCGGGTGTCGTGATCGTGTATCATCTGGATTATCTGGTGCCTTTGATCGCTTCGAAAGAGCTATTATTTTGGAGGATGACTGTCTTCCTCACTCGTGTTTTTTTCGTTTTTGCGAGGAAATGCTTCATCGTTATGCTGGGGAAACATCAGTCATGCATGTCGGTGGCACTAATTTTCTTCCACAAGGATCTCTACCGACGAGCTATTATTTCTCGCGACTGTTTCATATCTGGGGATGGGCGACTTGGCGACGAGCTTGGAAACACTACGATATAGGAATGACAGATTGGCCTCTTTTCAAAAAATCCAAGGCTTTGAAGACTATACTGCCAGATCCTGTCATGAGAAGTTTTTGGACGAGAACTTTCGACCTTTCATACAATCACTCTATCGACTCATGGGATCACCAATGGACATATTGCTGTCTGAAACATGGTGGAGTCTCTGTGACTCCTTGTGTTAATCTTGTGGCTAATATCGGATTTGACCATGAAAGCACTCATACAGCCGCACATCATGACAACCCTGCCCCTCAATCCTTTGAAATAGCATTTCCTTTGACACATCCTCCGAAGATTGAGTGGAATGATTCTTTAGACCGGCGTGTGCAACACAGTAATTTTCCTCGGAATTTCGGATCACTCAAAACCCTAATCGACCGTCTCCGCGGTCTTTGAGAATCATCATCATGCCCACTAGTCACCCATGCCAGATCAATGAAATTATCTCACTTGTCGATATTCTTAACCCCTCCAGCCTCCTCGATATAGGAGTTGGATTTGGCCGTTATGGGTTTCTTTGCCGGGAACTCTTGGATATTTATAAGGGACAACACTACCACAGGAAAGATTGGAAAATTCGTATTGATGGGATTGAGGCATTTCCCGAGTATCTCACCCCTGTACATCACCATATCTATGATCGCATTTTCACAGGTAATGCGCTAGATGTGCTCGACTCTTTGGACACGCGCTACGACCTGACAATCATGATTGATGTCCTCGAGCATTTTCCCCGTGAAGACGGACTCAAGTTGCTGTGCAAATTGCTGACGAAGTCACGCAACATTCTACTCTCCACGCCACTCACTGTATACGAACAAGACGCCGTCTTCGACAACCAGTTCGAACAGCATGTCCATGAGTGGAAGCGCGAGGACTTTGCAAACCTTCCCGGCGTCTTTTTCCCTGCAAACAATGTCTCACTGCTGGTTTTCACAGGTGAATGTGCCCCCGACGTAAGGAGAGTATACCGCTCACGTTATTTTAAAAAAACACTCGTCGAGATTTTTCCGCTCCTGTCGAAACTTCGCCGTGCGCATGGAACACTCCGCAGAGTCGATGACAGAGCCTCTTCGAAACGGTCATGAAAGTCCTTCTCCTTAATACAAACGATAGCGGAGGGGGCGCGGCACTCGCGGCACGACGCCTCCTTCGTGGTCTCCGACAATCTAGTGTTCATGCATCGTTGATGGTTCAAAATAGAACAACTGACGAGGACGGCATTCCGAGCTTCGGACTTTCCCAAAACCCACGCTACGGAAGAATGCGGCAGATTCTGGACAACATTGCGCTGAGAGCTTATCCTCAGCGTGAGCGCGCCCCTTTCTCCGTCTCGTGGCTCCCTGATGGAAAAGCCCGCCTCGTCCGTGCATACGCCCCAGACATTATCAATCTGCACTGGGTGACGGGAGCAATGTTTCGTATCGAATCTCTGGCAGAAATGGGGCGACCAGTCGTCTGGTCCTTGCACGATGCCTGGCCATTTACAGGAGGATGTCATCTTCCCGGTTATAATGACTGCCGCCGCTTTCAGGAGAAGTGTGGACACTGTCCCGTCCTGCGCTCCAGCACGGACGGTGATCTCTCTCATCGCGTGTGGCGGAGAAAACAAAAAACCTGGCAAAAACTTCGCATGGTCGTCGTCACCCCGTCACGATGGCTTGCCGAACAGTCCGCATCCAGCAGTCTCCTTGGAGATCGCCGGATCGAGGTCATTCCCAACGCGCTCGACACAAAAATGTTTTCGCCGATGGAAAAATCTGTCGCTCGCCAGTCTCTCGGTCTCCCCCTTGACACCCGCATCATTCTTTTCCCTGTATTTAATTCGCCTATGGAGGCTCGCTACAAAGGCCAGGATTTACTTTTTGAAGCCCTACGTTGTATCAACGCATCCAAGCAAGAGCCGCGCCCGATTTACGCGTTCTTCGGGTCGCAGGTTCCATCATTTACCCCGGACATTGGCGCCCCAAGTATCAACCTTGGCCGGCTTCAAAGCGATCACGCCCTTGTCACCGCCTACTCGGCGGCAGATCTGTTCCTGCTGGGCTCTCGAAGCGAAACAATGTCTTATCTGATCGCTGAATCCATGTCGTGCGGTACTCCTGTCGTGGCCTTTGCTGTCGGCGGTATCCCTGATTTAGTGACACCTTGTCGAAACGGAGTCCTCATTCCTCCGTTTGATACAATAGCTTTCGGACAGGAAGTTCTTAAACTTCTGAATCATCAAGACAGGCTTTCCGCGTTCTCTTCCCAAGCTCGCCAATCAATGGTGGAGCATCTTGACTCTCAGTCTGTGGCTCGTCGATATTATGAGCTGTTTGAATCCATCTCTAAATGACAATCTACACACAATTTACATTCATCACAATACATGTGTTGAACACCTTATAGTTAATCTTGTTTTGTAAAATGAAAATCCTCTGTCTCTTTGGTGAATACCAATATGGCATTAGATCTAGAGGAAAAAGTCTGGAAGCAACATCCTTTATTCCTGCTTTGGAGAAGTTAGGTCACAACGTCAAATTATTTGATATTTGGGATCGTTCTCTTTATTCGGATCTCGACGACTTAAATCATAAACTTCTGAGCTATACGAGAAATTTTCAACCGGACATTGTTCTCTTTGTGCCTATGACAGTGGAAGTATGGACTGAGACACTCGATATCCTTCGCAAAAACCTAGGAGTTCGGATCATTATGTGGTGCACGGATGATACTTGGAAATTTCGGGAAACTTCGCAGTTTCTCGCTTCCCACGTTGACCTGGTCGCCACGACCTATGATGAGGCAGTGAGTAGTTACAAAAGTCTTGGATTCGACCATGTTGTAAAAACTCAATGGGCCGCCGATTCTCAACGTTTATGTGCACCGCAAACCGCCCTGCATTGTGCCCACCAAGTCTCGTTTGTAGGACAAGCATCCTCCTCCCGAAAAAAAGTTATTGGAGAGCTTTCTAAAAGAGGTGTGAATGTCGAATGTTTTGGTTATGGTTGGCCTTCGGGCTCGCTCACAGCGAATCAAGTATATGAAACCATGAGAGACTCTGTGATTACTTTGAATTTTGCCGATTCCTATAAAGGTGGACAGCAACTTAAAGCACGCAATTTCGAGGCGCCCGGTGCAGGCAGTTTTCTGCTGACAGAATATGTTCCTGGGATAGAAAAATATTATACCCCCGATCAGGAGATTATTTGTTTCAGAGACACCACGGAATGTGTGGAAAAAATCATATACTATCTCACACAACCGCAGAAAAGGAACGAAATTGCCAATGCTGGTTCAGCCCGCACCCGTAAAGAACACGTCTATGAAGAACGTCTCGGAAATATATTGAATCACCCGATTATTAAAGAATCGAGCTGTGAAAACAGTTTTAGAGATCAATATGAAATATGTTTTCAGAGCGCAAGAAAAAGATACACGCGCCCAGTTTGGCTTAAAACCTTACGTGCCCTACTCACTTCTATTTGTTTTCTCTTATTTCGAGGCAGATGCCATAAGGCAGCTCGGCGGTTGATTTTTGAGTTCAGTTGGCGAGTATTTGGGCAGAAAACATATTCTGCACAAGGTTGGCCGGGTCGTATGTTTCCTGAATTGTGAAAGTCATTTTGTGACATCAAATTTACAATCAAAAATATCGGTTACTGTCGCCATTCCGTTTTATAATAATGCCGGAACTATCAGCTTGGCCGTGCGTTCGATCCTATCCCAGACTTTTTATGATTATGAGTTATTACTGATAGATGACGGCTCTATTGACGAGTCCTTGAAAATTGCCCGCGCATTCGATGATCCGAGGATTCGAATTTACTCTGATGGTAAAAATCTTGGGTTGGCCGCACGTCTAAACCAGTCTGTGCAAATAGCACGTGGTAGATACTATGCCCGGATGGATGCCGATGATATTTGTTATCCAGAGAGAATAGCCAAGCAGGTAAAATTTTTAGAGAATCATCCTGATGTGGATTTATTGGGATGCGCCTCGATTGTGATTGATAACTCAGCACATCCGGTAGGTATTTTTCCCTCTAAAGTAACACATGAAGAAATCACCAACAGCCCTCGAAAAGGCTTCTATTTTCCGCACCCGACCTGGATGGGGCTTACCCAGTGGTTTTTGAAAAATCCTTATGATGAAAGCTTTCCAAAAGCCCAAGATCAAGAATTGCTACTCAGGACTTACAGAACAAGTCGTTTTGCCTGTGTCCCCGAGTTGTTGTTTGCTTACCGGCAGGAAAGAGTCACGTTCTCTAAAGCGTTCAAAGGTAGATATAATTTTAGCCGTGCTATCCTTAAAGATATCCGTCAGCACAGGGGTTTTTTGGATGGGATAAGTGCACTGTTCATACAGCTACTCAAAATCATTTATGATTTTTTGACTCTCCAATGCAAGTTATGCAATTTGCTTGAGTCACATCGAGTTCGGAAGATTTTGCCAAATCAAGTATCTCAATGGAATGCAATTCGGTCTACTCTACAAAATGAAGGTTTGCTTAAGCCAAATTCATAGATCAGGCTTTTACGAATGTTCAGAATGACACCATGATCAAATCTGAACAACATAACATCGAAATACAAAAAAATGCCACACACTGGAAAAATAAGCCGGCATTGAGAGGTGTTTACCAAAGCTTTTACAGGTTAATTAATTCAAACCTGAATAAAAGTCTGAATGGTGACATTGTTGAGCTGGGTTCGGGCATCGGACAAATCAAGGAGTTTATTCCTGAATGTATCACCACCGACATGTTTCCGAATCCTTGGCTGGATAGACAAGAAAATGCTTATCAACTGTCTTTTGCAGATCACTCTCTGTCAAATCTCATTCTTTTTGATGTCTTTCACCATATTGAGTATCCCGGCAATTTGTTTCGGGAATTTAAGCGGGTGCTTCATCCACAAGGTCGAATCATAATTTTCGACCCTTATATCAGTCTCTTGAGTTATCCCGTTTATGGTCTGTTTCATCATGAGCCGGTCTCTTGGCAGAAGAATATCGAGTGGTTGAGTCCGCCGGGAGCGGGGCTGGATAACACTCCGTATTTTGCTGCCCAATCAAGGGCGACCAGGATTTTTGACTGTGGGCAATTACCTCAGAACTTGCAGGGTTGGCATCTCCGTGAGAAAAAAATTCTCCCTGCATGGGACTATGTTTTTACAGGGGGATTTTCAAAGCCACAATTATTGCCGGATTTCATGCTGAGTGTATTATCCAAATCACAAAAATATTTGAATGTTTTCCCGCGAATTTTTGGGACAAGAATATTAGTCGTCCTGGAAAAGGTCAGGCAACCATGATCAGCGATAATAAATTGCTTTCGTACTATATAACCAAGAACAGGATTTTTTTTGACTGTCAGCCAGTGAAAAGAAATTGGCTGCAACGCCAATACCGTGCTGCCCTCGCTCATTATTACCGGTTAATCATCCCTGCGGATGCTTCCGTTCTTGAGATCGGCTGTGCGGATGCCGGGTTACTGGAGTTGTTGCCAAATAAAAAGAAAGATGGCGTGGATATTTCTGCGGTGAAACTCGCAGAGGCACGGCGCAAATTGCCCGAATCAACTTTTTATCAAGAGGCCGGGGAGTTGTTTCAATGTGCTCGCCAGTATGATTACATCATCCTGTCCGACACGGTGAATTATGCAGCGGATCTCCAAAAACTTTTTGAGAATCTCCAATCAGTCTGTACTGCGGATACGCGGCTCATTGTGAATTTTTATAACACACTCTATCGCCCCTTGATCAGCTTCATGTCCGCCATGAGGGTCATTCCGCAAGAACCCCAGGCGAGTTGGCTTTCCACCGATGATGTCCGGAATCTGCTTGCCCTTTCAAATTGGGAATGCCTCAAAGAGCAACCCCGGCTTTTATTGCCATTAAATCCTCCTCTCATCGGAACTTTACTGAATCGTTTTCTCGCTCCGGTATTGAGCTTCTTCTGCATGACCATATTTCTCACGGCACGTTCACGTGTGAATAGTATCAATCCCGTTCCAAGTGTTTCCGTGGTCATCCCCGCCCGAAATGAAGCCGGGAATATTGAAAACGCGATTCAGCGGATTCCGAAAATGGGCAAAGCAACCGAAATCATCTTTGTCGAGGGCCATTCTCTAGACAATACATGGGAGGAAATCCAACGTGTCGTCTCGAAATATGGATCATCATCAGATTTTATTCTTAAGGCCATTCGACAATCCGGCAAGGGAAAAGGCAACGCAGTGAGAGAAGGCTTTGGCATTGCCACGGGGGATATCTTGATGATTCTGGATGCGGATCTCACCATGCCCCCGGAGGAACTGCCCAAATTTTACGAGGCGATTCGGTCTGGCAAATCGGAATTCGCCAATGGTGTTCGTCTGGTCTATCCGATGGAGAAGCAGGCCATGCGATTTTTGAATATGTGCGCGAACAAATTTTTCAGCATCGCATTCACTTGGATTCTTGGGCAACCCATCAAAGACACCCTTTGCGGGACAAAAGTCCTCTCGCGCAAACATTACGAACAAATTACGCGAAATCGCACTTATTTTGGAGACTTCGATCCCTTCGGCGACTTTGATCTGATTTTTGGTGCCGCCAAGCTCAACCTCAAATTCGCGGACATTCCGATTCGCTACCAAGACCGTGTATACGGATCGACCAATATCAGCCGCTGGAAACACGGAGTCATGCTTCTCCGTATGATGATATTCGCTGCGTTCAAACTCAAATTCATCTAAAAGTAAAGTCACAGGGGGTCGAGACTTGACAATTTGATACCATCAAGGCATTTTGCATCAATGCCGCGCCCCATTCGAGTTGAATTTCCTAACGCTTACTACTGGATATCCAATCAATCAAATGCCTCTCTTCCCATCTTTAAAGAAAACTCGATCGCTGAATTATTCATTCAGACACTTGAGGAGTGCATCGAGAATTTTAAACTAAATCTCTTTGCTTACAGCGTCTCCCCCACCGGCTATAGCCTTTTCCTTCAAACCCCTTCGAATAATCTTACTGAATCCATCGGCTGGTTGCAGACGACGTCCAGTATTAGGATTAACCGTTTTACCCGTTCCCGAGGGCATGTTTTTTCCGGGCGATACAAAGCCATTCTCGTTTCACCTGAACTTTATGCACGACAAATTATTTCTACCATTCATTTTGAACCTTTTATCCAGCCTTATGAATTGGATTTACCCTCTGGGATTAGAAAAAAACTGTCGGAATATCCGCATTCTACCCACCAATCGTATGGACGCAGGCAGGAGAGACATGCGTATGTCACTTATGATTTTCTTTCCGATTTTACAGATATAAATAATTCACTTTCAAATGATTATGAATCATATATGGAGGCTGTGTGCCGCGAAGGCTTCTTACCCGATCTACGCGCAGAAATTCGCTCCTCGCTTGTGCTGGGCAGTGACGAATTGCTCAACCGTGTGCGCGCAGAAATTTCTCGTAAGTCCGGGCTTATGGAGAGCAAATGGCTCCGGTCAGAGGAATCCCGGCAATGGGCGGAGCAAATTGCGCAGGGAATACCTGACAATTTGGGTCGAGACTTGAAAATTTGGATCAGGGCGTCAATCGGACATGAAAGACCAACGCAACTTGCGCGGGAATTTGGATTCTCAGACACCAGTGGAGTGACTCATTTGCTGAAAAAAATCCGTAAACAACTCAAAACAGACACGGCTTTGGCGGAGCAAATTGCTTCGCTAACCGCGACACTCGAGAGCAATTTGCCCGATCCTGCTCTCCGGACACGCGAAAAATTTCAAAAGAAACAAAAACCAGCATTCAACCAGTCTGAGACATCAACACGGCAAGGAATGAACAGCATTTTGGAACCGGCAAAAGTGCAAATGCCAGACACGACTCCAATCGAAACTGACGGGCTCCCGGCTTCATTACTCTAGAGGGAGATATGAGTCAGGCACTCAAAAGCTTGCGGGTATCGGGGAAATTGGCTTTACTCTGCGGCTCTATGACCGTGCTCGCCAAAGCTTACGAACCCCAGAGTGTGGAAGAACGCATTTACACCGCGTGGACGGGAGCAAATTGCTTCCGCGCCGATCCCGCCAGCCCGAAAAAGCCCTATTCCATTGTGATCCCGCCGCCGAATGTCACCGGCATTCTCACGATGGGCCATGTGCTCAATAACACCATTCAGGACATTCTCATCCGCCGCGCCCGCATGCAGGGCAGGGAAGTCCTCTGGCTCCCCGGCACCGATCACGCGGGGTTGGCGACACAAACCGCCGTCGAGAAAGCCTTGCGCAAACCCGACGAGCTTCCGCCCAAAATTCGTGAAACC
>CAYTAI010000031.1:0-8203 GCA_964435715.1 uncultured Verrucomicrobiota bacterium | reverse complement strand
CGACCGTCTCTGGGACAAAACCGCGGGCAAACCAAAAATTCCACTCACCAAACACCACATTCCCCGCGAGGACTTGCTCGCGCTTATCTGGGCATGGACTCGCGACCGGGGCGGGGTCATCATCGAGCAGCTCAAAAAACTCGGCTGCTCCTGCGACTGGGGGCGTGAACGCTTCACGATGGACGATGGTTATCATCGCGCGGTGCAGCAGGCTTTTGTCGATCTTTTCAATCGCGGTTACATCTACCGCGGCAAACGCATGGTCAACTGGTGCCCCGCGTCATTGACAGCCATCTCGGACGAGGAAATCATTCAGACCCCGCAAAAGGGGAAGCTCTACACGATGCGTTATGAGGTCGTGGAGGAGTCGGGGCGGTTTGTCGAAATCGCCACCACGCGGCCTGAGACGCTCATGGGCGACACGGCCGTGGCAGTGAATCCCGATGATGCGCGTTACACCTCCCTGATCGGCAAACATGTCTGGCGACCTTTCCCGCGCGCACAAATCCCGGTCGTCGCCGACCACCACGTGGATTTTGAATTTGGCACGGGTGTCCTGAAGGTGACCCCGGCCCATGACCGCGCGGACTTCGAGATCGGGTTGCGCCATCATTTGCCCATTGTCGATGTGCTCGCGCCGGACGGCAAAATCAACTGCCCCGAGGTTCCGGAGCTTCACGGCATCGACCGCTTCGAGGCGCGCAAAAAATCCGTGGAAATGCTCACCGCGGCGGGGTTGCTCGTCAAAGAGGAGCCTTACGAAAATAATGTCGGTTTCAGCGAACGCGGGCAGGTTCCGATCGAACCGCGCCTGTCGGAACAGTGGTTCCTCGACTACCGCAAAATGCTCGGGGGGCGCATGATCGACGAGGCGCTCGACGTGGTGCTGGGGCACAAAAATGCGGATGGCTCACGCGACCCCGGCACGCGCCAGATTCGTTTCTGGCCCGACCGCTGGGAAAAAGTCTATGCGCACTGGCTCGAAAACATCCAGGACTGGTGCCTGTCCCGGCAAATTGTCTGGGGCCACCGCATTCCGGTGTGGTATCGCGAGGGCGAGGTTTGCTGCCAGATCGATTGTCCCGGCGAAGGCTGGGAGCAGGACAATGATTGCCTCGACACATGGGCATCCTCGTGGCTGTGGGCTTACGCGACAATGGACGATGCCACGCTGAAAAAATTCTATCCGACCAGTGTGCTGGTCACGGGCCCGGACATCATTTTCCTCTGGGTGGCGCGCATGATCATCGCGGGGTTGGAATTCGAACCCTCCGGCACGGATGAAACGCAAAAAAATATCGCTTTCCGGGACGTGTATTTCACCGGCATCATCCGGGACAAACAGGGGCGCAAAATGTCCAAGAGTCTGGGCAATTCCCCCGACCCGCTGGACTTGATCGCCAAATACGGCGCGGACGGTTTGCGCTTTGGATTGATGCGAATTGCTCCCCAAGGCCAGGACATCCGTTTCGACGAGGCGCAGGCGGAGCAGGGGCGGAATTTCTGCAACAAACTCTGGAACGCCGTTCGTTTCCGCCAGATGCAGGAACTCCCCACTCAAGGCCCGGAGCAAATTGCGCGGCCCACGGCCTATGACCAATGGATATTGGACGAGCTGCGCCAGTGCATCGGGAAGGTCAACGATTGCCTCGACACATTTGAATTCAGCGCGGCGGCTCAGGAACTCTACGACTTTTTCTGGGGCGATTACTGCGACTGGTATATCGAGGTCGCCAAAGCCCAGCTCACTGATCCCGCACTCAAAGCCCAGACCTGCGCGGTCATGGACCTCGTGATTCATCATGTCCTGCGCCTGCTCCATCCCTATTCACCTTTTGTGACGCAGGAACTCTGGCAAGGACTGGGCCTGGGTGATGATGTGATGTTTGCGGAATACCCCACGCAAATGCCTGAGGACATCGCGGGCAAATTGCTCACGGACACAATCGCCCATGCGCGAAAGATTTTCGGCGCCGCTGGACGCGCGCGCCATTTGCGCGCGGAATACAAGATTCAGTCCAATGTGAAGGTGAAATTCGTCCTGAAAACCGCCGCGCTCGACGACAACGACATCGCCACACTGAGATTGCTCACCCATGCGGAATCCCTCACGCTGGACGCGCAATTTGCCCCGGCCAAGGGGACACCGCTGGCATTGACTGAGCTCGGTGAACTCTACATGCCACTGGACGGGTTGATCGATGTCGAGGCTGAGAAGACCCGGCTCAAGAAAGAGCTGGAAACATCCATCGCGGAAATCGCCAAGGTCAAGGCGAAGCTCGACAACCCCGCCTTCGCCGAAAAGGTTCCTCCCAAAGTCCTCGAGGAACACCGTCAACGCCTCCAAACCTGGTCCGACAAAAAAGCCCAGGTCGAGGAGTTGCTCGCGGCACTGGGGTGATTCCGTGGGGTCGTGCCCGCCCCTGACAGCCGGCGGGCGCGATGCTACCTGGGAGAATGTTGCGGATGTTTGAAACCCATGCCCTTGAAAATTCGCCCTGCGAGCATCACCAGAGGGACAAGCAGTGCGGCGAGGACATGGCTGGCGGTCATGGAGACGTAAAACGGCGCGCTGCTGGAACTGTAATTGAGCAGGGTCATGTGCGCGTCGAGGATGTCCGCCATGAGAATGGTTCCGGTGAAAAACATGAGCAGATGAAGGGCAATCGACGGCCACACAGCTCCCGAGGCGAGGCGCAAACTGCCCAGGGCAAATTGCGCGGCGAAAAGGCTGATGCCAGAGGAGGCAAGGTAGATGGCCTCGTCACCGTAAGCGAGAGACAGATAGGGCAGGCGCACAGACCCGGCCACCAGGCCCGTGATGAACCACGCCCGCCAAGGATGAGCGCCTGCGGCGAGAACATCCCAGAGCCATTTGCGAAAAATCAATTCAAAGGAAATGATCGATGCCAATCCAAGCGGCAGGAATTTGATGAAAAATTCGTGCCGGAATTCCGGGGACATTTGCACCGAGCCGTAAGTGAAATACGACCAGCCGATTCGGTAACCGACGGGCAAAGCCAGATTCATCACCAGCCAGATCAGGATCACCGCCGGAATCCAGAGCAGATTTTTGAATCGGAATTTTTCCGCCGCGCCATTTGCGCGGGGTCGTCTCAATAAAGGCCATCCGATCCCGAGCAGAATGAGCGGCACGAACCAGTCCACCCACGCAAGTTGCGCCGCCGCAGGCAGAAAACGGCCCGCCCACGGCAAGGCGAGACAGACGATGATGAAAGGAAGGATGATTCTCATGGGAAGATTAGGGACAGCCCAGAGCCTCAAAACCCACACTCCGGGCAGCCAGCGCCAATTGTTTGTCATGAGTCAGGAAAGTGTCGATTTTCACGGATTTTCTCAAGATGATGGCTGTGGACAGGTGAATGGCGTCCAATGTTCCCACGACCGTGGGAAAACTGGCGCAGGCTTGTTCGAGAACGGATGGATTCACTTGAACGAGTTTAATCGTTCGAAAAACGGTCTCCACTTGGTGTCGAACCCCGGCGACCTCCTGGTCATTCATGAGGGAGGACAGACGGAGGCGGTCAAGGGTTCGATAGGTTTCCACTTGGATCAAAGAGCTGCTGAAAGCCTCTTTCCAATGTCCCCAGCAATCCAAGGAAGAACCTTCGCCGAGAATTTTGCGCAAAACAATGGAGGTGTCCAAATAAACAATCATCGGCGGGCCCGGTCTTCAAGCAGGAATGCGACCCCTTTGCCGCCGCCGATGGGTTTGCTTGGTTTTTTCATCTTGCGGAGCGCGGACACAGGCAGGGAGGGCATTTGAATCTCAAGCTCCGGCTTTTTTGTCTCCGGGACAATGCGCGCAATTTGCCGCGAATGCGATGTCACGATGACCTCCTGACCTTCCCCGACCCGGCGCAAGTAGTAACTGAGCTTTTGTTTGAGCGTGCCTACATTTGTGCTAATCATGTCCAAATTTAGACATATTAGGCAGATGTGTCAAGCGGTGGGTGTTGGGGATGTGCCCTAAAGGCGCATTTTCCCAGCTGTTTCAATTTGCTTTCAGGATGATCGTGCCCCTAGAATTGCGCTATGCGCTTATGGTGTCTGCTCATCGTTTTTTGCGGCAGTTGCCACATTCATGGCCAAGATGCGAATTACTCACGCCACCCTTTGAAGGGGGTCGGTTTGCTCATTGATCAATACGTGGATGTGAGCCCTCGTCCGTTGCTCTTTTATCTCAAGCATGAGCCGTTGAGGATGGGAACCTCCAAGGCGCCGTCAGAAAAGCTGGAATGGCGGCCTGTGAGAGAGGAGCTTCATGGCACATTGTGTGAAAAGGGATTGCAGCACGATTACAAAGGTGTCCGTTACATCAATAAATATGGCAAGGCAAAATGCCTTCTGATTGTCAAAAGACGGGCTGACAACAGCGAGCTGTATGAACCCATTCATATTTCAATGACATACGATGACAATGATGGCACGGGATGGGCGGATATTGCACTTGATGACTATCGCATCGTGGGAGACATCAGATTTATCACGATTCGATATTCCGGATATGGGCCGGGCGACGGGTATCCTGGAATGCATTTGGTTTGGCATTGGGTTCTGAATGAATACATCATGATGGATTTATTTCGAGACCCAGATGGAAACCATGAAAAAATTGCCAGGGAAATGATTTCGAGGGGTTACGAAGGATGGTCACGCGGACATAGGCTTGTGGAGGATAAACTTCACTTTTTCAGCCGTTATCACAGGGTAGGACCTCGTGATGATGGATTGCCCGACGGTCATGTTCACATTGAAATCCCATACAAATCCAACGGGGATCATTTTGTCATGCAGCCGAGATACAGAATTATTCATGAAAAAGAGGTTGTTTGGGAAGGTTCGCTCCAGAAATAACCATCTCATAGGCGGCGACCAGGCGGAGGCGATCCACGGGAGCAATTTATAGGCCCACTTGTAGAGGTCCATATTCGCATGAATACAGCCGGGCTGGTCATGGGTCATTTGGTCGGGGCGTTCGAGCGGCCACTGGTTGAGCGGACGGGCCTCCGGGGTGCGATAGACCATGTCCCATTCATGCAGGCCGTGACAGGCAAATTGCGCCGGCATTGACACTATTTTTTTGTTGTGAGGAGGATTCAGAAAAAAAGTGTGTGATTTTCAATATTTGTCATGCGGCTCAGGGGGCTCGAAAAAAAAAGCAACTTGCCCCGGGCAGTGGTGTCCGCTACGTTGCTCGGGCTATCCGGGGAAAAATGCCGGATGAAATATATCCAACCCCTTGGGCATCATGGTGTATGATGGCCGGAATGAGGGGGTCGGAGTAAAAAAAAGAAACATTTCCATCATGGGTAAAACACTTGTCATAGCCGAAAAACCAAGCGTTGCCAGCGATATTGCAAAGGCGCTGGGCGGATTCAAAAAAGAGAAAGATTTTTTCGAGAGTGACACAATGGTTGTGACCTCGGCGATCGGGCACCTCGTGCAGTTGTGTCTCCCCGATGAGCTGGAGAAAAAGCGGGGCAAGTGGAGCTTTGACAATTTGCCGGTTATTCCCGACGCGTTTTCCTTGAAACCGATTGAGAAGACCGAAGCGCGGTTCAAGCTCCTGGGCAAATTGCTCAAGCGCAAGGATATCGACGATGTCATCAATGCTTGTGACTCCGGGCGTGAGGGCGAACTGATCTTCCGCTACATCATGCAACTGGCGAAAAGTCAAAAGCCTGTCAAAAGGTTGTGGCTCCAGTCCATGACCAAAAATGCAATTTGCGACGGCTTTGAAAATCTAAAAAAAGGGGAGGAGCTTGATAACCTCGCCGAGGCGGCTGTGTGCCGTTCGGAGTCCGACTGGCTGGTGGGCATCAATGGCACACGTGCATTCACGGCGCTGGTTTCCAAAGGGGGAGGGTTTCATCTGACGACAGTGGGACGTGTCCAGACCCCGACCCTGGCGATTCTGACGGATCGCGAGGCGAAAATCCGTAAATTCGAGCCCAAAACATATTGGGAAGTGCACGCGACATTCCAAGCGGAAGCGGGAAATTATGAAGGGCGCTGGTTTGATGAAGGATTTAAAAAACCAGCCCAAGACGACACGGATGAGCTTGAGGGACACGCGCGCGCGGAAAGACTCTGGGATCAGGCGCGTGCCCGTGAGATCGCCACAAAATGCGAGGGGCAGCCGGGTGTCACCGAGGAGGCGAAAAAACCCGCCTCTCAAATGTCTCCCTTGCTCTATGATTTGACGACCTTGCAGAGGGAGGCGAATAAACGGTTCGGGCTCTCGGCAAAACGGACTCTGCAAATTGCACAAGCCCTCTACGAGAAACACAAGGTCATCACCTATCCAAGGACGGATTCGCGCGCCTTGCCGGAGGATTACATCGGCACCGTCAATCAGACGATGGGCATGCTCAAAGGATTGTCTTCCCTCGGGCAATTTGCGGCAGAGGCTCTCAACAAAAAGATGATCCATCCGAATAAAAGGATTTTCAACAACGCGAAAATCTCCGATCACTTTGCCATTATTCCGACGACCACCGCCCCGGCGAAACTCGAGGAATTTGAACTCAAAGTTTATGACATGATTGCCCGGCGTTTTATCGCCGTGTTTTTCCCCCCCGCGCAATTCGAGGTCACGACCCGGATTACCCGTGTGAACGGTGAACCCTTCAAAACCGAGGGCAAAGTCCTTGTGGAGCCGGGCTGGCTCGCTGTCTACGGGCGCACGGTGCAAAATATCCCGGCAGCTGGTGATGACGAGGACGACAAGGAAAAATCGATTATTCCTGTCGGCGATGGTCAAACGGTGCAAACGGTGCAGATCGACGTCATGGAAGCCCAGACCAAACCCCCTGCGCGTTATTCAGAGGCGACGCTTTTGTCTGCGATGGAAGGCGCGGGAAAATTCGTCGATGACGACGATTTGCGTGAGGCGATGAGTGAAAAAGGGATTGGGACACCCGCCACGCGGGCGGCGATCATTGACGGACTCATTTATGAGCAGTACATCCGCCGTGAAGGGCGTGAGCTGATTCCGACGACCAAAGGGATCACGCTTATCTCGCTTTTGAGGGGGATTGATATCCCGACACTTTGTTCCCCTGAAATGACCGGTGGATGGGAGCAGAAACTCAAGCTCATGGAAAAGGGCGAGTTCACCCGCGAGGAGTTCATGCGCGAAATCTCGTCGCTCACCCGCGAGATTGTCGAGAAAGCGCGAAATACGACCAGTATCGAGGATATCGCAGGGGAATTCGTCACCCTCCAGACCCCTTGCCCCAAATGCGGCGGCACTGTGAAAGAAAATCTCCGGACATTCAAATGCCAGGCTTGTGATTTCACCGTCTGGAAAAGTGTTTCCGGGCGCACATGGGAACCGCCTGAAGTCGAAGAATTGATTGCCAAAGGGCAAGTCGGTCCTTTGTCGGGATTCAAAAGCAAGATGGGTCGCCCGTTCTCCGCGGTGATCAAGCTCAATGCCGAGCACAAAACGGAATTCGTCTTTGAAGGCGGAGCCGGCGGCGAAAATGGCGAGCAAGTCTATGATTTTTCCGGTCAGGAACCTCTCGGCAAATGTCCTGCTTGTGCGGCCAATGTCTATGAGACCCCGGTGAGTTATGTGTGTGAAAAAGCGGTGGGCAAGGACAAGACTTGTTCATTCCGTTCCGGCAAAATGATTTTGCAACAGCCACTGGACCAGACCCAGATGCGCAAATTGCTCACGGAAGGGAAGACCGATTTTCTGCCGAAATTCATTTCGACAAAAACCAAGCGGCCTTTCTCCGCGCTGCTCAAAATCGGCAAGGGCGGAAAAACAGAATTTGAATTCGCCCCGCGCGAGAAAAAGCCCAAAGGCGGCAAAAGGATTGTTTCCAAAACCAATGATGAAGAAACCGCTGCAAAAACAGGCGGATCATGATCCGTCCTCCGGGTTCAAACCCACGACGCATCGTGACGCCGATGCGTGGCTTGAGTCTTTTTTGTCCCACTTGAGTCTGGAGCGTTCAGCTTCGCCCAAGACATTGAGGAATTACCGGCAGAATGTTCTGGCGTTTGTTGAGTGGTATGAGTCGGGTCATGGCACTGCACCGGACTGGAGTGTGCTGGCATTGCATGATTTCCGCCACTATCTTGCGGACATCTCCGGGAGGCTGGCGCGTGCGACGGTGCTTCTGCGATTGTCCGGGCTGCGTTCGTTTTATAAATTCCTCTTGCGAAC
>CAYTAI010000030.1:26324-34261 GCA_964435715.1 uncultured Verrucomicrobiota bacterium | reverse complement strand
CCGTGATCAAGGCCACATTGCCCAGCACGTCTTGATGATACGCAAATTGCTCCGTTCCATTCCTGACAAACGCCACCGGCTGGTCAATGCCTCCGGCAAAGATGTATTCGAGTACATTGGTGCCTGTGGAGGTGATGACTGTTTCCTCGATCAAATCTTCCCCATCGTAGATAAAGCGGAATTCAGAACTCAGGCTCCATGATTCCAGCGGTGTCCCGCGCGTAAAGACTTTTTTCTCCACCCGCCGACCCAATGCGTCGTAAGAATATTCGCCCCGAGTCAGCTCCGCTTCGGCTTTCACCAAACGCCCCGCCGCATCATACGCATAAGTCCACCCGCCCGCAGTGGAGAGTTCCCCCGCGTCATGATAGGTGAGGGCATTGGTCTGCCCGCCCGAGACCACCGATGTGTAACGATTCGCCACATCCGAAGAATACACCACATTCGTCCCGTTGTCATTCCTTTCCATGCGATTGCCCACGGCGTCATAATCATACTCCACCAGACGCACCGCGCCTGTGGCAGAGGCGTAACCCGCTTGCGGATTGGCCACCCCGTATTTGACCCCCGTCAATTGACTACGCACATCGTATTCATACGCCTCCCCACTGGAGCCATCGACGCGGCTCCAGACCCTTTGCCCCACGGCGTTGTATCCATACGAAAAGGTCTTATCCCATGAGGCGGGTTTTTCCACGACCAGATTGGTCATCTGATTGGCGGCATTCCACGACGGCGACCATTCCACCCCGTTGCCATGGACCCGGTTCACCAACCGTCCGGCATTGTCAAAGGAGTGGCTCACGACCGTCTCCCACGAGCCTGTGGAGGAGGCGCGGCTCTGGATTTGTGCCAGCAGCCCCCGGGACTCATAAGAGTATTGCACTTGTCGGCCCGATGGATAGGTCATCAGAGAGACACGCCCCGCTGAGTCATAAGCATATTGGAGTGTCCGGCCATCCTGGGTATTCGAGACCACCCGGCCCGCCGCGTCCCGTGTGTAGGTGATTCCCCAGCTCCACGCTCCATCGGTGCTCGTAGTGGCACTCGATAACCGCCCCGCTGCGTCGCGGGTGAAAAGATTTGTATAGACTGACGAACCCCGCACACCCGTCACAGAGGACAACCGCCCCGCTGCATCATACGAGTAGGAAATGCTTGCAGCGGGTTTGGTCACAAGGGTCAGTTCCCCAGCTGCATTGTAGGAATACTGCACAGGCGACAACGCGGGGCGACTCCACTGGGCGCGCTCATGGAAGACATTGTGGGAAAAGGAATTTGTCCGGTTCAACGGGTCGATGAGCCGGTCCCGGACGCCCGTGGCGGCATAGGTGAATCGTGTGGTCTCCTCCGCAGGGTCATTCACCAGGACAAGACGATCCCACTCGTCATAATCCATCCGGGCGACGCGCCCCAGCGCATCGGTGACATTCGTCGGCATGGCATTGGTATTGTAGAGAAAGGTGCTGACCGCGCCGAGAGCATTGGTCGCTGTCGACACTGTTTGATAGTCCGTGTAGGAGAATGAGGCTGTGTTCCCGAGGGGATCGACGGTTTGAATCAGTGTGCCATTGACCGCCCGGCGCAATTGCCAGGACTTTCCGGCATTGTCGATGACATTGGTGACCAGGCCATCGGCATTGTGCCGGAAAGTCGTTTTTTCGTTGGCACCATTTTTGATTTCCTTGACCCAGCCTTCGACGGTGTAATCGTATTCGACGACCGTCTGCCCGAGGGGGTTACGGATTTTTTCCAGGAGCCCCGCCGTATTGTAGGTGAATGTGTTGGTCTGTCCGAGGGGATTGACCACAGAGGTGAGTTGCTGGTACTGGTCATAATGATAGACCGAGGCTTCCCCCAGATCATTGGTCACCCATTTGGTCTTGAGGTTGTCATAGAGATTCGTCCCCCAGTATTCATATCCGTAACGGGTCATTCGTCCCATCGCATCCATCTCCGAGGTCATGCGACCCTCGGTATTGTAGAAATAGCGGGCGTTGGTGATGACGGTGCCACCCGAACGGATTGTATTCATCGTGGGCTTCATATAAAGGGGGCCTTTGCCCGTAAAAAGAACCGTCCGCCGCAGCGTTCCATCCACATCCTTGAAAGAACGCACCCCTTCAGCCGCTGAGTAGCCGCTATATTGAGTGCCTCTTGCGCTCGTGCGGCTCAGGAGGGGCTTCATGTATCCTTTTTCCACCTCTTCCATTTCCGAGCTCGACCCGGAACCGCCGCCCCCTCCGGTATAAATAATGCCATCACCCTCGACCCGCGGTGCATGATCCACGGTCACCTGCCCCGTTTCATCCAGTTTCTGCCTGATGGTCGCCGTGTAAGTCCAGAGATTGTCTGACATTAATAGTTTAGACTCCCCATGCCATTTGAGGTGCTCAACGAGTTGATTCGGATATTGGAGCGAAAGGATGAAATTTCCGGAGGAATCATTCGACAAGGTATAGGTTTCCTGGTCTGTGTCCGGCCAGGTCACCGTGTTCACCATCGCATCCGCGTAGGTCAGGGAATACGTCCGGCTATTGATGGTCATGGACTCCAGTGTCCCTCCATTCCAGTGACAGGTGAGCTTGGGTGAACCATTGAGCTCCTGAATCGACAAGACGCGCCCGCTCGAATCCCTCGTCCAAGTGATGGATCGTCCGCGATCGGTGTCCATGCGGACGAGGAGGTTATTCTCATACCAGAGTTTCCACCCGTCATCGCGATAAATTTGAAAGGCTTGGTTCAGGAATGCGGGGTTCAGGCTCGTCACCACCCCGCCTTCAACCTCCTGGCTTGTTAACGTCGTTTTCCATTCCTGATTGGGAGAAGAGGATTTTTCAACGATTGCCTGTCCAGAACCACCTCCACCGCCGCCGCTTGAGGCATCCGGCTGCTTGAGGCATCCGGCTGCTTGAGGCATCCGGCTGCTTGAGTCCTATATTCACCTTTTTTCCACAGGGGAAAACCACCTCAATAAGGTCTCTGCGCAGCATAACCGCATGTGATTCAAACAAGGGAGCCGACCAACCGGTTCCCAACGCGGAGGAACTTAAAACCGCTGACACAGTCCGTTTGCTGTCAAATCCAAACCGCAACGGCACCTTCAGTCCATTGCCGAAATCGACTTCGGCAATCTCCCTCCAAAACTCGAGATAACCGTCATTGTTGGCCCAGCCGAATATATCCGACGGAGCAGACCAGTCGGCCTCCGCTGATTTTAAAGGGGCGACAATCGTCAAAGGGATCATCAATGTGATCATTAAAAATAAAAATCGGCGCATAAAAATCCTTATGGGTTCAATATTTACTCCCGGATGTCGGGCGGGGTCGGGGCTTCGGGCTTGGGGGGGATTGGGCAGTCTGTCGCAAAAACATTGCTCAGCAGTATCATTTCAAACATGACCAATAGGATGATGAATAGGCTTTTTTTCATTTGAGTTCTCAATGGTTGGAGGTTTGGTGTCCGAATTGTGATGGAAATGGAATCGTCCCTTTTTGTCCGATATGCTCGATCCATGAAGGGAGATATCTTTTCACTCCGGGAGCGAGCTGATGGGTGAAATTTGGATTTCCAGCAAGAAATCCTCCCATCTCGCACGGCTGGAATGGTCGTGGTAAAACCCAAAAATCACGGTGCTCTCTGCGGAGCGGGCTGACAAGTTCGACTCGACAGGATGAAAGGTCGGATTCAGAAAAATCATTCGTTCGAACTCAATCTCTTTCGGAGGAATCGCATTTCCTGAAAACACACCGAGCTGATAATGATTTTGAGAGAATCCATCCGGGGCATTCACCTGCTCCACGGTCAATGACTCAGATGCCTCCCCTGCGGACACCCAAGCTCTCAGATCATGGCCATAGTTTGCCCCCACGATCGTAGTGTCCGGCTGATACAAACAGACTGAGGGTACGCCGCCGCCGATCATAATCGACTTTTGCCCCCCCTTGACAGGCACCCCCGGAGGAGTCGCTTGTCCCACGAGCAAAAATGAACCAAAAACCACCGGGAGAGCAGCGGCGGCGATGAAACAATGCCTGCGGCGCGGCCATTGGCTCGTCCGGAATCTTTGCCATACGACCCAGCCCAGCCCCAGCAGGGGAAGAATCCATAAAATCCATTCCTCCGCGACAGAGCTAAACGCGGCTCCCGCTCCAAAGGCCACCCATAGTCCGCCTATCACGGACATTTCCCACGCTTGCTCGCGTTGGGGAAGGCAGAGAAGCAACGTCAATGTCCAAAACGCGAGATACCCCAGCGACCACATCCATCCGTATTCCGCCATCCATGTCCAATGACTCCCCAAGAGTGTGCGGTATTTTGCGTTTGTTTGGTTTTCCTGAAAAAACTGGTTATAGACGACTCCCGAGTTCCCGCGCCCCCATCCTGAAGGACTCGACCAAATCATATTGGGGACTTGCCGCCACACGACAAAACGGTTCGATACAGACAAATCTTTCGATGCGAGCCCGTGAATCAGGCGTTCATTAAATTCTATGACTGTCCCGTAAATCACTAAAAAGAGCATTGAGCAAATGACGATGATCTTTCTTCCCGCATCTTGGAATAACTCCCGGCCCGCGACCGCGAACACCCAAAGCATTCCCGCGATCAAAGCGACCACTGCCCCCCGTGAATAGGTGTGAAGCATCAGTGCCCCAAGCCCGCTCAAAAGACCTGCTGCCGCCAACAAACCCCAGCGACCGCGCCGAATCAACAATAGCGAGGCAAACATCATGAGGACAATGAGCATGGCGGTCTTGTTCGGATTTTGAAATCCCCAGTCCATCCGCCAGAAATCTTTGAAATAATAATCCATACGGTTATCGGATGATTTCCCCCCATGCTTGAGCCATCATGGTCGAAGGCAACGGCACACGGTTTCCTTCGGGAATATTGTGTGCATGGCCAGCCGTGAAGACGACGTTATTGACAAAGTCCCCATAGTAAGGCGCATCAGACAATAAAGACCTGACATGATGAGTGAAATTCTTCCTTTGTTCACTTTCCTCCCTCGCCTTTTCGGCAAATTGAAAAAAAGTTTCGACGGCTTTCAGGCTTTTCTCATCCAAGCCACCATGACCATGTGTAGATATAATTTTGATCATCACATTCCATCCGATTGCTTGAGCATCCTGATAAAATTTCACCGAATGATTCATTCCGTAATCCCTTTCTCCGGTCGTGATCAGCCAGAGAATATTTCCAGCCTCTTTTCTGGGTTTTTCATAGGTGCTGCAAACATGCAAGTGAACAGCGGCAAACCTTTCCGGATACCTCAGCGCGAGTCGATGGCCAATTTGTGCACCACCGGAAGTCCCCGACATGAACCAGCCGTCCTCCGGCAATCCGAACTCTTTCACACACCGGGTCACTGCACGCTCCCAAGCTGTGGCGATTCGCTTGAAATTCCGGTCATATTCCCGGTATTCATGTTTTGCCAGAGCTGTGTAGTTTTTATCCAAATTGTATTGTGTTCCCGGAATGACCGGGGCGACCACCGCATATCCCGTATTGTCCGCCAGTCTGATTTCCCAGACGTTTTCCTCTCCATATGGCTTGGTTATCATGTGCTCAAGCCATTCATTGTTTTTCCCCCAGTGGGAAAAAACCATGACACCGCGGACATTTTTTCCCTCCTTGATTTTAGGGGGCAAACGTACCCATACAGCTATGGAATCAATATTGCCTTGGTAAACCCTTTGATTCAAGAAAGCGTAAGCCACTCCGTTGGTTTCACTCAGAATCATTTTTCCCTGAGCTTGCAGGTGTGATGAAGACAGGAAATAAGCCGAGACCAAAAGCAACAATGCTTTCAGGCAAAAATCAGAACCCTTGCGAACTCCTGATTGAATCAAGTGAATTTCTTTTATCATTCAGGCGAAGCTTTTAGACTCGCGGAAGTGAAATATGCAAGGTTAAAAAACAATTATCCCAAAGTATAAAAATTAAAAAACGCTAGTATCAATAGTGGGTTTATGAAGTAATAAAATGACAATATACGCACAGACAAAGGGAATAGTGAGTTCAATTTATTCACTACATTGGTCAATGATTTTTAAACATTTACATGTGACGGAATTGTAAAATTCCTCTCTCACGGACTCAAGAATTATCCGGCAAGGTCGAAATCAATGAGCACGGTCTAACAAGATTGGTGATGTCAAAAACACAACATGACTTAAATTTATAACGATCAGGGTTAAATCCCGACGGGGGTATCAATAGATTTTTTTTCTTCAGGGCGAAGCGGTTCGCGGTGGCGTTGGTAGGCGTGGATGATTTTTCCGACGAGATCATGGCGGATGACATCTTTTCCCTCGAAAAACTTGAATCCGATGTCGGGTATATGGCTCAGGGCGGCGATCGCCTCGGCGAGGCCGGACTTTTTATGGGGCGGCAAATCCGTCTGGGTGATGTCCCCGGTGACGACGCATTTGGAGCCGGCGCCCATGCGGGTGAGAAACATGAACATTTGCTCAGCCGTCGTATTTTGCGCCTCGTCGAGAATGATAAATGAATACGAAAGAGTCCGTCCCCGCATGTAAGCCAGCGGGGCGACTTCGATGACATTGCGCTCCATGAGTTTCTGGGCTTCACCGGTGGGGAGCATGTCGCTGATGGCATCAAAGAGCGGGCGCAGATAAGGTTGTATTTTTTCCTGGAGTTCCCCGGGCAAATACCCGAGGGATTCACCGGCTTCCACGGCGGGACGGGTGAGGATGATTTTTTTGACGCGGTCTTCTTTCAAAAGGCTGATGGCGGCGGCGACGGCGAGATAAGTTTTGCCGGTGCCCGCAGGACCGATGCCGAAGGTGACATCTTTGGATTGGATCAAGTCGATGTATTCGCGTTGCCCGAGTGTCTTGGGGTGAATCGGTCCGCGCAACCCTTGGAGTTTCATGTTGCCTGAGAAAAGCTGATCGAGTTTGTCTTCATGACCTTCGCTCACGGCGGTGAGAATGTAGTTGAAATCCTGGTTGCGAATGCGGAGTCCCTGGGCTCTGGCACGCTCAAGCTGTTCAAAAAATTTGACCGCGCGATCCACCTGCTTTTTGGCGCCTTCGATTTTGAGCCAGCCGTCACGGGTGGTGATTTTTGTATTGAGCTCATTCTCCGCCTTGCGCAAATTGTCCAGTTGCCCGTTGTAGAGGGCTTCCAGGGCACGGGCATGGTCAAACTCAATGATGTGTTCGTGATTTTTGCTGGAACTCATGGCGATGGGGCAGTGGATGATTATTTGTCGCTCAAAAGCTTGAGAAGCGGCGGCTCATCCTCGACGATTTCGGGGTAACGCCCGACATGGGGATTGAGAAAATAATTATCCGTCACATCGTCATTGGCAGTGGAGACCTCGCCGATGATCGCCTCATCCACATCGGGGGAGAACTCATGGACGACTCCCTGGACGAGCGTGATGCGTTCTCCCGCCCGGATTTGAATGGTGTCTCCGCCTTTGATGGAGCGGGGCACACCGCAGATATTCACGGTGAATTCCTGGCCCTTGGTGCGGGTGATGTCCCCGGGGGGGTAGAGAAGGATTTTGAAGCTCCCCGCGCGGGCGATAATATCCTCTTTCTTTTTCTTGTGATAATGCAGCGGGGTCGTCATGCCTTTCCGGGCATACATGAGTTTTTCGCAGTATTCGATTTCTTCAGCGAGATTAATCAGCACCAGCCCGTAATTTTTATAGTCGCCCAAACCGAAATCGGTCACGTCCCAGCGGGGTTGGGGCGGGAGCACCCATCCGTTTTTCCGGTAAAAAGCGGAAGCGGATCGTATCAAAGAGTTAATTTCCGAACGTTTCATCATAGGCAGACAAAACTAGGCGAAACCCGGCAGGAATCAAGCAAGTTGCTCATGCCCCGGAGGAATGCGGACTTGTGAAGGCGGGGGGAACTGTTAGTTTATGGACATGGCTTTTCAAGATTTAAAAACT
>CAYTAI010000030.1:6138-26237 GCA_964435715.1 uncultured Verrucomicrobiota bacterium | reverse complement strand
TGGTGAAACTCAAAACGGTCATCCAGCTCTCGGACACACCCGCGTCAAAGTCGGAGGGTGCCAGTGCCATTGTCCCGGTGCCGGTCCGTCTCCGGATGGCACTTGAGGAGCTCGGTCCCACCTTTGTTAAATTCGGGCAGATTTTGACGTCGCGCCGGGATTTCCTGCCGGATGACTATTACAATGAACTGCGGAAATTGCAAAGCCAGGTCAAGCCTTTTGACACGCAAATCGCCTGTGACACAATTGAACGCTCTCTGGGGAGGCCGTTGAATGAAATTTATTCGGAGTTCTCGGAAACCCCTGTGGCATCCGCGTCAATTGCCCAAGTCCATTTTGCGGTTTTGCGCTCCAATGGTCAAAAGGTCGCGATCAAAGTCAGGAGACCGAATATCATCAAGATTATCGATTCGGACATCGTGATCTTGCATCACATCGCTGTCTTTGCCGAAAAACACATCCCGGAGCTTTCCATCTATAACCCTGTCGGTGTCGTCGAAGAGGTGGCGTCACATCTTCAGGAAGAGGTGAATTTCACATTTGAAGCCGCTAATATGAAGCAATTTGCCGAGCAATTCAAAGAGAATCAATTCATCAAAGTCCCCGCGGTTTATGATGAGGCATCCTCTGAAGAAGTCCTGACGATGGATTACCTCAAGGGCTTGCCCGTGGACGAGCCTCTCAAGCTCCAGTCGATGGGCATCGACACGGACAAACTCGCTGAACGCATGTCCAAGATGGTCTTTCAGATGATTTTCGAGTTCGGCTTTTTCCACGGGGATCCGCACCCCGGCAATATGGCTGTCATGGACAAGGGCGTCCTGGCGCTTTACGATTTCGGCATGATGGGACGCATGACTCCGGCATTCCGGGAGAATGTCGCGATGGCGATCATGGGCATGGTCAATAAAGACTCCCGCCGGCTGGCGCAGTCGCTCTTGGGAAACTCCATCGAGGGGCACGTCAAGGATGTCACGGCCTTGGAGAGCGACCTCTCGGCCTACACGGAGCGTTACCTCGATAAACCGCTCAATGAAGTCAATCTCGAGGAAACAATGAATCAACTCCTTGCCATCCTGCGGGCGCACCAGCTGAGGATGAAAAAAGACTTTTACATGGGCATCAAAGCACTGACCCAGGTCGAGGCGATTGCCCGCGCTTTATGCCCGCAGCTCAACTACATCCGTTTGGGCAAACCCTATGCCATGAGTGTGATTGAGGCGAAATTCGACATGGAGAAGCTCGGTAAAGGCCTGTGGTGGGCGGCGATGGATATCATTGACATGATGAGGGAGTGGCCTCTGGAAGCGCGCAATTTGCTCAGCAAAATCAAAAAGGGTGATTTCTTCATCCCCATGCGGCACTCGATCGATCCGGAGGGATTTGAGCCCCTCCGCAAGACTCTTGATATGATCGCCAACCGCCTTGCCATCACGATTGTGACCGCAGCGGTGCTCATCTGCGGTGCGATTGTGGTTTTGGCGAAAGTCCCCCCCTTGTGGCATGGTGTCTCCCTGCCGGGGCTCATCGGGATATGTTTCGGGATGATACTCGCTTTACGTTTGCTCCTGGTTGTCTGGAAACGGGGAGGGTTTTAAATGAGCATGCGGGTTGGCTTTACCCTGATCCTCGGTGCCGCGCGCTAGTCGATGATTTGAATCATGTTGGGATGGTTGACGACAATTTGCGGGAGTCCATCATAGAGGCTGATTTTTCCGGTCACCCTCACCATTTTGTCCTGATAAGCTGTTGCCGGATCGGTGGGGAATCTGTCCAATGCATTCTTGAAAATTACCAGGACAAATCCCTGTTTTGGTTTGTCCCTGAAATCGAGAAAAGTAATGCCGGCTCGTTCGAGCTTGTGGGTGCGAATGATTTTTCCCGCGACATGCACTTCCCGCCCCTCGAAATTCACGAGCTCTTCCGTCTTCAAAGCGTCCAGAGCTCCGGGGGGAAGCTCCGGGGTCGATTCATTCAACGCAGGCTCTGGTGCTGGCGCCACAATATTCGCGGCTTCGGAGGGAGCCGGGTTTTGCGGAATCGCCGCGGCGGGCTCAGGTGTGGTGAGAGCCACGGTATTTGCCGGGACTTGAGTCTCCGGGAGGGTGGACACGGGTGCGGGAGGGGAGTCATTTTTGAGCAGGACAAATGTCGTGCCGGCTCCGAGGAGAAGAATCATGACCCCGGCAGCAATGTAAACAACGGGTTTTAACGCGGAGAAAGCTTTGTGTGAGGGAGCAGCCGTGGTCGCGGGGGATTTCGCGGGGACAGCGGAGAGGGGAGCGGAGACGATCCCGCTGTCATGGCGCGCACGATCAGGACGGCTGGGGGACAATGATCCATTCATGACAAGGTCGTGAATCGCAGTGATAATATCCTTTTTCGCATGACCGGCGGCAATGAACTCTCTGACCACCTCATCCAAAGGCCGCGCGATGGAAAAAGAATCGAGCACTTGTTGATTCAAGGGGTCTTGGAGAATCGGGTCTGCGGGATTGCGGGAATCCCGTGTTTTGAGAATGCTTTTTTCGTGGATGGCCTTTTTGGTGAGGTCCTGCCAGATATCCTGATAGACGGCGGCATCCATGATCATGCCGGTGAGTTGGTCTTCGATGGTGATATATTGGGGCATGGGACCGGAGATGAATTCAAAATCAGCCCCTTTCCACAAGGTTAAATCCAGAAAGGCATCCCGTCCATAAAGAGTGTCCAGCTCGGCGTGCACCACTTTACCCTGGTTGAAGAAAACGGAGCCTTGCCGCCCGTGCTCGGAAATCCTGAGCATTCCGGTTCGCTGCCCGAGCACTTGACACAAGTCGGGGAGGGACGTCTCGATGAGCGAGCCTGTCAGCGATGGTGATTTGGCCAGTGGTGACATTGCATCACTGTAAAGGTAAACGGCTGAAGATGCAGGTTACCTTTCAGTGACAAGATAAAGTGAAAAGCAATTTTTGCGTATCTTGCGTAGCATTGGATTCTATCAAACAAGCAATGCAGGATCGAGTGAAACTACAGCTTGCGAATCTCTTTACGCAGGGCAGATGCGCCTTGCTCGATCGCGTCATTCAAGTGCGTGGATGCTTTTCCCAGGAGGGTCAGTGCTTTTTTGCGCGCGGCTTTGCGGGCGGACTCTGTCTGATCAGAGGTTTGACGGACACCCTGCTTGAGCAGTCCGGCGGCTTCATCGATGAAACTGATGATTTTTGTCGTCACCTCATCGCGGGCGGGAGCGGGTTTTGATTTGGCGGTAGTGGATTTTGTTTTTTTGACGGGCATAGATTTGTCTTTCTTTGTAGGATTGATCATAGACAGGTTGAGCCTGATGAGCAAGCAAGAGTTCGCATCATTCAATGTGACAAAACGTGCATGGCGGGCGTTTTGTTGTGCCGGATTGTCTCGAGGCAAAAGACCTTTCCCTCTTGCACGGAAGCAGGGAGAGGCTTTAAATCCAAGGGAATAGGTCATTCGGGAGAATGGCACAAACACTGCACAGGATTATTTATGAACTTACAGAAATTCACTGAAAAAGCGCAGCAATCCGTCGTGGATGCCCAAGAGACAGCGACCCGTTTTGGTCATCAAGCTGTCGATGTCGAGCATCTGCTTCTTTCCCTGTTGAAACAGGAGGAGGGTTTGATCCCGCGGCTTTTTGAAAAAGCGGGGGTGAGTCCCCAGGTTGCCGTGACAAAAGCGGAGGCTGAATTGCGCAAAGTCCCCAGTGTCTCCGGTTCTGCCGCGACCCCCGACGGGCTCTATGTGATCCAACGACTGAACAATTTGCTCACGAAATCGCAGGATTTGGCAAAAAAGATGAAAGACGATTACGTCAGTGTGGAGCACATGATTCTGGCGATGTTCGATGAGTCCTCCGTAACAGGTGTGGCAAAAGTCTTCAAAGACCTCGGTCTGACCAAGGATGGATTCATGGCGGCACTCGCTGAGGTGCGTGGAAATCAGCGTGTGACAAACCAAACGCCGGAAGGCACCTATGAAGCCCTTGAAAAATACGGTCGCGACCTGACGCAACTTGCCCGCACCCAAAAACTCGACCCTGTGATCGGACGCGACACGGAGATCCGCCGCTCGATCCAAGTCCTTTCCCGACGGACGAAAAATAATCCCGTGCTCATTGGTGAGCCAGGCGTCGGAAAAACGGCGATTGTCGAGGGGCTCGCCCAGCGGATCATTGCCGGGGATGTGCCCGACAGTCTCAAGGACAAAAAAATCGTCGCTCTCGACATGGGAGCATTGATCGCGGGAGCAAAGTACCGGGGGGAATTCGAGGAACGCCTGAAAGCCGTGCTCCAGGAAGTCACCAAGGCGGAGGGGCAAATCATTCTTTTTATCGATGAAATCCACACGATGGTCGGGGCGGGAAAGGCGGAGGGGGCGATGGACGCGGGCAATATGCTCAAGCCAATGCTCGCCCGCGGGGAGTTGCATTGTATCGGTGCCACGACCCTTGATGAATACCGCAAATACGTGGAAAAAGATGCAGCCCTGGAAAGACGCTTTCAACCGGTCGTCGTCGATGAGCCATCGGTCGAGGACACCATCAGCATTTTGCGCGGGCTCTCGAACCGTTATGAGGCGCATCACGGTGTGCGGATACAGGATGCCGCACTCGTCTCTGCAGCAGTGCTCTCACACCGTTATATCTCCGACCGCTTTCTCCCGGACAAGGCCATCGACCTGATAGATGAAGCCTCTGCAAAGCTCCGGACGGAAATGGAAAGCATGCCCGAAGAGCTGGAGTCCCTCGAGCGTCGTGTCATGCAAATCGAGATCGAGCGCCAGGCTCTCAAACGCGAAAAAGACACCTCCTCCAAAGAACGCCTGGATGCACTTGAAAAAGAGCTCGCCGACCTCAAATCACAACGGGACACGCTCAAAGCACAGTGGCAAGCGGAGAAGAGCTCTGTCGATAAAATCCGGCAGCTCATCGAGGAACGCGACCGCGTCAAAGACCAGATCGAGATCGCCCAGCGCAATAATGATCTTCACAAAGCCGCCGAGCTCAAGTACGGCAAATTGCCCGATATCGAAAAGAAAATCAAAGACCACGAGGAGGAAGACCAGAAACGCCAGAAGGGGGGAAAATTACTCCAGGAAGAAGTCACCCCGGAGGAAATTGCCGAGGTCGTCGCCCGTTGGACGGGCATCCCCGTGAGCAAACTCATCGAGGGTGAAAAAGAAAAACTTCTCAAGCTTGATGAAATCCTGCATGAACGGGTCATCGGACAGAATGAGGCGGTCAATGCCGTGGCGGATGCGGTGATCCGTGCGCGTTCAGGACTCAAAGACCCGAAACGCCCGATCGGCTCTTTCATATTCCTGGGACCCACGGGTGTGGGAAAAACCGAGCTGGCACGCGCTTTGGCGGAGCTGCTTTTCGATAGTGAGGATAATATTGTCCGTGTCGACATGAGTGAATACATGGAAAAACATGCTGTCGCGCGGTTGATCGGCGCGCCTCCGGGATATGTCGGGTACGAAGAGGGCGGACAACTCACCGAAGCTGTCCGTCGCAAACCGTATTGCGTCGTGCTTTTTGACGAAATCGAAAAAGCCCATCACGATGTCTTCAATATTTTTCTCCAAATCCTGGATGATGGACGGCTCACAGACAGCCAGGGGCGTGTTGTGGATTTTAAAAACACAATTATTATCATGACCTCGAATATCGGCAGTCCGATTCTCCTCGAGAACTCCAGTGAAAAAGGGGAGATCGACGAATCTGAACGCAAAAAAGTCATGCATGAGCTCCGGAGCCATTTCCGTCCGGAGTTCCTCAATCGCGTGGATGAGACCGTTCTTTTCAAACCATTGACCCTCGATGATATCAAATCCATTGTGGACATTCAGCTTGCCGGTATCCGTGCCCGTCTCGAGGACAAGAAAATCAACCTCGTCCTCACGGACAGTGCGAAAGAAATCATCGCCCGTGGCGGGTACGATCCAGTCTACGGTGCCCGCCCGCTCAAACGCTATTTGCAAAAAGAGGTCGAGACAGTGCTTTCGCGCAAATTGCTCCTGGGCGATGTGACGGAGGATTCGGTCGTGACCGTGGACGGTCAAGGCGGGAAATTGGTTTTCTCGTGCAAGCCCGCCGGAAAAAAGCGGGGTTAAACTCACGTTTTTCCGGACGCCTGTGTCCGCACAAAGAAACTTGATTTTTGGGGGGTTCAGCGTATTCACAAGAAATGCTGAACCACTCATTTCATCCTCTCCGGATACTCGGGGTCTTGTTGGCTGTGACAATCGTATCGACTGGGATACTTTCCGGGCAAAATGCATCGTCCGCGCCGGACGTTTCCGCCGCCGGGGAGACGGCGATTCCCTATGTTGACAAGGCGGGTGGTGGCATCTCGGCGATTGCACCCCCGGCGGTGAGCCGCCAGCTCGCGGCAGGAGAGTCTGTATTCGTCAATGAAGTGCAGATCAATGACCCGCGCGAGTTTGTCTCTTCGGTCGGGACAGGAGTGATGGGAGAGGTCGAAGGCACAGCGGTCCGTCAAGCTCTCAAACCGGAGCAATTCAAAGGGATCACCCCGGAGTCCAGTGTGCTGAGGATTATTGTCCAGCTCGGTGAAGGGTATTGTGATGCTATGGCGAAAAACGGAGTGGTCATGTGGTGGTGCACTGACGGGCGGGTCCTGTATATGGAGTGGGATTGGGTCAATCTGGAGAAACCGCCCACACAACTCGTCTGGGGTCCCAACAAAGCCTTTTAATTTTTTATGGGTTTAAATCATATTTCATGGTCACAGGCTGTGAGGACGCGTTTGCAAATGATCGGGCTTGTGCTCCTTGTCTGTATTCCCTCCGCCCTCGCGGTGACTCCGGTAAAGAAGGAACCGGCACCGGAAAAAGTCAAAATCGGATTTGAAATAGAGATTCCGTACGTCATCAATGATGGGAAAGACGGGCTCGGGGGATTGGCTGTTGATTTGTGGAGTCAAGTCGCTTCACGTTTGAAATGGGATTATGAGACGGTCCCGCTCAAGCCCGGGGAGGGGGTCAATGCCCTGCAAGAGGGACGGGTGCAAATTGTTTTTCTGGCAAATCCGATCAATGCCAGGGATGAATCCCGCGTCGACTACTCCACCCCGTTTTATACAGACAGGGAAGGTGTGGCGATGAAACAAAAAGCCGTGACCCCTTCTTTGTGGAGCACGGTAAAGCTCATTTTTTCCGAGCATTTTTTGGATATTTTTCTCTACTTGATCATTATTTTTGCTGTGGCAGGAGTGATGATTTGGACGGTGGAACGGAAGAAAAACAGTGGTCAATTCCAGCGGTCCGCGATCAAAGGAATCGGGGACGGCATCTGGTGGGCGGTCGTGACGATTACCACCATCGGTTACGGGGACAAGGTCGCGCGGACTCATCTGGGCCGGGCGATTTCAACTTTCTGGATTATTTTCGGACTCTTGCTGACATCCATTGTCACAGCGGCTTTTGCTTCCACGGTCACATTAAATTCGGTAAAATTTAATATTCAGCGTGTCAATGATCTGCGCGGGATTAAAACAGGGGTAACCTCAGGAACCCAATCAGAAAGAACCCTGAAAAAAAGCCGGGTGGCCTATACAACCTACGATAGTATGGAGTCGGGTTTGACCGCATTGAATAACGGGGATGTGGATGCGTATTTCGGCAGTCTTGCCGCCTTGGACTATGAAGTCAAAAAATCAGACTATGATGATGTGATTTTGAGTTTTCTCGGGGACAACCACCGCCGTTACGCATTTGCTGTGAAGGAAAAGAATTCTTTTCTTGAAGAGGTGAATGTCGCAATCATAGAAGTCCTCGATGGTGAAAGCTGGCAGGATATCGAGATGAAATACGGGTTGTAAGCACTCTCTTGCCCACCCTCCCTCTCATTTCAGAAGTCTCCGGGGCAGTTTTAAAAGAGTCCTCCGGCGAGAGTATATTACCCGTTGACGAATTTGATTGTGCCGGACTGGCGCTGGAGAAACTCTTCCGCAAGGGCGCGATAGGCAACGGCACCGGACGAGCTGCGGTCGTGATGGATGATCGGTTTGCCAAAGCTTGGTGCCTCGGCGAGGCGGACAGTGCGGGGAATGACGGTTTGATAAACTTTTTCCCCGAAATAAGTCCGGACATCTTGCACAACTTGCGTGGAGTGATTTGTGCGCGCGTCGAACATGGTCATCAGGATTCCCTCAATCGCCAAATCTGGGTTGAGCGCGTGAAAGCGTTCGATGACCTGGTTGAGCAGGCTCAAGCCTTCGAGCGAATAATATTCCGCCTGGAGGGGAACGATGAGCCGGTCGGCGGCGACAAAAACATTGGTCGTCAAGATGCCCAGTGACGGGGGGCTATCGATAAAAATATAGTCGAGCTGGTCGGAGTGCCTCAGCGGCTCCAGGACATCGCGCAATTTGCGGTAGTAATGCTCGTCATGGGCAAGCTCGATTTCCACACCGCAGAGATTTTCATTGGCGGCAATCGCAAAAAGATTGTCAAAAGCCGTCTGGTAAATGCAGTCATTGATGGGCGCCGCGCCGATGAGCACCTCGTAAATGGTTTTTTCGACCTCTGATTTATTCAGGCCGAGTCCGCTGGTGGCATTCCCCTGCGGGTCGATATCGATGACAAGGGTGCGTTTGCCGATGTCAGCGAGGGCGGCAGCGAGGGAGACTGTGGTTGTTGTTTTTCCGACTCCCCCTTTTTGATTGGCGACGGCAAAGATTTTAGGCATGGGATTTGGCTTCCTTCACGAGTTGTCTGGCGTGGTCGAGGGATGATTTTGTCACTCCGCCGAGCATGCGGGCCAGTTCCTCAATTCTGTCGGCCTCCCCGAGTTTCGTCAATCCGCTAAATGTGCGCCCGTCGCGGATTTCTTTTTCGACTTTGAAATGTGTTTTTGCCTGTGCGGCGACCTGGGGCAGGTGGGTGATGCAGAGAATCTGGTGGGTTTTGGAAAGTGCGCTCATTTTCTCGCCGACTTTTGTGGCGATCTCACCACCGACATTGGCGTCGATCTCGTCAAAGACGAGGAGGGGAACAGAGTCCTCCTCGGCGAGCACACCTTTGATGGCGAGCATCACCCGGGAGATCTCCCCGCTGGAGGCGATCTCACGGAGCGGCTTGGCGGGTTCACCGGGATTGGGCGCGAAAAGGAACTCCACACTGTCCTTGCCCGCGGGGTGGAACTCCGCAGAGGCTTTGACGTCTATGGAAAATTGTGACTGCTTGAATCCCAGAGCCCCGAGCTCGTGTGCAATTTGCTTTGCCAGCTTCGGTGCAGAGGCGCGGCGTTGCTTTGCCAGTCTGGCGGCGGCAGTCTCGAGGGATTTTTCCTGTGCGGCAATTTGTTTTGTGAGCTGGGCAATTTGCCCGTCGCGGCTCTCGAGGGAGGAGAGTTTCGCACGCACCGTTTCGCCAAAGGAAAGAATTTCGGGGATGGTCGCGCCGTATTTGCGTTTCAAGCTTTGGATGAGTGAAATGCGCTCGCTCATGCGGTGGAACTCCTCGGGGTCGATGTCGAGAGTATCGGCATAATCTTCCATCTCGGAGATGAGGCTTTGGAGCTCGTTGAAGCCCCGGTCATTGGTCTCCACGAGTCCTTGGGCTGACCCGTCCAGTGCCGCGATGTCCTGCAAATGTTTCTGGAGCCGGTTCAAGCTCTGGAGCAAATTGCTCTCGCCAAGGGTGAGGATTTCCTGGGCGGCCTGGATATGCTCCGCGAGTTTTTTGCCATTGGCGGAGCGTTTGTAGCGGTTCTCGAGTTCCTCGCCGTCCGTCTCGGGATGGAGGCGTGCCCCGTCGATTTCGCTGAGTTGGAAGCTCAAAAGGTCAATTTGTTGCTTCGCCTCGCGTTCATCGACGGACAATGTCTCGCGTTCTTCGAGACATTTGCGCCAATGCCGGTATTCCCCGGCAAATTGCCCGCGGGCAAGGGGGAGTCCGGCATATTTATCGAGGATGGAGAGCTGCTCGTCCACCGAGAAAAGGGATTGATGGTCGTGGGGACCGTGCATGTCGACAAGACCGAGGGAGATTGTCTTGAGCGTCTGGAGATTCGTCGCGCTTCCATTGATGAATTGTTTGCCCGGCCCGCTCAGGGAAAGGACGCGTTTGATCATGAGCTGCCCGTCCTCACAGGGCTCCAGCCCGTTTTCATCGAGGACCGGAGCAATTTGCGCGACCAAGCTAGGGGGGAGCTGGATGAGAGCCTCGACTGTGCAGGTGTCGGCTCCTGTGCGGATGAGGGATTTGTCACTGCGTTCACCAAGGATCAAGTCGAGAGCGCCGATGATGACGGATTTTCCGGCACCGGTTTCACCGGTGATGATATTGAGTCCGGAGGACAGCTCCCACGCAAGGTCTTCGACAAGGGCGAGATTTTTGATGCGTAATGATTCAAGCATGTGATATTTTTGTGACTCGATTTTTCCACCAGGGGGTTCCCCGGGTCGCTTCGAGGTTGGACAACTCCGGCGCAAATGCTAGTCTTCCCCCGCATGGACGACAATCCGAAAAATTTGATTCCCTTTCAGAAACATGTTTTTGTTTGTAATGGCAAGAGTTGTGCCGCGCGCGGTTCCGCCCTCGTCAAGGAGCGTTTTGTCGAAGAGCTCAAGGCGCGCCATTTGCTCCGGAAATCAAAAATCGAAGGGGATATCATGTGCACGGACTGTTCGAGCGTGGGTTTTTGCGAGATCGGACCTGCGGTGCTGGTCTATCCGGACGGACTCTGGTATGCCGGGGTGACTCCGGAGGATGTGCCCCGGATGATTGAGGAACACCTTGTGGGTGGAAAACCCCTGTGGGAAAAAATCCAAAATAGAATCCCCTCCGGTTCACAGGAGTCTATCAAACCTGCGTGAGATAAAAATATGGGGTTGAAATTCACATTTCTCGGGTCAGGCACATCCCAAGGGGTTCCGCTCCTCGGAAAGACGTATCCTCCGGAGTATCTGGCGAACCCGAAACCACCGGACGCGCTCGTCGATTTTTGTGCAGAGCGACACGACAAATATTCTGGTGGATACCACGCCGGAAATGCGGATACAATGTTTACGCGAAGGGGTCGAGAGGGTGGACTCGGTCATTATCACCCATGCCCACGCGGATCACATCATGGGAATGGATGACTGCCGCCGCTGGTGTGACATCCGGGGAGGGGCTTTGCCTGTGTATGCTTCTCCAGAGACGATGGCACTGGTCAAACACGTCTTTTTCTACGCTTTTACCCCGACGCAGCCCATACCGAGAGGATATTTTCATCCGGATCCCCGGGTTTTTACCGGGACAGTGGAGATCGGGGATATGAGTGTCACGCCGCTGCCTGTGCCCCACGGAAAAATGATGACTTATGGGTTGCTCTTTCATTACGGGGGGAAAGACCGGTTTGCATATATCAGTGACGCCAAAAGTGTGCCGGATGAAACAATTGAAAAACTCCGGGGCATTGAGGTTGTTGTATTAGATGCTTTGAGACCGCAACCCCATCCCACGCACATGTGTCTGGAGGAAGCTCTCGATGTCGCCGGGCGTGTCGGGGCGGCAACGACTTATCTGACCCACTTAACCGAGTATTACGACCATGATAAAGACCAGGCGCTCCTGCCTGATGGCGTGTTTTTTGCTTGGGATGGACTGAAAGTCGGGTTTTGATGATACACAGATAAAATCATGCAAATGATACCCTCTCACTCCAGATTTTTTTTGGTTTTTGCAGCGGCAGGGATATTTTTTTTGATATTCCTGAATCAACTCTGGAGCCAACCCCATCCCCTGGCCCGTTACGTCGCGGTCGTTTACAATGCCAATGAGCCCGGAGCAGCGGATCTCGCCCGGTTGTATGCGCGGGGACGCGGGATACCGGACAGTCATCTCATCAGCATCCGGTGTGACCGCGGTGAGATCATCTCGCGTGATCACTTTGACTTTAAAATCAAATGGCCGATCCGGGAGGAGTTAGTAAAACGCAAACTCTATGAGTTTGAGTTGAATACGATGGAGCCGGTGCTCAATCCGGACAATGTCCGTTATCTGGTTTTGATCCGTGGTATTCCCTTGAAAATCGCATCCGTCCAATCCGGGGAACCCCTGCCTGATTTTCTCAAGGATGCATCAAACCCGAATGCCGTGCCCCCGGCAGAGCTCGCCCGCAATGATGCGGCTGTGGACAGCGAGCTTTGTTTTTTACCACTCTTGCAACATCCGCTGGCCGGGCCATTGCCCAATTTCTTTTTTGATGCGCGCCAGCCTTTTACCGGCAGTCACAAGATGATATTGGTCACGCGGCTGGATGGTCCGAGCTACGAGGATGTGGAGAGAATGATCCGGGACACGCTTGAGGCGGAAAAGAGAGGGCTCCAGGGAAAGGCTTTTATTGACATGCGCGGAATCAAACAGGGTCCTTATGAAATGGGGGAACGCTGGCTCAGGGCGGCCGCGGCAGAACTCAAAAAAAGAAAAATCCCATTGGTCGTCGACGAGCAAGAGGCTCTTTTCAGTCCCAAGACGGACATGAGAGATGCGGCCATTTATCTGGGATGGTACGCAGGGGAGATCGCCGGACCCATGAAACCGGAGAATTTTCGTTTTGCCCTCGGCGCGGTCGCTTATCATATCCATTCATTCAGTGCAAACACACTCCGCAGTGCTAATGCAAATTGGTGCGGGCCATTGATCCGGCGCGGAGTCGTCGCCACAATGGGTGCGGTCAATGAGCCCTATCTGTATTTCACCCCGGATCTGGGGATTTTTACCAACCGCCTTTTGGAAGGCTGGAATTTTGCTGACAGTGCCTATGCCTCGCAAAGGATGTTGTCATGGCAGATCACGGTCATCGGGGATCCCCTTTACCGTCCTTTTGCCAGGGAGAAAAAATAGTCATGCCGATGAAACGTTTTTTCCTGAAAAACTTTGTGAGGTTGGCCGGGGTGGCTGGCCGGGCAACCGGTTTTCATCCACCCATTCCAGAGGATCGTCATCCGAAAATCCTGGTGATCCGGCGGAATCGAATGGGGGACATGATCTGCACATTGCCCATGATCCGGCAGCTCAGAAAACATTTCCCTCAGGCGTGGATCCGGGTCTTGTGTGACCGCGAAGGCGAGCCCCTCGTGCGGGCCTCGGGACTCTGTGATGAGGTCATTCTTTTGGATGGGGAGGGCGGCAGATACCTTCAAATCCTTCAAAATGCAAAGCATGTCCGCGGGTTTGACTACAGTTTTGCTGTCAAAGTGGGGTTTGACAGTTTGACAGCGGCATTATCGCGATTGAGCGGGGCGCGCCGGCGCATGGGATTTGTCCCTGTCAATGACGGGGAGCTCAAGGAACGTTTCTTTTTCACGGATCCGGTGGAGGTTCCCCTGCAAAAGGAGCATCAGGCAGTCAGTTGCATGCGTTTGCTTTTGCCGATGGCAATTCCGGAAGGTGCTTACGATTTTCATATCCCGACCGGGGATGAATACGCGCAATTTGCCCGGGCAGTGATGACGGAGCATGGATTGGAAGAGAAAAAATTCTGCATTGTCAGTGTGAGCACGAACCAGGAAGACCGTTGGTCGCTGGAGAGCTTTACAGCTCTTTGCAAGTGTATCCGCAGCGAGCTGGGCTACAAGGTGGTTATTACGAGCACACCCTCCGACCGCGGGCTGGCGCGTGATCTTGTCCGTTTGTGTGATGATGATTCGATTCTGGGTATTGACACACCGGGGGTTCTTCATCTGGCGGGTCTCCTCTGCAAAGCGCGTTTTGTCATCGCTTTTGAAGGGGGTGTCGCCCATCTCTCGACGGCGTGTGATGTGCCGGGAGTGATTCTCTGGCGGAAAAATGCGCCATTTGAGAAATGGAAAGCTTTATCCTCCAAACACCGTTACGTCCGTGGCGAACCCGTCTCGGAAATCTCCGTCAGCGAAGTGCTCCATGCTGTGGGTGATGTCCTGGAGGGTACCCCGGATTAGAAAAGGTGGTAGGAGAGGAAATAGGCTTTCCCTGGTTGGAGCTTCAGAGAGTCGGGCAGACCCATGTCGAGTTTGACGGTCTTTTGAGCCTGGGTTTCTCCAAAAAGCCTGAAAAGATTCGCGAAACTGAAGGGAATCTGATACTCGACGACCTGTGCTTCGCTGATATTTCCGAGCTCTTTGGCTTTGACAATGGCGTCTTCGAAATAACCATTCTGGTCGATGAGTTTATTTTCAAAGGCTTGTTTTCCAGAGAATATCCGTCCATCGGCGAGGTGTTCGCGCAGGGTATCGGGATTGATGAGGGGATTTGTGCGGTTTCTCTCAGAGAGCACAATCTGGTAAAATTTGTCATATGTCTCCATGACCAGGCTCTGAACGAGTTCGATTTCCTCCGGGGTGGGTTCGCGGTCGCCATTGAGGATGTCCTTGTATTTGCCGCTTTTGAATGTGAGCGTTTTAAGACCGACTTTTTCAAAAAGATTCTGGTAATTGAGCGTTTGCATGATGACTCCGATGGAGCCCGTGATGGTGAGCTCGTCCGCCATGACATAGGTCGTCCCCATCGCCGCGTAAAACCCGCCGCTGGCGGCGATCGAGCCCATGTGACAAACAATCGGTTTGTATTCGCGGGCTTCTTTGAGGGCGCGATAAATCTGGTCGGAGGCGAGCACCTCGCCGCCGGGGGAGTCCACGCGGAGAATAATGGCTTTGACCGAAGAGTCGTGGAGGGCGATTTTGAGTTGATCCTTGATTTGTCCGACCATGCCCTCCGGTTGTGTCGGATGATCGGACATGCTCGAGATAATGCCTTGTAAACGGATCACAGCAATCTTGTCTGAGCTCTGGGATGGGCCCGCGACGTGGAGCTCCCTGTATTTATGCATGTTTCTGGCAGACACCGACCGTGTCGAGGGATCCTTGTTGATGATTGCCATCAGGAGGATGCCATTGATACAGACACTCAAGATAAATAGAAGGACAAGGAATTTATTCGTTTTTCGTGAAGGCGGGGGCGGATATGATTGGGGAGCCCAAGCGGGGATCGGTGGCGGGACAGGGGGGGGATTGGAGTCGGACATTCTTGACCTACAGTAAGCCTCTTTTTTGATTGGGGCAACTCAGAAAAATGTCCTTCTTGCACTCCGGGGGACTCTTGAGCATACTCCACGACCGGATGACCTTCCAACGTTTTCCTTACTGCATGATGATTGCCGCTGCCGCTTGCTGCTGGGCTTATCTTTTTGTTTTCCGCGATTATCTTCCGGGCACAGCCATACACATTGATGCCAAATGGGCGGCATACGGAATGCTCTCGGCACTGCGCGTTTTCTGGCTTGGTTTTTTTGATTTGCGTGAATCCTGGCCGCGTTTTCTCGTTTGGATGTTTTTGATGGGAATTTATTTTTTCCGCCGCCCCCTCCGCAAATTGCCCGAGTGTGGTTTGGACATTTTGGGTCTCGTGGCACTCGTGCCCGGGCTCATGTGTTATCTCGTGGGGCATCAAGCGGAGATGGTCAAGGTCGGGATGATCGGACTGATTCTGACGACCTACGGGTTGGTCTGGATTTTACTGGGACGCTGGATATTCAAATATTTTTTCATTCCGATGATTTTTTTCCTGTTGTGCTACAACCACATCTGGATGGAGTGGATCGGGCTCTCGACCTGGCTCAAAGAAAAAGCACTCTTGCTGGCGGGGGGTCTCCTGCATCTCTACGATGACAAAGTCATTTTGCATTCGCTGTCGATTGTGATCGAAGGGCAAAATCAACCAGCGGTGAGTTTGACAGGGACATGGGAGACACAGTCCAATACCAGTTGGATTCCCCTGCTTTTTGCGCCATTTCTGGCGACAGGTTTTCTCTTCTGGAGACGCGTGAAAATGAGTTGGTTGATTATCTATACCCTTTTTGTTCCTTTAGAAGGTTTTGTCACGCAACTCATCCGGATTATCATCCTGACCTTGGGTGCATTGTATTTCGGTGAAGGGTATATTTCCTTTATGAAACCCTTTCAGGTTCCACTGGGTGTTTTTATCAGTATATGTGTGGAGTTGGTCTTGATTCTCACATTCTGGTGGATCTGGACAAAAGCCGGTCGTCCGATGGATCAGGAGGAAAATGACAATTAAAAAGAAAAAGGAAAATCCGGCGGGGTTTGTCGATCTGGGGTTTGCCAAAGTCGATCTCGACCGTGAACGGCGCAATGGGTTCCCCGAGGTGGTCTTTGGTGCCGGCAAGACTCCCGCGCAAATTGCGCGGATTGCCGGGGAAATCCTGAAGCACTCGGGCAAATTGCTCGTGACCCGGACAACGCCAGAGGCCTTTGAAGCAGTCAGAGCCATTTGTCCCGGTGCCCGCTATCACCGGGACGCGCGTGCGATCACCGTCGAGCTCCAACGTGCAAAAAAAGGTCAGGGCAAAATCGCCATTCTTTGTGCGGGTACCACGGATTTGCCTGTGGCGGAGGAGGCGGCTGTGACCGCCCGGATCATGGGCAATCGTGTGGAAAAATATTATGATGTGGGAGTGGCGGGTCTGGAGCGGTTGCTCCACAATTTGCCCCGGATCCGGAGGGCGCGTGTGGTGATCGTGGTGGCGGGAATGGATGGGGCTTTACCGAGTGTGACCGCCGGACTCGTCGACAAGCCCGTGATTGCGGTTCCCACCTCGGTCGGCTATGGCGCGGCATTCCAAGGGGTCTCCGCACTCCTGGCGATGTTGAACTCCTGCGGGAGCGGCGTCACAGTGGTCAATATCGACAATGGGTTTGGAGCCGCGTATGCTGCCAGCCAGATTAATCATTTGACTTGACGGATTAAACGCAAGAAAGTTGCACATTATGAAAAAGATTCTTTATCTGGATTGTTTCAGTGGCATCAGCGGGGACATGATGATGGGGGCTCTCGCGGACCTCGGTGTCAGACCCTCCACATTCGAGTGGGAGCTGACCAAGCTCGACATCGGGGATTTCCACATGCATTTCGACCGGAAAACAAAAAGTTCGGTCGAGGGATTTAAATTCAGCTGTCACGAGGGCAAAGTGCACCGCCCGGAGCAGGACGAGCATACACATTCGCACGGTGCTCACCATCACGGGCATGGGGAGGAATGTGGTCACCACCATGATGAGCATGAAGCCCATTCCCACGCCCACCATCACCATGACGGGTATGAATGTGGGCATCAACACGATCATGGCCATGCACACAGTCATGAGTGCGATCACGATCACGGGCATGGAGACCCTCATCACGATCACAAGGACAGCCGCAACTACTCACAAATCCGGGATTTGATTGAAAAGTCGGATTTATCCCCGTTTGTGAAAAAGCATGCGGTTGGCATTTTCCACCGTATCGCCGTGGCAGAAGGCAAGATTCACGGGTTGCCGCCGGAGAAAGTTCATTTTCATGAGGTGGGAGCCTTGGACTCGATTTTGGACATTGTGGGAGCGTGTGTGGGGATTGAGGCACTGGCTGTGGAGGAAGTCCATGCCAGCCCTTTGCAGGAAGGGCATGGATTTGTGGAGTGTGCCCACGGTCGCTTCCCGGTTCCGTCCACGGCGACGCTGGAGATTTTGCAGGGCATCCCCTTGTCACAGACGGATGAGCCCCATGAGCTGATCACCCCCACGGGAGCCGCCATCTTGGCGGAGTTCTCAAAGTCATTTGCCTTGATGGACAATTTGCGCGTGATCAAAGTCGGTTACGGCCTGGGCACACGCGATTTGCGCAGTCGTCCGAATGTTTTACGCGCGGTGCTGGGTGAGATCGAAGGTTAATATCCACAAGAAAGCAGAGTATGGAAACTGATCAAGTCCTGGTCTTGGAAACAAATGTCGATGACTGCACACCGGAGATCGTCGGTGCCGTGATCACGGATGCGCTTTCAAAAGGGGCTCTTGATGCGTGGGCGACCCCGATCACGATGAAAAAGAGCCGCCCGGGCATTTTGCTCTCCGTCATGGTGGAGCCTTCTCTCGGTGATGAAATGAGTGACTGGCTCATGGCTCAGACCGGGAGTTTCGGAGTCCGCTCTTGCACCTGTCGCCGGCGCAAATTGCTCCGGGAAATCATCAAAGTACAGACACAATACGGTGAGGTGGAGGTGAAAATTGGGCGTGACGGGGAGCGTGTGATCGTTTTGAGTCCTGAGTATGAGTCATGCCGGAAAGTCGCTGCGGAAAAAAAGATTCCTGTCAGATTGGTTTACACCGCCGCGCTCATGGCTGGTCAAGACGCAGAGAGCCGATGATTAAATTTTTTTTATCAGAACCATTCCAGAAAAAAGATTATGCCCGAACTCGCCCTGAACCCCACCATTTCTTGCATCATTCCCGCATTTAATGAGGAAACACTCATCGGGCGTGTCATTGATTCCATCCAAAAAGCCGGGGAATATTACCGTCGCGAGAAAAATCTAGGGATTGAAATCATTGTGGTGGATAACCACAGCAAGGATCGAACCGCTGAAATCGCCCAGGAGCTCGGGGCAAAGGTCGTCCATGAACCCTCCAATAACATTGCCCGCGCGAGTAATATCGGGGCTTTGACAGCAACAGGCGATTTTCTGATGTTCATCGATGCGGACATGGTCGTTAGCCAGGATTTGATTTGCGGAATCGACGAGAATCTCATGAATCCCGAGGTGGCAGGCGGCGGAACGCGTACTTATTGCGAAAAGTGGTCCCTCGGGTTCGCGGTTTACCGCACGGTGCAGGATTCATACCGCCAGCTTTTCGGCGGGTTTCATGGGGTATTCCACTGCCGGAGAAAAGATTTTGTGGATTTGTTAGGATTTGATGAGCGGAATTTTATTGCAGAAAAAGTGGAGTTTTACCATCGCCTGCGTGATCACGGCAAATTGCGCAACCAAAAGATCCAAGATGCTGCCCGGGGATTTGTGACAGAGAGTGACCGGATTGTCGCCCTCAATGGCGCGGGTCGACTCATCGGCAAAACTTTGTCCCTGTGCTGGTCGCCGAATAAAAAAATCCGCGACATTCGTTTTTGCGAACCCTGGTATGATGTCCGCAAGCTCTCCTGAGAAACGGGCAGGGGATGTGCCTTGTTTCGAGCATCCCGGAGTCTTTTTCAAAAAATCCTGTTCATTTACCCTCTCCGTCGGTAAAAGATTTTTGCATGAGTAAAGCCAGTCCCTTTGGTTTGGATTTTCCGGTTTGCCGTATTTTCGGCGTGCAAATACGCGCGGACATCACCCTCCTGATTATCGGGGGGTTGTACGCTTGGAATTTTGGCGGGATCAAAATGGGGTTGATCGCCTTTGTCATGATTTTCGGTTCGGTCTTGCTGCATGAGTTCGGACACATTTTCGCCACCCGTGCGGTCGGCGGACACTCGGATCTCGTGGTTCTCTGGCCTTTTGGGGGGCTGGCCTATACGTGGGTGCCACCGCGGGCTTTGCCGAATTTTATTGTCACAATTTGCGGTCCCTTGGTGAATCTGGTTTTGGTCGTGATCGGATATCTGATCGGCTTTGCAGGTTGGGCGCGCGGAGCGGAAAGCAGTGCCTTGCTGGACTTTTTCATCCAGATTAATAGCCTTTTATTGATCTTCAATTTGATTCCGGCTTTCCCGATGGACGGCGGCAGGATATTACAGTCCATCCTCTGGCCATTCTTGGGTTATCAAAAGTCGCTGATGATTTCTTCTTTTATCGGAATGCTTGTCGCTGCGGGTGTGGCGATTTATGCTTTAGTGATCCAATACATTTTTATGATGATTATGATGCTGTGGCTGGCGGGTTATGCCTGGCAGATTTTCCGGGCGGCAAAGGCGGGGTTGCGTGAGGGGGAAACTCCCTGAAAAGAATCTTTTCCCCAGGAAAAGAGCTTTCGATTATTTCTCTCCTTATTTTTGTGAGATGCGGCACATGAAACAGGCTCAAAATCGACTATAAATCTTTTTTCTTGACTCCTTTTACCGTTGACCGATGGCGGGTGAAACGATTTTATTGTTGCTCTCACGAGCAAGAAGGAAGCCCAAGGCCATGAAACTCAAACCTGATCGCGTAAAAGACATCCTTTCCAAGTTCAAAAATCAGAAAATCATCGTGCTTGGTGATCTGATGCTGGATGAATTCATCTACGGCCGCGTCATCCGGATTTCACCCGAGGCTCCTGTCC
>CAYTAI010000030.1:5863-6120 GCA_964435715.1 uncultured Verrucomicrobiota bacterium | reverse complement strand
CTGTCCCGGTCGTCGAGGTCACCAAAGAGGTGCGTTACCCCGGTGGTGCCGCCAATGTCGCTCGCAATTTGCGTGCACTGGGTTGCCAAGTCGACATGATCGGACAGGTCGGCAAGGATTCCTACGCGTCCCAGCTCCAGGAGCTTTTGCAGAATGAAGGAATCGGCATTTCCGGAGTCATTACCAACCCCCATACACGCACCGTCGTCAAAACCCGTGTGATCGCCCGGCATCAGCAGATGGTGCGTGTCGATCGC
>CAYTAI010000030.1:0-5842 GCA_964435715.1 uncultured Verrucomicrobiota bacterium | reverse complement strand
GTTCAGATCGCGGATAAAGCCATTGCGGAATTCAAGTCCAAGATCAAAGAGGCTCATGCGGTCATCATCGAGGACTACGCAAAAGGTTTTGTCACACAAATGCTCGTCGACCGGGTGTCCAACCTGGTGACCACGCAGAAAAAAATCCTCGCCGTGGATCCGAATCCCTACAATCCTCTTTTCTGGCATGAGCCGACCGTGGTCAAGCCGAACCGTCTTGAGGCATTTGCCGCTTCGGGAATCGTTTACAGTGAAGCCGTCGAACCCGTCGAAAAAGACGCCGCTCTCGACCGTGTGGGCAAAATCCTGCTCGAGAAATGGCGTCCGCAACAGCTTCTGGTCACCCTGGGCGATCAAGGCATGGCACTTTTCCAGCGCAACAAATCGCTCTACCACACTCCGACGAAAGCCCAGGAGGTCTTTGATGTGACAGGCGCGGGGGATACGGTCATTTCCGCCTATACTGCGGCTCTGTCGGCGGGTGCCACCCCTGTGGAAGCAGCGGAAATCGCCAACCACGCCGCCGGCTTGGTCGTCGGTAAAGTCGGCACGGCAGTCACCAATCAAACTGAAATCCTCGAAAGCTTCAAAAAAAATGGCTAATCACGCTGTATTCCTCGACCGCGACGGCACAATCATCGTCGATAAAGAGTATCTCCATGACCCTGCTGGCGTGGAGCTGATTCCCGGGGTCTTGGAGGGGCTTTTGCAGCTCCAGAAAGCGGGGTACATGCTTTTTATCGTGTCGAACCAGTCCGGCATCGGACGCGGTCTTTTCACCGTCGACCAGATGCACGCGGTCAATGACCGGATGCTCGCTCTTTTGCCGGGGGTGAAATTCACCCACATGTATTTCTGTCCGGACACTCCTGATGACCCCAAGAGCAATTCGCGCAAGCCTTCCCCGAAATTTTTATTCATGGCGGAGCAAAATTATCTCGTGAACCTCAAGAAATCATGGTTCATCGGGGACAAGGATATCGACGTGCTCTGCGGGCTCAATGGCGGCTGCCGCTCCATCCTTTTGGACGGGAAATACTCCGCCGCGTCGCACAAAGCCCTGGAAGGCAAAAAGTATCATCCCGCAAAGGATTTTGCCTCGGCTGTGCGTGCCGTTTTGGACAATCACTAATTCACTTTCCCTGACGAGATTTTTTCCCCCCGGTGAAACCGCGCTTCCCATACGTTTTTTTGGATCTGGACGGCACTCTGGTGGATTCCAGCCGGGACATTGCCGTCTCGGTCAATCATGTGCGTGAGCAGCTCGGACTGGAGACCCTCCCCGAGAGCCTGATTCAATCTTTCATCGGGGATGGAGTCGAAAAACTATTTGCGCGGGCTCTGGATACTTCCGACTCTCACCGCATCCATGAGGCGATTACCCTCTGGCGTCCCAGCTATGAGACCAGCTGCATGGTTCACACGGACTTTTATCCCGGCATCCCAGAGTTGCTCACGGACCTCAGGCGGGCAGGGGTGACACTGGCGATTTTGACGAATAAACCCCAGCGTCCCACCGAGATCATCCTCGAGGGATTCGGCATCCTCGCGCAATTTGCCGCGGTCGTCGGGGGTGACTCGACCCCGACGCGCAAACCCCACCCGGAGATGTTTGAAAAGGCTCTCGCAATGACGGGTGCATCCCGCCATGAGGTTATCCATATCGGTGACAGCCACAATGATGTCAAAGGCGCAAAAAACTGCGGGCTCCACACTTGCGGTGTGACCTGGGGCTATGGCAGCCAGCACGAGATCGCCGAAGCCCATGACATTGTGCATGACTCTGCCGGGCTCAGACAAATCCTTTTGCAAGATTGATAACACGACAGACTGCGTCCGGAGTCTTTTGAGTGCGTGATGATTCCATGCCCGATATTTTCTGTGGCGTGCCTTGGAATTCTGGCGTATCTGTGTTTTCGTGATCAAAAATCCACAGCCACACACCCGGACAAATATGAAAAGAATCATTCCCTCGATTTTTTGTGCCGCCGCCCTGATGCTCAGCGGTTGCGGAGAGAAAAATCCGCCACAATCCCAAGCACAACCCCAGACAGCCGCTCCCCCGGCGGCCCTCCCGGAGGCACCGCAAGCGCCGACACTGGTTCGGGGAACCGTTTTGGAAACGATGAATGCCGCCGGATACACCTACATTCAGGCGACAGATGCTTCAGGACAAAAAATCTGGATGGCGATTCCTGAAACCCGCGTCAAGATCGGGGAACAAATCGAATTTTCCTACTCACGTGAACAGCTCATGAGCAATTTCCACAGCAAAACCTTTAACCGCACCTTTGACCAGATTTACTTTCTCCCCGGCGTCAAAATCGTCGGCGCCACACCGGAAGTTTTGTGAGCAATTTGTTCAGCTATCTGATTTCCACCACTTACGTTATTTTGGATTCATCACAAGCATTAACTCCCTAGTGTATATATGAGCAGGACGTCGGGCTTCTTGTTTTCGTTGCTTATCACTGGTTCCTCCTAGTGTGCTAAACTTACTGTCGACTAGATTTTCTTGTAGTAAAAAATATTTTGAAGAGATATTACGAACGGAGTCACCTGATAGACCATTAGAGCATCGATGATCAGGGAAAGTAAGAATCGCTTTGGCTCCGCGTGAAGAAATGGTCTTAAGTAATGTGTCTAATGCTTCCTCAGATTTGGAGGTTAGGCTGAAATTTGATTTTGGACGTAGTTTTTTGTCAGGATAGCGTCCGATGCCAGTCACCTCCCCGCATGATCCGATAGAAATTGTTTCGAGAACATGGTAAAATCTACTATAATGGACTCCGGAATAAGGAGGATCAATGAATGCGAGATCACCGTTTTTTAAAAGTCGTGCGGCTTTTATTGCATCTGAAACCTTAGCATAACCAATACGATTAGCTTTTAGCGTCGCTAGATATTTAAAGGCTGAGTAAATTTTCGCAATTAGATTCCGGTTCCATGCATTAAAAAGAAAGTCTATAGCTGTTGAAGTTGGTTGAAATGGTTGCGCTGTGTGGCCGGGAGCAGCAGCGCAATGGCTTGAAGCCTGAATTAATGCTGCCAAGGCAACAGTACGAATAGGATCAGATTTTGGTAATGACGCCCGAAAGGCATCAATCCAAACTGCTTGTTCAGGACTAAAATAGTGACCGCCGTAAGCTGCTGTGATTGGAAGAGCCTCTTGATCTGCACACCATTTGCGCGACTCAGTTACAAACTTTTTTGAAATATGAGAAACCAATGGAACTCTATAGTTGTTAACAAAATCTTTTGCCCTCATATGCCATTTGTTGAATAGTGTCCCGACTGGCAAAATCTCCTTGCGCTTGATTACAGCACCAGCTAGCACGCTGCTGTAGCTTTGAAGATCAAATGCTATCACGGGTAAATCAAATCGGCATGCAACGTGTACTGCAACCGCTCCAGAGCCTGTAAATAAATCAACGAAACGTTTTGCAGATGGAACTTCAACTTCAAGCAATTTGCCGAGACCGTTTCCTAACATGGAACGCTTGGAGCCCATGTATTTCATAATTGCAGAGGTGTCTCCATCTCTTGGTCTTCAACTTGATAAATCATGAGATCCTTACACCATTGAGGCCTCCGGTGAGCTCTCCAAAATCTATTATTTGGCACAAGATCTTCTAAATAATCGTGAAATGCAACAATCCGTTGGAAAGCTAAGATTTGGACATTCTGAAGATCGGGATAGCTCTCCCTTGATGGCTCTGTGATCGAGTGGAGTCGAATTCGACTGATTTTTTCCACAGTCTCAGCGAGATTATCAGTGCTAGGAAAGCTAAGTGGGACAAAAGAGTCCAAATGATCCGTATAATTCGCAAACGTGCGATGCGATGAATCAGATTTTAGGTCTCTCTCACTATTTGTTCTGAATAATGGATTTTTGGATAGGCGTGAGTGGCCTTTAACAACTTTCCAATAATAAGAATGTTCTCCGTCTGAGTCTTGCAGATCATAGACAAATCGTCCTTTATTTATGACTACCTGCACAGCTTTTCTTGTGCGAAAAGATTTGAATATTCCCATTGAATGTGCAAATGCACGCATCACAAAATGGCTGGCATAGTATCCCGTGACAGAAGCCCAGATATGACTGGTTTTAGTGAGTGCCACTGACCAAAGGAAACTATGAATAGCGCGATGCCACATTTCCACACCAGCGGTTGCTAACATTTCAAAATATTTTTGCTCAAGGATAAGTGCATCTGGTTTGGAGCTTGAGAGAACGGCTGCAAGTTGATTAGATAGCGTTGCCGCAGGAGGAAATTTCAGTTTTGCTGTGGATTTGTCAAGTTTGGCAAACGACAACATAACAACTTTATCTGTAAGAGTATAATCAATTGGCATAGCCGCCGAGTTCTTTGTTAATTTTTGCTCGTGCTTCTTCTGCCATCTTGGCAACAAATTCATTTGAGACGCGTCCAAGCTTTGAGTTTTTGAAAGCAGCTGCCCATAGCCGATTACGGAATCTTGCGATGCCTCCGCTGCCCAAGTAACCGGCTTTCTTGAACTCATCTTTTTCAACAAACTTTTTACCCTTCATCAAATCAGCTCTCTCAATTATGTTTGAAAGCCAGATTTGTGTTTCGTGACGCGCCTTGTCTGAAACAAAGGGGATATTCTTCCTTTTCAAGTGAGCCAAAGCTGCAGAGGAAAGGTCGATGACAGACACAAGAATTCTTCCTTGATATACGACATTTTGCGGGTCGAGTTCTGTAACACTAGGGGATTCTGCTCGACCTGAAGCTTGAAGCCAACACTCTAATAGTTGAGCAATGAAGGTTGTTTGAGCTTCTAGATTTGTGATATCGCATTTTTCTAGTGGTGGTATCGCCCCTTCGATTGCTGCATTTAGCGTAGCAAGAGTAACAACATCTTTAACTCCGTATTTAATGCCGGGAATCTGAATCATGCCAACCATAGGTCCCACTTCTAACATCAATCGCCGCCCAATATCCTGAGCGCGATCTTTGCGATCAAGTGGTCCATCCCCACGAGTAGTTGGAAATAGATCTGCAACTAATGATCGGTCTACTTTCTTTTGGTGAAGGTTAACATCAATGAATATCTGTGCTTGACGTTTTGGTTCACTTCCTGGGGGATCAAGATCCAAGAAGATTTCGGCGGGAATTTGGAATTTTGCCTTGGGAGCTGTTTTTTTACGCAACATTAGTGCAAAATATGCCCCGTTGATTCGATGTTGACCATCAATTACTGATAATTGAAATCCAGGAATTGAGGGGTTCAGTCCAATTTCTGCGGTACCAAATAAATTTGGATTGGGATCGAAGCTTGCTCCATTAACGTGAATGAGTACATTTGTAAAAAATGGAAATGAACTCTTATTGAACTTAATCGTACCTCTAATGTTTGGTGGCCATTCACGCCCTAGATCGTTTTTCTTAGGTTCATAAATTTTGCCGAACACCTCATCTAATTTTCTGCCACAGTCAAGGATTTCTTCTTGCAAAAGATAGGCGGCAATTTGTGCAACGCGTTTCCAGTCAAGTGAGCGTTGTATAGCCTTAACTTTTTTCGGATCTCGATGCGGTGTGTGAGGGGTTCCTGGCCACCACTCCATAAGTTTTTCAACATCCAGAGCGCATAAACAGTGGTGTACAGCCTTAAGATCCGGAGGCATGAATGGTGTATCAGGAACAACAACCGATATTCGTTCAATTTTCTTTTTGGTCATAAATATAGTTATTTGGGTATGTGGAATTTGTGTATCTGAATCTCTTAACTCAAAATCTCCGCGCCTTTTTCGACGAATTCCTGGCTTTTCTCTTCCATGCCTTTTTTCAGGGCTTCCTCTTCGGAGAGGCCTTGTTCG
>CAYTAI010000029.1:32972-34493 GCA_964435715.1 uncultured Verrucomicrobiota bacterium | reverse complement strand
GTAGCGGTAAAAGTCGGGTTCGGGTTTGCGGTGTCGGATGCGGTTCGAGTAATAAAGGAATTTGAACTCGCGCAGGAAAGTGTGCCGGGGTTCGAAGTACTCGATATGAGCCTCGCACGTATTGGACACCAGGTAAACAGGCATTTTTTTGGAGAGTTTATTGGCAATCTCGATATTGGTCTCATGCTCCCAGAAAATTTCACAAAAAATATCGGCTAACTCATCCAGTGAGCCGTTATAATCCAGCCAATCAGACATGGATTGGAAGAACTCGACGGTGGTAATGGAGCCTTTTTCGTAGAGGGTGAAGGCCGGGTTTGAAAAAAATCTTTTTTCGATTTTTGAAGGGGTCAGAGAAGACCGGGAGGCAATTCTTTTTTTAGCGATGCTGAAATCAAAATTCAGCAACACTTTGCCGAGATCGAAAAAGAGGGCATTGATGACCATATCAAATGGCTCTCCGGCCATCCAAAGCGCGGGAGAGTGTCACACTATCGGCGTATTCTAATCCCATTCCCGCAGAAATGCCATAAGCAATTCGTGACACGGCGACCTTTTTATCTTTTAATAATTTACCAATATATAAAGCCGTTGTTTCACTTTCGAGCTCTGTGCCCAGTGCCAAAATGACTTCGCGCACGGGAGCGTCGGAAACCCTTTTGACGAGCTCAGAGATCCGCAAATCCGCCGGCTCCACACCGTCCAAAGGGGAGAGCCGACCCATGAGGGCATGATACACACCGCGAAAGGCTCCGGCTTTTTCAATGGCGACAATGTCTGCCGGGTTTTCAACGACACAAATCAATGTGTGATCGCGCATTGTGTCAGTGCAAATGGGGCAGGGATCATTCTCAGTGAGGTTGCCACAATTCGAGCAATGCCGGACACGCTCGCGGGCGGTTTGGATCGCCGTTGTCAGCTCGGCGGCGACCAGGCTTTTTTGATCGAGCAAACTCAGTGCGATTCTTTCGGCACTGCGTTTTCCAATTCCGGGCAATTTGCTCAAGGCGGCAATCGCTTCTTTCAGCGGCTCTGGATAATCGTGTGGCATTACAATCCGAGATTGAGTCCGGGCAGATCCATGCCTTTGGTGACTTTACCGATTTCCTCGGCAGAGATTTTGCGGCCGGACTCCTGGGCTTGACGGACACCCGCGAGGATCAAATCAGAGATGATGTCCGCATCTTCGGGCTTGAGAATCTCCGGCTTGATTTTGATGGATTGAATGGTTCCTTCACAATTTGACACCACCGTCACGGCTCCACCGCCTGTGCTGGCTTCGACCATGCGGGTCTTGAGTTCTTCCTGGGTTTTGGCGAGTTGCCCTTGCATTTTCTGGGCTTGGGCGAGCATTTTCATCACATTCATGATTTTTCATCTCCGGGCGGGTTTATAGTCGATGATCCGTGCACGGAATGTCTCCAGTGCTTCTTTGACGAAAGGATCATTTTTCAAATCTTCGAGTGTTTTTGCCTGAGGCTCGCGGGGTGGCTGGGTCACAGGCAGACCGTGAGAGGCGGG
>CAYTAI010000029.1:32293-32956 GCA_964435715.1 uncultured Verrucomicrobiota bacterium | reverse complement strand
AGCTTCGCTATCACCCGGACGGGGTTCAGGAGCTGGTGGCGGAGCCGGGGGAGAGGCTTTGGCAGCAGAGGATGGCGCGGATGCCGCCGCCGGCAGTCCCGCCGGGGGAATTTCGTCACTGAGGCGGAATCCGACACTGAGTGTGCGTCCAGCGGCCTCGCATACTTTGGCGGTAATAAAATCCTTTTGATTCTGTGTTTTGAGCTGGTGCACGAAAAAATCATTTGCCTTGTTGAATCCGATAATCAAGGTGTCATTTTCACAACTCAAAGGTTTCCCCGCGGCGATATAACTCTGGATCAAGGGTCTTTCTTTCCGGGCGATGTCAATGACCGTGCTCCAGACTTTGTCAATGTCGACGGGGGGCTCCGCCGTGACCGGAACCGGGGCGGGAGGGGGAGCGGAGGTTGTCCGCGCAATTTGCCCCGGGGACGGGTCGCGGTGGAGGGTGGCAGCGGCGCGGGAGACGTCTCTGCTGCCGCGGTCGATGGAGCAATTTGCGCGGGAGCCGGTGGCAGAGCTGCGGGTGCGATGCCCCCGCGGAGCGAACTCAGGTGTTTGATCACTGCATCCAGCGAGATTTGATTGCGGGAGCGGATGGCTTTGATAACAGCGATTTCGAAAAAAGTTTTTTTCGACAGGGAAAATTTGATTTTACCCTCG
>CAYTAI010000029.1:8657-32263 GCA_964435715.1 uncultured Verrucomicrobiota bacterium | reverse complement strand
CAATGCGGAGCAAATTGTCCGACTCAGCCAGAGCTATTTGTCCTTGGAGAATGGTGGCCGCATGAGCCGGCACCTCGGGTGGAACCGCCCCGGTGACTTTGAGCACGAGCAAATTGCGGAAATGGGTGAGGAGATCGGCGAGGACACGGACAAGGTCTTTGCCCGAGTCGGAGATCCCTCCGAGTAACCCGAGAGCGGTGGCGACATCACCTTTGAGAATGGCTTCGGATAAACCGGCAACTTGTGCTTGGGAAGCCAGACCAAATACCCGGAGCACATCGTCCTCGACGATTTTTTTGTCACAAAATGAAATCAGCTGGTCGAGGGCACCCTCCGCATCACGCATTCCGCCCTCGGCTCCGCGTGCGATGGCCTCGAGGGCTTCAGTTTCGATGGTGACCCCTTCCTTGTCACAGATCATTCTCAGATGTCCGACGATCAAGGAGTCGGGGATGGGCTTGAGGTCAAACCGCTGGCAACGACCCATGATCGTGGGCAACACCTTGTCGGCTTCGGTCGTGGCGAAAAAGAATTTCACATGGGAGGGGGGTTCTTCGAGTGTCTTGAGGAGAGCATTAAACGCCTCCTTGGTGAGCATGTGCACCTCGTCGATGATATAGATTTTGTATTTTCCACGGGTGGGGGAATACGCCACATCCTCGCGGAGCTGGCGGATCTGGTCGATGCCGCGGTTGCTGGCCGCGTCGATCTCAATGACATCAAGGCAGCGACCTTCGGCGATTTCCTGACAAACGGGGTCGACCGGATCAAATTCCGTTTTTGGCCCCCCCTCACAATTCAAGCATTTTGCCATGATCCGGGCTGTCGATGTCTTGCCGGTTCCACGGGGACCGACAAAAATGTAGGCGTGTGCGACGCGGTTCTGGCGGATCGCATTTTTTAATGTCCGCGTGATATGATCCTGTCCGACGACCTCGTCGAGGGTCTGCGGGCGGTATTTTCGGGCGAGAACAAGATATGACATGGCTGTTGAATGGTCTGATAAATGCTGGGTCGGTCGTGACTGGAAAATTAAAAAAGGGACGGCGACAGCACAAGACAAGACTACCGTTGCTGCATTCCTGCCCTGGCGGGATTTGCAAGCTCGCACTCCGCCGTCCGGGACAAGAGTAAAAGTCAAATCGTTGCCGAGGGCAAAGGGAAAAATGATTATTCGGAAACTGACAAACGGACAGGGGGTTTCGGGCAACCTGCCCCGGTTGAGAGACAGTCTATTTCTGATGTTTTGTCCATGAATACGCACGTTGGACGCTTGAATCAGGAGCGGGAGCTCATGAATGAATCCGGAATCAGGTGTTGCAACTTTGGGGGATTCAGGGGTTTAATTTTCCATTGTGGATTATTTTTCATTCAAGAAAATAGTCATTCCCCTGCTGAATCCGGTTTTTCTGGCGGGTTTGGGAGTGTTCTTTTCGCTTTTGCTGCTTGTTTTCAAGCGGACAAGGTTGGCAGGCGTGATTTTAGGGGGGCTCTCTTTGGTTTTTTTATACATGAGCTCCACGGCTCTCGGGGAAATGCCTTTCTTGCGGTATCTCGAGTGGAAATACCCGCGTTTTGATCTCAAGACAGAGTCAGGCAGGAAGCGCGTCGAGCAATTTGCCGCCGATTACATCGTGGTTTTGGGCGGGGGAAACCGGGAGGCGCGAGCCAATGAAGCGGTCCGACTCAAAAAAGCTTTTCCTGAGTTGAAAATCATCACAACAGGGGGTGACAAGGAGTTCCCTGTGTCCGCCGCGCAAACCTCCGAAAAGCTCATTCGCGAGCGGATGACTATTTCCAGCGAGGAATTCATCAAGATTCCCGGACGCGACACGGAGAGTGAAGCTGTGGAGGTGGCGCGATACTTGAAGGAAACCGGAAAAAGAAAAGTGATCCTGGTCACCGGGGCGGTTCACATGCCCCGGGCGATGCTTTTTTTCAAAGCGGCGGGGGTGGAGTGCCTGCCTTCCCCTGCGAAAAGAGAGTACTTGGGATTCCGCTCGGTTCTCTTCAAAAGTCTGGTACCGTCAAAAGAATCTTTGAAAGAAACGCATTTGGCGCTGACTGAATTCACCGGATTCCTGTGGGCGAAATTCAAAACGGGCTTGCTGGAGAAGGAACTCAAAAGCAACTGAAACAAGAGCTGCCTGCCGGCCGGAGGCGCTCTCAAGCCTGCAGCTCGTGTGCGATAATGCTGAGTGTATAGATGGCGGCTGTTTCACTCCGTAACACTTGCGGGCCGAGAGTGATGGGTTGGCATCCATTTGCTTTTGCAAGGGAAATTTCTGCAGGAGTAAAATCACCTTCCGGACCGATGAGGATGAGGACGCTGACCGGATTACCAGAGTCGTGATCCGTGCGGTAATTTTCCAAGACTTTTTTGAAATGAAGCGCATCAGGTTGCAAGGAGGCGATCAGGAGGAGGTCAAATCGCTGCCTCTGTGCAAAAAAATCTTTTACTCCGAGAGGGGTAGAGACTTCCGGCAACCAGTTGATACCGCATTGTTTGGCGGCTTCGACAGTGATTTGTGTCCATTTAGAGGTTTTCGTTTCGGCTTTTTCGTGACTGACCTGGACGATGGTGCGGTCGGAAATCAGGGGGACGATTTTTTTGGCTCCGATCTCTGTGGCTTTCTGGATGATCGAGTCCATGCACTTCCCTTTGGGAATCGCTTGAGCCAAAGTGATGGAATAGGGCAGGGGAGGCGTCTGGGATTGAAGGATCAAATCAAGCAAAGCCTCCTCTTTGAGGCATTCACGAATGCGGGCTTTGATTTCGAGTCCTTTGCCATCAAAGAGAATGACTGTATCACCGGCGGCATGGCGCATCACATGGGTGCAGTGATGGAACTCCTCGCCCCGCAAACGCAAGTCTTTGAGGTGATTTCGCAGGTCCGGGACGAAAAAACGGTTCATAAGAAAGCTCTAGGAGAAAAAGCTTTTTGCTTTTTCAAAAAAACCTTTTCCATCCGCTTCCGGATAGGTGTCTGATTCATCGAGCTTGGTGAATTCTTCCAAAAGCTGTTTCTGTTTGGAGGTCAGTTTCACAGGGATCTGGACATTGATTTTTATGTTTTGGTCGCCGATGCCGCGCCCTTGCACATTTTCGATGCCGCGCCCTTTCAACCGGAAAACTTTTCCGGTTTGTGTGCCGGCAGGGATTTTGAGCGAGACTTTTCCGGTCAATGTCCGGACATCAATCTCACCGCCGAGCGCGGCTGTCGTGAAAGGAATATTCATCTCGCAATAGACATCATCCCCGTCGCGGACAAAAAAACCGTGGTCTTTGACATGGACGACGATGTACAAGTCCCCGGGAGAACCGCCCCGGATACCGCTGTCACCCATTCCTGTCACACGCAAACGCATCCCTTCCTCAATGCCTGCGGGAATTTTCACTTTTGTCTTGGAGGTTTTTTCGATGCGTCCGGAGCCGGAGCATTTCTGGCAGGGTTTCTCGATGATTTTGCCCGCGCCACGGCATGTGGGACAGGTTTGTGAAATCGAGAAGAACCCTTTTGAGACAGAGACTTGACCGAGACCCTTGCAAGTGGGGCAGGTTTTTTGTCCGGAACCTTTCTCGGCACCGGAGCCTTCACATGAGTCACAGGTGTCTGAACGGCGCACGGAGATTTCTTTTTCCACGCCGAAAGCGGCCTCTTCGAAAGTAATCTCCAGATCGTAACGCAAATCATCACCGCGCTGGCTTGATGAGCGTCCGCCGCGTTGTCGTCCGCCGCCGCCGAGGAACTCCTCGAAAATGCTTCCGATGTCGCCGCTCCCGAAAACCTGCGAGAAAATATCGGAAGCATCATGGAAACCGCCACCATAACCTCCCCCGCCGCCGCCTTGGGCAAAGGCAGCATGCCCGAAACGATCATAGGCGGCGCGTTTTTGTTCGTCGCTGAGTGCCTCATAGGCTTCGCCGAGCTCCTTGAATTTATTTTCGGCTTCATGATTCCCCTGGTTTTTGTCGGGGTGGTACTTCACAGCGAGTTTGCGGTAAGCCTTTTTTATTTCTTCTGCTGAGGCAGTGCGGCTGACTCCGAGGATTTCGTAATAATCACGTTTTTGTGCGGCCATAATATTCTGTCAGTGTGAGTCGGAAAGAGAGTGTATGAGGAGGGACGTGTGCGTCTCTACTCGCGGGTGGATGGTTTGGAAACGACGACAGAGGCGGGGCGGAGCAATTTGCCCTTGAGCAGGTAGCCCTTGCGGTTCTCGCGCAGGACAGTGCCTTCCGGATGCTCATCGGACACCTCTTGGGAAATGGCATCATGGAGATTGTGATCGAAAGATTGTCCGAGGGCGGAGATCTCATCTAGCCCCTCTTGCTTGAGATTCTGTTTGAGTTGGCTGAATACCATTTTGATTCCATCCTTGATGGCGGGGAGATTGTCCGTCTGGTCGATGGATTGCAGGGCGAGCTCGAAATTGTCCAGGACCGGGATGAGTGACTCCAGGATGGACTCATTGGCATATTTGACAGATTCAATTTTTTCCTGGGCAATGCGTTTGCGCAAATTGTCCATGTCCGCAACGAGACGGAGATTCTTGTCCCGCAACTCATCAGCCAGAGCCGCCTTTTGCTTCAATTCATCGAGATTTTCAATGGTTTCTCCCGGGGAGGAGTCTTCTGTTCTCTCTGCGTCGGTGAGGATGATCTCTGGTTCATTTTCGGTTTTTTTGGACATAGCTCAAGTTTATCCCTTGTATTTCAGTGCAATCAGAGTGATGTCGTCATATTGCTCCCGCTCACCGACGAAACGGCTCACTTGCTCCTGGATTTTTTCCAGGACGATGGTGGCATTTTCCGATGTCGCTGCTTTCATTGCAGTGATCAGGTTGTCCTTGCCGAATTCCTGTCCTTCCAGGTCGTGAGCCTCGGTCACACCGTCAGTGTAGAGGAGTATCAAATCTCCCGGATGGAGATCGATTTGTTTTTCTTCAATCAAACTATCAAAAACTTCGCCGCTGTCAATGCCCAGAGCCATGCCCTGGCTGGAGAGAGAAGAGACTTTCTGTGTCACAGCATTATAATAAAGAGGCGCCTCATGGCCCGCGCGGGAAAAGGTGAAAGTCCTGTTTTCCGAATCAATAATGGCATAAACCGCGCTCACGAACATGTCCTCTTTGATATCAAAAAAGAGGCGCCTGTTGACCTTGCGAAAAAGCTGTGCAGGCGAGGTGCACTCATGAGCCACTGAGCGGATGACACTGCGGAACATCGCCATGACCATCGCCCCCGGCACCCCTTTGCCGGAAACGTCCGCGACCACCAGACCCCAGCGCATCGGGTCGATCTGGATATAGTCATAATAATCCCCGCCCACTGCCAGGGCGGTGTCATTGACCCCGGCGAGTTCAATCCCCGGGATATCGGGAGGGGCGGTGGGCAAAAGAATCGTTTGGATGTCACGGGCGACCTGGAGCTCGCGGTCGAATTTTTGTTTTTCAGCCACCGCCATCGAGATGGTGGCATTGTGGAGAGCGTAGGCGGCTTGGTCGGCAATTGAGGAGAATATATTGAGTTCCCCATGATTAAAAGGGGTGTCATCCTTTTTATTAACGACCGCCATCACCCCGAGGGTTTCCCCGGCATGCGTGAGAGGCACTGCCATCATGGTATCGATCGATAATGCTGTGTTGAGGGATTTTTCACCGAATTTCGGGATGCGCGGGTCATTTTTCCCTTCGGCGACCAGGATGGGCACATTTGTCATGGCGGCTTCCCCGATGACTCCCTGACCCAAGGGAATGGGGATGCCTTTGATCAATTGGTCAAAATGTTTGGCTCCACTGACGACTTTGGGCATGATAAAATCGGCGGGCAGGTATGGCGGAGGGAACGCCCCTTCGACATATTCGGCTTTGAGTGTTTTCGTTTCCTTGTCGATCAAGAAAATGGCGCAGCTTTTCGCCTCGGTGGTTTTGATGGAATATTTGACCACACAATCCAGAATTGTCTCCGCATTCAACTCCTCCTGGCTCGCCTTGCCGAGATTGTCGAGGAACTCAAGCAGGATTTTCCGTTCTTTGATGAGTTGTGCCTTGGATTTTTCCAGTGCAAGATTAGCCGCTTTGAGCATGAGGCTTTTCCGGACAAAAAAGATGGTTGCGATGACAAAAGCAATCGCGATGATATCGACATATATACTCATGAGTGATCCACTCAAGAAAAGAAAGCAAACCTGCTATTTCGACAAGTCTTTTTTGAGCATGTCCACGACATCTTTGAATTTCTCTGCATTGCCGCTGTCCGCCTTGATGAGTGTTTCGTGGGCTTCCAATGATTGCTTCATCGTTTCCAGCTTCGAGACGCTCTCCACGGACAGGGGATGGAAATCCAACCCCGTATAATCACCCGTATCGCCGCTAAGGGTGAAAAGCCTGTCAATGCCGAGATTTTTCAGGCTTTCCGTATTCCGCTCATTGGCTTGACGAATAATGATTGTGCCTCCTCCCGCTTTTTTTATGGAGTAGCTCAATCCGGCGAGAGTTCCTAAAAAGGTGCTGTCCATTGCGGCACAATCCGACATGTCAATCTCGAAGTCTTTGACTCCATTCTGGAGCCGATTCATAAAATAGCTTTTGATGAGGGGGGCTAATTGAAAAGTGCCGCGGGTTTTCACGACGAAAATGACTTTTTGAGCTGTCTGTGCAATTTCGACAGTGGGTATGGTGGTATTCACGATTGTATCCGTTTTCAATTGTTTCCTGAGATTGACCGGCCAGAGAGTGTCTCTATCCAATGTTCAGGGTGGGATTTAGTATATATTCCATTCAGAGGAACCGTCAAGCCATGTGATTGATTTGAAGGGATGGAGAATCTCCGCGGCGGTCAAAGATTCTCCAGTTGCCAGTCGGGCTTGTTGTCATAAACCCACTGGTAATAGTCTTTCCTGGTTAATTTCACCGAGGCATCCTCATCAATGAGAACTGTGGTCACGGGATGCCATTGCAAAGCTGTGGCGGGAACCATTGCCGTGACCGGTCCCTCCACCATTTTGGCGACAGACTCCGCTTTCCTTGTCCCGAAAGCCAAGAGGATGCAGCAGCGGCTGTCCATGATTGTGCCGATCCCCATCGTCAGGACGTGCAGGGGCACTTTGTCCGGAGAACCAAAAAAAGAGGAATTGTCCTGAATCGTCCTCTGCGTCAGGGTTTTCATGCGGGTCCGCGAAGAAAGCGACGAGGAGGGCTCATTGAACCCGATATGCCCGTCGCTGCCTATGCCGAGCAACTGGATGTCGATCCCTCCACAAGCGCGGATTTTGTCTTCATACTCCCGGCAATGCTCGGGGATATCCGGTGAGAGTCCGTTGGGAATATTGACCCGCGCGCGATTGATATTGATATGATGGAAAAAATTCTCCCACATGAAGGAATGATAGGAAGAGGGATGCTCCGGAGAGAGTCCGACATATTCGTCGAGGTTGAATGTCGTCACGCGCGAGAAATCCAGCCCGTCTTGCTTGTGCATGCGGATGAGATGGCGGTAAGTCTCCAGAGGTGTATGACCCGTTGCCAGACCGAGCACGCTGGTCGGTTTGAGCCGGATTTGACGCGCGATGAGGCGGGCGGCAATCAAAGAGGCGTCGGAGGCTGTTTTTTTGATGATGACTTCCATAAATAAAAATGATTTTCCCGAGCTTAGAGCTGTTTCTTGAGCCGTTCAATGACGGATTGCTGGAAGCTTTCGATCTTGTCCGAGACAAATTGCACAATGTCCAATGAATCATCCTCAATCAACGGTGTCAGATCCATCGCAAACTCCACTTCTGATGCCGTGTCGATATGGTGGCTCTCCAGATAAGTGGCATTTGCCCGTTTCCGCCCGAGGGTGGCGAGGTCGTAACGTTTTCCCCCGGCGATTTGAGAATCAAAAACGCCCATCATCGCATTCATCAAATGATCGAATCCGCTGACATTGAGCCGGACTTTTTCGCTGTCGTCGAGCCAGTCGATATTGCGCCACACCTCGCAACCGTAAAGTTTTTGCGGACGCTCTGCCCGGGGCAATTTGCGCAGGGCGAAAATCGCGGGGATGACCACTCCCAGGTGTGTGTCGTGTTTGTCCGCGAGATTGTGGGTGTAAATGATTTCCGGGCGCGACAGGGAGATTAAATCCAGCAGATCCGCGACCAAATGCCCATTGAGACAACCCTTGATCTCCGGGCTGGGATAATCGAGTTGGACGATGGCACTGTATTCACCGAGAATGGCGGCGCGGCGTTGCTCCTCCTTGCGGATCGCGCGCATGTCGTCATTGGAGCAATTTGCGTAGCGGGAGGAACGCGACGAGCCGCTGCCGTCAGTGACGGTGATGCCGGTGAACCATTTGTCTTGCTGATGAAAACACTCTTTGATCCCGTGGAAACACATGAACTCCAGATCGTCCTGGTGCGCCCCGATGCCCATGTGAGTGGTGCGACTCAAGGCTTGCTCGCCCGGGATGCCGTCAGGAATGAAAACCTCCGCCGTATTTTTATAGAGTTTCATAGAGTGCTTTTCTTTAATCAAGATTGGGCAGGCTCGCCGCTGCCACGGCTTGCCCGACACGCCGGTTTTTTTCGTCGGGCACGAGCAAGTGAATCTGCCCCGCAAGTCCGGGAAATTCCGCCGCGAGCACTTCCTTGGCTTTGTTGATGATGATTTCCCCGCCCGGCCCGGTCGTGACCCGCCCGAGGATCAGGACGTTGCGGTAATCGTAAAATTCTTTATAAAGGGCGAGAGTATAGCCGAGACAAATCCCGATTGTCTCATATATCTTGGCGCAATTTGCGTCGCCTTGATTCATTTTTTCCTGCACTTGCTTGAGCCGCTCGGGCACGGACTTCGATTCATCCAGACTCACCCCGGCGAGGCGCGCCAGTCGCATGACACCTTGCTGTGAGAAATATTGCACGCCACAACCGGTGTCCCCGCTCCATTCATCCGGTGCGGCCTCCTGGCTCAAGTCAACGGGGACAAAGGCGAGTTCATTGAGCCACCCTGTGAGCAAGCCCTCGGCATTGAGGTAACCCGCCGCCAGACTCGAGCCCATCGCGATCCCCAGCATGGCATTCTTGCCCAGACTGAGTGAACCCGCCAGCGCGGTGACATCCCCGTCATTGGCGACTTGCACCGGCACACCCCATTCCCGCGCGATTTGCTCAAAGATTCCGGCGACCCTTGAGGCGAAAAGCTCCTCGGGCACCGCCCGGAAAAGCGAGGCGGCACGGATGCGGTTGTCGATGATGACACCCGCCGAGCTGCCCCCGATGGCATCGACGCGGGGCAATTTGCTCGCCGCTTGTTTGAGGCCGTGAGTGATGTGTTCGTAATGGAAGGCGGGGTCGGGTTCGTCCTTGGGATTCCACGGATATTCATCCGCCCAAATCGTTTCCCCGTCCACGACTGCGGAGACTTTATAATCGCTGGCACCGAGGTCAAATCCGATCCGGCACCCTTTCATGTGCCCGCCGAGCGGGGAGACCGCTGTTTTTTCCGGTGGCACAGCTTCTGCGGCACAATGCACCACCTCGAATGTGCGCTCATAGATTTTGCCCATGAAATGATCATCAAAAGCGCGCGCGCCTGTGGGCGAATAAATCGTTTTCATCTCCCGCGCGAGGGGTTCAGGGCCGCCGATAAAAACTTTCCAGCCGCCGTGTGCCCAGAGCAGGAATTTGACCACGCGCTCGACCAGGCGAATGGTGTCACTCCAAAGCTCCCCCGACCCGACCGGAGCAATTTGCATCTCGTAGCGGCTGACCAGTCCCGCCTCGCGCTCTATTCCGATGACCAGTTTTTGCGCGCCGGGCAATTTGCCCACGGCAGCGCGGTAACGCTCGAGCCCGACAATCATCGGACGAAAGTCCGGGTCGATGGGAGGGGCGATGTGCGGAGCCGTGTCCAATAATGGGCTATGTGATGGCATGAGCTTTCATCCATTCATAAGCAATCCCGCGCATGAGTGCAAAGTTTTTTGGGAATCTCTTTTTCCTCATGAAAGAGCAACTTGACGAGTTTGCGGTGGGCGACCGGTAGCGGGTACTCGTGCAATTTGCGCGGAGAAACAAGATGCCATTTGTGCAGGGGGAGATGACCTGTTTTTTCGGGTTCGAGGAAAGCGAGGGTGATTTTGTATTTTGTGAATGTGTAGGGGATTTGAGCAATTTGTCTGGCGGAACCGATTTTTTCTTTGGGGAAGACGGGAAAACGCCAGAAACCATTGAACTTGGTTCCGCTGTCTATTTTTTCCAGATAGACTTTTCTCCCCGAACGGATGACCAGGGCGAGCTCCTCCCTTTTAACGAGGGCGGTTTTGGTCGTGAGCGGGATTTCTGACGTGAGACCTTTTTGGTGCGCGGCGCAACTTGCGCGGGCAGGGCAGAGGTCGCATTTTGGCTGGGCGGGTGTGCAGACGGTGGCACCGAGCTCCATGAGGGCTTCATTCCAGTCACCGCAATTTGTTTCCGGCAAAATGTCCCGGGCAAATTGCCACAGCGTCTTGAGCGTAGCGGGTTTTTTGATGTCATCGCGCAACCCGAGCCAGCGGGCGAAAACACGCGCGACATTCCCGTCCACCAGCGGCACCCTCTGACCCAGCGCGATGGAGCAAATGGCTCCGGCGGTGTAACGCCCGATGCCGGGCAGCGCCAGGATATCTTCAAATGTCTCCGGGAATTTTCCCCCGTGACGGGAAACAATTTGCCCCGCGGCTTTGTGCAAATTGCGCGCGCGCGAGTAGTACCCGAGTCCTTCCCAGAGTTTGAGCACCTCATCCTCCGGGCAATTTGCCAGCGCGGTGATGGTCGGGAGTTTCGCCAGCCAGCGGGTGTAGTAGGGGATGACCGCCGTGACTGTGGTTTGCTGCAACATGATCTCCGAGACCCAGACGCGATAGGGATTCCTCTTTTTCCGCCAGGGCAAGTCGCGTTTATTCCGGGCGAACCATTCCAGCAACCCGCCGGGGCAGCCTTTCGAGTTGTCGAGAAACCGGGAGAGATTCACATTTTTCATGGTGTGTTGGAATGCGGTGACAATCTAGCTTGAAAATTTTTTAATTGGAAAGGAATTGTCATCAGGCGTGGATGAATCAATGAAAGCCTGTGATTGACAATTGCCGGTGGATTCGGGAGAGTACCGCGCTCTTGAACTCAATTGATGAGAGGTAAAAAATTATGGCAAAACTATCGATTCGTGACTTGGACTTGCGGGGCAAACGTGTTTTTGTGCGCGTGGACTATAATGTTCCCCAGGATGAAAACGGTGTGATCAATGACGATACCCGCATCCGCGAAACCCTCCCCACACTGGACTATCTCTATCAACACGGAGCCAAAGTCATCCTCGCCGCCCATCTGGGACGTCCGAAGGGCAAGCGTGATGAAAAGTTCACCTTGCGTAATGTCGCCAAAAAACTCTCTGATATTGTTTGCCGCCCGGTGGCTTTTGTCGATGATTGTATCGGCGAAAAAGTCGAGAAAACAGTTTCCGTGATGGAGCCCGGTGACACCCTGGCGAAATGGACGGGGCTCAAGGTGGCGACCATCCGGTTCTACGAGCAGGAGGAGAAAAACGATCCCGAGTTCGCGCGGAGCTTGTCCAAAATCGCCGATTATTATGTCAATGACGCATTTGGCGCCGCGCACCGCGCCCATGCATCCACGGAAGGAATCGCCCGGAATGTGGATAAAGCCGCTATGGGATTGCTGATGGAAAAAGAGCTCAAATATCTGGGGGACGAGCTGGCGGCTCCGGAGGCTCCGTTTATCGTGATCCTCGGCGGTGCCAAGGTCTCGGACAAAATCACCGTCATCGACGCCCTGCTCGAAAAAGCCAATACCATTCTGATCGGAGGTGCGATGGCTTACACTTTCAAATATGCTCTGGGTCAAGAAGTCGGCAAATCCTTGTGCGAACGTGATAAAAAGGATGTCGCGCTGGCAGCTCTTGAGAAGGCGAAATCCAAAGGGGTGAAATTCCTCCTGCCTGTCGACACTTTGATCACGCAGGAATTCAAAGCGGGTGCCGCCACACAGGTGACCAAGCCCGGGGAAGGGATACCTGCTGATTGGGAAGGTGTTGATATCGGTCCGGAAACGGTCAAACTCTACGCGGCTGAGATCGCTGCCGCCAAGACAATCTTGTGGAATGGGCCGATGGGCGTTTTTGAAATCCCGGATTTTTCCAAGGGGACATTTGCCATCGCCCAAGCCATCGCCGACAATAAAAACTGCAAGTCCATCATCGGCGGAGGAGACTCGGTCAAGGCGGTTAAAAAAGCCAAGCTCAAGGACAAAATGACTTTCGTCTCAACAGGCGGGGGGGCTTCCTTGGAATTCCTCGAGGGCAAAGTCCTGCCCGGGGTCGCTGCGCTCACGGAAAAATAAACCTCTCCCACAAATCATCATTCATCCCTCAAAAATAATATTATGTCCACACGCAAAAAAATCATCGCCGCCAACTGGAAAATGAACAAGACCAGCACGGAAGCCAGGGCTTTCATGCAGTCTTTCAAAACCGAGCTGGGGAGCTTTAATGAAGCGGACGCCGTCATCATTCCTTCCTTTGTCTCTTTGCAGGCGGTTGCCGATGAAATCGAGAATGCCACCAATATCCAGCTCGGCGCGCAGAATCTTTTCTGGGAAAAGTCCGGGGCTTATACAGCTGAAATCTCGGCAGAAATGCTCAAAGACCTTTATGTGCGTTACGTTGTCATCGGGCACTCCGAGCGCCGCCAGTTCTTTGGAGAGACTAATGAAACAGTCAATAAACGCATCAAAGCCGCGCTCGCCAATCACCTCCGTCCTATTTTCTGTATCGGGGAGACATTGACCGAACGCGAGGCGGGACAACTCAATGAAATCATCACCGCTCAGGTCAAGGAAGGGCTGGCCGGTATCACCGCTGATGAGATCGCGGAGCTGGTCCTGGCTTATGAACCCGTCTGGGCGATCGGCACGGGCAAAGTCGCCACGCCCGGGCAGGCACAGGAAGTCCATGCACTCATCCGCAAGACCCTGGCGGAAATGTATGGGGAAAAGCTTGCAGGCAAATTAAGAATCCAATATGGTGGCAGCGTCAAGGCGGCGAATGCCGTGGAGCTTTTGCATCAACCCGACATTGACGGAGCACTGGTGGGCGGAGCCAGCCTTGACCCGCGCGAGTTTGCTTTGATCGTCAAAGCGGCGGTTAAATAGTTTACACGAGGACACAGAGTTTATGATGACATTAGCAATGACCGGTTTTTTGAGCCAATATGCGAATATTTTTATCGGCATATTGCTCGTGTTAAACTTCTTTATCTGTCTCCTGCTGATCGTGGCTGTGCTGATGCAACGCGCAAAAAATGAAGGGCTCGGCGCCACATTCGGAGGAGGAACAATGGACAGTGCTTTCGGGGCTGACACAACCAATGTTCTGAAGAAATTCACGCTTTGGTTGAGCATTGCCTTTTTCCTGTTGACCATCGCGATGAGCTGGTTTTTTGCACATCGTCCGGTTCAGGGAGTCTCACAGAGCGTCCTCCAAAAAGTCGCGACAGAAGTCGAGCAGGAATCTGCAACAACCCCGGGCTCTGCGGAAGGTCAAGCCGTGCCGGCCGCTCCGGAGACACCCGCCGCAGGGGAAACCACACCTTAAAATCATAACCGCCGCTCACGACCTTGATTTTTCTTCAGACGACATCAGAGCCTTTTTTAAAAAACAGGTTCGGTGTCGTCATTTTTCTCTTTGTGTCCTGTCTGTTCTTGACCGGATGTTTCAAGGGGCAAGAGCCTGCTGACTTTGTTTTTATCAATGGGCAGGAACCGGAGTCCCTCGATCCGGCGATCATCACGGCTCAAGCCGACGGCAGGATTGTCAGTTCCCTTTTTGAGGGGTTGACCGCACGAAATGAAAAAGGGGAGATCATTCCCGGTGTCGCCGAAAGATGGGAGATATCAGCGGATGGCAGGACATATACATTTCACCTCCGGTCGAATGCCCGTTGGAGTAACGGGGAGCCTGTGCGGGCTTCGGATTTTATCTACTCCTGGAAGCGTGCCTTGCTCCCGCAGACAGCGTCGAAATATTCCTCCCAGCTTTATTTTATTAAAAATGCCGAGGCTTTTAACTCCGGAGCGATCACAGATTTTTCCCGTGTCGGGGTGAGCGCGCCCGACGAGTCCACCCTGGTGGTCGAGCTCTCCGCGCCGACCCCTTTCTTTCTGGATTTAACGGCATTTCCGACATTGATGCCTGTCCACCGGGGGAGTATTGAAAAATACGGGGACGATTGGATCAAGCCCGGTAAAATGGTTTCCAATGGACCTTACACCCTTGAGCAGTGGCGGATCAATGACCGGATCCGGCTCTCTGCAAATCCGCATTACTGGGACAAGAAGAGCTTAAAACTCAAAGTCGTCGATATCCTGCCCACGACGCAGTCGTCGACGGCATTCAACCTGTTTTACTCCGGCTCGGCGGATTTGATTCTCGACCGGGGACTCGTGCCTGCAATGCTTTTTGGGCAATTGCGTCAGACACCGTATTTTCATTCCGGACCGATTCTAGCGGCATATTTCTACAGGTTCAATGTGACCAAGCCCCCCTACAATGATGTCAGAGTCCGGCGGGCCTTGTCTTTGGCGGTTGATAAAAAGAGGATTGTCGAGAAAATCACAAAAGCGGGTGAGCCCATCGCCCCCGGGATTGTCCCTCCTGGCACGCAGAACTACACCTCACCCATCCAGGAAAAGCACGATCCGGAGGCGGCGCGCAAATTGCTCGCCGAAGCGGGGTTCCCTGAGGGGAAAGGTTTTCCGCGGATGCGTTTGCTTTACAATAAAACCGATCTGAACGAGCAAATCGCCACGGAGCTCCAGCAGATGTGGACGCAAGAGCTCGGGATCCCCGTGGATCTGGAGAAACAGGAGTTCAAGGTTTATCTGAGCACGATGTCTGCACTGGACTATGATCTGGCGAGGAGCAGTTGGATCGGGGATTATAATGATGCGAATACATTTTTGAGCATCTTTACGACAGGTGACGGGAATAACCGCACGGGCTGGTCGAATGCCCGTTTTGACTCCTTGATTGCTGAGGCGAACCGGGAGCCTGATGTCGACAAAAGGGAAAAGATTTTTCAACAAGCGGAGCGGATTCTCATCGAAGAGGATGTGGTGGTCTTGCCCTTGTACTTTAATGTCGCCATTCATTTTTTTGACCCCGCGAAAGTTGGCGGAGTGGTGAATAACCTGGTCGATGAGCACCCGATTCGATTCATGTATAAAAAGGAGCGTCCATGACGCTCTACATTATCAAACGCCTTTTGATGCTCGTGCCCATTCTTTTCGTGGTGGTGAGTTTGACGTTTTTTCTGATGCGTATCGCTCCCGGCGGCCCGTTTTCCGCCGAGCGCAAATTGCCCGAAAGTGTGGAAAAAAAACTGCTCGAGAAATACAAGCTCGATGGTTCGCTGTGGCAGCAATACTCTTCCTACGTCCTGGATGTGTGCCGCGGGGACTTGCGACTCTCGACCAAGTACATGAATCGTTCGGTCAACGAGATCATTGCACAGACATTGCCTGTGTCGGCGACGCTGGGGTCGATTGCTTTTGTGCTGGCGATTTGTTTCGGCACATTCATCGGCAGTGTGGCGGCACTCAAGCAGAACTCCTGGACGGATAATAGTTTGATGTTTGTGGCTCTCTTGGCGATCTCGATTCCCGCTTATGTGACGGCACCACTGCTCATTTTATTTCTCGCGGTACAAGCGCAGATTTTTCCGGTGGCGGGGTGGGGGACCATCCAGCAAATGATTCTTCCCGCTTTTTGCCTGTCCCTGCCATTCAGTGCTTATGTGGCACGGCTGATGCGGACGAGCATGCTCGAGACATTGAACCAGGATTTTGTCCGTACTGCACGGGCAAAGGGATTGAGCGAGTGGAAAGTGCTTTTCAAACATGCGCTCAAGGTAGCGATTCTGCCCGTGGTTTCTTTTGCTGGACCATTGGCGGCGAATATCCTGACAGGCTCCCTTGTTGTGGAGGAGATTTTTAAAATCCCCGGCATGGGTCCCTTCTTTGTTTTCGGGGTGATCAATCGTGACCTCTTTCTGGTCGGCGGTGTGGTCATTGTATATTGTGTGCTTTTGGTGGTGTTAAATCTCGTTGTGGACATCCTCTACACCTTTTTGGACAGGAGGATTAAAATCTCATGATGACCTCCGCGGACATCCCCGCCAGTCCGATGTCTTTGGCTTGGCGCAGGCTCAAGAGGAATAAAGCTGCTCTGGCGGGTCTTTTGATTGTCATTATCATGGTTTTCCTTGCGGTCTTTGGTCCACCCCTGATCAAAGCGACCTATGGCTATAGCTACGACTCCATCAGTGGTTCGCAATTTGCTCCGCCATCCCTCGCTCATCCATTTGGCACGGATATCCACGGGCGCGATTTGCTCGTCCGCATTTTGCACGGTGCCCGGGTTTCCCTGGCGGTGGGGCTGGTGGGGGCATTGGTCAGTCTGAGTTTCGGTGTGCTGTACGGGATGATCGCGGGATACACAGGAGGAAAGACCGATGAGATGATGATGCGTTTTGTCGACATCCTTTATGCCATGCCCCGGCTGGTTTTTGTCATTGTTCTCATTGCGGCATTGGACAAGGTGGCTGTGCAGGTGATTGATTTCCTCCATCTCTCGGCCTATGCCGGATATGGCCGGCTCATGCTCCTCTTTATCGGTTTGGGAATTGTGGAATGGCTGACCATGTCCCGGATTGTCCGCGGTCAAGTGCTTGCCCTCAAAGAAAGGCAATTTGTCCTGGCATCCCGCTCGCTAGGCGCAAGCACACCCCGGATTATTTTCCGTCATTTACTGCCGAATCTCGTCGGTGTGGTGATTACCTACATGACATTGACTGTGCCGGTCGTGATCTTGGAGGAATCTTTCTTGAGTTTTCTGGGGCTGGGAATCCAAGCTCCCCTATCGAGCTGGGGCTCACTCATCGCCGATGGTGCCAGTGTGATCAATCCGATTACCAGTTACTGGTGGCTCCTCGTTTTTCCGGCGATCACCATGACCCTTACATTGTTGGCTTTGAATTTCCTCGGAGACGGGCTCCGGGATGTCTTTGATCCGAAATCCCAAAAATAGAGAGATATTTTTGGCGCCAGTTAACGGTCGGAGAGGCGAAAATAGTGGTAGAGAGCGGCAATATTGAGCGCATGACTGATGAGTCCCGTCTCAATCATTTGCGGGATGTCTTTCAGGGGATAGAGAACAGTCTGGATATCCTCCGCGTCGTCAAACTCCGTGGCGGAGAGTTTCTCACATCCTTCGACCAAGACGGAGTATACGCTGTTTTGTTGAACGGCGGGGTTCGGGTAATAGCGCGCAATTTGCCGGGCTGATTTTCCGGAGTACCCGGTTTCCTCCCGCAGCTCGCGGAGTGCGGCGTCCGCGGGTGTTTCATCCGCATGATCCAGGATACCGCCGGGCAATTCCAAAGTCACTTCCTTGATTCCGTGGCGGTATTGCCGCACCAGGACAATTTGCTCGTCCGGTGTCAACGCGATGGCATTGACCCACGAGGCACATTCAATCACAAAAAAGTTATGCTTCTTTTGCGTGCGTGGAGAGGTGCACTCCTCCTCGTGAACATCAAAGATACGAAACTGACCGGCTTTTTTGCGTGAATGGACAGGCCAATGGAGTGGGGTGGACATGGGGTTGGGGAAAAAAACGGGCAATGCTCTCTAGTTCGTTTTCTTTTTGGATTTGTATTCGTTTAATTGGGATCGCGGCATGATTGTGACGGTCATGGGAATATCTTTGAGCGGGATATCCGCTTTGTCTTTGGACTGGCCCGAGATCGCATCCGCGACATCCATACCCTCCACGATTTGGGCAAAAACCGTGTAACCATTGTCGAGGCTCGCGGCATCTTGCAGCACGATATAGAACTGGGAACCATTGGACTCGCGTCCCGGATTGATATTGTCACCGAGCCGCGCGCCGCCGACGGCACCGCGGACATTCGGCAGACGGATTTCGGCAGGAACCGTATAGCCGGGATTGCCGGAGCCCCATTCTTCCCGCCGTCCGTCTTCGCGGGATTTGGGGTCACCGCCCTGAATGATGAATCCCGGCACGACCCGGTGGAAAAGGGTGCCATTGTAAAAACCTTGTCCGGCGAGATTCTTGAAGTTTTGCACATGTTGCGGCGCGGCGGTCGTGTCGAACTCCATGACCATCATTCCGAATTTCGTCTCAATGACAGCGATATCGTCACCGGTCCCGGTAAATTCATATTTGCGGTCCACCTGCGGGTTGTAGGGTTTTGTCGGTGTCTCCCGGACCGCTGGCGGGGTGGTGGAGCATGCAGTGAAAAAAAGAAGAGAGATGAATCCGGCGAGTCTGTATGTCATATATTCCATCGTATAAATGGCAGGCGTGCCACAGTGACTGTCACGCCGCCGTCGGTTGTGTATTTTTGTCCTTCATTCTCGTGTCCCCGGCGCAAATAACCCAGTCCGATGACTCGTGACAATGTCTCTGAATAGCAGGAGCTGGTAATGAAGCCAATTTCTTTTTCATTGAGAATGATTTTTGATTCTGCTGTCAAGGGGGAGTCCCGGTCAATGTCAAAACCGCTCCAACACCAGTTGACCCGGCCCACACTTTTGATCCGTGAGATGACCTCCTGGCCGATGTAACAACCCTTATGGTATGAGATCGCGCGCGATTCCAGTCCTGCTTCATTCGGGATGGTATCCTCGTCCATGTCCACACCGTAACGGGCGATGCCTTGTTCGATACGCAGGGTTTCAAAAAGCCCGTTTTCCCCCCGCGCAATTTGCGCGGAGGATAATCGGGAAAGGATTTCCCCCTTTGCGGTGGCAGGAGCAAAAATGTCATGACCTTTGACCCCTGTCCGCCAGGATTCAACAAGGGGCAGACCGAATCCGTGCCATTTGCTCTCCCCGCCGATGAGATGAATGAGGCATTTCTGACCGGTGACATCCTGGATCTCCACATCATCGGCGATGATGAACCGCTCAAACCGCTCCCGGAGCGGGTCGCGCAAATTGCTCTCCGTGTCAAATGCCAGAAAATTCCCGCCGTCATGGATGAACCCGTCCCCGTTCATCTTTCCCTTGGACGACATGACCGCGCAGTAAACGCTTTGTGTGGATGTGGCGAGCCGGACATCGTTACTGACCTGTCCTTGGAGGAATCGCTGACGATCCGCCCCGTGGAACTCGAGTTGTGCACGCAGGTCGGTCAGGTCGAAAAAAACGCCTTCTTTTATAATGTCTTCCATCGGCATATTTCCTTTCCACGAAAACCCTGCAGATGAAAAATGTCAATGGTTTTCAACCGTCCGGCAGGATGCTCCGGCGACAAGGGAAAAACGATTTTGCAGTTTGGAAAATTCTCAGGTAGACTTTTATTGAAAAAATGGCAGAGCTCATTCCCATCCCGCCCGAGGATCAAATCATCGATTTGAGCAGTGACGAATATTTCATGGGAGAGGCTCTGCGCCAGGCTGCCAAGGCTTATGCGGGTGAAGAAGTCCCTGTGGGCGCGGTGCTGGTCAAGTCTGGCCGGGTCATCGCCCGGGCTCATAACCAGGTCGAGATGCTCAAGGATGCCACGGCTCATGCGGAAATTCTCGTCATCAGTCAGGCTCAACAAGTCGTCGATGATTGGCGGCTCAATGGATGCACCCTTTACGTGACGAAAGAACCTTGTCCCATGTGTGCAGGGGCGATCATGCTCTCCCGGGTCAGCCGGGTTGTCTTTGGCGCGGGCGACCCGAAAGCTGGCGGTGCAGGAGGTGCATTGAATATCCTCGCTCTGCCGGGGCTCCATCACAAATGCGCGGTTTCCGCAGGGGTCAAAGAAGACGAATGCGTCAATCTCTTGAAAAGCTTTTTCCGCGAACAACGCCAACGCCGGGATAGGGACGACGAATCCAGTCCGCCCGCCTTGGGGTTGAATTAAACAATCCGATCACATTTATGGAATCCGTCTGGATTAAATTCCTAAAGCAATTTGCTTGGCGAATGGTTTTTGCCCTGCCTCTAATTTACATCGGGGCGCAAATTGCAGTATTAGGGGAAGTGTCCTTTGGTTCTTTCGGCGTTATAAATATGGGTTTCAATCCTTTTCTCGGGGTGGGTCTCATGGTCATGGCTGGATTTGTCATCGCTCCTCCCTTTGCAGAGCTCTTTTCCCAGCCCGCCGGTTTTTTTTATTTTCCACAAGACCACTTTGCCCGGCCTCTGCTGTCCTATTCAAGAGCCGACCTGTACCTGCGGTCTGGCCGGTATGCGGAGGCGGCGGAGGAATTTGACTCCATACTCCAAAGCTATCCCCGTGAGGAACGCGCCGTGATCGGCAAACTCTCATGCCTCATGCAATTTGAGCACAGGCATGAGGCGGCGGAACAGTTTTATTATTCCGTACTAAAAAAAATTCCAGATGGCAAACCCCATCAAAAAATCGTTGAAGCCTATGCCATGATTCTGGCAAAAAAAGATTTAACCCTTCGCAATTCTGGAGACCTCATTTATGTCGCGCTCTACATACCCGCCGACAATATGCCCTCCTTTCGTGCTCCCCAATTGTCATGATGCTTGGACAATCGGGGTGTAGAATCGGAGGTTGTGTCCGGATGAGCTGAATAAACCGGAGATTGTGTGGAGAAAAATTACTCCGCACCCACCACAAAGACACGGCCTTGAGGATCGCGCAGGCGTGAGCCGTTGGGTTTGTCACCGACAAAAAGTTTTTCACCATTAAACGGGCTGATCGCGTAGTTAGGATTTTTCTTGGTGCGGATCGCGACCGGATAAGCCGTTTGTCCCTTGTTGGATTCATTGACGAGTGCACCGGTTCCCGCTCCGAGTGCGGCACCGATCAAGGCTCCCGCCGCGGCACCGGTTCCGCCGCCGATCAATGCACCGGAAGCCGCACCCACACCGGCACCCGCCGCGCTGGAGCCGACAACTGTTCCCGTGCCGGGACTGGTTTGACATCCGCTGGTGATGAGTGCCATGCCGCCGAGGATTCCAATGGTTCCGAGAAATTTAAGAGTCTGATTCATATTTTTTGTTTTTTCGTTGTTTTGCTTTTTTTGACGTTCTGGTGGTTGATTTAATTCATTTCCGCCGGGAATTCAAGTCAGGATGTCCATACCCCGGCGGCGGTGAGTTGGCGGGTCGCGGTTCCCGCCCAATCGCGGTTGGCCGCCGGACTCGCCGGGGAGGGGTGGAGGATTCGGGTGAGCGTCACATGCCCGGGGATAACTTGCTTGAGGCGGCTCTCGGCGAAACCTCCCACGGCGACGAGGAATTGCGGCTCCAGCTCGCGGATAAAAACTTTCAGATGTGCATCACAATCCGCAAAAAGCTTTTCAGTCTCGGTCACGGGCAATTTGTCCGGGGTGAGATTGGCTCCCGTCTCCGACATGAAAACCAAAGGGCAATAGTTCAGGACAAAATAATCGCGGAAAAAAGATTCTGCCGTGCCATATCTTTCTTTGAAAAGCCCCCACAACCGCCGCCCGCTGACCTCGCTTTTTTCGCAGGCGAACCCCTCGATCGGGCGCTTGCGGTGTTCTTGAGGCGGTTTCCCGACAGGCTCATGGATGCCCATCCAGTCGCGAACCGAGGCAATCTCACCAAAAGGAATCCCCGTCTGCGCCATGCCCCACGGCCCGGGGTTCATCCCGAGAAAAACCGCCCGTTTTTTCCCCCGCGCAAATTGCGCGAGATACTTTTCATACGATGCACGGGCATAGACCAAGGGATTGTAAACATGGCTCACCGGCGCGGAGAATGTCAACGCATCCACCCGTCCGGCCAACAACTGCCCGGCCTCAATGAGATTTTTCACATTCATTCTGACGACTAGCTTTACCACGAAGCAAACAAAGGGCACGCAGAAAAGCCTTGGTGCTGTACAAGAAAATAGCGGACGGGGTGAGATGACTTTATTCGTAAAACAATTTGTTTTACGAATTTGCTGCCAGAATGGCTACGCACAGGAAAATATCTCGGCGCAAGTTGCGCCGGGGGCAGTCGAACTGGAGTTCGAATCTGGGGAAAAGGAGCATTTTCAAAAGGCGTTGAAAATGGCGGACGGGGTGAGATTCGAACTCACGTTAGTCTTTCGACTAAAGCGGTTTTCAAGACCGCCGCATTCAACCGCTCTGCCACCCGTCCGTGAATGAAGTTTTTCTTTTCTAGAGGGTATTCGCCTAAAAATCTAACTTAAAATGCAGGAAAAACAAACTTTCATCTTTCATGGCAAACCAGACCTGTGTAGAAATAGAAGCCTTATGGAAAAAAGGCCTTTGGGAAAAACGGGGTTTGACGCGACAAACATTTCATTCGGTGCGATGCGTTTGATCAATCCCGAGACATCGACAGCCACACTATTACACGCCCTCGAGTCCGGCATCAATATGATCGACACGGCACGCGCTTATGGGAACTCCGAGGAACTCGTCGGCAAGGCTTTGAAAGAGTGGAGCGGGCCGCGCCCTTTCATCGCGACAAAAGTTTTCCCCCGCCCGGGCAATTGGCGCAACTACGTGCCGCTTGAGCAAGCTTACACTCCCGCGGGCATCATCGAAAGTGTCGAGACCAGCCTGTCCGAACTTCAGATCGACTGCATCGACCTGCTCCAGCTCCATCAATGGTATTACCTCTGGACACACCGCCCCGAGTGGCTGGACACCTTCCGCAAATTGCGCGAACAGGGTAAAATCCGCTTTTTCGGGATCAGCGCACAGGATCATGAGCATGATGCCGCACTGCAAATCGTGGATGCCGGGGTCATCGACAGTGTGCAGATTATTTTCAACCTCTTCGAGTCGCGCCCTCTGGAGTCCTTGATTCCCCTGTGCCAACAGAAAAATGTCGGGATCATCGCGCGGTGTGTGCTTGATGCCGGCGGACTGCTCGACAGTCATGATGTCGGTTCCCTGCGGAAGGTTCCTTACTTCAAGGGGTTTGAAAAAGTCTATGCCGAGCGGTTGGAGATTCTCAAATCCCGCTTTGTCAAAACCTGCCCCACGCTGACCGAGCTGGCTCTGCGCTTTGCCCTGACTCCCCCCGCAGTCACCACACTCGCGATGGGAATGGGTTCAGCCCGCTCCATCGACTCGTGCATTGCCGCTGCAGAGAAAGGCCCGCTGCCACCCGATATTTTTGAGGATATCAATATCAATTACCGTTGGGTGAAAAATTTTTACAACCACGGGAAATTCTAAAGGGACTCCTCCCGCTCTTCTTTTCTGTGAAAACAAAAGTCGCCTTTTTCTTTGATGACAACTTCCGGCAGAGCTTTACCAAAGTCGCCGGACTTTATGAGTCTCTGGGTTTGCGCGCCATCTTTTGTAATGTCGCGGAGCCGCCCGACTCTTGGAGGCAAACCGAAGACCTCGGCGACTGGGACTTGTGGAATGAGCTTCTCAATCGCGGTCATGCGGTTCATCCCCACGGCTTTGACCACACAAACCTCGCGCAAATTGCTCTGGAGGCGGCGCAGGATGACGTTCAGAAATGCCTGGAGATTTACTCGCGCAAATTGCGCGGGTTCGACCCCGCGCGGACGATTTTTCA
>CAYTAI010000029.1:0-8590 GCA_964435715.1 uncultured Verrucomicrobiota bacterium | reverse complement strand
GGTTCGTATCGGCGGACCGGGACTCAATCAACCGGAGAATTTGAAAAAACGCATTCTTTATTCGGACGCCCACGGCCCGGACAATTGCGCCGCGCATCTCCGGAGCAAATTGCGCGAAGCTGGGGAAGCGCGTCCACCCCTTTTCTGCTACAATTTGCACGGTCTCGACGGCGAAGGCTGGGGCACCATCGGGGCTGATGAACTCGCAAATATTTTGCATGACATCCAATCCAGCACCCATCTGGAAATGGCTAAACCGGAGGAGTTGCTGGAGTTGCTCCGCTCTTCAAACGCACTCAAACAAAGTGTCTCAAGTTTTCCCAATGCAAAAGAATAAACAAAAGACGCCCCTCTCAGTTCGATTTTCCAGAGTAGTCACTGCTGGTTTGATCAGTTTAATTGTTGGTTCATTCTTTGGAATCATCAACGAAATATATCCTACCAAAAAAGAAGAAAAAGTGATCGGCTACCATTTGCCCCGCCGCTACATCAGCGAAATAGATTTCTTCGACAAAAAGAAAGTTGATGACTTTTTAGCTTCAGAACAGACAGAATTAAATTTATGGGGGCAACATCGTATTCCCCGCGCATATGCCAAACATATTTCTGAGAACTATTTTGTGACGGGCAATAGAATGTCTCAACTGGGAATAAATCTGAAAAAAACTGATACTGCACCACAACAGTACGCCGTCGTGCTTACTCCTTTCAGTGTTGGAGGTATCATTGTTTACTTGATCATGCTCATTTCCAGCTTGGTTCTCTTGGCTGTTTGGCAATCATGGAGAATCCATGCCCTCAAAAAAAGAATTGATTTTCTCTATTCTAAACTATGAAAACAACCTCCCTCTACCCGCTGAAATTCAAGCCTCTCTTTATGGAACGTGTCTGGGGAGGGCGCAATTTACAACGCGTCTTTAACCGCAAATTGCCCGAGGGAAAAGTCATCGGGGAATCCTGGGAAATTTGCGACCGCCCGGAAGAACAGACTTTGATTGCCAATGGCCCGCTGGCGGGCAAGTCACTCCACGAGGTCATCGGTCTACTTGGGCCGGAGCTGATGGGCAGAGTTCCCCTGCTCAAAGGGCGTTTTCCGCTGCTAATCAAATTCCTCGACGCGCAGGAGCGGCTCTCACTCCAGGTTCATCCCCCCGCGCAACTGGCTGACTCGCTCGGGGGCGAACCCAAGACGGAGATGTGGGTGATCGCCGACGCCACACCGGAGGCGCACTTGATCGCCGGGCTCAAAAATGGTGTCACCCGCGAGCAATTTGCGCGGGCACTGAAAAAAAATGAACTTGAGCCACTTTGCCACCGGTTTCCCGTAAAAGCCGGGGATGTGATGTTCCTGCCCTCCGGCCGCCTGCACGCGATTGACGCGGGCAATGTCATTGTCGAGATTCAACAAAACTCCGACACGACCTACCGGGTTTATGACTGGGGCCGTCCGCGCGAATTGCACATTGAGCAATCACTGGCCTCAATCCATTTTGACGATCCCGAACCCGCCCTGTCCGCGCAAATTGCGCCGGGTCAGGACAGCCAGCCCCTGGTTTCTTGTGAATATTTCACGGTCAATTATCATTCGAGCAAAAATAATTTTGTGCATGAACCCACCGGTCAAAGCTTTGAGATATGGATTTGTCTCGATGGTCAGGGAACTCTAAATGGAGAGTTTTTTGAAAAAGGGGATGTTTTTTTGATTCCTGCAGGGTTATCGAGGCTGGACTGTAGCGTTAAAGAAAACGGACTAAAATGGCTTGTTTCCACGATCTAAGCTTGGAAGCATTCCAGAATCTGAATAAATATATTTATAGTTCCTCTTGATTCTCCCCGCAAATTGAGTATTGATAATGACCTATGTCTAAAGTTGATTTCGCTATTGCTATCGGTGGTGAAGCCGGACAGGGTATCGCGGCGGCAGGTGATGTTTTCGCCTTTGCCCTTGCCCGGAACGGTTATCACCTCAACGCCTACAACGCTTACCAATCAATCATTCGCGGGGGTCACATCTTCCTGACGATCCGTGTGAGCGACGAACCCCTCAAAAGCCACGGCGACAAAATCGACTTCCTGCTCTGTCTGAATCAGGACACGATGGATCGCCATTTGAAGCTGATGAAAGCCGGCTCCTACGTCCTTTTCGACAGCGACAAGATCAAACCCGGTGAAGCCGCCGCCGGAGTGCATCTGTGCCCGCTGCCTGTCAAAGAAATCCAAGGCGCGAACACAAACAAGCTCAATATCAACACCATCGGGGTCGGCGCGATTCTGGCTCTGATCGGGATCGACTTCAAATTCCTCCAGCACGACATCGCCAAGAAATTCAAGAAAAAGGGTGATGCCGTCATCGAGGCGACCACAGCCGTGGCCAAAGCGGGTTACGATTACGCGGCGAATAACTTCAAACCCTACGCCAAACTCGAAGACCGCAAGAAACCCCTGGGCTTCATCGAGGGAAATTCCGCCCTCGCCATGGCGGGTGCGGCCGCTGGTGTGAAATTCTACTGCGCTTATCCCATGAGCCCGTCCACGGGTGTCCTGCACTGGTTCGCCAAATACGCCGACCGTTTGGGTGTCATGGTTCGCCAGGTCGAGGACGAAATCGGGGTTGCCAATATGGCCTATGGCGCGGCAGCCACGGGCGCACGCACGATGTTCGCCACCTCCGGCGGGGGATTTGCCCTGATGACCGAGGCGCTCGGCGCGGCTTCCATTATGGAGATTCCTGTCGTCGCGATCAATGTCCAGCGTGGCGGACCGGGCACGGGGTTGCCCACCAAAACCGAGCAAGCCGACCTCTGGCAGGCTCTGGGTGCCGGGCAGGGTGATTATCCCCGCGTGATTGTCGCCCCGACGAGCATTGAGGATTGTTTCTCGGTTGTTCCTGAAATCTTCAATCTCACGGACAAACTCCAATGCCCCGGCATTATTCTGAGCGATTTGCTCATTTCCGAGGGCCGCGGCACTCTCGAGACTGACAAAATCAATCTCGACCCGAAAATCGACCGGGGTGAATTGATCCTGCCCAATGGCAAAGGCATGGACAATCCTTACGGCGGTTACAATGACTCGACTTATCTCCGCTACAAAAACACCCCCAGTGGCATCTCCCCGCGCGCGGTTCCCGGTGTCCCCGGACATCTTTTCACCGCCGCGACCGACGACCACGACGAGGACGGCACGCTCATCTCCGATGAATACACCGATCCGGCCAAGCGCGTCATGATGCATGAGAAACGCATGCGCAAAATGCAAGGGGCCGAAAAGCTTGTTCCCGCGCCAAAGCTCGTCGGCCCGGAAAATGCCGACATTACCCTGGTCGGCTGGGGTTCGACCGAGGGCGTCATTCTGGAAGCCATCGAGAAACTCGCCGCTGAAGAAGGCATTGTGTGCAACCAGCTTCAAATCCGCTGGATTGTTCCTTTCCACGGCGATGAGATCGCCAAAATCCTCGGCAAATCCAAGAAAGTCATCATCGTCGAGAATAACTACAGCGGGCAATTTGCGCGTTATCTCCGCTCGGAAACCGGTTTCAAGGCCGATTCCCACATTCGCAAGTATGACGGTGAGCCCTTCATGCCGCACCACATCGTTGACGGTGTCAAAGAAATCAAATCCAAGAGCGTCGAGCAATACGTGCCTGTGCACGAAATCAAAGTCTAATTTTAACCACCAGAGGAACCCCACAAAATGAGCACAAGCGTCATTGAAGAAAAAACGGTCGCTGCCCCGGCAAACACCACGGTCAACAAAGACACATACAAAGGCAAAGTGCATCCTGACTGGTGCCCGGGATGCGGAGATTTCACGGTGCTGGCGGCGATTCAGACCGCCCTTGGCGAACTCCAGATCGAACCCTACAATGTCTGCATCGTCAGCGGCATCGGGTGTTCGTCCAACCTGCCCGGTTACGTGAATTCCTACGGCATGCACACCCTTCACGGACGCGGCGTGGCCGTCTCCGGCGGGGTCAAAATGGCCAACCACGATCTGACCGTGCTGTCTGTCGGCGGGGACGGGGACGGTTTCGGCATCGGTGTCGGACATTTCATCCATGCGATGCGCCGGAATCTCGACATCACTTACATCGTGATGGACAACCAAATCTACGGACTGACCACGGGACAAACCTCTCCGACCAGCCAGCTCTCGCTCAAAACCAAAACCTCCCCCCAGGGCAATATCGAGAATCCGATCAATCCGATTCCGATGGCCATCGTGGGAGGCGCGACCTATGTCGCCCGCGGTTACAGCGCGAAACAACGCCATCTCGCCGACCTGATCAAAGGGGGCATCCAACACAAGGGATTCGCTTTCATCGATGTCTTCAGCCCGTGTGTGACATGGAATAAGGAATACGAATACAAATTCTTCAACCCGAAAATCAAAATCCTCGAGGAACAAGGCCACGACCCGAAGAATTTCGACAACGCGATCAAACGCGGTTACGAGTTCGGCCAGGAAATTCCCATCGGACTTTTCTGGAAACGGGACGACCTGCCCCCGCTGGATTCCCTCGACCCTGTCTGCAAAGACGGCCCGGTGGCCCTGCGCAAGCTGGGGCTGACCCCGGATCAGAAGAAAATGGTTCTCAACGACATTCTTTAGTCCGTCAGAGCAAATTGCTTTTTTCCATTCCTTTCAAAAAACCCCCGAGCATAACACGGGGGCTTTTTTGTGCACTGATTGTTTTTACATTTGTCGCAAATCTGGTTTTATACAGTAAATGAATGAAAACAATCGTAAGACATTCATCTTTTGGAGGGCGGAACTCCTGTGACGCCACTCTGCAACAAGCCGTGGTCTCGTGGGAACTCGACCCTCCATCGAGGAGACTTCATGCAAAAAGCAAACCTCATATCATTCATCATTCGTATTACGTCCCCTGAATTCAACAGATATTTTTTCCATGAATCTTGATAAAGCTCTCATCACATACGCCGGTCCCGGCCAGCAAGCCCTGCCTTTTCAGACTCTTGTGGATCGGGATGGAGTCCAGAAATCCGCCCTGTCCATCATTCTCGGTGAAGTCGTCGAGGCCGGGATCACGCAAATTGCCCTGGTGATCACACCGGGCACAAAAAATGATTTTCTGGCCAGCGCGCCGCAATTTGCCCGGCACCTGACCTTTATCGAGCAGGACCAGCCCCGCGGCTACGGGGATGCGATTTTGAGGGCGCAGGAATTCACCGGCGGGGAATCTTTCCTCCACTTGGTCGGCGACCATCTTTTCCTGAGCCACACGGGAGCAAGTTGCACCCGTCAGCTGGTGGAATTTGCCGCCGCCGAGGACTGCGCTGTCTCGGGCGTTCATTCCACCCGGGAAACCATGCTCCATCAATACGGCGCGATCGGCGGCAAAATCGTGGACAACCGCCGCCTGAGTTACCAAGTCGAGCGGGTGGCGGAGAAACCCACACCGACGGAAGCGGAGCAACACCTCATCGTGCCGGGGCAACGGGCGGGTTATTACCTCTGCTTTTTCGGCATGCACGTTCTCACTCCGAAGGTCATGAATCTCCTCGCCGACACTGCCAAGGAGGCGAACACCCCATTCAATCTGTCCTGTGCGCTGGCGCAACTCCCCCGCCACGAGAAATATCTCGCACTGGAAATCCAGGGGCAGCGTTTTAATATCGGTGTCAAATACGGGATTCTCGCCGCGCAACTGGCTCTGGGCCTGAGCGGTTGCGACCGTGAAACCATCATCGCGCAAATTGCCGACGTGCTGGCGGAGCGTGAACGTCTCATGCCACGCGCTCAAAAGTAACCCCACTTCACTCCCACCATAAACAAGCCGACTCCTTTTTCCTTATCCTCCATGCCTCCGCCATCACCAGATGACTTGATTGAACTCATCAGCTCCACCGACCCCGGAGTGCGCGACTCATCCCTGGAGTCTTTCTGTCAATCCGCCGACTTGCCCACGCTCATGACGGCCTCGGCCCGGCTGGAGGCATTCCGCAAAGACAGCGGCAATCTCTACGAAAAAGTTCGCGCCCTGATGTTCCAGCACGCGATCTTTCGTTATTTTGCGCCGGGCAAAATCACCCGTCCCACCTCGGGGTTGGTTCCCCACGGGGGTTACCAGAAACTTTTGAACCGCCGGTTCGAGGAGGCGATCACAGTCTTCCGTTCCTCGCTGTCCCAGAACGGCCCTGACGACGCGATTTTCAGCGCGCTGGCGGCGGCTTACCACGGTCTGGCCTTTCAAACGCTGGCCGATCAGGTGCGGCGCAGTGTGCGCGGAGTGCGGGGGAATCAATGGATGTTCCGCATCGGGCATCCGCTGGATCAACCCCTGCGTTTCCGGAGCGAATTGCTCCGGCGCGATCCTGTCAATGGCTCTTTGCCGGCACTGCGTGAGCAGACTCCGGTGCGCATGGACCTGACCCACAGCGCGTGGAGTGACATTTTTTTCCTCGGCATGGATTTCCCTCAGGGCGCAAAAGTGCTCAATGTCTCCATCGACTTGGGTGTTCATGGCCGCGACGAGGCGCCTTTGCCCCCTGTCGAAGCGCGGTTGCGGGTCATTGATGAACCTGTCTTGCGCCTGCGCAGTGTGGACCTCGGGGCCACAGCCGAGATCACGGACATCGCCGAGGTCTTCGACTTTGCCCGGGATTATCTCGGCCTGCTCAAAGCGGCTGTCATCGCGGCGGGCCTGATTCCTCCGGGCATTGAGGGTTCCGCCGTGAGTCTGGGGGAATTGCTCGGACGAATGACCTCGGCCGGCTGCGGGCTGGAGATCACGAGCAATGTGAACAACATTCCCAAAGGCTCCCGGCTGGCGGTTTCCACAAATCTGCTCGCCGCCCTCATCGCTGTGTGCATGCGCGCCACCGGACAAGCCCGCAATCTCACGGGGCCCTTGTCGGATGAGGAACGCCGGATCGTCGTGGCCCGGGCGATTCTGGGGGAATGGCTGGGCGGCTCGGGGGGCGGTTGGCAGGACTCCGGCGGTCTTTTCCCCGGCATCAAACTCATCACGGGGGAGGAAGCGTGCGAGGGCGATCCGGAATACGGCGTCAGCCGTGGTCGGCTCATGCCCCGGCACGAGGTCATCGGCGCCGACTGTGTCAGCGAGGAGACCCGGCGCAAATTGCAGGACTCCCTGGTGTTGGTTCACGGCGGCATGGCGCAAAATGTCGGCCCGATTCTGGAAATGGTGACGGAAAAATATCTGCTCCGGCTGGGGAAAGAATGGCAGGGGCGAATGGAGGCCATTGCGGTTCTGGAACGCATTCTCTCCGGGCTAAAGTCCGGTGACATCGCGGCGGTGGGCGAGGCCACGACGCATAATTTTTTCGGGCCGTTGCAAACCATTATCCCTTGGGCGGGCAATGCCTACACCGAAACGCTGATTAAAAAGGTGCGCGCGCAATTTGCGGAGGATTTTCTGGGGTTCTGGATGCTCGGGGGAATGGCGGGGGGAGGCATGGGATTCATTTTCCGCCCGGAGCGCAAGGCTGAGGCGCAAATTGCCCTGCTGGAAATCATGCGCGAAACCAAGAAGGAATTTGAAACCTCCCTGCCCTTTGCCATGGAGCCCGTCGTCTATGATTTCGCGATCAATCCCCACGGCACGATGGCGACATTGCTCACAGTGGAGGGCGATCAAGGCGATGCGTCAGCTTCCACCCGCAAGGATGAGGGCCATGCCCCGGGTTCATCCACCGCCAACGCGGAGGGTTTGGGCAAATTGCTCGACGCGAATGGATTTGATCGAACCCTGCACGAGCAAATCCGGCAGGACATGAAGTCCGGGAAAATCGGGCTCGCAAGAAATCGTTTGTCCGCACAAACCCGGATCGAGGACGTGCGGGACGGGGATGTCACCGACGCGCGGGGGCAAATCGCGAAGGCGGCGGTCGCCCTCGGGGAAGAGGCTCTACGTGCGGGTGAAGTCGCCATCGTCACGCTGGCCGCCGGGGTCGGCAGCCGTTGGACCCAGGGCGCCGGGGTGGTCAAGGGCTTGCATCCGTATTGCAAATTTCACGGAAGCCACCGCACGTTCATCGAGACACATCTGGCCAAGAGCCGGAAAACCTCCGAGCAATTTGCGCGGGTGATTCCTCACATCATCACGACGAGTCACCTCACCCATGGGCCAATCGCCTCTTTTCTGGCCCGTGTGGACAACCACGGTTACCCGGAGAATGCGATTCATCTCTCACCGGGGCGCAATATCGGCCTGAGAATGGTTCCGATGGAGCGCGACCTGCGTTTTGCCTGGGAGGAGACCAGTCACCAGACTTTGGATGAACAAAAACAAAAGGTGCGCGACAGTCTGCACACCGCCTTGATTCAATGGGCGAAATCCACCGGGGAAGCCTCCGACTACACGGACAATTTGCCCGCGCAATGCCTCCACCCGGTGGGGCATTGGTTTGAATTGCCGAACCTGATTCTCAACGGCACTCTGCGCAATTTGCTCCGCACCCGGCCGGAGCTCAAAACCCTGATGCTGCACAATATCGACACCCTCGGCGCAAATTGCGACCCCGGCCTGCTTGGCCTCCATCAGCAACGCGGCGGTTGCCGTCGGCAACACGGGAGCCCGAATCGGCAACAGCATCACCGCCAT
>CAYTAI010000028.1:11497-35466 GCA_964435715.1 uncultured Verrucomicrobiota bacterium | reverse complement strand
CTTTGCGGTCTTGGCGGACTTCGCGAGAAATGATCGGCTTCCGTGCGGTTCCTCGGAAAAAGCGGACGGCTCGGAGAGCGCGTTCCTACCCAAAAATATCTGTGACAATCAGTGTCAATCTGTGGTTAAAATCGGGCCCATGAAAATACTCGTCGCCACTCGCAATGAACACAAGCTCCGGGAAATCGGGCAGATTCTCGGGCAAGGGGTCGAATTGCTTCCTGTCAGCGCTTTCGAGCAAATTGCGGAGGTGGTCGAGGATCGCCCGACGATTGATGGGAATGCTGAAAAGAAGGCTGTGGAGGTCGCGGAGCAAATTGCGCGGATGCCCGCGGGAAATGATATTGATTTCGTTCTTGCCGACGACACAGGGCTGGAGGTGGATGCGCTCAACGGGAGGCCGGGGGTATATTCAGCCCGTTATGCGGAGGATGAAAAAAATCCTGATGAACACATTTACGCCGCCAATAACCGCAAATTGCTCCGGGAACTCTCCGGGGTGAAAGGGAGGGAGCGGGCGGCGCAATTCAAGTGCGTGATGGCCCTCGCAAAAAGAAATTCATTGGCGGGGCTTTTCACGGGCATTTGCCGGGGTGTCATCATTCATCAACCCAAAGGGGAGGGGGGATTTGGCTACGATCCTCTTTTTGTGCCCGAGGGTTATTGCCAGACATTTTCCCAGCTCGGGGATGATGAAAAAAACAAAATCAGCCACCGGGCGCGGGCATTGGAAAAGCTCAGGGAATATTTTGCGGGATAATGTCATCAACTCAGACCATGGAAATCTCCGAGAGTCGTCGATACATCTCCTGATAATCCCGTTTGATCTGGGTCAACTGCGTGTCCACATGCGCGAGGCGCTGGGCAAGCTGCACCGCCATCATGTAAACAGCCACAGGATAGTCGAAGGCAAATTGCATCGGATTATCGATGACATGGGCTTTGACCGGGGTGACGGCTTGAACGCTGGCTGTGGTGGGTTGATTGGTCAGACTGGAAACCTCGCCGAAAAAAGAGCCCACCTCATTGATCTGGCAGATTTCGATCTCGTCGCGCATGATGCGAACGGTTCCTTCCGCCAAAATGAAAACATGCCCGGCCGGGGTTTGCTGGCGAATGAGGAATTCCTCCGGCGCAAATTGTTTGACCGGGAGTGAGGCGACGATTTCGACGAATGGTTTCATGGGGGGATTCCTTAGGTGGGCGATTGTTAAAATCAAATTAATCTTTGGCTCCGTGCCAATGACGGATGAGTCCGTCGTGTGTTTTTCGCCAGAGACCAAAAATGGGGTGTGCGGTAGTGGCGGGCGGGGGAGTGGAGCCGCTGGTCTCGAACTGCGATTGCAATTCGTCAAACGCATTTTTGCTCTCGATGAAATGATGGTCGATGGCGATTAAACGCCGGGCGAGTTGGCGTGACACCTCCAGGAGTGTTTCGGGATGTTCCTTCAAAAAATCATCTGCATTCTCCACATGATAAACCTCGCTGAGATCGAGAACTCTGACGGTCGCCGTGGCGGGGATACCCAGCAGGAAAGATAACTCCCCGAAAATCGCGCCGGACTCGGAAACCTCGCAAATGGATATGCCCCCGCGAGAAATGAGCACACGCCCTTGTTTGAGAAAATAGAGCGGTCTATTCCCGTACTCTTCTTCGATGAGCAATTCTCCCGGCTGACAGATTTTGACCGGAAGTTTGGTGAGAAGATCGGAAAAATCAGACATAATTTTTTAGCCCGGTGTTATGGATGGTCATTAAACATAAAACCGTCACGGGCAGTGTAACAATTATGTTTAATCTGGAGCCAATCAAAAAGCACCTGTTGCCATCTGTCCATAAAAAATTTTATCTATTGCCCCGATTTCTGTATCTGGTAGTTAATCACGCTTCTGATTCCTCAAAGAGATTATCAGATAAAACGAGTATGAATCCATGATTACAATATCCGGCATCGAAAAATCATTTCACGGCAAGTCACTCTATGAAGATGTCACCCTCCAGATCAATCGCGGGGATCGCATCGCCCTCATTGGTCCGAATGGCGCGGGAAAATCCACGCTTTTCGGGATGATTCTCGGCACGATCGAGCCGGACGAAGGCACCGTCACGATTGAACGCGGGGCGACCATCGGTTATTTACCCCAAGAAAGCGCACCGATCGGAGATGAGACGGTGATGCAAATTGCCACGGCAAGTCTCGACGGGAGTCCGGATGCCGACCAGTCCATGAGTTATTATTATGAACCGCAGGCCAAGAGGATATTGAGCGGTCTGGGATTCAAACAAAGTGATTTTGACCGTCCGGCACGGGAGTTCAGCGGAGGCTGGGTGATGCGGGCGCATTTGGCGAGATTATTGGTTCAGGAGCCTGATTTGCTCATGCTCGACGAGCCGACCAACCACCTTGATCTGGAGACCTTGATCTGGTTCAAAAACTATCTGGAATATTATCCAAACTCCATTCTGCTCATTTCACACGACCGCGACTTTATCAATGGTCTCATCGACACAATTGCGGACTTGCGCAACGGGGGATTGAAGCGTTACACCGGAAACTACGACGGGTATCTCAAGCAAAAAGCGGCTTTTGAGGCCAATCAACAGGCGGCTTATGAGGGGCAACAAAAAGAAATCGAGCGGCTCCAGCGGTTTGCCGACCGTTTCCGCGCGAAAGCCAGTAAAGCCTCCCAAGCCCAGAGTAAACTCAAGCAAATTGAGCGCATGGACAAAATCGATGCGCCGCAGGCTGCTGAAAAAACAATCAAATTCCGTTTTCCCCAACCCGCACGGAGCGGACTCAAAGTGGTTTCGCTCAAGGATATTCATCAAGCCTATGGGGAGAAAGTGGTTTATAGCGGGATGGATTTTGAAGCGGAGCGCGAGCAGAAAATCGTTCTTGTCGGCCCCAATGGTGCGGGCAAATCCACCTTATTGAAAATCCTCGCAGGAGTCTTGGCCTTTCAATCCGGCACACGCACTCTGGGACACAATGTCCGTTGCGGTTATTTCTCACAGCACCGAGCGGAGACGATGAATCCGAAAAACACGGTTCTTCAAGAGGCCTTGAGCATCGCCAATCCCGTGCCGGAGCAAGTTGCGCGAACCGTGCTGGGCAGTTTCCTTTTCCGGAATGATGATGTGTTTAAAACTGTCGGGATACTCAGCGGTGGTGAAAAGACCCGGCTGGCTCTCGTCAAAATGCTTCTCGACCCGCCCAATCTTCTATTGATGGATGAGCCAACGACGCACTTGGACATCCCGAGTATTGACGCCCTTGTCGGAGCTTTGGAGCAATACACGGGCACCATGATTTTCATCAGTCACGATGTGTATTTCATCCGTGCCGTCGCCAATCACGTTATCCATGTCTATGACGGCAAGCTGACCCCTTACCCCGGTGGATACCAATATTACCTCGATAAAACCGCTGCCATCTCCGAGCGTCACGCGATCACCGCCGGGGGTGCTGCTCCTGCAGCCAAGGAAGAAAAAAAGGCTGCGATACCGGGCATGTCACGCAAGGAACAGAAACGGATGGAGGCGGAACAACGACAAGCTGCCTCGCGTGAACGCCGTGAAAGGGAGATGGAACTCAAAGATATCGAAAGCAAGATCGCCGCTCTTGAGCAGCAACAGGAAAAAATCACCCAGGACATGGAAAATCCGGACATCTACAAAGAGTCCGGAAAAGCCACCCATCTGAACCGTGAGCTCAGTGCCGTCACGGATGAACTCGAACGTCTCACAGCCCGCTGGGAACTCCTCGGCGGCGAACTCGAGAAAACAGTGACTGAAGAGTGAGTGTCCTCCCTCGACAATTCCAGCAAACGATGGGATATGGTAGATGTTTTTATTCGAGAGAATAGCGATTTCCTGACTTTTCCTCTGAACAGAATAAGGTAGTATTATTTTGTTTGAAATCATCTATTCAATTCATTCACGATAACAATGGACTGGGACGGGTTGCCATTACCGGCAGGCTCGATCTGCATGCTTGTGAAAAGTACTGGAAAAAATTGCCACATGAGGTTTCTCTGTTCACTGGCAAAGGCTTTACCGCTGATGCTTCGGCGGTGGATTATTGTGATGTTTCGGGGATTGCTTTGCTCGTGCGGTTGAACCGTATTTGCCGGGAAAAGAATATTTCCTTCCAGTTGGAGGGGCTGCGGCCGGAATTTGCCACTATCTATCAACGCTTTGGCGACGACGGATTTCTTTTCAGGGATAGACCAAAACCAGCAAAACTAGATTTTGTATCCGAGCTGGGAAAGAGCACTGCTTCGATTTTCGGGGAGATTCGCGATTATATCACATTTTTGGGACAGGTGAGCGTGGTCATGGTCAAAGCTCTCGCGACATTTCGTAAAATCAGGTGGTCCGACACGGTTGTGACTTTTGAAAAGGCGGGGGTCAATGCTCTTCCTGTGGTGGCTCTGATCAGCTTTCTTGTCGGGCTGATTATTTCTTTTCAAGCCGCGATCCCGATGAAACAATTTGGTGTGGAAATATTCGTCGTCAACCTGCTGACCATAGCGGTCCTGCGTGAGCTCGGGGGATTTATGACCGCCCTGGTCTTGTCCGGGCGGAGCGGGTCGGCCTTTGCCGCGGAAATTGGAACGATGAAGGTCAATGAGGAGGTGAATGCATTGGTCACGATGGGCATTGATCCTGTCCGTTTCCTCGTGGTTTCACGCATGATTGCCGGCATCGTGCTGATGCCTTTTTTGACGATGTTCGCAAATGTCATTGCCATTGCAGGAGGTTTGGTTGTCATGCTTTTGCAAGGCTTTACCCCGGATGCATTTTTTAATCAATTCAAACTGGCTTTCCGCCCTGTGGATCTCTGGGTGGGGCTGGTGAAATCTGTTTTCTTTGGAGCCATCGTGGCAGGCGCGGGCTGTTACCAGGGGCTGAAAACCCTTTCCGGTCCAACCGCTGTGGGTGACTCGACAACCCGCGCTGTTGTCAGTTGCATTGTCTTGATTGTCGCTGTCGATGGGGTCTTTTCCGTTTTACTTTATTTTCTCGGTCTATGAATCCGCTCCCTGCCAGACGTCATCGTCAAAGACTCATCTCGAATGAAAAAATCATCGAGGTGAAAAAACTTGTCGCCGGATATGACGGGAATGTGATTCTCCGGGATGTGAGCTTTTCTGTTTCAAAAGGGGAAATCTTTGTCATTCTGGGAGGTTCAGGATGTGGCAAAACCACACTCTTGAAAAACTTAATCGGTTTATATCCGCCGCTGTCAGGGGAAATCATGATTAAATCAGAAAATCTCGAGAGATTGGAGGAGCCGGGGCGGGGCAATTTGCTCCGGTCATTCGGGGTGATGTATCAAAGTGGTGCTCTCTTCGGGAGTATGACCATCGCAGAGAATGTCGCATTGCCACTCCAGGAATTCACAACACTCAGCCCGGAAGCGATTCAGTTGATTTCCCGGATGAAACTCAAGCTTGTCGGGCTCGATGAGTACGCGGATTATCTGCCCTCAAGTATCAGTGGAGGAATGCAGAAGAGGGCAGCGATCGCAAGGGCTCTGGCTTTGGACGCGGACTTGATTTTTCTCGACGAGCCCAGTGCGGGGTTGGATCCGGTCACCGCTGCCGGACTGGACTCTTTGATTATGAATCTTTCGGATTCCTTGGGCATTACTTTTGTGATCGTGACTCATGAGCTGCAAAGTATCATGACCATTTCGGACAGGATTATCATGCTCGACAAAAGTACAAAGTCGATTATTGCTGAAGGTGTCCCGCAAGAGTTGAAAGAACACCCGCCCAATGATATTGTGCGTCATTTCTTCAATCGGGAGGAAGACAAATCATGAGTCAATCGGCAAATTATTTCAAGATTGGTGTCTTTGTCATTTCAGCGATTATTCTTTTGGTCCTGCTTCTGATACTGGCGGGTGCCGGGGTCTTTCAACCCGCCTCCAAGGAGGTGGAAACGTATATCGACAGCTCGATTCAGGGACTCACGGTGGGAGCCCCGGTGAAATTCCGCGGAGTGATTGTCGGGAAGGTCTATGAGATCGGGTTCACGACAACCTATTATGAAGAAAATGTGCCACGGCAGGATCGGAAGAATTATGTGCTGGTGAGGATGAGTGTCGACAAGAAAGCATTGGATGAGTTCGGCAGGAATCTCACACAAGAGCAGTTGAATCAGGAGATCAGTCGCGGACTGCGTGCGCGCCAACAGTCATCAGGACTCACAGGTGTTTCCTACATGGAAATCGATTACATGAATCCTGATACAAATAAATTGCTCCCCATTACATGGAAACCCTTGGAACTCTACATTCCCTCCGCACCGAGCGACATGTCACGTTTATTTAAAGCGGCGGAAGAAGTCTTTAAAAAGCTTGAACGGATTGATGTCGAGTCCGTCGTGGGGCAGACCACCAATCTGCTCCAGGAAATCCGTGAAAGTAATGCCTCATTGGGAGGCGCAATCAACAATGTCGACGAGTTACTCTCTGCCGGAAGAGCCAATTTGGATGAATCCATGAATAATCTCCGCGCGACGACAGAGAATGTCCGTGATTTGACTGAAATTCTCAAAAAAGATCCATCACTCTTGATTTTCAGCTCTCCCCCGCCACCCGCAAAAAGTGTTGAGCCCCCGAAGCCTAAAAAATAATCATGATGAAAACACCCCCGACCTTTCTCAGTCTCAGTTTGGCCACACTGATATTAATCACTGCCGGTTGTAGTTTGTCCAAAAAACAAGGGCTCAACCGGGAATATTTTCTACTGAATGTTGTCAATTTCTCGAATACCACATTTGATCCTTTGAAAGCGGTTCATCCCGGAGTGGTCATGGTGATTAAACCCCTGGGTATGGCGACTGCATTTGATAAAAAGGAATTCGTCTATCGCACTGGTGAGTATAGCTACGAAACGGATTATTATCGCGCCTTTCAAGTGATTCCCTCGACTTTAATGACCGAGCAGACTTTTGAGTGGCTTTCAAAGAGCGGTTTATTCGGTCAAGTCACGCGTTCGGGTTCATTGGTTCACCCAAATTACGCATTGCAAGGTTTTGTAAATGAATTTTATGGTGACTACTCTCCGGGAAAATCCGCATCGGCTGTTCTCAGTATCACCTATAAAGTGATTGGCAGGTCAGACAAGGTTTTTGACCAACTTTTGATGGAAAAGACATATGTTCAGAGAGTCCCGCTTGATGACAGGGAGGTGTATACCCTTGTGAAAGCATGGAATGGCTGTCTCCGCAATATTCTCGTGCAACTTGCACATGATCTCAGGGGACTGGACTACATCACCGGAGAACCGCTGTCAAAAAATCAGATGCCACTGTCTCCACACAGCGGGAAAGTGGAGCCGCATCAGTAAAGTTCTCAACGTACAAAACGGATTGAATCAATGACAGCTTGACCGGTTTTGACCTCGTCGGGAGTGAATTTGTCATCCTTGCTCAAGGAAAAAACAATAATCCGGTTATCCGGCAATTTTACAAAATGCAAATTTGACTCATCTTCACCATCCATAAAACCGATGAGGAATACGGGATATCCTGCGGAAGCTGTCTTATATTCATTTTGTTTTGTGATTGTGAATTTTGCACCCTTTTTCGACTGCTCACGCAGGTTATCCTCGGCAAATTGTTTCGGGCTCTTTTCCGTGGGAGGCGTTTCTACAACTGCAATATTGATGCCGCCCGGTCCTTTAAGTATGGGGCCTGACTCGGATTTTTCCATGCCCCATCCACTGGGATAAACAAAAGTATATTGAGAGTCGGAATAGGTTTTTTCACTCTTTTCAGCATTCACAAGCCCCGACAGGCAAAACAATGCAAGGATTGTGAAGAAAAGGCGGAATGAAAATGAATCAATCTGCATCATGGATGAATCATGATTTGACATGACTCGGGAGTCAAGGGGCATTGGCTGAAAAATGATGAGTATCTGTCGCGATAAAAATAATAAATGAGATTGTCCGGAGGATGGATTCTCTTTATAGATTATTTCATGAAGGCATTGTCCCACCTTTGTCTCTTGGCACTTCTTTTTCTGATTCTTCCGATTGTTTTGGCGACAACAATCGACTTGCCGAATATTGTTGCCATACATTTTAACTCATTCGGTGTCCCGGACGGATGGGCTTCCTCTTATGAGTTTCGCGCAGGCATGATTATTTTCACCGGCTTTATCAACCTTATGCTGGTGTCATTATTCACAGGGATAAATTTTATACCCCTGAAATACGTGAGTTTGCCCAATAAAGAGTACTGGTTTCACGCGGATCGAAGAAAACAGGCGATGCTTCATATATATGAAAACGGGCTTTGGATGACGATTGTATTCAATTTGTTTTGCACTTTACTCATCATGTTAATCGCCGATGCGAATGGCCGTATTCCGGTGAAGCTTGATCTTTATGTCATGATCATGGGGATTATATTTTTTGCAGGAGGTCTGATTTATATTGCAGCCAGAATTTATCAAACATTCCTTCAAATCCCGTGCGCCACAGACAGGGGAGAAGCCTAAGGGCAGAGGGGTGGCTGGATTTTCTTTTTCCAGTGACTGACAGCCTTTTTGATATCTTCGGAGACCACGGCCTCTGCCTTTGCAAATTTCGGGCGGAACCAAGGGAAAAGCCCGATCAGATCATGTGTGACCAGGATTTGTCCGTCGCAATTTGTTCCGGAACCGATGCCGATGGTTGGGGTCGTGACTGATTCTGAGAGGTGTTTGCTGGTGTCCGGAGTCACGAGCTCGAGGACAATGGCAATTGCCCCGTTGTCATCAAGGAACCTGGCATCATTGAGCAAATTGCGCGCTTGGTGCTCTGTTTTCCCTTTCATATGATAACCTCCTTCTTCCAGAACATGTTGCGGCAACATTCCCAAGTGTCCGACAAAAGGAATTTTCTCGCGCGAGAGTGCTGCAATTTGCGCGGAGATTTCCATTCCCCCCTCGAGTTTGACAGCTTCCGCCCCGGCTTCGAGGAGGGCACGGGCATTGTCGATGGTTTGTTCATCTGACTCATAGGAATGATAGGGAAGATCGGCGACGAGCAGGGCTTTGGGTTTGGCACGGGCGACAGCGCGTGTATGGTGGAGCATGTGTCCCATGGTGACATGGGTGGTGTCGGGAAATCCAAGGACAACCATCCCGACTGAATCCCCCACGAGAATCAAGTCCACACCCGATTCATCCAGCAATTTGCACATGGGATAATCGTAGGCTGTGAGTGCAGCGATTTTTTTGCCGCTGGACTTGTAGCCTCTCAAGATATCAGGCGTGATTTTTTTACTCTCGGACATCATGATTCCTTATGAGGGTTTTTGATTCATCTGCCAATCGTGAAATCAACTGAGTTCATCAGGGGTCTATCCCGGACTCCTCATCGTCATCGTGAAGACTCCCATCGCCGGTGGAACCTTTTCTGAACCATTGATGGATTTCGGAGGCTAATTTTTTTCCAATCCCGTCGACTCCGGCGATTTTTTCAGGGTCGGCCTCGCGGATTTTTTGGATGGAACCAAAGGCGCGGAGCAAATTGATCTTGCGCGTTTCACTCACACCCGGGATGTCATCCAAGAGACTTTCGGCGATCCGTTTTTTCAGGAGGAGCTGATGGTAACCATTGGCGACACGGTGAGCCTCGTCGCGGATACGCTGGAGCATTTTGAGTGCCCCGCTCTCTGCGGGGAGGCGGAGCGGGAGGGATTCCCCGGGGCGGTAAATCTCTTCAAATTCCTTGGCCAATCCGATGACGGGGATATCGGAGAGTCCCAGACGTGAGAGCTCCATGACAGCCATCCCGAGCTGTCCTTTGCCTCCGTCGACAATAATGAGGTTTGGCCGGCGTATCTTTTGACTCAGCACCCGTGCATACCGTCTTCGGATGACCTCCGCCATGCTGGCAAAGTCATTTTGCCCGGTGACACTCTGGATGCGGTAGCGGCGATAGTCATCCCGGCTGGGTTTGCCTCCCATGAAACAAACCATTGATGCGACAATGTGCGTGTCCGAAATATTTGAAATGTCAAAACACTCCATGATATCCGGGGGCTGGGGTAATCCCAACACATGACCGAGCTCGGTCAAATCCCGAAGGGGATCCAGTGTGAGCTGGAGCAAATTGCGCTCGAATTTCCGGGTGTGTTCCGCCGTCTTTTTTAAATCTTGAATGGCATTCCGCAGTTCGGCAGCTTTCTCAAAATCCATCCGTGCGGCGGCTTTCTGCATGGAGCCGGTGAGTTCATCAATGATTTCCTGGTTGTGACCCTCAAGTGCTTCACAGGCTTTGATGATACTTTGTTTGTATTCTTCCCTCGTGACGACCCCGACGCAGGGAGCACTGCATATTTTAATGGCATGATCGAGACAGTGTTTGTATTCATTTGCCCCCGGCTCATAAGCCCGGCAGGTCCGGAGCCGGAAATATTTTGTGATCACCTCCAGAGTCGTCCACAAGGCACTGGAGTGGGCAAAAGGACCAAAATAACGGGCACCGTCATTTTTTTTGATCCGGGTGGGAATCATGCGCGGGATCGGGTCATTGAGATTGACTTTGACCATCAGGAATTTTTTATCATCGCGGAAACTCACGTTATATTTCGGACGGTATTCCTTGATCAAACGCCCTTCGAGGAGGAGAGCCTCGGGTTCCGACCGCACCACGTGATGCTCCATGTCCCAGATACTGTCCAGCAGGGCTTTGAGTTTCACATCCCACCCGTGGCGGCGTGAGGGATGGAAATATTGACTGACCCGTTTACGCAAATCACGGGCTTTCCCGACGTAAATCACGCGGTTGAGACGATCTTTATACAGGTAAACGCCGGGCTTGTGGGGGAGCTCAGAGACTTTTTGGCGGAGTCGCTCCGCCACCGTTTTTTCCGCGGTTTCGCCGTTTGAGGATGAGTTGGGTGAATTCTCCGAGTTCATGCACATGAAAAAGCTTACAGGCAATCAAGTAAACGAGCAAACTCGAGATTCCGCTAATCGCAAGATCGCCAAAACGCAAGAGCCAGGTCGAGACACCGAGATACTCTTTCCAGGCCCAGTGAATCGCACCTCCGCATGCGGCCATAACCAATGTGGCAGCGACGATTTTCAAGCCGGAGATGAGCACAGGTTTTTTATTCCAACCGGCAATTTGCCGGGAGAGGAGTGTGGTCAGCAAGAGTGAATTGATCACCACCACACAAGCCGTCACAAAAGCCAGACCTCTTTCACCGTATCCCAGATGGAGTGTGATTATGTAGTTCGACACCAGGTTGATGCCAATGGCTCCGAGACTCACGAGGGAAGGTTTGACCGAGGAACCCAGCGCGTAAAAGGCGGGGGTGAGGATTTTGATGGATGCATAGCCGACAAGACCGAGGGAATAGGCTTGCAAGACACGGGTGACATCCGCCGTGTCGGATGCATCGAATTTTCCACCCAGCTGATAGATTGTTCCAATGATGGCATCCCCCAGATAGAGGAGTCCGGCCGTGGCGGGGATACAAAGGAAAAAAACAAGTTGCAGGGAATGGTTGAGCAAGTCCTTGAATTCCCCCTCGTTTTTATCGGCAGCTGCCCGTGAAAGTGAAGGTAACATCGCCGTGCCAATCGCCACTCCAAAAACCCCGATCGGCAATTGCAGGAAGCGGAAGGCGTAATAGAGGCGGCTGGCGGCCTCTTCACTGACGAAATTGGCAAAGATGGTATTCACCAAGACATTGACTTGAACTGCGGCTGTGGCAATCACCGCCGGTCCCATGAGCACACAAATCTTTCGCAGTCCCGGATCGCGCCAGCTGAGGATCGGCATGTAATGATACCCGAGCTTCCACAATGCCGGCGCTTGAATCAACCACTGCATGAGTCCCCCGATCATGACGCCCAGTGCCATGCCCATCGCGGCGCGGGGCCCCCATGCGGGATCCATGAGCCATGCCAGTCCGAATCCCCCGACAATTGAGCCGATGTTAAAAAATGAGGAGGCGGAAGCCGGAACGGCAAACTTGTTTTTAGCATTCAATATGCCCATCCAGACGGCGGCAAACGAAACAACGAGGATAAAAGGAAACATGATCTGGAGTAGCACGGACATCAGTTCCTTGTTTTCCGGACTGAATTCCGATGCGATCAGCCCCACGATTTGCGGGGAGAATATGATGCCAAGAATCACGAGTGCCCCCAGCAGGATGGCGAGCGTGTTTAAAACAAGATTCGCCAGCCGGAAAGCCTCTTTGTCACCTTGTTTGTGTGCAACCTGTGAGAATGTCGTGACAAAGGCGGTGGACAAGGCTCCCTCTGCAAAAAGGTCACGCAGAAGATTCGGAATCCGGAACGCATTGATAAAAACAGAGGCAAGGGCGCCTGCGCCGAAAAAGTAGGCAAAAAGAGTCTCCCTCAGTAACCCTAATACACGGCTGAGCATGACAAAAATGCCAATGACTCCGGCGGATTTAGCTGTTTGATGCTTGCTCACCGGGCGCGATTCTCCTGTTGGAGCAGTTTGTATTTCAAATAAACCTCATAAGCATTCGCCTGTGCAATTTGCAGCCCTGTCTTCCCGTCGAGGAATCCCCTCTTGATGATGTAGCCGCGGAAAAATCTGAAAAATGAATGGAGATGAGGGGAGAGCGCATGAACCTTCTGGGCTTTAGCGGACTTTTGCCGCGCCCAGAGACGAGCGTATTTATCGATCCTCTCGAGCTGGTCGGCATAATCCCGGTAAGTGTAATGATACAAGTCCCCGTGCAATTTGCCCAGGGGACCGTGGACGAGGACTTTCTCATGGACGAGATCATCCGAGAATCGACAGTGATCCCGGTTAAAGAGGCGAATGACCCAGTCCGGATACCAGTCCCCGTGCCGGATCCACTTTCCATCATAGTGGACACAACGACAGATGAGCCAGGCGCGGTCAGGCGGCGGCTCGGGAAGTTTTTTCCACTCTGCAATTTGCCTGGCAAGACCGGGAGAGATTTCCTCGTCGGCATCAATTGAAAAAACCCAGGGATTCGACGCTTTTTGCGCGGCGGAATTTTTCTGCTCCCCATAACCTTTCCATTCCTCGGAATAAACAACCGCACCGAAGTCCCGCGCAATTTGCACCGTGCGATCTGTGCTGTCCGTATCCACGATGACAATCTCGTCGGCGAGCTCCCTGATGCTTTTCAAGCAGCGCGGCAAATTATTCTCTTCATTTTTGACAATCAAACAAAAGGACAGTTTCATAAGAGTCTCTCCTGGGCGACCCGCCGGAGAACAGCCTCGGAGACTTCTCCGGCTGTGACTGCATTCATACATCTGAAATCAATCGGGCATTCACGCCTGAAACAAGGGGAACACTCGGCAAGATGATGAATGATTTTATTGCGCGGACCGATAGGGCCGGTCAGGACAGGGTCAGTGGAGCCAAAAATGGCAATTGTGGGGGTGCCCAACACACTGGACAAATGCATGACTCCGGAGTCGTTACTCAATACAGCGGAGGCATTCTGCAAGATGGTGCCGAGCCCTTCGAGGGAAGTTTTTCCAGCCAGATTGAATCCTTCCACACCCGAGCTCTGTATGATTTTATCCGCGCATGCACGGTCTCCTTCCAGACCGACAAAAACAAAGCAGAGCCTCTGTTGACGGGCAATTTGCCTGCAGGCTTCGGCAAATTGGGACGCAGGCCACCGTTTGGCAGGACCGTACTCGGCTCCGGGAGCCACGACGACATATTTTTTTGCGGGCAGAGCGAATGACTGAATGTCGGCAGAAAATTTTAACTGAGGCAGAGGCACATCATGAAGATCCGCTCCGCACTGTCGGGCGATGCCGATGTAATCAAACATTTGATGCTCATCATTTTTATGACGGCGTGACTCCGGAATGATCTCGGTGAGCAGCCAGCGGCGCCAATAACCGCGGTATCCACAGCGCATGGGGATTTCCGCAAAAAATGCCGGCAAAGCGGATCCGGGCGAATTGGGCAGTATGATGGCGGCATCAAAATACTCTTTTTCCAAGCGTAATGCGGTTTTGTGGGAGGACTCGCCTGCCGGAATGGAAATGATCTCGTCATGGTCTCCGAACCCCTTCCAGAGTCCGGCTAATTTTTCACGGGTTAATATGGTGACATGGGCATCCGGACGCCCTTTTTTGATGAGTGAAACTGCGGGCATTGACATGACGGCATCCCCGAGCCAGTTCGGTACACGGATGAGGATTTTGAAAGGTTTGAGTTTTGTGCCGGGAGGGTAATAAGCACCGCGCTTGTAGTTCTTGAGTAAAAAATTCGGTTCAGGGGTTTTCCAGCGTTTATGGACCCAGAAATAATCCTCGGGACTTTGCCGGATCATTTTTTCAAGTGTTTGATTCACGCGCCAAGTGATTTCCGATGGATCGAGGATGACCCCGTTTTCCTCAGTGACAACGGGTTCATGAGCTTCGATGATCCATTGACCGGTGGATTTTTGACGGCAACTGACAGGCACGACCGGAGCACCGGTTTTTTTGGCGAAAAGCCCGGCGAGATTTGTTGTGGATGCCAAGCGTCCGAAAAAGGGAATCCATGTGCCTGCGGAACCCGCATGCTGGTCGGACATGACCGACAGTGCTGTATTCTCACGGAGTTTCTTGAGTCCCTCGTCCCAAGCGTGGGGTTTATCAATCATGTCCGCCCCGCGTTCTGTCCGCATTTGCTGCAAGGTTTGATTGATTAACGGATTTTTGAGTTTCTGGTAAATGCCGCAAAATTTAATCTCAGGCATGAATTTATGGACGCGGGCATAGATTTCCCAGTTACCTAAATGTCCGGTGAGCAGAATCACACCTTTGCCCTGTCGATGGGCAGCGGCAAGGATTTCCTGGCCACGGGGCTCAATACGTTTGAGGACTTTTTCCGTTGGCATCTGGGCGAGTTTGAGATAGGAGACGAAGTTGCTCCCGAGCCGTTGAAAAGATTCGAGGGCCACCTCACGGATTTTTCTTTCGTCCCACTCATCGCCGAAGGCAATGCGTAGATTCCGCAGACAGATCTCGCGATGGGTGAAATCCAGATGGTATGCCAACCATCCCACCCTCCGCCCCAGCCACAGAAGAAACCCCACAGGCAAGAGCGTGCAGTAAAAAGACAAGAGACAGAAAATGCTGAATGAAATATATTTCATCGTTTGATCCGTGCGGTGATCTGGATGAGTCTCATTGTTTCATTGATATTGCGGGTGATGGTATAGTCGAGCACCTTCTTTTGAGCGGCTTCTTTTATGTGGGCGAGTTTCTCCCGGTTCATCAGGGAAGCGATTGCCTCGGCAATTTCCTGCGGGTCGCGGGATCGCTTGAGCTTGATTCCTGTTTCGGGTGTGAGGATTTCGGCAAAACCATTAACAATGGTGGTAATAACGGGGAGTCCAGCCGCCATCGCCTCCAGGCAGGCGTTTGAGAATGGCTCATAAAGGGTGGGGAGGAGAAAGATATCCGACGCTGCGTAATAATCCTCCGGGCGGTCCGTCGGGGGACAGCAAATGAGCCGCCCCTTGGAGAGATGGATTTTTGACAGTGAGTCGGGAATCCGGTGGGTGTCCTTGCCGAGGATCATGAGCTTCGCATTTTTGGGCAGATAAGAGAGGGCTTTAACGGAGGGGATGAACCCTTTTCTTTTGCAGCCCGAGCCCACGATCAAAACGAGAAAGTCATCCTCTCCCACACCGTGTTTTTCACGGATTGACTGTCCCTGTCCGGAGGCGAATTTCTGGTGGTCGACCCCGTTGTAAATGACATGAATGCGGTCGGCAGGATAGCCGTAATGCTCGCACAACTCTTTCGCCACTCGAAAGGAATTTGTCGTGACAGCACGGGTATTGGCGGAGCTGAAAAGTGTTCTTTCAATTTTCAGGAGCTGATGATTTTTGGGGTTGAGCATGTCGCTGATCCGGTACCATCCGCCGATGTGGCTGGAACGCGCGGCGAGCCAGGCTTTGTGGACACCGTCACCGGCACGGTAAATGTCGCAACGAAAGACCCTTTCCAGACTAAAGACAAAATCAAACTTGCGGGTTTCCATGAGTTTCTGCACCTCCAGAGCAAATTGCATCGGAGTGGCGCATGCGGGCAGATTGCGAATGATGATGCGTTCATCAAAGACAGGCCAGTCTTCACAGATGATTGTGACTTTGATTCCGCGGTCAGCCAGTCCGAGGGCGAGCCTTTGGGTATAATTCTCAGCGCCACCAGAAAGGGTGAAACGGCGTCTGATCAGTGCGATTTCCATAGACGGGCAGGGGATTCCGTGAGAATTAAAGGGTAATGCCCAGGGTTTCGAGGACACGGTTGAGATCATCATTCCCATAATACTCAATGGTGATGACACCTTTATCTTTGCCGTGTTTGATCTGGACTTTAGTGCCGGTTTTTTGCCGGAAGGAGCGTTCGATTTGATCAATGAGATTTGTCATGGTCGTGTCGAGCTCCAGGGCGTCGGGCTTGACCGATGTCAGGCGTTGTGCGGATTTTTTGAGTTCCGAGACAAGTACCTCGGTTTGACGAACGCTTAATCCGAGTTTAATAATTTTTTCAGCAGCCTCACTTTCCAGCTCGGCAGTGTCCAGGCCGAGCAAGACTTTCGCGTGACCGACACTCAGGAGTCCATTTGCCACATATTGCCGGACATCGGGTGGCAGGGCGAGCAGGCGGAGCGAGTTTGTAATGGTCGCCCGGCTTTTGCCAACGCGCGAAGCCAGATCCTCCTGTCGTAAATTAAAAACATCAATGAGCGTTTGATAAGCCTCCGCTTCTTCAATGGCATTGAGATTTTCGCGTTGGATATTTTCAATGAGAGCCAGCTCGGCCATTTCAGGGTCTGCTGCCTGACGGACAATCGCACGAATGGTTTTTTGCCCGAGGGATTGGCAAGCGCGCAGGCGGCGCTCCCCGGAGATTAATTCATAACCCTCAGCGGATTGGCGCACGACGACCGGTTGTATGACCCCGTGTGTTTTGATGGAGCTCGCTAATTCGGCAATTTCCTCTTCTTTAAAGACGCGGCGCGGCTGGAAACGGTTTTTGACAATCCGGCTGATCTCCAGTTCATGGATTTGATCTGCCGGTGCCGACTCGGGGGCGGCAGTGAAAGCCGTTAAGACTGGTTTTTTTGCGGATGAGGGAATGAGTGCGCTCAATCCTTTGCCAAGTGATGGTTTTGCCATAGGTGGGGATAATATTGGTTTTAACTTTACAAGTCAACGAGCCTGTCTCTGAGTTAGCAGGAAATCCTTATGACACCCTTTTCACCCATTCAAGAGCAAATTGCGCGGGCAGTCGGGTTATTGAGAGCCGGACAAGTCATCGGCCTCCCGACAGAGACTGTCTATGGTTTGGCAGGGGACGCCGCCAATCCTGCGGCACTGGCCCGTATTTTTTCCGTGAAAAACAGGCCGACATTCGATCCTTTGATTGTCCATGCGGCCTCCTTTGACAAAGCCCGAAGTGTCGTCAGAGGATTTTCCGCGGTTGCCCGCAGATTGGCGGAAGCTTTTTGGCCGGGACCGCTGACGCTCGTTCTTCCCAAAGCCTCCTGGGTGCCCGACCTTGCCACGGCGGGGCTGGAGACGGTGGCTGTGCGGGTGCCGTCGCATCCAGTGGCACTGGAGTTGCTGCATTCTTTTGATGGATTTCTCGCCGCGCCCAGTGCAAATAAATTTGGCAAGCTCAGTCCAACCACAGCTGACGCCGTGCGGGAAGGCTTGGGGGAAGAGGTGCCTCTGGTCATCGACGGCGGTTCTTGCGAAAAGGGATTGGAATCCACCATTATCGGCTTTGACCGGGAGAAACCGGTTTGCCTGAGGCTCGGAGCCTTGAGCCTGGAGCAGATTGCACAAACCCTCGGGCATGAAATCCTTGTCCCCGGGCAATTTGATCCGCGGTTGGCTCCGGGCAATTTGCCCGCGCATTATGCTCCGCACACACGCCTTGAGATTTTTGAACCGGGAAAAGAGGGGGCTCTCCCGGATCATTTGCCGCGTGAGCAAATTGCTGTGGTGAGCTTTTCGAGCGCGATCAAGCCGGGTTTTGCCCGGGGAATCCGGCTTTCTGAAAAAGCCGATTTGAATGAGGCTGCCACCGGATTTTTTGCCGCCCTCAGGGAGTGTGACCGCTCGGGCGCCAAGCTCATCATTGTGGAGAAATTTCCTGAAATTGGTTTGGGCAGGGCACTCAATGACCGTTTGCAAAAAGCAGCTCATTCATTTGTCATCTAATATGGTAATGCCTTCGCCGTCATCCGTTCAGGAAGCTTTTCCCGCCTCGATTTGGAAATTTCTGACTTTTCAATTCTTTAACTTCGCCGGGATCCCGCTTTTTGTCGGAGTCCCCATGCTGCTTTTTGTCAGGCAACTCAATGGGACGGACACGGTTTTAGGAGTGATGGCGGCGATCCCCACTCTGGCGGTTTTGCTTCAGATTCCTGCGGCAAGTTTGATTCCCCAATTCGGCTATAAAAAGATGCTGACATGTGCCTGGGTGATTTCACTGATCGCTGGATTTTTGATTATCGGGATTCCACTATTGCCCGGGACAATCGATGACGGGGCGAAGATCGCGCTTTTGATTATCAGCCTGAGTGTCATGCATGGTGTGCGTGCGGGAGGAGCGACAGGAGTCTGGGCTTGGATGATGCAATTAATGCCGGAAAAAATGCGGGGGAAAGTCCTGTCCCGGGAGCAAATTGTCGCGGCATCGGCAAATATCATGGTGATGTTCGGATTTGCAATCGTGATTCCGGAGAATCCGTCTCTTGCTTTTTTCAGTGTGGTTTTTGCCGTGGGATGGCTGATGTTTTTCTTTTCCCTGCAGGCGGCGAGAAAAATACCGGATGTGCCCGTGGCAGAAGCTCCGGTGAATCAAACACCCATTCCCTGGCGTGCGATGATTCAATATCCGCCTTTTCTGAGGTTGATCAGTTTCAGCATGGTTTTTTTCTTTGCTTTTTCGGCGATGTGCATCTTTTGGCTGCCTTTGTTGCGTGATGTCATCGGGGCGGGAGACTCCATGATTTTGGTGGTGGTGGGCAGTGGAGGTTTTTTCTCCATTATTTCAATGTTGATTCTTGGGAAAATCATTGATCAGACGGGGAGTAGACCGATCATGCATTTTACGGTGAGTATCATCGCGATTCACTGTCTGATTTGGTTTGCGCTGGCAGCCAAGACGATTCCTTTCAATTTCTGGAGCATGCTGGCGATTACGGCGACATCGGGTTTTGCAGTCTCAGGATTTTCCATGTCACTCATACGCCTCTTGATGAAAACAGTGCCGGAAATGGGAAGGAGTCATTTTTTTGCAATCTTCAATGTGCTCAATAATGTGATGATGGGGGTGATGCCGGTTCTCTGGGGAATGATGCTTGATGGCCTTGGAAGTTGGAAATACGACGGAGTGTGGTTTGTATGGAATCGCTATAGCCTGCTTTATTTTTTACTCGCAGTCATTTTTTTCCTCTCGCTCTTTTTGATCCGGCGGTTGGATGAGGATTTGGCAATGAAGGAGGATGATTTCTTTAATCAAATGGTGATGCGGACACCGGTTCGCGCCTGGACACGCCTGAATGACTGGATATTTTCGAGAATACAATGACTGTGTGAGGGGATTGCCTGCGATTATCCTTGAAGGGGTTTGACGAGGATTTTCGAGTTTCTCTTTGACTTGAGATATTTTTCTTTCCGGATGGGAGGGAGATCATCAATGCCCCCCTCGGAATAGCCCGCTTTTTGCTGGAAAAACATGAAAGCCTGCGATGAAAGAGTGATGAGTTTCTTTAAGCCTTTTTCCTTTGCGGTTGTCTCGACAAATTGCATGAGTTTGCGCCCGATTCCTTGATTCTCGTGGCTGTTTTTGACGTAGAGACACGCCATTTCACCGGTTTCTTGCTCGGGATATATATGGAGAGCCACACAGCCCACCAGGTTTTTGTCGATTTCAAAAACGTAGTAATCTTGAAGCTGTGCGACGATCTCGGCTCGGGTTCTCTTGACGAGCTCCTCATTTTGAATGGAGTGTTTGATCATGGAGAGCAAATTGCTCACATCCTTTTTCTGAGCCTTGCGGATCGCCTGGTATTCATTGGCGTAAATCATTGTGCCGACACCGACATTGGAGAAGATCTCGCCCAGGAGGCATTCGTCTTGTTTGCCATTGATGATGTGCGCCCGGGCGACCCCATTCTCACAGGCACGGATGCAATGCCTGAGCTTGGAGTCGAGGATGCCCGAGAGTTTGTCCGTGTTTTCTTTCAGGTATTGTTTTGCTTCCAGCACTCCGAGCTGGCTGAAGATTGTCCCGTGATTGGGCAAACCGTCGACGGTGGTCAGATAAATGAGTTTGTTTGCCTTGACCGCTTCTGCAATCGCCAGTGCCACACCGTCGGAATTCACCCGGTAAGTTTTCCCGTCCCCGTCGAAACCGAGCGGGGGGACAATGGGGATGACCCCGCTATTTAAAAGCGAGAGAAGGAACTCTGTATCAACTTTTTCGACTTTGCCCGTCAAGAGATGGTCGACCCCGCCGACAATTCCATAGGGATGGGCTATCACGCAATTTGCGTACGCGGTCCTCAGGTCGCTGGAGGTGAGAGCCTCCATGATCTCATGAGTCAGGCGGTTGGCTGCGAGCAGGGAGAGTTTCAACGTGTTATCATCAGTGATCCCGGTGCCGTCATCATTGGAAAACGGGGTGGCTTGCTGGCTGGAGAGCTGACGAATCTGATAGCTTGCACCGTGAACGATAATGACTTTGATATTCAAGCTCCGGAGCACGGCGATATCCAGAACAAGATTGACAAAATTCTCGTGCTCGATGATTTCTCCGTCCACCGCCAGAACAAAAATTTTCTCCCGGAAACTCGGGACGTAATTGAGAATGCCTCTTAAATCTGATATTTTCATGGTTTTATCTGCAACAGCCAAAGCGTATCAAAATCCTCTCCACTGGCAATAAGGACTTTAGGATTGTTTGGTTTTACTCTGCCACAGCCTTGATGACCTGGAGAGGAGGCAGGGGGATGTATTGAGTGGAGCTTTTTGTATCATCAATGTCCTCGTAGATCCGGAAAATCCTCTCGAATTCCCTGCGGTCGGGTTCTGTTTTTGTGACAATAAACCAATTCACATAATCAATGCGTTTTGAGTGGGTATCGATGAGTTGTCTCCGCAAGCGCGAGAGTGTGTCGAGCTCGACAGTCAATGGTGTCGATGGATCCTTGAGCAAGCTCTGGAATAAACGCTGGTAACGGATGATCACGGGTTGGTACTCGGGAGGACTGTCACCATAGAGCGAGCCCAGAGCGGCTGTTTTCTCCCTGAGCTGCTCCACAATCTCGGGAGTTGTACGATACCGGATGAATGTTTCTTCCAGGCTGAGTGCGCCTTCGACAGGGAGATTGAATGTCAAAATGGAGGCGAGTTTTTTTTCTGTTTCCGGTATGGACTTCGGTTCTGTGATCAGATTTTCGCAGAAATGAGTGACCTGAAGAGTCCACCATTTTTGGAGATCGGAATTTGACGGAAAATCCATGACCTTGGATAAAGCGGAAAAAGGGTCGCGGCCGGCGGCATCTTCAATGACCAACGCGGCGATTCGTTTCGCCCCGCCTGTTTCACCAAGGTAGACAGAACGAAAAACCAGCCACTGGAAAGCCTCCCAAACGGGTGGGGACATGCCGATTTGTGACGGCGAATGAGCTTGGATAATCCGGTCGAGATCAGGAATTTTGCGATTGTCATAGATGGGTTTGATGAGATTCATGTAGTACGTCGTGGGAACCGGGCTCTGGAAACGGCAATAACCGAGCCATATCCATTCGGGCACAATCCGGAGATCGTCGCCGATTTTGAGCGGACGCCCCCGGTTGGCAAAAGCGCTAAAGGCAATTTGCGAGAGGTACTGATCGATTTTACTTTGTTCAAATGACCCGGGAGAGAGGATGGTGAGTTTGAAACAGAGTTTGTCTGCCACCAGAAATGGAGTCAGGGTGATTTTCTCATTGATGTCTTCACGGATCTCAATACGGAGAAGGGAGGGGAGATCATCCGCGATCCTCAGTGTTTGGGAAAACTTCCGGAAAAAAGATTCCACATATTGCAGGATCAGACCGTTTGTCTGTTTGTCGAGACTGACGACAACAAAGCGTTTATCACCGCTGGTGGTCGTGACAGGCTCTGCCGCGTGCAGAAGCACTGCGGTCCATAAACACAGAGCCAATCCGGCAAGAATGGATAATCGCCTCACGGTTGGGAAGTCGCGGGTTGTTCTTCTGAGGGGAGCGGCGGCGGAGCCAGGGGATCGATGTCCGGGATTGATTTTTCAATCGTTGAGATAATCGCCACATTATCATCAATAACGAGGCTGTCGCAGCTGATCAACCGGGATTTATTTTTATTCATGAGAGTTTGAAGCGGTTCCAAGGGAGCTTCCAAACGTTTCATCAGCTCGGCATGGAGCGGAAGACTATTGATCGAGCCTCCTCTCCACTCATTGTAGAGTATGCCATTCTCTAGTGATGGTCTCATGCGGTATTGAAAATAGACATTTTGATTGAAAATCCTGTAACGGGTGATGACATTGAGTTTTCCATCGGGCAGAAATTGGATGTATCCCCCGATAAACCGGCCGTCTATCGGACCAAATTTGACGAGTTTCTCAGCTAGATTCCTCGCCAGCCATGCATTCGCATCTTTTTGATTCCACTGGGCTGTCAGACTAATCCGGTTCAAGAGTGCATCTTCCAGATCAAGTTTTTGGATATTGGCACGGTCAAAGCTTTCCTCAAAGGAAACTTGTTCGTCCACTTCCCATTTGCCATAATCGGCATAGGACTTCCATTTCGGGATACCTTCCGGGACTTGGTAGATGAGGAATCCGGAATAACCGATGGCACCAAGAATCACCACAAGAATGACCAGCAAGACGAGTTTGATTAATGCCGAGAATATGTTGTTGATTGTCTGTGCACCGGAACGCGGGCGGTCTTTTTTCTGGGAAGCCTTGATTTTTTTCTGAATGGTGGTTTTTGTCAGTGCATCTCCCTTGCCGACAAGATCACTCAGATTTCCTGCATCCAGCTTTTCACTGCAATCCACGCAGTAAATACGACCCGGATCGTTTTCAGTTCCACAGTTTTTACAAATGATTGCAGACATAATATCAAGTAAATCCAACAAAAAGTAGACTGTTTACAGATAAAACGCCACTCATAATTATTGTTTTTATGAAAAATGTTTCTTCTTGTTACGATTTCAGGCTTGCGGTCTGAACCGGAGATTTTTATGAAAGGCAGGTCATGGATCTCAAAAACTATATCAATCATAAGTGTAAAAGAGTCGATCAGGCACTCGACAAACTCCTTCCGAAAGCCGCAACCAAGCCATCAACAATACACAAGGCCATGCGTTATTCAATTTTTGCGGGTGGGAAAAGACTCCGTCCCGTGCTCGCCATTGCAGCGGCGGAGGCTTGCGGAGGGAATGAAAAAGAGGTCATGCCTCTGGCGTGTGCGGTGGAGTGCATCCACACATACTCACTGATCCATGATGACTTGCCCTCAATGGACAATGATGATTTTCGCCGGGGGCGTCCGACGAACCACAAGGTTTTTGGAGAAGGCGTCGCTGTACTGGCTGGTGATGCATTGCTGACGATTGCTTTTGAAATGGCGGCAAAAGCAAATGCCTGGCCCCGATACAGTCATAAAGATATTATTCTGGAGCTGGCAAATTGCGCGGGTTCACTCTACCTCGTGGGCGGACAGGTCGCAGATCTTGAGGGGGAAGGCAAAAAGCTCTCCCACAAAGACCTTGTTTACATTCATGAACGGAAAACATCCGCGCTCTTGAATACCAGCATCCGGCTGGGGGCTTTTTCGGCGAATGCCACACCGGCACAGCTCAAGAATCTATCGACATTCGGATACAATCTCGGACTTGCGTTTCAAGTCATTGACGACATTTTGGATTG
>CAYTAI010000028.1:0-11462 GCA_964435715.1 uncultured Verrucomicrobiota bacterium | reverse complement strand
ACTGGGCAAGACAGCAGGAAAAGATGTCGCTTCCGGCAAGGCAACTTACCCCTCAGTGCTGGGAATGAAAAAAGCGGAAGCGGAGGCGGCCCGCCTCACAAAACGAGCGATGGATGCGCTCAAGCCTTTCGGCAAAAAGGGCGACCGCCTGCGCGAGCTCGCCCATTACTTGCTCAAAAGAGAGAACTAGGAGTCAGTCACTCATTTTTCCGGTTATTTTTTCTCCCATTGATCCACAAATTTTGGAAAAGGACATTTTTGGCAATCGCTCCGGTCGGCGAGGCAGAAATCCTGATAGATTTGATGGAGTCCTTGTTTGCGCGTCATCCCTTTTACATCCGCGGGGGAAATATCCAACCGCTGGCAAGCGGCGCGAATGATAAAATCATTTTCTTTGGCGGGCAGCCGCGCAAATTGCGCGAAGACATTTTTCTGGACGGAAGGCGTTTTGGCAAATGTGTGGGCAAGGGGATAGAGAATATTCGCTCTGATTTGATTCCAGCGCTCCTGTCCAATGAGAGGGAGTTTGGCTTTTGCTCTCTTGCCACCGAGTGTATAATGAAAACTCCAATAGGGGTCTTCCATCGGGAAGGTACTCATGTCATCGAGTGAAGCGGGGAAAGAGCGAATTGCTTTTTCGAGTTTCGGCAAAAAAGCCCACATGAATGCCGCAGCTGCAACCCGGCGGTGAGGATGATTGACGGGGCGGACGGCATCCATTCTCCAGAGTCCGGTGGAAGCTTGATCCGGAGCAAATTGCGCCCGGTGTTTCCACCAAATGTCCCAGAGCTCACGGATATAAGCAAAATCCGGGGATTTGTCCTTGTCTGTCATGGAATGCGACAAGAATCCCGACGCACCGGTCATGATGGCTATTCTCTCTTTTTCATTGAGTTTTTTTGTCGAGAAAATCCCGGAGACACGACGCGCCAGCAAGCGCATGGGCAATTTGTTATTCTTGTATCCGAGAGCCTCACAGAGTCCTTCCCAAAGGGCTTGCCGCAGCGAGGTGGCTTTTGCGAGGCGTTCCCATCGGGCTGCTTTTTCGAGAAAACGTTGGTGTCCGGCATGGTCGAGAATCTCGAGGAGCGTCTTTTGTCCGGCACGAATGGTCTCTGCACAATGGCCGGCTGTGTAATGAGGGAGACTCGCGGATCGCGGGAGGGAAGGCTCATCATCGTCCAAAAGAAACTCAACCGGGACAAGAGTTTGATTTTCGATGATCATTTGAGGAATGAACTCATTCCGGCTGTTTTGAGCAAATCGCTCTTTCGAGTCACGGTAATAGGCTGCGTGGAGAATCACACTGTCATAAAGGGGGTCAAGATCGTGTCGGTGCGTATGCCATCCATGTTGATGAATGTGAATTTCAATGTCGCCGGTCAAGAGTTGTCCATTGAGTTTGATGACCGCATTTTTGAAATCCGGTCCGGACTCATGATTCCAGAATCCCGGTTGAATGATTTCCAATTCTTCACCATCGATCGTTTGAAGTTTTTTGGACAATTTGCGTCCAAACCAGAGATGCTGGAGGAATTCCTCGGTTATTCGGTTCTTGTACGAGGACGAGGCATCCGGGGTTTTGGCCTTTTCGAGGAGGTACGCTCTGATTTTACTGTATGACTCCATATGGACTTGTGTGGAAAAATTCAATTCATTCAACATGAGGAGACGTTTGTGATGTTCAAGAGGTTACAGCTTTTTCATACGGAAACTTTTTCTCTCCAATATTGTTTCAACTGGGACAAAACTGAACTATGATGATGTCGATGTTTTTTTTGCGCTACATAAATTTTACAATAGTCATTTTTCTATTTTTCGGGGTGGGGTTATTTGCCTCTCCACTTGTCCAGGATGCTTATAATCCGGGGGACGAACCCGCCGTACGGGCGGTCACCAGGGCACTGCCCTCTGTCGTGAGTCTGACCACGGAATCCACGGTAACAGTGATGCGCGATCCCTTTGCGGATATGCTGAAAGATTTTCAGGGCCTCTACCGCCCATCCCCGCTGTTCCAACAACGTCAAACGCAGAAGGTGGGCGGTTTTGGTTCTGGTGTCATCATTGATTCGTCCGGTTATATCGTTTCGAATTTTCACACGATCAAGGAAAAGAAAGATTTGAAAATTGTAGCCACGCTCTCCAACGGACAAGCCTATCCCGCGCAAGTCGTCGCTGTGGATCAGAAAAATGATCTGGCTCTCTTGAAAATCGAATCGAAAATGCCTTTACCCTCTGCGCGGCTTGCAAACTCCGATGAGATCATGCTCGGACAAACTGTGCTTGCCCTCGGGAATCCTTTTGGTCTGGACAATACCGTCACACGCGGGATCGTCAGTGCCAAAAGTCGTAATGTCAAAAGCGGAACGATGCAGTATGACGAGCTGATTCAGACCGATGCCGCAATCAACCCCGGCAATAGCGGCGGTGCCTTGATTGACCTGGGGGGCAGGCTCGTGGGGGTCAATGTGCTGGTGCTGGCAAAAAGCCAGGGCATCAGCTTCGCTATTCCCACGAATAAAGTCATCGACGTCCTCATGGAGATTTTCAGCCTTGAGAAAGTAAAAAATGTGAATCTGGGTTTGCTCTATTCAATCCGCAATGATCTGATTGAAATCCGTCAGATTCGTCCGGGCAGCTCAGCATCCGGCCAGCTTTACCCCGGGGACAAAATCGTCTCTTTGGATGGTCGTTCATTCCTGTCCTTTTTCGCCCTCCAGCAATATCTTGTGGAGAAGAAGAATGCCGGTGATACCGTCCGGTTTGTCGTGGAGCGTGCCGGGAAAATTGTCGAAGTGGATATCCGGTTAAAGGAGTTTGACCGCAGCAATGTCAACCGCCGGCTCGGGCTGGATGTCCAGGCGTTGACCGGGCAAATTGCCGCGCTCCCCGGCGTGGATTTGAAAGGGCTGCTCATCAGCAAAGTCGACGAAAAATCACCGGCTTATCAGGCGGGCGTCAGGCAGGGGATGATTCTGACTTCGATTGATGAGAAAGCTCTCGAGTCGCCCCGTGACCTGGAGCAGTTCATACAAAGTGCCCCGCCCCATAAAGCATGCAGACTGGGGCTGGTGCTTTTCAGGCAAATCCAGGGCGGGGGAATATTCAGACAGAATGCCGTCGTCGAAGTCCCTCTCATGTCTGAAAAACTAAAATAAAGGACGATGAGGTCTTGAAAGACCTCGCGTTATTCCTTAAGGAAAGTATTCCTGATATGATCAAAGTCGAGAATCTGGTAAAAAAATATGCGGGAGTCAATGCTGTCAAAGGCATTAGCTTCGACGTGGATGCCGGCGAAATCGTGGGGTTCCTCGGGCCGAATGGCGCGGGCAAAAGCACGACCATGCGCGTTTTATCCTGTTACCTCCCCCCCACAAGCGGTCGCATATCCGTTGCAGGCTTTGATGTCGTCGAGGAGTCCCTGAAAGTCCGCAAACAAATCGGTTACCTCCCCGAAAGTGTGCCCCTCTACACAGACATGCGGGTCAATGAATATTTGAAATACCGCGCCCTGCTCAAAGGGGTCGAGTCGCGCAAAATCCGCGGAGCACTCGAGGAAGCCATGAAACTCACTGACATTACGGATGTGAAAAACAGGATCATCGGACAGCTCTCCAAGGGATTCCGCCAGAGGGTCGGTCTGGCGGATGCGATTTTGCATGAGCCCGCTCTATTGATTTTGGATGAGCCAACCATCGGGCTTGATCCGAACCAGATCCGGCATGTCCGCAGCCTGATCGAAAATCTGTCTAAAAAACACACCATCCTCTTGTCCACACACATTCTCAGCGAGGTGGAGATGCTTTGCTCGAGAGTGATTATTCTCAATAAGGGCAAAATCGAGGCCAGTGACACACCCGCCAATCTCCAGAAAAATCTCCTGGGCGGCAATCTCGTGAATATGCTCCTCCGCGGTCCCGCCGAGGAAATTAAAAAGACACTCTTGACGCTCGAAAATGTGCGCGAGGTGGACACCCGTGAGGAGGACGGTTTCGTCCGTGTTTCCCTCTGGACCACAAAAAATGTGGATATCCGCGAAAAAATCTTTGAAAGGGTCGTCGAATCCCGCTGGAAGCTTGTCGAGCTGGGCATGCCCAAGCGCTCCCTCGAAGAAGTGTTTGTCCAGATCACGCATCATGAAGAATAATTTTTTATAGACCATGAGAACATTTTATCACCTCTACTCACGAGAGATTTACTCCTATCTCCTCTCTCCCATTGCTTATGTCCTGGGATGCTTGTTCTTGCTTGTGATGGGGCTCATGTTCTCCTACATGATCAATGCCATCGCCTCTCAACCACAGACCGAGAGCGTCACCTACTATTTCTTTTCGACTTTCTGGATACCGGGACTCATCATTCCAGCCATCATTACCATGCGTTCTTTTTCCGAGGAGAAAAAGAGCGGCACCGTCGAAATGCTGATGACTGCCCCGGTGACGGAATGGCAGGTGACACTGGCTAAATTCGGCGGCGCTTTGACGGTTTATGCGGGCATGTGGCTGCCGACGATTCTGTATGTCATTATCTTACGGTACAATGTGACCAATCCTGAAATCCTTGAGATCCGCACCTTTTTCAGTGCTTACCTGTTTATTTTGTTGAATTCCGCACTGTTGATCGCCGCGGGGACTTTTGCATCATCCCTGACGAGAAATCAAATTATTGCCGCGGTCATCTCATTTGTGGCGGCTTTCTTGATTCTGATGGTTCCGGAATTGCTCACCGGAGCCTTGAAAGGATCAGGTGTCCGTGATGTTGTACAGGGATTCTCGGCTTTTACCCATGTGGAGAAATTCTCCAACGGCGTGATCGAAGTCCTGCCTGTTGTCTATTATTTGACGACCACATTGTTTTTTCTCTTTGCCACCGTGACCATACTTGAATCTCGAAAGTGGAAATAACTGACTATGCCCGATTCCCGGAAAAATATCACTGATCGCAATCCCTCTGGAAAATGGAGTGCACGGGTCAATGCCGTCCTCCAATTATGCATCATTTTTGCACTGCTGGCGGGCATTAATTATCTGGCTTACCGTCATCCGGACTGGTTTGTGCCTGCAAACTGGTTCTCCAAAGAGAAAAAAGTCCGGTTTGATTTGAAAGAGGGATTCAAGTACACGCTGTCGCAGCAGACAGAAAAGATTCTTTCATCATTGACAGAGCCGGTCGATGTCTACGTGATTTTCTCGCCACAATCGGACATTTATCAAAGGGTCGTGTCCCTCTTGCGCGAATACGAACGCGTCTCCCCGAAAATCAAAGTCAAAATCGTGGATAAAGACCGTGATTTTTCTTTGGTGCGCGAGCTGGCGTCGACCTATCGTTTTAGTGACAGGGAAAACCTTGTGATTTTCAGCTGTGCATCGCGTTCAGTCATTATCGACGCTTATGACCTCGCGGAGTATGAGCCCAGCGGGACGGCGGCATTTGGCGCGTCTCCGGACATGCGTTTGACATCATTCAAGGCGGAGCAGCGTTTTACATCGGCACTCAAAGTGGTCAGTGAGTCAAAGAAGAGGAAGGTTTATTATTTGCAAGGGCATGGGGAACCGGCTTTGCGAGGTGATGGGGACGAGGATTATGGCGGGTTGGCACTGGCATTGGAGAGGGAGAATGTGGATGTCGTCATCATGGATGACCTGCCCACGGAGGCGATGATTCCTGCGGATTGTGATTTGCTGATGATCATTGACCCGAAATCACAATTTCTCCCGCAGGAAATCAAGGCGATTGAAAGTTATTTGTCCGGCCAGGGCAAATTGCTCTTGGCGATCGCACCCCGGGTGAAAACGGGTCTGGAGCCTTTGATGGCAAAATACGGTGTCAAGCTCGATGATGATTCGATTATCGGGTACATCAGCATTATGGGGGTGCCCACACTCTCAGAGAGTGCTGTCGTGCAAACACTGCCGGGACATCCGGTGACGGATGTGATTTCGCGGCAGAATATCAATCTGATTTTCCCGGCCGCCCGCAGTGTCTCGCAACAAGCCCCGTCCCCGGATATCATCCCCGCTCCGAAAATTTCACCGCTATCCCTGACATTCAAAGGTTTTTGGGGGGAAAAAGGTCCTCTGGTGGAGGGGGCGAAATTCGATGAAAAAACGGATTTGGCAGGGCCGCTGCCCGTGGCATTGGCCGTCGAGGTCGGACAACTCGAGAGCAAGGAAGTCGAGGTCAACACAACCAAAATGGTGATTGTCGGCTCGGCGCTTTTTGCTTCGAACAGGTCTTTGTCGACGAATTATGACTTTCTCTTGAATGCCGTCAATTGGCTCCTCTCCCGCGATCAGATGATCGGGATCGCTCCCAAACCCATTGAGCAATTTGCGCTGAATCTCTCTGCGAACCAATTGAACAGTCTTGTCTTAATCATTTCCTTCGGGGTTCCCGCCGTCGCCGCTCTCATGGGGGTGCTGGTCTGGTTCCGCCGTAGAAAATAACATCCCCCACATTCCTCACGGACAGGGACACGAGTGCATTTCAAAAAAGAAGCCAAATGGATGGTGCCAAAGGCGGGAGTCCTTTCCTCTGGAATGGAGAATGCCGCGAATCAATTGCATCCAGTCATCGCAGATATTTTATTCTCCCGCGGAATAACAACAGAAAAAGAGCAACTTGCCTTTCTCGATCCCAAATTAAAGTCCCTGAGCGATCCATTCGATTTGCAGGGCATGGAGGAAGCGGTCACCCGGGTGCTTGCCGCACTCGCCGTGCAAGACAGTATCATTATTTTCGGTGATTATGATGTGGATGGTGTCACGTCCGTGGCATTGCTCACGCTGTTTTTCCGTCAATTGGGATTCACCCGCGTCACTGCATTTTTGCCAAATCGCATGGAGGATGGATACGGATTGAGTGCAGCGGCGGTGGAACGCTGCCTGGAGAATCACAAAGCAGGGCTATATTGCGTGGTGGATTGCGGGACGAATTCCCATGCGGAAGCCCGCCTGATCAAAGCCTCCGGTGCCGATGTCATCGTGCTGGATCATCATGAAATCCAGTTGCCTCCTGAGCCCGGGCTTTTCTCGGCTCTCGTTAATCCCCTGTTGACAAGCAAGGAGACGGCTTTCTGTAGTGCGGGTATCTGTTTTAAGCTCGCGCATGCGGTTCTCAAACGCCTCACACAGAGGGGAGGGGAGTCCGCGCAATTAGCCCGGTCGATTGACTTGAGGGAATATCTGGATTTTGCCGCAGTGGGCACTGTTGCCGATATTGTTCCTTTGCTCGGTGACAACCGCACGGTTGTCCATGCCGGGCTCAAAAAGCTGGGTGCGACACACCGACCAGGGCTTCAAGCGCTGAAAGAAGTTTGTAAAATCGACTCGGCTGTCACGACTTATCATGTCGGATACATGCTCGGTCCGAGGCTCAATGCGATGGGACGCCTGGAGAGTGCGGGCACGAGCCTGGAGCTTTTACTTTCAGAAGACACCGGACACGCACGGTCACTGGCAGCGGTCCTCGACCGCATGAATCGCGAGAGGCAAGACATAGAACAGCGCATTTTTCATGAAGCACTCGGTGATGCACAGGAAATGCTGGAGGCGCAACCGGACCGGGGCACCCTGGTTTTGGGGCGTCCCGATTGGCATGTCGGGGTCGTGGGGATCGTCGCATCGCGCATTTTGCGTGAGTTTCACAGGCCTGTGATCGTCGTCGGTTTTGACGAGTCGGGTCTGGGTAAGGGCAGCGGAAGGAGTATTGAGGGGTTTCATCTGGTGGAGTGTATGCAGAGTTGTCGCCGGCATTTGGAGAAATTCGGCGGTCATGCGATGGCGGCAGGAATCACGATCCGGCAGGAGGCACTCGAGGATTTCCGCCGGGCATTCGAAGAAGCTGCGGGCAAGGTTTTAACACCGGAAATGCTCACTCCCCGGCTCAAGATTGATGCCATGTTGGATTTCGACGGGATCACAGATTCTTTTCTGGAAGATTTGGCGAGACTTGAGCCTTTTGGGCACTCACATCCCGAGCCCGTTTTTTGCACAAGCGGCGTGGAGCTGGCGGCTGAACCGTTTTTCATGGGCAAGGAAAAACAACATCTCAAGCTTCGACTCTCACAAAAGGGAAAAACACTTGAGGGTGTCTATTTCCGGTATGACTCCCCGTTTGTCATGCACCCGGGACAGAGATTGGATGTTGCATTTGTGCCCGAATGGAATCAATTTCGGGGAAAGAAAACGATTCAACTCAAGCTGAAGGCCATCCGTGAGCACCGTGCCGTCTGACATTCATCCGCTGGACGATCCGGTCCATTTCCTCCGGGGTGTGGGAGAGGCCCGTGCCAAAGCCTTTGCCAAGCTCGGTATTCACACCATCCGGGGAATGCTTTACCATATTCCGCGGCGGTATGAAGACCGCAGTCATTTTACCTCGTTGTCCTGTCTGGAGCCGGGGCAATTGACGACTGTGCGGGGCAAAGTGCTCGGCGTCCGGTTGATCCGGTTGCGCGGAGCCTACCGTTCCATTGTCGAGCTGACCGTTCAAGAGGGTGAGTCCTTGCAGGCGGTGGGCAAGACTCTTGTTGCCCGCTGGTTTAATGTTCCGTATTTTCAGAATTTTTTTAAACAAGGCGATGATTTGATTCTCTTTGGCAAGGCGAAAATTGACAAAAAGAAACAGTGCGTTTTTGACCATCCTGATTTCGAGATTTTAGAAAAGGGTGATGACGAGTCCATTCATATGGGACGGATCACCCCGGTTTATTCCGCTTCCGAAGGACTCCCCGTTCGTTTGATCCGCACGCTCATGCATCGTTGTCTCGCGCAATTTGCCCCGGAGGTTGAGGAGATTTATCCGGCGGATTTTTTAGAGGGTCTCCAGATGCCCGGGTTGCGCGAGGCGATTGAAACGGTTCATTTCCCGCCAAGTCTGCAGGAGGCGGTTCGGGCGCGGGGACGATTGGCTTTTGACGAGCTCTACCTGATGCAAGTGCTCATCTCGCAGAAGCGCGCCCGCACGGCGCGTGAAACGGGGATCGCCCACAGTTTTGACGGGCATTTGACGAGTGCCCTGTTGGGGCAATTGCCCTTCGAACTGACCACCGCCCAGCAGAAAGTGATCTCGGAAATCTCGGCGGACCTCCGAAAGCCCCATCCCATGCACCGGCTTTTGCAGGGGGATGTGGGTTCGGGCAAAACAGTCGTGGCTGCCCACACCATCCTGCAGGTCGTCGAGTCCGGATACCAGGCCGCCCTCATGGCTCCCACAGAGATCCTGGCGGAGCAACATTTTCTCAACCTGCGTAAATGGTTCGAGCCATTGGGTCTGAAGGTCGCGCTCCGTACGGCATCGAATAAATCACCCCTGAAACCAGTCGGGCAAACCCCCGACCTTTTTGGGGACGGGAATCCAAAAAAATATCCCGACCTCGTGGTCGGCACACACGCCCTGATCCAGGACTCGGTTGATTTTCCGAGGTTGGGATTGGTCGTCATTGACGAGCAGCACAAATTCGGCGTTTTACAGCGTTCCCGTCTCACCTCCAAAGGTCAAGGTGTCGACGTGTTGGTGATGACGGCGACTCCGATTCCGAGGACTTTGTCCATGACCCTTTATGGGGATCTCGATGTGTCGGTCATCGACCAGATGCCCAAGGACCGTGGCACGATCAAAACAGCCGTCCGGAAAGAGGGCAAATTGCCTGAAATATTTGATTTTATGAAAAAGCATCTTGCCGCGGGCAGACAGGCATTCATTGTGTATCCGCTTGTGGAAGAGTCGGATAAGCTGCCCCTCAAGGCGGTGACAAAGGAATTTGAAAATCTTAAAAGTGTTTTCAACGGATTCAACCTCGCGCTGCTCCACGGCAAACTCAAGGCACATGAAAAAGAGGAGATCATGGGCAGGTTCCGCTCCGGACAAATCCATGTCCTCGTCAGCACAACAGTGGTCGAGGTCGGTGTCGATGTGCCCAATGCCAATATCATGCTCATCGAGAACGCGGAACGTTTCGGGCTTGCCCAGCTCCACCAGCTCCGCGGACGGATCGGACGCGGACAACATTCCTCTTTTTGCATTTTGGTTGGTTCCGCCAAAAGTCTCGAGGGTTTCCAACGCCTGAAAATCATGGAGGAAACCCTCGACGGGTTCAAAATTGCCGAGGCTGATCTCCAGATTCGCGGACCCGGCAATATTTTCGGGACGGAACAAAGCGGGTTGCCTCCCCTGGAAATCGCCGATCTGGTCAAGGATGCGGCTCTGCTTTATCTGGCACGGCAAAAGGCTGTGGAACTCATTGACGATGATCCGGATTTAAAAAAACCTCACAATAAACCCCTTCGCAAGCGAATGAAAGAAGTCTACGGTCGTTCCTATGGACTTCTCAAAGTGGGTTAAGACGGTATTGCCCGTGAATTCAAAAAAATCTTTTTGAATCTTGTCCCGTATTGTGGGTAGATTATCTTTCAATTTTGCTCTCTCTCTTGGACGGGTGGCTGAGCGGTTGAAGGCACCTGACTCGAAATCAGGCGTAGGGGTAACCCTATCGTGAGTTCGAATCTCACCCCGTCCGCCATTTTCAACGCCTGTTGAAAATGTTCCTTTACGACAGATTCGAACTTCTGTTCGACTGCCGCGGCGCAATATGCGCCGGATACATTTTCTCAGGCGAAGCCATCCGGCAGTAAATCCGTAAAACAATTTGCTCGGGGAGGTGCTTTCTGGATGCGGGGCGCGGGAATTTGTCACCGATTTCCACCTTTACTTTCCGATTCCTTTCGCTTTTGATCATTTATAAATGGCTCCCTATCAATCATCAAACCCATGCTCTCCTTTTCTGGATAGGCGGAAGTTCAGGGAGATAGATGGAATGATTTCTGTCTAATACATGTTCGGTAAGAATATGAAAGCAGAAATCGAAGTATGGAATCTTCTGCACGACGGGGAAATCACCGTGGCAGAAAAAGATAATGGCATACTTCGCCTTTTTGTGAGCATTCCCTACCTAAGGCGCAGGATCAAGCCCTTGGAAGACAGTTTTATTCTCACTATCCACGGACTTACTTCAGAGCGTTATCAGGACTACGAAGGCAAAGAATCCAGCATACTGGAAGAACTTGAAGTTGTCACTGCCCTGACTATACTTTCCACAGAATCCCTAACGTTGCCCATCACAATCGATCTAGTGAGCGGGAAACTGATTTTAGAGTATTCCCATTTGGAGATTTCATTGGATACAGGCGGAAACATCCCTTATTTCCTACTAGAAAAGACCTGCGAAGAATATTGGGACGAGTGGCAAAAAAGAACCGAACAAGGTGGTGCAGCCAATCCCCTTCCGTCTTCGGCTCCAGGGGATTGCTGACCACGGACGTTCACTGAAGAAATGAATAAACCAAAAATCCTCTTTGTTTGCGGAAAGAACCAGTGGAGAAGTCCCACTGCTGAGAAAATCTTCAAGAACGACCCAAGGCTTGATGCAAGGTCTGTTGGTGTGAGTGAAAAAAGCAAACAAC
>CAYTAI010000027.1:30230-35931 GCA_964435715.1 uncultured Verrucomicrobiota bacterium | reverse complement strand
CTCGGCGCGGACGGTGACCATGTACCAGCCGGGGGTGGCGGGGGCGTCGGTGACGTTCCCGAGGTCGGGGTCGCCGCGACAAAGTCATTCACCTCACAAGCCGTGATCCTGACCTGTCTGGCACTGCTCATGGGGCGGCTCCGCAATTTGTCCTACACCGCAGGCAGACAGATCATGACCGCTCTTGAGGAGTTTCCCTCTCTGGTCGAGCAATCCCTCTCATCCACAGGCATTCTCCAAGCCGCCGCCACGCAAATTGCACCGGCTCAAAGTGTCTTTTTTCTCGGGCGCCAGTTTAATTTCCCCGTCGCCCTCGAAGGAGCCCTCAAGCTCAAGGAAATCTCCTACATCCACGCGGAAGGTTATCCCAGCGGAGAGATCAAACACGGTCCCATTGCCTTGATCGAACCCGGACTGCCCACAGTCCTCATTGCCACACAGGACGATGTCTATGACAAAAATGTCAGTGCCCTGGAGGAGATTAAAGCGCGCGGGGGCAAAGTCATCGCCTTGGGGAATGCCGGCGACGAACGGCTCGCAGAAAAAGCCGATATTTTCATCCCGGTGCCCAAGACAAAAGATTATCTCCAGCCCATCCTGAATATCATCCCGCTGCAACTCCTCTCCTACCACACCGCTGTCATCCGCGGTTGCGACGTGGACAAACCGCGAAACCTCGCCAAAAGTGTGACCGTGGAGTGAACTTCTCACTGTCCCCCCGCGGGTCGACACAATAAAATCCAGTGTCTATTCACGATCACATCGCGGTTTTCTGATTCAGAAAGTAAAAAAACACCCTCTTTTCCGCCCGCTCGCATAGAAGATCGGACCGTCCGGATAAGAACAATGGATTTTAAAGTCCAGACAATCCATTTTGTATGAAAAGGATTGTCCATGAAAACGAAAAAAATATTTACCTCTCTGGCAAGTATCGTCATAGCAGGTGCCTTTTGTCTTCAAGCCCAGGCACTTGGTCTCGACGATATGCACAATCAAATGCTTCGTGACATGAATGAAGCCTTACGCAATGTAGAAATACTCGAAGACAAACCGGAAATAACCAAACCAACCCCTGAAATCAGCACAAAAGAGCAAGGTGTAGAGACTGTTGAAAATCCCGCCCCCTCAAAGACAATCTCCCCCGGTCCTGTCTCGATGATTGAATAATCAAAGTTTTTTCTGCTGATCATTCAAGAAACCCTGTGCTCCGCCCGGATGACAGGGTTTTTTCATGCCTTCACACACGATTGCACGAGGACACCCACTCTATGCCTCAAGACTGGGAGGCAATCATTCCGTTTTGCCGGGCATAATTAAAAATCCCGCCCGCATCAATGACATCCTTGGCCTCTCCCATTCCTTTGAGTGAATAGGCTTTTGAACCATTGACCGTCAGTGTACCCTCGAGCAAATCCACGACACCTTCATCGCCGGTTTTGACCGTTTCACAAAGGCGCTCCTTTGAATCAACCGGATAAAGCTCGCCCGTCGCGATGCAATTCCGGTAAAAAATCCGCGCAAAAAGTTCGGCAATGACGACTTTGCAACCCGCCGCGCCGAGGGCGATCGGGGCGTGCTCGCGAGATGAGCCACAACCGAAATTCCGCCCCGCGACAATAATGGGGTATTCCGTTTTTGTCAGGCCTTCCCGGACATAACGGACGGGATAAAGAGCATCGGGCAAACCAATCATGGCGTAGGAGCCCAGTTTTTCGTATTCCTCCGGGATCGTCGGAACGAGATTGAGATACTGGGCGGGGATGATCTGGTCGGTATCGATATTATCCGCGCAGACGTAGATTTTTCCCGAAATGGTTTGTTCGCTCATAATAAAATGGTTTGTGTGTGTTAAAAGTTAATCCGGGGTTGAACCGGACTCTCAGACAGGTCGCCGATGGAATTGGGTTCGACATAAACAGTGGATCCGCCGGTGGTCTGGACTTCAAGATAACCGGAAAGTTGACCAACAACCCGGAGACGTTGACCGCGTGAAAATTGTCCATCCGGTGAGGCGCCGCCCCCGGGAGGAACTTTCCAATAATCAGCACGATCCTTGACGATCATCTTGTCAAACGGCGCGTCATGAGCACCGCCCGTGGAGGCACACCCGCCGAGCCAAAAGGCGGCTGTGACCAGAACCAATGGAAGAAGAATTTTAGAGAGAGTATTCATAAAAGCGGATTATTTGCCGTAACCGGTGATTTCGCGCGGGTCGGTGATGTGTCCGGTGATCGCACTGGCGGCGACAGTCGCGGGCGAAGCCAGAAAGACCTGGCTTTCCTTGTGTCCCATGCGTCCGGGAAAATTCCGGTTCGTCGCGCTGATACATTTTTGAGGTGTATTCATGCGTCCGAAAGTGTCGGTCGGTCCCCCCAGACACGCAGAGCAACCGGCATTTTCAGTCATCTTGACTCCGGCATCCACGAGAATGTCCCACACACTGTGCCCGTCCCATTGGAGCGTCTGCAAATCATTGACAATCTCGGGTGTGGCGGGAACGCCGAAAGTGTCGATCTTGACCTTGTTGCCTTTGAGCACGCGGGCGAACTCCAAGAAATCACTGGTTTTCCCCCCGGTGCAACTGCCCACATAAGCGCGGTCGAGCTTCACATCATGCAGCTCCCGCGCCTTTTTGCGCTGACCCGGATCCGGATGACAAGCGACGGTCGGCTCGATTTTTGACAAGTCAACAGTCAAATCGTAACAGAATGTCTGATCGGCATCCAACTCCACAGGGGTGTACTCCGATTTTGTCCCGTTGAGTTTCGTGCGGTAATCGACCATTTCCTTGGTCTTCGCATCAAAGGGAAAAATGCCATTTTTCCCGCCCGCCTCGATCGCCATGTTTGCAATCGTCATGCGGTCATCCATCGTCAGACTGGAGGCACCCTGACCGTCGAATTGCATCGCGCGATAGGTCGCACCGTCAAAGCCGATCTCGCCGATGATATGCAAGATCACGTCTTTGGCCATGACCCCGTGTTGCAATTCACCCTCAAGACGGAAATGCATTGTCTCGGGGACTTTGATGAGCAATTTGCCCGTGCCCATGACAAATCCCGCATCGGTGTTGCCGATGCCCGTGGCAAATTGATTGAATGCACCCGCCATACAAGTGTGCGAATCCGTCCCGAAAAGAACTTCACCCGGCCGTGTGTGCCCTTTTTGCGGGAGCGCCGTATGGCAGACGCCGGCGAATTTCGAGCCGTACTGGCGTTGCAACGGGCTTTTTGCCGCGTCATAAACCCAATGCCCATCCATGTCGTCGATGACATCGTAGAAATATTTCAGACCCTGCTCTTTGACAAATTCACGCAGGATGTCCACATTGCGATTCGACTTGGAGTCAGAGGTGAAAATGTAGTGGTCGGGAATGATCACGATTTTTTCCTTGTCCCAGACTTTGGCATTTTTGCCGAATTCACGTTTGAACACACCAATCGTGCCGGGTCCACAGACATCGTGTGTCATCAAGACATCCGCGTCGACCCAAACGGCCTCGCCCGCAGTCACTTGCGCTTTTTTACCAGCGCGCGCCAAAAGTTTTTCTGTCAAAGTCATTCCCATAGAGCGGAAGAACTTACCCCTCTCCGAGACCGTCTGCAACTGCATTTTCCGAAGAATATTGAAAACTTCTCCAAATCAAATGTTTACATTGATTGCTGCCAAATCATACACTATTCCTTCATGGATCACGTTTTACGGAGTTTGAAAAATGGCTGACATGCTTGTTAAACTATATGATTTACCCGATCCAACTTCCGGCATTTTGAAGCTCGGCACACAAGGCATCTCCATACGCCGGGCGATGCCCTACGAAAAAAGCATTGTCACGAACTGGGTGCGCGACAGTTTCAACCAACCCTGGGCGGATGAGTGTGACGTGGCTTTCAGCCGGCAACCAGTGACCTGTTTTATCGCCACCCGGAATGGGCAAGTCGTTGGATTTGCCTGCCACGAGGCAACTTGCCGGGGATTTTTCGGCCCCACGGGAGTCTGCCCGGATCACCGCGGCCGGGGCATCGGCCACGCGCTTTTCTTGTCCTGCCTCCAAGATATGGCATCATCGGGCTACTCCTACGCCATCATCGGCGGCGCGGGGCCGACGGAGTTCTACGAGAGAACCGTCGGCGCCATTGTCATCCCCGTCTCGTCTCCGGGCATCTACCGCGACCGGTTGAAGTGAAAAAAGAATAAGGAATAGAACTTGATGATGAATGATAACGGTGTATGATGATACTTATGAGAACGATCATTGAAGTTCCTGATGACATTATTCATTCCCTGGACCGTCTCTGTAAAAATAAAAAAAGTTCCCGTGCCGCCATTATTCGTGAGGCCATTACACAATATCTCCAGCAAAAATCATTACCCGCTGCTCAAGACGCATTTGGACTTTGGAAAAACCATCTCGTAGAGGGTGTCAAATATCAAAGAAATCTGCGAAATGAATGGAGCGAGTGAATGAAAGCGGTTTTCGACACCAATATTCTCATCGACTATTTGAATGGAATCAATGCAGCCGCAAAGGAGATTTTTCTTTATCACTCCAAAGTGATCAGCATCATCACTTATATCGAAGTCATGACCGGTGCTGAAAACAGGGGACAAGAAAAAATCATCCGCGGCTTCCTCGACCTGTTTCAGATTGTCGATTTATCAGAACGGGTAGCCAGCGAAGTCATCGCACTGCGAAAAAGTCATCGATTAAAAATTCCCGATGCGATTGTTTACGCCACGGCGAGGGTTGAGGACTGCATGCTCGTTTCGAGAAATACCAAAGATTTCAAACCCGATTGGCCTGATATCCGGGTTCCTTACAAAATGCAATGAGTCTCTGTTGAGCCGGGGCCAGGATATTCATACTTCTCCAGCCCCGGCTTTTGTGCCATCCTCGAGATAATGCCTGACATTCTCCTGACCACACTGACGGCGAAATACATTCATGCCGGATTCGGCCTGCGCTATTTGCTGGCGAACATGGGGGATTTGCGCGGGCGCACCCGGATGCGGGAATTTGACATCAATGGCCGCCCTCTGGACATCGCCGAAAAAATCCTGCTCGAAAAACCCGGCATCGTGGGGTTCGGCGTTTACATCTGGAATGTCTCGGAAACCGCCGAGGTCATCGGCATTTTGCGCCGGGTCGCGCCGGGGATGAAAATCATTCTCGGCGGACCGGAGGTCAGTTACGAAACCGAGACACATCCGCTTCTGCCTCTGGCGGACCATGTCATCAAAGGCGAGGCGGACCTGGCATTCGCTGGCTTGTGCCGCAAATTGCTCGCGGGGGAGGCTCCGGCGGAAAAAATCATCGATGCGGGATTTGTGGACGTGGCGCAACTTGCTCCGCCTTACTCTCTCTACTCGGGCGAGGACATCGCGCATCGCATCGTGTATGTCGAGGCGTCGCGGGGATGCCCTTTCACATGCGAGTTCTGCCTGTCCTCACTCGACATTCCGGTGAGGCAATTTGCGCTGGAGCCATTTCTGGCGGAGATGCAAAAGCTCCACGACCGGGGTCTACGCCATTTCAAATTCGTCGATCGCACGTTCAATCTCCATCTGCCGACGAGCCGCCGCATTCTCGAGTTTTTTCTGGCACTCGCCCAGCCGGGTCTTTTTGTGCATTTCGAGATGGTTCCCGACCGTTTGCCGGAGGAGCCGGTGATGCCGGCCACTTTGAGGGAAAAGCGCCCCC
>CAYTAI010000027.1:27709-30220 GCA_964435715.1 uncultured Verrucomicrobiota bacterium | reverse complement strand
GGGATTCTGCAATTCGAGGTGGGCATCCAGAGCTTTAATCCCGGGGTCGCCGAGCTGATCAGCCGCCGCCAGAATTACGCCAAGCTCGCGGACAATTTGCGCTGGCTGCGGGCGAATACGGGGGTTCACATCCACGCCGACCTGATCTGCGGACTCCCCGGCGAAACGCTCGAAAGTTTTGGCAGGGGGTTCGATGAGCTCGTCGCGCTGGATCCGCAGGAGATTCAAGTCGGCATTCTCAAACGCCTTCGCGGCACACCCATCATTCGGCATGATCAAGAATGGGAAATGACCTACGCCGCGCATCCGCCGTATGAGATTCTCTCGAACAAATTGCTCGGGTTCCACGACCTCTTGCGCATGCGCCGCTTCGCCAAATACTGGGACTTGATCGGCAACAGCGGCAATTTCTCCCGCACGCGCAAATTGCTCTGGCAGGACAGCCCTTCGCCCTTTGCGGAATTCCTCGCCTTGAGCGACTGGCTCTGGGGCAAATTGCAACGCACCGACTCCATCGCGCTCATGCGGTTGATCGAACTCCTTTTCGAGTATCTGCGCGCCCAGGGCAAATGGCCCCCCGCGCAAATTGCCCAAAGCCTCCACGCCGATTACGCCCGCCCCGGCCGCGACGAGGTTCCTGAATTTCTCAAGCCCCATCTCCCGGCTTCCGCCGCCGCCATCACCCCGCGCAAATTGCGCGGCGCAAAACCTTCCGCCGCCACCACCCCGCCCGTCAAACGCCAAGCGCGACATTTGAGCAATTAAAAACTATTCAAGATTGAGCCAGTCATCAGGGTCGATTCCGGCTTGGGCGAGAATCCGTTTCATCAGTGACCAATCAATGTCACTGCCATGGGGAATTTGGAATGCGAACCTTGTGATTTTCTTTCATCATGAAAGAGTGTTTTTCCCCCTGCGTAGGGTCCATCCCAACCAAGTGATTTAAACCTTCGAAGCAATTCTTTCCGGGAGATTGGCTTAGGCATGTTCCGCAATGCGGTTGAGGTCGATCATGTCAATCACGGGAAGTGATTCCCCCTTTTTGAGGCTTAAAATAATCCACTCCTCCAGAACCTCGCAAAGCTCTTCACGGCATTGTTCGAGTGTGTGAGCTTCCGCCCAGACACCTTTGAAGGCGGTGATCTTGCCAAAATAACGTTTGTCTTCCGTGATTTCATATTCCGCCTGCTTCATGGCACTCTGGATATACTCGGCAAACATAATTCTCAACATACAGGCAAGCGGTTGAAATTCAATCTTGAAAAATGGAATTATGAAGCAGAAGTCATTTTAGCATTAAATATTCAAAGCCATAGAGAGTAATCATCACCACGCTGGGAAACAAAAATATAAACACTGAAATCCAGGATAACTTCTTATATTTCTTGTAAGTAATGGCGTGAAAAATCAATGAAACAAATATATTTATCATTATGAAATATAAAAAAACATCAATCCCTATCGATGTTGATTTTTTTAAAAAATCTGTCCTGAAAAACAGAATTGATAAATAAATATATAGCAAAAGTTGAAAAATGATGCTTGTCGCTATTCCAAGCCATGAGTGAGCAGAAATCATATTCAAAGTTTTCTATGTTTTTTCCGGTTAGGGCGTGTTGAGGAGGCGTTCCAGAACCCAATTGACCGGCCCTGCCCAGACACCGTCTTTGATCGGGAAGGCATCCGGGATGGGGGCGATCAAATAGGATTCGGTGAGTTGCAAATCCTCGTGCGCCTGCCAGAAGCCGCGTCCGAGAGTGGGGCTCAGGGACGCCTTGATTTCGATGCCGACTTTCCGGGTTCCTTTTTGCAGAACCAGATCAATTTCCGCCCCCGCCGAGGTTCGGTAGAATCCATGAGTCCATCCGCCGGGCAAGACGGAGAGGATTTGCTCAATGCACCAGCCCTCATAGGCAAATCCATAGACAGGATGCCCCAAAGACTCCCCGGCAGTTTCGATGCCCAGCAGCACCCAGAGCAAACCTGTGTCACGAACATAAACCTTTGGCGAACGGATCAGGCGTTTTTTGACATTGGCCTCCCAAGGGGCGAGGACGCGCAGCATAAAGGTGCGGCAGAGCACGTCGCGATATGTCCGCACGGTGGGTTGCGACACTCCCAAAGACTGGGCCAAGGAGGCGCCATTCCACAACTGCCCATGGTTGTGGGCGCACATCACCCAGAAACGCCTGATTTGCTCCGGGTCGATGCGGATGCCCAAGGACGGGAGATCCCTCTCGACATGACTGCGAATGAGTTCACACCGCCAATTCCAACTGGCCTCATCATTTCTGGCCATGTAACTCCTCGGATAACCGCCCCGGATCATGAGCCGGTCACGACTGGTTTCCGCACCATCGATTTTTTGAAGTTCAACCTGAAGGAAAGGGGTGAGTTCAAGGAACCCAATTCGCCCTGCCAAAGACTCGGAGGATTGTCTGAGCAATTCCGGAGAGGCGGAACCCAGCAGCAGCATTTGTCCAGGTGCATTTTTTTCGTCCAGCCAAGAAC
>CAYTAI010000027.1:5110-27693 GCA_964435715.1 uncultured Verrucomicrobiota bacterium | reverse complement strand
CGCTGGATTTCGTCCAGACAAACCAGTTTTCCCCGCTGAGTGCGCAGGAAAAGAAGGGGTTCATTCAGCTTGGCCCGGTCTGCCGGGTTTTCCAAGTCCAGATACAGGCTGGGTGTGGCTTGAGCCAATAAGCTTCTGGCCAGAGTGGATTTCCCACATTGCCGGGGCCCAAGGATGCCCACAGCAGGAAAATCCTGAAGCCACTCTGTCACTTTTGCTGTTAAAATACGCTCTATCATTATTGTAAAACTAAACTATAACTTTAGAATTACAATTTTAAAATTGATGAATTATCGGCTATATATACAAAAAACTTAATCTGTGTCATCTGCGGGTAAGGCTCGAAAAATCGGGATTCCAGATGAAACGCCAAGGTTTGGCAGCCCATTCCTGGGCGTAGGCGATGCCGATGCGCGGGGTGGTCGTGATCTCGCGGGGGTTGGCTCTGATTCCGGTGTCCTCGACCCAGATGCGTTCTCCGGTGGTCAGGTCGGTGGCGTTCAATGACTTGTCGATGCCGAATGCCTGGCAGACTTTCCCCGGCCCATTGGCGAGTTGCGCGTGGGTGAATTTGTCCCCGCGCCGGCTCCGCGCAATTTGCGCACCCTCCATGATCCACACGCCGCGAATGAGCACGGCCTTGGGTTCATCCGCCGCGCCCGTGACAAAATTCAGCAGGTAATGCATGCCGTAGGTGAAATAGACATAGGCAATGCCGCCGGGCTCGAACATGACTTTCGTGCGCTCTGTTCGCCGCCCGCCGAACCCGTGGCAGGCCTTGTCCTCGACACCGCCGTAGGCCTCCGTCTCATAAATCAATCCTTTGACCACGCCCTCCGGGGAATTCACACAGAGCCATTTGCCCAGAAAAAAACGCGCGGCTCTCACCGGGGATTTTTCCAAGTAGGCGGAACGGGGGAGTTTCATTCGATCGCGCCGCGCAATTTGCTTTTATCTTTAATCAAAAGGTGTGCAGCGAGAAAAATGAGCCCGGTCACGACGTAGGCAAAAACAAATTTAGGAGCGGCCATGAGCTTGAAGACGGGTTGCAACCCCGCGGCATCCAGAGCGAAGGCATGGATCAGCCCGAAAAATGAGAGCAGTGCGGCGGTAAATGTCCAGACAGCCGCGCGACCAAAATCTTTTTCAATGAGGCAGACCATGACCGCGGCAAAAATCATCGCCGTGATAATGAAACCTTGGTTCAGCGCGATAATCCCGTAGATAAAAAGGTCATTGCCGAATTTCGGGGCGGCAGCAAAAAGATTCGTTCCTGCAATACGCAGGGATGTCTCGACGAGATAAAGAGCCCAGGAAGCGAAGCAGGGGACGAGCCCGATGGAGACAGCCAGCGCGTGTTTGCGCGGGACGGTCTGATAAGCCTGTGCCATGATGATGAGTCCGATCCAGAGCAAAATGCCCAAGGTCGCCTCGATCGGGACGACTTTCAAAATCAGGGTCATCCCGCCCATCAGGATGAGGACTGTGATGACAATTCCATTTATGAGGGAATATCCCACGCGCGCACCCATCGCTTTCCAGCCGGGGTGACCAATGTAAATGGTGGTCGGAAAAGCACTGCCGAAAAATGCGGCAATCAGACTGCCGACCCCATTCATCAAAAGCGACGGGCGCGTGGGGAATTTATCTCCGGCGGCCTCGGCGCTTTCGAGATTCTGGAGGGAGCCGATCACATTAAAGAGACCCATCGGCAGGATGATCGCAAAATATTTCCAGCCGAGGGGTTCGCTCAAAAGGGCGAATAAATCCTGTGGAACAGGTTTGGGCGGGTAAAAACCCAGTCCCACCGCATCCGGGGCAGGAGCAAAGGTCGACCAGCCAAAGGGCAAGAGTATCCAGCCTAAAGCAACCCCGACGAGCACTGCGGCAAATCCACCGGGGAATGAGAAGGGGAACTTCACACCGCCTGCGTAGGACAAAAGAATCAGCATCATGGGAACAATGGCAATCGCAGGACTGGCAAAAAGCTGGAAGACAAAACCCATCGCGATAAATGTAATGGCGATACCTGCCAATGCCGACAGGAGCGCGGCGCGCGGGGTCACCTTGCGGAGCCAGTTGCCTGCAAATGCCCCGATGATCTCGATGATCCCGCTCAGGAAACACGCAAAAATGCCCGCTTGCCAGACCAGCTTCGTGTTTTTGGTTTCCTCGTAGAGGGGAGCCATAATGAGAAAAATGAATGCGATAAGACTGACAGTATTAATCCCATAGGGCAAAGCGGTGATGTCGTCGCGCTTTTCGCGCTTGGAGATGGTCCACGCCTGCCAGAAATAATAAATATTCCCGAAAAGGATCGAAAGGGCTGCGGCGGGGAGAATGGTGCCAAAGACAAAGGCATGATCCATACCGCACAAAAGGGGCAGGAAAAGCGTAATAAGCATGAGCTGGAGCAAATTGTCGATAAAGAGGCCGAAAAAGCCGTCGATATCTCCCCGGACAAAAAGAGAGGGTTTCATGGGGAAACTTTTTAACGCAATCGCCAGCCTGTGCCAACCTGTAAATTTCCCTCTTTGCCTTGTGTCTCAGCACCGGTTGCCTGGGTGGCACTGAATGCAATACACTTGCAATAGACACAAAATCCGTTAAGGGTTGGCGGATGATGAAAATAATGGTTTTTCTGCTCGGCATTTTGTTTGCGGGATGGATTTTTCCCCTGACAGCCACAGAGCGTCCCCTGCCCGTGGTCACCTTGTCCACGGTGCTGACGGATTTTGTTAAAAATGTCGGGGGCGACGCCGTGCAGATCACGCCGATGGTCAAAGCCGGGCAGGATCCGCACGAATTTAATCCCACGGTTGCGCAGATGCGGCGGATGAGCGAAGCGAAATTAATTTTTGCCTCGGGCAAAGGCATGGAGGGTTATCTCCAGAAACTCCGGGACACATCCAAAGGCAAAACGACGATTGTCGATGTGGGCGCGGCAGTGCCATCGCTCTGGGTCGAGGAAACCTGCACCCACGGGCACGGGCATCACCACCACCATCATCATTCCGCCGACGGCAAAGTCGAGGATCCGCACTGGTGGCACAGCATTCCCAATGCCATCGCGGCGGTGAAAACAATTCGTGACGCGCTCATCAAGCCGACCTACCCCGAAAAAATCTTTTTGAAAAAAATGCCGACGCTTACATCCGGCAGCTTGAGGAGTTAAAAAAATGGGCGGATGCGCAAATTGTCCTGATCCCGAGGGACAGACGGATTCTCGTCACCTCCCACGATGCGCTGGGTTATTTTGCCCGGGATTACGGATTCAAAATTCTCGCCATCGACGGACTATCCACGAAAGACAGCCCGACATCCAAGCATGTGGCTGAGCTGATCCAGACCATCAAGTCCGAGCGGGTGAAAGCAATTTTTGCGGAGAATATCAGCAATCCCAAGGTGCAAAATCAAATTCAGAAAGAGACGGGAGCGAAGCTGGCGGGTTCTCTTTACTCGGATGGTCTGGGAACCGGGAATGCATCCACCTATGCGGGCATGTATCGCGATAATGTCTCGACAATCGTCAACGCGTTGAAATAATTGCCGCGCTATTTATGCGAGGTTCCCCGCTCATACAAGCCATTGTCACGGCCTTTTTTATTCTCACACTGGCTTGGCCTGTCCACTTGGTGACGCGCCCGTTGGACGCTCCCGTCAATCCCGGGCCAATGGTGCCGGAAAAGAATAATGCTTTTCACTTGGAGATTGTTTTTTCCGGGACACCCGACTCCTTTTCCTTTGAGTATCTGGGCAACTTGCTCGTTGCACAAAAGGGAGCCCCGGGGGAAGGGTTGATTTTTGTGTTACCCGATTCGGTCACCACGCAAGGAGTGGATATCCTGGGGACGGTCGTGTGGCCGGGAAAAAACGGTCGCCAGGCTTTTGAGGTCAAGCTCCTTGATGCCCAGGGGAATATCCTCGCGGCCAAAACCTGCTGGAGTGAAGAGGGAAAATTCGAGGGAAGGATTCCGCTGCCATGAGTCATGAATCCCTCACGCTCGAAGTCGGCGACCTGACGGTTTCCTATAACCGCATTCCGGCGATTCATCACGTCGGCTTCACCTTGGAAGGCGGCCATTGTGTCGGGCTTTTCGGCCCCAATGGCGCGGGAAAATCGACCCTGCTGAAGGCTATCGCGGGATTGCTCCCGCGCGAGACGGGGCATGTGCGTTTGAATGGGTGCAGTTACCATCACGAGCATGGCGCCGCCGAGCATCACCGCCACAAAATTTGTTACCTCCCGCAGAAGGCCGTCATCGACCCGGATTTTCCGCTGACAGTCGAGGGTGTCGTTGAAATGGGGCGTTACTCCGCCCTGGGTTGGCGCAAAAAATTCACCGCGCAGGATGCCGCGATCGTCGCGCAGGCCATGCGTGAGATGGAGCTGGAGGACATTGCCCGGCGGCAGATTAGTGAACTCTCCGGCGGCCAGCAACAGCGCGCTTTCATCGCGCGCGCGCTGGCCCAGGAGTCGGTGGTGCTCCTGCTGGATGAGCCCTTCGCCGGGTTGGACAGAAATTCCCAGGACTCGCTCGGGGCGGCTTTCCGGCGGCTCTCGGCCTCGGGCAAATTGCTCGTGGTCTCGCATCACGACCTGAAAAATGCCGCCGCCCTTTTCGACCGCGCCCTGCTCATCAATGGGGAATTGACCGCCTCAGGCGCCGTGTCCGAAGTTTTGACCGACGCGAATGTGGACCGGGCTTTCGGAACAAAAATTCTCACCGCCGCCGAGGATCACGCATGAGCCTTTTGCTCGAACCCTTCCAATATGAATTCATGCGCCGTGCGCTGCTGACCTGCGTGATGGTGGGATTCACCTGCGGATTCCTGAGCGTCTTTGTGGTGCTGCGGCGGCTGTCACTGACCATTGACTCGCTGTCGCACGCGCTTCTGCCGGGGCTCGCGCTGGCGGCGGTGTTGATCGGAATGGGACCGCTCGCCCTTTTCGGCGGCGGACTGCTGGCCGCGCTTTTTGTGGCGGTGGGAGGGGAGATCATTTACCGGTGCAGCCGCGTCAAACATGACGCCGCCACAGGCATCCTCTGCGCTTTTGCTTTCGCGGTGGGGGTGATCGTCATTTATGTCTTTAAGGACGTGATCCGGGTCGATCTGATGCATTACCTTTTCGGCAATGTGCTCGGCGTGTCCGACTCCGATCTCTGGGTGCAATTTGCCACGATGCTGGCCATTGTGCCGCTCCTGACGGCATTGCAACGCCCGCTTTTGCTCACCCTCTTTGAAAGCTCCATCGCCGCGAGCGTGGGCATTCCCGCCCGGGCGTTGAATTTCCTCATCGTTGTCTGCATGGTCTGCGCGGTTCTCTCCGCCCTGCAAACCGTGGGTCTGACCTTGAGCCTCGGACTCCTCATCGCCCCGGCGGCCACCCTGCACCTTTTCTCGAATTCCATCCGCGTGCTCATGTGGGGCGGAGGCGCGCTGGGCGCGCTGGGTTCGGTGGGCGGACTGTGGTTGTCCTACTGGATTGAGGCTCCCGCCGGCCCCTGCATCGTTCTGGTCGTCGCGGGCATCTTTCTGTGCGCCGTCATTTTCAGCCCGAAATACGGCCTGATCCGTTATCTCCGCCACGGCCGCCACCGCCATGAGGAGTCCCTCCGGCGATGGAAGCAGTAGGGAGGAGAGAATTCAGAATTCTGGATTCTGACTCCTGAATTCTGGATTTTTTCTGCCTCTCTCTCACCACTTGCGTCTTTGAACTTCCCATTTTTCCTCTCCGAAAGAAGGCGATATTTTCCGAGATGTCGGTGATGAATTCCTGCGTAGAGCAGAAGTGAATCAATGTCGGAATACAATGAATCGAGAAAATAATTCCCTAATCCTTGTTCTTTCTTTTCATAAAATTCAAAGCCTGCTTTCAAATCTGCGAGGGCCGAAGGTTGAATCTTAATGTCTCGTTTTAGTCTCATACCACCGCCTTTCAGGCGGTAACACATTTCAAAAACTCGGGTTCATTTTTAGCCCCCGATGGATATCGGGAGAGAGAAATCAATCCGCCGTCTTTGAAACGGTGGTTGTTGAATTTCACTGAAGTTCTTCGCGAAGCTGTTTTTTGGCTGTTTCCCAATCAATGAAGCTTTCTTTTCCAGACGCAATCAATCGGTCTCTTTCCGCAAGGACATCACCGTGCCACTCTGGCGAGGTCACTTCTGCATCATTTGCGGAGAGATCCTGCCATAAAGCTTCCATCAGACGCACCTTGTCGGATGTCGACATCTGTCGAAGATCAATCGTCATTGTCATGTGTTGAGTATATGACACAAGACGAGGAATTCAATCTATTTTTCCCCGCGCGGAGCGAACTGCATTTGACTCCGAACGCCTAAACTGAGCGAGCCGGTTGCTTGGCGCGAGGTCTGCGCAAGCAGGACTCGTGACAAGCAATCGGCTTCGCTTTAGTGCTTTGTTAGGCTCATTTTTCATTTTATTTCGTGAGACCATACAAATTGACGTTTGAGCTTGGATGCACTTGGCAGTGACTTACCTTCTTCTATGACGCTCCATCCGCCTACGCGTCCTCCAGCGAGGGAATACATAACAACTCGATCAGAAAATAAATCCTTAAGGAAATCGATTACTTTCTGGGTGATGCGACCTTCTCTCTCCTCAATGGTAGGATTATCGTCATCGTAGCACCCAAAGTGACCATGGGTGATCTCTGTAATGTAGAGCGTAATTTCGTCTCCGTCATCATATATCTCTAATCGTCCGATTTCTTTTAGGGGCGAATTGAGTGATGCAACAAGGTTTCCTTGATCCAGAATGGTGAAATCAAGATTAGGGAAATTGGCACTAAGTGCTGCGACTAAGCTTTTCCTTATCATTGTTTGATTCTGCCTAATGCGGAGCTGACCGCATTTGACTGGAACGTAGCAAACTTGTTTGCGAAGTGGAAGGAGAATTGCGGTCCAGTGACTGGTTGAGGAGCGCGTAGGCGCGACGAAACGAGGCACTGGACGGAGTCAGCTCCGCATTGAAGGAGGCGCGCCAGCGTCTCCTTCAACAAGTTATTATCCACAAAACTACATATCGTGAGTTTTTTTGACAAGATTCAAAATGGATTGGATAGGCTGAATCATTTTCTCAATGGATATCTCCGGATTCAAAAATATCTTTCTGTTAACTTTTTCTGATAGAGCAAGCGGCAGGAAGCCGCTTCTACTTTGCGGACGTGGCGGGAAATGACTGATTTGTTTTCTTTCGTGTGATTCGTGGTCTTTCCCGATGGATCGGGACAGGCTGTGGTGCAATTTGCTCTGTTGACCCTGTGAACAAGCGAGACAAGCGGGAGCTTGTGCCCTCCAATAAAAAATCTGCGCAATCTGCGGGTCTGCACAGCGGCGGATATAAAAAAAGCGTGTCCAGTGAAGGACACGCTTTTTGGTTTTGTCGCGGTCTCACAGGGCCGCGGTGCAAAAATGTTATTACTTGGTCGGCACGGTGGCAATCGTTTTGAGAATGCGGGAAGCGATTTGGTAGGGGTCGCCTTGGGAATTCGGACGGCGGTCTTCCAAATAACCTTTGTAATCGTTATTTTTAAAGCTGTGCGGCACGCGGATGGAGGCTCCGCGGTCAGCGACACCGTGGCTGAATTTGTCAATGGACTGTGTCTCGTGGAGACCGGTCAGGCGCATGTGATTGTCCGGACCGTACACGGCGATGTGCTCTTCCTTGTATTTTTCGAAAGCTGCCATGAGTTTGTCGAAATATTCCTTTCCGCCGACGGTGCGCATGAACTCTGTGGAGAAATTGGTGTGCATGCCTGATCCATTCCAGTCGGTGGCTCCAAGGGGTTTACAATGGTATTGTACCGAGACGGAGTATTTTTCACAGAGGCGGGAAAGGAGATAACGAGCCACCCAGACCTCGTCAGCGGCACGTTTCGAGCCTTTGCCGAAAATCTGGAATTCCCATTGTCCTTTGGCGACCTCGGCATTGACACCTTCGTGGTTGATCCCTGCATCCAGGCAAAGATCGATGTGTTCCTCGACGATTTGGCGGGCGATATTGCCGACATTATCAAAACCGACACCTGTGTAATATGGCCCTTGAGGAGCGGGGTAACCGTCTTTGGGGAAACCCAAGGGACGACCATCCTGGAAAAGGAAATATTCTTGTTCAAACCCGAACCACGCACCCGGATCATCCAGGATAGTCGCACGGGAATTCGAGATGTGGGGGGTCACACCATCCGGCATCATAACCTCACACATGACCAAAACACCGTTTTTGCGGGATGTATCCGGGAATACAGCCACAGGCTTGAGCATACAGTCCGAGCTCCTGCCTTCAGCCTGTTGTGTGGAGCTCCCGTCGAATCCCCATTGGGGCAATTCTTCGAGCTTTGGAAAGCTGGAGTAACTTTCAATCTTGGTTTTGCTGCGCAGGCTAGGGACGGGTTTGTATCCGTCGAGCCAGATGTATTCGAGTTTGTATTTGGCCATAAATGTATATTTTGATGTTGAGGTTTGTTTCTGAATTTTGAGGTGATATCGCCAAATTCCACGATGGCAAGTGACGACCCATCGACGAATGAACTAGCAATTTGCGTGCCAACTTAAAAGTAAATAATCGCGTTTTTTTGGAAGATTTTTTGATTCAAATACAAATAGGGTGATGGATGTGGAAATCATTTTTATAAATCATTCGCAGACAGTCATCAGCATCAAATCAATCGATTGATTGCAAAGTTTCGATCTTGATTGGGGCCTCACGTCGCTTTTTATTTTCAAGAATTTTATCTGCGCGGATAGAGGCCGGGACGTGAATCCGTCAAGAGTTCCCACCCTCACCTTTTGAGATAGTCGAGGGCAACCCGGTGACAAAATGAGTGTCTGTTATCCCTCGCACGCGGTCATTTTAAACCTGATTCTGCCGCTTACAAAGAATTCCATACCGTGCCGATAAATTCAGTCGGAAAATTCAGAATTTAGTGTGAAAAGTAACTCATCCATAAAACGGAGAATAACATTATGAACCAAACCATCAGTTATGATCGTCCGGTCTACACCACAATGGCTGACGAAAGAAAAAGCCCTTTGTCAGCGCGCTTGAGTCATGTATGTCGAATGATGCTGACTTTAAACCACATTCGACCCTATGAGATCAATTCACTCGCCAAACTCATTTTCGCCCTTGAGCAATTTCCCTCCGTGATCATGGAGATCAATATCACCGCCCTCGTCGGTCACAAGCTCCGCCCGGGTGATGCCGATGCATTTTGCCGCCTGCGGTTATCCGAGGATCGCCTGCAACTGGCTTACGTCCACGATGATGAGGCGGTACCGGAAACCATCGTTCTGGAGGAAAACATTCAGAATCTCCCCACTCTCGATGCCTACTCGATTGTTGATGTCAATGAGTGGTTCATTCTTGCCGAGAGTTTTTTGTTGGATTACGAGCCCGATGAAATCGAGCTCATCGTCCACGATTTTTCACAACCCCTTTCAATAGATTAAATTAAAACCCTCCTCTCCGCTTTTTGACACAAGCTTGTCGCAGTCGCAGGGTTGACCCGTGCATTTGATTGACTTATTAATGTGAGGGTCATGCATGAGAATCAGCCTTCTGCTCCCAACCCACGCACCGTTCAGGAATACATCGATGAGACGCCCTTCTGGGCAGACAAGACGGCGGTGGATTCTTCTCCGATGACCGTGATGCAATGGCGGATCTGGATTCTGGCGACTGCGGGAAAGTTTTTTGAGGGATTGGTGGTTTTTATGACCGGTGTGGCGTTACCGCTCATCGTGTTAGAGTTCGGGCTGGATTCCACCGGCAAAGGTGCCGTCGCCGCCGCTCCCCTTTTCGGGATACTAATCGGAGCAACCCTTCTGGGGGGATTAGCCGATTATTTCGGGCGCAAAACCATGTTCATCGCGGAGATGGTTCTTTTCTGTCTTTTTCTGATTTTGATCACGCTGACCCCGAATGTTATTTTACTGGTCATTTTTCTTTTCGGAATCGGCATGGCGCTGGGTTGCGACTATCCCACTGCCCATATGATGATTTCAGAGACGATTCCCTCGCGGCAACGCGGGCGCATGGTGCTGGGAGCTTTCGGATTCCAAGCCATTGGCGCACTGGCCGGAACCGTGATCGGATTCCTCATCCTGAAAAATTTGCCGGATATCTCTGCTTGGCGCTGGATGTACGCGACCGCAATCATTCCGGGTATCCTCGTGGTGATCGGGCGTTTTTTTATCACCGACAGTTGCCACTGGCTTATCTCTATGGGGCGGGTCAAGGATGCAGAGCACGAGATGCAACGGCTCTTGAAACGCACCCCTCTCTACCCTCAGAAAGTCACTCTCCGCCCGGAGACCGAGTCGAATGCAAAATCTGAGAAAAAATTCAAATCCCTATTCAAAAAGAAGCATCTCAAATCCACGATCCTCGCCTCCGTGCCGTGGTTCCTCCAAGACCTCGGCACCTACGGCATCGGAATATTTACCCCCACGATTCTGGTGACCATGATCGGGCACAAAGTCGAGCACCCGCATAACCTCGCCCAAATTGTCTCCAATGACATGCTTGCAGCCAAGGGTGCGGCTCTAATTGATCTCCTGCTGGTCGTCGGGATTATTGCCGCGATCTTTCTGGCGGACAAAGTCGGTCGGATCAAATTGCAAATCGTGGGATTTATCGGATGTGCCGTCGGACTTTTTCTTGCGGCGATTTCCATGAATCTAAGCGGGCACATGGAGCTGGTTTTCCTTTTTGCCGGATTCATGCTCTTTAATTTCATGACCAATCTCGGCCCTAACGCCATGACTTACCTGATTGCCGGGGAGGTCTTCCCCACCCGCCTCCGTGGAAAAGGCGCGGGATTCGCCGCTTCATTTGCCAAAATCGGTGCCGTGCTCACTGCTTTTTTCTTTCCCTTTCTCTTGAATCAAATCGGCACACAAACCCTTTTGACAATCCTGATTGGCACCTCGCTGCTGGGTGCCCTCGTTACTTGGGCCTTCCGCATCGAGACCTCCGGCGTCAACCTTGAGACCCTCGATAAAGACCTCCCGGGCACAGCGGCATAATCGCTCAATCTCGCGCTTGCCGCCGTAACGGAATCCGTTACACTCACCATTTCCATGACTGAACCGACCATTACTCCCGAAATCATCTCCAAACACGGCATCACCCCGGAGGAATACGAACGCATCAAGGGCATCCTCGGACGCGAACCCAATTTTGTCGAGCTGGGCATTTTCTCGGTCATGTGGAGCGAGCACTGCTCCTACAAAAACTCGAAGCCCGAGCTGAAAAAATTCCCCACCAGCGCGCCGCACATCCTGGTCAAGGCCGGTGAGGAAAATGCCGGGGTCGTCGATATCGGCGGGGGCTGGGCGATTTGCTTCAAGATCGAGTCACACAATCACCCGAGCGCGGTGGAGCCCTTCCAAGGCGCGGCCACGGGGGTCGGCGGCATCATCCGCGACATTTTCACCATGGGCGCGCGCCCGGTGTGCAATTTGAATTCCCTCCGCTTTGGCCCCATCGAGGGCGACAGCGCCGCCGCAAAAAATAACCGCCGCCTTTTTGCCGGGGTCGTCGCGGGCATCGCGCATTATGGCAACTGCATCGGCATTCCCACCGTGGGCGGCGAGGTCTATTTCGACGAAACCTACGAGGGCAATCCCCTCGTGAATGCCTTTTGCCTCGGTGTCCTGCGCCATGAGCAAATCGCCAAGGGTGCTGCCAAAGGCGTGGGCAACCCCGTTTTCTACGTCGGCAGTGAAACCGGCCGCGATGGTCTGGCGGGGGCGGCATTCGCCTCGCGTGAACTCACCGAGGAATCGAAGGAAGACCGCCCGGCGGTTCAAGTCGGCGATCCTTTCAAGGAAAAGCTTCTCTTGGAGGCGTGTCTGGAACTCCTCGCGGTGCCTGATGCGGTGGCGGGAATTCAGGACATGGGCGCGGCGGGGCTGACCTGCTCGACGTGTGAAACCGCCAGCCGCGGCGGAACCGGTGTCGAGATCGACCTGGCGAAGGTTCCCCAGCGCGAACCCGGCATGACACCTTACGAGACCATGCTCTCCGAGTCACAGGAGCGCATGCTCATCATCGTCAACAAAGGCCACGAGCAAGTGGTCAAAGACATCTTTGAAAAATGGGACCTCCCCCACGCGGAAATCGGAGTCGTCACCAATGACGGCATGATGCGCGTGAAAAATCACGGGGTCGTCGTCGCGGAAATTCCCGCCCGCCAACTCGCCGAGGACGCGCCCATCTACCATCGCGAGGCGAAGGAACCCGCCTATCTGGCAAAGACCCGCGCCTTTGATCCGCTGTCACTGCCCGAACCGGCGGATTACGAGGAGGTCCTGCGCAAATTGCTCGCCAGCCCGACTGTCGCGAGCAAGAACTGGGTTTACGAGCAATACGACCACATGGTGCGCAATGGCGCGGTGGTGCCGCCGGGCTCCGATGCGGCGGTTTTCCGCATTAATGAAGCCGACAAAATCATCGCGCTGGCGGCGGATTGCAACTCCACCTACGTCTGGCTCGACCCGTATGAGGGCGGCAAAACCGCTGTCGCCGAGTGCTGCCGCAATCTCGTCTGCTCGGGCGCGCAACCGCTGGCATCGACGGACAACCTGAATTTCGGCAACCCGCACAAGCCGGAGAATTTCTGGCAGCTCCAGAAGGCGGTCGAAGGTCTCGCCGAAGCCTGTGTCTTTTTCAATGTTCCGGTCACCGGCGGCAATGTCAGTCTCTACAATGAATCCCCCGCGGGTGCCATCGACCCGACGCCGACGATGTCGGTGGTGGGCCTCATCGACAAACCCGAGCACATCACCACGCAATCATTCAAAAATGACGGCGACCTGATTTTCCTCGTGGGCGAACTCGGACACGAGCTCGGAGGCTCCCATTACCTGAAACGCATTCATGGCGCCAAAGCCGGGCACGCCCCGCGTTTGGACCTGAAAAAAGAAAAAGCGGTTCAGGACGCGACTCTCGCCCTCATTCGCGCGGGTGCGGTCAATGCCGCGCATGACTGCTCCGAGGGCGGTTTGCTCGTGGCTCTTGCGGAAATGGGCATCACCGACGGCGGCAATTTGCGCGGCGCGCAAATTGCGCTGGATGATCATTCAGGCCGCATCGACACGCTTTTCTTTAATGAATCCCAGAGCCGGATCATCGTGACGTGTTCCCCGGACAACGAGGGCAAATTGCGCGGGATCGTGGAGAAAGCCAATGTGCCCCTGCGCCTGCTGGGCACAGTCGGCGGCGACTCGTTGCGCGTCTCCACCCACGGCAAACAATTTGCCTGGGACGTGGGCAATTTGCGCGACCTCTGGCACGGCTCCATTGGCCGCCTGATGACGTAGATGGGGTTGAAACCGCAAAGTCCATTCGCCCAGCGATCGAAGGGCTAGCCTGGAAATCCGTGTTCATCTGTGTCATTCCCGAAGTCACAGATTCGGGACAAGCTCGCGGTTCAATCTTTCTTTGCGTCACTTTGCGGAACCCAGCGGGGAACTTGATTTTCCGGACAATCCGGTCTAGATGTCTAGGATGAATCCCGCCGCTGATGCTCCTGCCCGACAACGGAAGCCCGAATGGCTCAAGGTCCGGCTCGGCGGGAATGCCATCGCCGGCAATATCAAGACCCTCATCGACGGGCAAAAGCTGCACACCGTCTGCGAGAGTGCCCAGTGCCCGAACCGTTCCGAGTGCTGGTCCCGCGGCACGGCGACCATCATGATCCTCGGCGACATCTGCACGCGTTCCTGTGGATTTTGCGCGGTGAAAACCGGGCGACCGTCGACACTTGATCTGGATGAACCCCGCCGCGTGGCGGAATCCGTCAAGACGATGCACCTGCGTCATGTCGTCCTGACCTCTGTCGCGCGTGATGATCTCCCCGATGGCGGGGCGGCGGTCTGGGCAGACACCATCCGTGCCGTCCGCGCAAATTGCGCGGGGATCAGAATCGAGGTGCTCATTCCTGACATGAAAGGCAGGACAGAGAATCTCGATACAATTCTCGACGCCCGTCCTGACATCCTCAATCATAATGTTGAGACCGTGCCTCGCCTGCAAAAAAGTGTGCGGCCCCAAGCCGGTTATGAGCGTTCCCTCGATGTCCTGGCATATGCCAAGGCAAAAGGATTTGTCACCAAATCCAGTCTGATGCTCGGCCTCGGGGAAAAGCATGATGAGGTGGAGAGTGTCTTGTGCAAATTGCGCGCGCTCGACACGGACATTGTCACACTCGGTCAATATCTCCAGCCCTCCCCGCGGCACCTTCCCGTGGTTGAATGGGTGACACCCGCGCAATTTGCGCGGTGGAAACAATTTGCTCTCGCGCTGGGTTTCCGCCATGTGGAGAGCGGCCCGCTCGTCCGCAGCTCTTACCACGCGGATGAGAACCCGATCCGTTCAACTCAAGGCGAGTCCACCGGCTCCGGTTTTTCTTTCGTGTGACGGGCTTTGACTTTCTGGTATTCCGCGACCGTGCCGCGCAGGAGAAAATATGCAAGCACACTCAAAGGCAGGGCGAGGACGATCGCCCCGAGCAGGAGCGGAAAGCCGAGGCCGAAAAATGTGGTCCAGCTGAAAAGCTCGTGGAGTTTCAAACCGTGGATGGGGGTGTGTTTGTCAAAGGCATGAGGATGACTGATGATCCAGTGTCCGATCTGGTACTGGAGCAATAACACCCCGGGCAGAAAGGGTGTGGCGAGATCATGAATGGTCACACCGACGACCGCCGCGATTTTATTGCCGCGGAATATCCAGGCATTGATCACACCCAGCAGGGTTTTCAGTCCAAAAAGCGGCGTGGCACCCCAGAAAAAACCTGTGGCAAATCCTAATGCGATGGAGTGCGGGGTCGCATTGAGATTCAGCAATTGATCCTTCTGTTTATTGATCCAACGTTTCATAAATGTTTGAATCGTGAAAATGGCGATTGCATCTGAAAAATGTCCATTTTTGTTGAATAACAAATTGTCCTGATTGATACTTAGTGAATACAGGGCGCGGATACAAACGAGAATTTCATTTAATTCCATATGAATGCACAAACACAAAATTTTCAAAACATCCTCGATTCCGTAGGGATCAAACACGACACGGATGGCTCATTCCACGAGAAACTCTGTGAGTATATCAATCTCAAGCTTGCCGCAAATGGTCTCGCTGTCGCCGTCGACACGGCTCAGTCCCCGGTTTTCTCCGTGGGTCAGACAATCATCCGCGGGTTGGCAGGCAAAAACAGGCGGTTGAGCGAATCCCTCTGTCCGGTCGACCAACGCATACAGGATTTTCTGGATGCGTACCTGGCGGACATTCCCGGGCGGTCACCCGCGCGTTTGCCGGGGAATGCTTTGACGCTGGATTTCCACGGTGTTGCCCGGGAGTTATCCCTGCCTCACGACGGGGATAAACATCTCTCACCGATCGTGAGCTCCTACCGCGTGCACCAAGGGGTCTTGCACAATCCCAAGAGCGACCGGCGCACGACGGAAGGTGTCTTCCACGTTGCGGAGGGAGGGCTTGCCGTGCCCGCGGACAAAAAGTCTGTTCCCAAAAATGTTTTTGCCGCCCTGCTCCATCATGCATTGCACCGGGTTCCCGCCGCGCTTCTGGAGATTCCTTTCCTGTCCGGGTGCCAGGGCAAAGGAGTCACGGGGAGTTTCTTGAGTCTGTATTTGCGCCCGGTCATTTCACCGGAGGTCGAGGGCCTGTGTCCGGAGCTGAAGATGGAAACCCGGTTTTTTGCTCCGGGGAGCCTCGCGGGGAATCTGGATTTTGTGGAGTCCATCTTTGGCAATGCCGGCGACCCGCATCTGCTGGAGAATGACGCGGCACTGGATTTCGAGCATTGGAGCGGGCACACGGGCTGTGTGATCCTGGTGGCATTGACGAAAAAAGAGCTCGGTCTGCCTCATGCCGACAATGCCAGCCAAAGACAACGCCGGGATGGCATGTGCTGGCGGGACCCGGACGAACGCTACAATGACGGACAAGCTTTCAAAATCACCGCGCGCGACCAGCGCGGCGTCATTGTCACGCTCATCGCCGACAATTATTTCGGTTACTGCAAAAAAGAGGTCAAGACACAGATCAGTTACGCATGCAATTTGCGCGGGCTCTCGGAGGAGGAGCATGCCGGCGGTGCGATCGCCTATCGCAGCTACGATCTCGGCGACCTTTTCAACGGATCGGAGACCTCCCAAGTCAGCGGGCACGATTTTGCGGGAAATCTCGAGCGTCTCGGCGGGAGCCTGATGAGGCTGCACCCGGACGGTTACGCCGTGGACCATGTTTATCCTGATATTATTTATCTGCCCGAGAATGCGGAGTTCAACCTGCGGCAAAATGAAATCCGCTGGGAAACCCCCGATGGCCCGCGGCGGATCAATTTGCTCTCGGGAATCTCCTATCTCCTGCCCAATGGCTATCGCGTGGAGCTGGTCAAGCCCTCGGAGCTGCGGCGCTGGCGGCTCGCGGGGACTTATCCGGAAGGAACCTTTTGCCACAAGCCGTGCACGGTTTCCGGCGGGGGCAAATCCGAGATTTCCAAATCGATTGCCGATGCGATTTTGCAAGGGCCCGTTTTTGTCGCGGATTTCGACCGTGACTTTGATTTTGTCCGGCAAATCCTTTTCAAAGATTACTCATCACGCTTTGCCTCCCCCGCGGCAAAACCCGATCACAGAACCCTGCTGAGTCCCGAGCGCACTCTCGGCTCGGTGATTAAATTGCTCACGCCCAGCCCGGAGTACCATGACGAATATAACTCATGGCTGAAGACCATTCCCCTGCACATCCATGATCTGGTGCTTGTCGTCAAAAGACTTTACCGCGCCGAGTGGAAGGAAAACTGGCTGGAGCATTTCAGCGTGGACACAGTAGACGGGAAACCGGGCAATGAACTCAAATACAACAATCAAAAACTCATCACGCAGTATTTGCGTGTGGGATTTGATCCCCAAGGCAAATGGCGCGTCTTCACCCTTCGCAAAGATTATCTCCCCTCGATGAAAGTGCAAATGGAGGATGATATCTCCGCGGCATTAGTCATACCCGCCGCCCGCCTCTCCCATCTCAATCCCCGCTACACTCATCCCTCGGTGAAATTCATCCGGAATTGTGAGTACCGCTTTTTCCAGCGCCCCGATGATGCCATCCATCGCGGATACGACAAAAGGGCAGAGGAGGATTTTTCGGAAAAGAATGGATTTTACAGCAATTACGAACCGCTCACGCGCAGCGACGCCGCGCGGATGATTGCCGCGCCGATTGATTTTGATCAATTCACCGCTCCGCTCAAAAGAACCATTGTGGCATTTAACAGCAGTACCGCCCCCGACTATTTTGTCAGTCCGGATCAGCCCCGGATCGTGGACGGCAGCCGCACGAAAAACCCGCGTTATCTCCAGACGCGCCCGGATTTGGAGAATCCCCGCGCGGTTTACCTCTCACAAATGATGACGCGTCTTTACCGCAAGCTCCACGCCCATGAACCGGTTTACCAGCCGGTCAATGCTGTGCTGCCCGGACGCCGGAATAATCCCCCGGGAGAGGGTATCCTCCCGCTGGCTGTTTTTAACCCGATTCATTTCCAGGAGTTGCCCGAGCTTTTCATGGACTTCATCAGCAGCTTGACGGGCAAATCGCCTTCGACAACGGGGGCGGGCTCGGAGGGCGCGCTGACCAAAGGACCTTTTAATGCGCTCCTTCCGGTGCATGATTTGAATTCCGCGCTGCTGTCATTTATCATGACCGGATATCAGGGATTTTCGACCGCGGCGGGTTATGTCGGTCCGAAATATCCCGTGGCACATGACATCAGTCTTTTGGTGCCGGAGATCTGGGCGCGCATGCTGCCCCATGAGAGAGAGCCCGAATATTTGAAATCCATCGGCGCCCTGGAAAAACTCGAGGACTTCGACTATAAAGGACGCAAAATCCTCGCCAGCCGTTTGGGCTGCCGCATCACGGAGAAATTCACGCGCGAGTTCCTCGGACGCATTTTCAGCAATCCGGAGACTGTTTTCACACCCGAGATGCTCCGTCCGGAGAATCAAGGGCTGGATTGTTTCGTCGCCGGCGTGGATAATATTGTCGACACGATGAAAAGGGTCGCGCTGAATTATTTTGAGGATGGCTCCATCGAGGTCGCTTGCCCGCCGCTGAAAGTGCTCTTGCATGTCATGGCTCATGGACATTTCGAGGGCAAAGGCATTGATGCTCCTGAGCTGCGCGCGCAATTTGCGCGGGAGACTGTCATCACCAGCGATTGGTACCGGCAGAGACTCGCCGCCGCACAGGCCGCCGAGTTGCAAAGACTTGAAAAATGTCTGAATGCCTTGCATCAGGCTCAGAGCACGCCTCATCTGTATGAGGGGGATTTTTGTAGCGGGATCGAGTCAAAAATCAAAGAGACCCGGGCGCGGATCGTGCTGACCGCAACGCCGGATTTTCTGGAATCACTCTCCGGAACCATCGGGGCGGAGCCCTTTTTCCCTTGCACACCCTGACGAAAGAGCCGGGAGGAATCAGGAGTTGATTTCAGCAAGCTTTTCGTTTTTGCTGGCGGACTCACAATATCCCATCCATTTTTATGTCTGTCCGACTCCATGATACATTGACGCGGGAAACACGTCCGCTGGAACAGCCCGCCCAGCGGGAATTCCGTTACTATTGTTGTGGGCCGACAGTCTATGGACCGGCGCATATTGGCAATTTCCGCACGTTCCTGATCCAAGACGCCTTGCGCCGTCTCCTGGAGGTCTCGGGGTTCGAAGTCCGTCATGTCCGCAATCTCACGGATGTGGATGACAAAACCATCCGCCACGCGCAAACCCAGGGGAAAACGCTGGAGGAATTCACCTCCGCCTGGACAAAAATTTTTCATCAGGACTGTGAAGAGCTCAATATCCTGGCACCGCATGTCGAACCCAGCGCGGTTCAGAGCATCCCGGAGCAAATTGCCATGATTGAGAAGCTCATGGCATCCGGTTTTGCCTATGCCGGCACGGACGGCTCGGTGTATTTCAAGATCAATTCCTTTAAAACCTACGGTCGCCTCTCTCATCTTCAAAGCAGGGAAATCCAGACCGGTGCATCTGAGTTTGGCGCGAGCGACGCGGATGAATATGCCAAAGACAACGCCTCGGATTTCGCCCTCTGGAAATCCCAAAAACCCGATGACGGGGACAACGCATGGGCGGCTCCCTGGGGCAAGGGTCGTCCGGGCTGGCATATCGAGTGCAGTGCGATGTGCAAACATTTCCTCGGGGACACCATCGACCTGCATTCCGGCGGCGAAGATTTGATTTTTCCCCATCACGAAAATGAGATTGCCCAGAGCGAGGCCGCAAACGGCACGGAGTTCTGCCGCCACTGGTTTCACATCTCCCACCTGATGGTCGACGGTGCAAAAATGAGTAAAAGCCTCGGAAATCTCTATACTCTCGATGACATAAAAAAACGCGGGTTCAGCGCGAATGAATTGCGATACGTCCTGATCAGCGGGTATTACCGCCAGCCGCTGAATTTCACTTTTGACACGATGCACGCCGCCCGCAGTGCCCTGGGCAAATTGCGAAAGACCGCGGAACATGTCGCTGCCGTCGCGGGCGAGAACCTTTCGTAGCTCCTCCCCCTCTACGTCAACGGCAATTGGTTTACGCGGATGAATTCGTCGATTTCTGGATGTCGATGAATGACGATTTGAATATACCCAAAGCACTTGGCGGGCTTTTCACAGGACTGAAACGGGTGGAGGAAGAGATCAAGTCCGGAGGCTTGACTCCCGGCCGTGCAAAGCTGGTCTTGCTGGACATCGGACAAATGCTCTACACCCTCGGCTTGACATTGCCGGATGAAAGCCAGCCCGCGGACTCGACCACCGATATCCCCGACGGAGTGCAGTTGCTCGCCCAGGCGCGCTGGGATGCCAAACAGTCCAAAGACTGGACGAAAGCCGATGAGATCCGCCGCGAGCTCGACGCCGCAGGCTGGATCATCAAAGACCGCAAAGACGGGTTTGACATACTGCCGAAATGAAAACTTACGATTTTATTGTGATCGGCGGGGGCAGCGCGGGTTACGCCGCCGCACGCACGGCGCGGGAATTCACAGACTCTGTCGCCGTGGTCGACGGGGCGGCAGAGCTCGGCGGATTGTGCATCTTGCGCGGGTGCATGCCGTCAAAGACACTGATTTACTCCGCTGAGGTCCTGCATCTGGCGCGGGAAGGAAAACTTTTCGGTCTCGACATTCCAGAGGCCGCCGCGGACATGCGCGCCATTCACGCGCGCAAATTGCGCGTGATCGGGGAGTTCGCACAATACCGTCAGTCCCAGATTCAATCCGGACGTTTCGACTTTTATCATTCCAACGCGCAATTTGTCTCGGGCGAAGAAATCGTCCTCACGGACGGGACACGATTGAGAGGAAAGAAGTTTTTTGTCTCCACGGGGTCGAAGGTCGCGGTGCCGCCAGTTCCGGGTTTGACCGGTGTTCCATTTTGGACGAGTGACGATGTTCTGGATTTGGATTTTCTTCCGGAGTCGGTGATTGTGCTCGGGGGCGGTGTGGTCGCTTGTGAGCTCACCCAATACCTCTCGCGGATCGGTTCGCGTGTCACACAGATTCAAAGGAGCGCGAATCTCCTCAAAGAGACCACACCCGAAGCCTCCGCCGTCATCGAAAAAGCTTTCCGTGACGAGCAAATTGCTCTTTTCACCGGAACGGACATTGAGAAGATAGAGTATTCCGACGGAGAATTCACCGTGGCATTCCGTCACTCGGGCAAATTGCTCACGCAAAAAGCCAAGCATCTTTTTAATGCCTTGGGTCGCGAGGCGGCGACAGCGGGATTGGGGCTCGAGGCGGCTGGAGTGAGCTTGAAGAAAAACGGGCAAATTGCTTGCGACGGATACCAGCGGACATCCAACACCGCAATCTATGCCGGGGGCGATTGCACGGGACCTTACGAGATTGTGCACATCGCGATTCAACAAGGGGAAGTCGCAGCGAGACATGCTTTGGGCAAAGAGACCGCACCGGTGGACTATGGCAATTTGCTCAGTGTGGTTTTCACCGACCCGCAAGTCGCGCTGTGTGGGGCGAGAGAAAAACAGCTCCTGGAAAAGAAAATCCCTTACTTCGCCGCCAGTTACCCTTTCGACGATCACGGCAAATCCATCCTGATGGAGGCAAAACGCGGTTACGTCAAGGTCATTGCACACGCCCAAACGGGCAAATTGCTCGGGGCGGAAATCGTGGGCAGGGACGCGGGGGAGTTGATCCATATTTTCTCCACCGCCCTCGCGCTGAAGGCGACCGCCGCCGCCATGCTCAAAGCCCCCTGGTACCATCCGACCCTCGCCGAGATTGTCAGCTACCCGCTTGAGGAAATTGTTGAGAAGCTCGCGTAGGGGAAGCTTATCCCTTCCCTTGACGCGGGGGATGTGAGTCTTTAATCAGAGAGGGATGCAGCAAATTGTTCCTGTCAGTCTGGGTAAACGTTCCTACGACATTCATATCGGCCCGGCTGTGTCCGGGAAAATCGCCGGAGTCCTGAATAAAGAAAAAGTTTCCAAACGCGGCATCATCCTGACGGATCAAACGGTGTCCGCCCTTTATTTAGGCAACACGCGCAAATTGCTCCGGGACGAGGGCTTTGACGCGTGTGAATACATCCTGCCTCCTGGTGAATCGAGCAAATCGCTGTCTTTCTGCGAGAAAATATTGAGCCAGATGGCAAAGGAACGGCTGGAAAGGAATTCCTTTTTGATCGCTCTCGGCGGGGGTGTCATCGGTGATCTCGGAGGATTCGTCGCCTCGTGTTATCTGCGCGGGATCCGCTTCGTGCAAATGCCCACGACCTTGCTCGCGATGGTGGATTCCTCTGTCGGCGGAAAAACAGGGGTGAATCTGCCCGAGGGGAAAAACCTGGTCGGCGCCTTTTACCAACCAGTGAGTGTGCTGGCTGATCTGGACATGCTCAAGAGCCTGCCGGAACGCGAGTTTGCAGCGGGCATGGCAGAAGTCGTCAAGTACGGAGTCATCCGTGACAAACCCTTTTTTTATTTTCTCGAAAAGAACGTCCAGAAAATCAAGGACAAGGATCCGGAAACCCTTGCAGCGATTGTCCAGCGTTGTTGCGAGATCAAGGCGGAGGTCGTCTCCGCCGATGAAGAAGAGACCCTCGGTGTGCGCGAAATCCTGAATTTCGGCCACACCATCGGCCACGGCATCGAAGCGGTGGCGGGCTATGGCAAGTTGCTGCATGGTGAGGCCATTTCCATCGGCATGGTGCTTGAGGCTGTGCTGGCCGGCGAAAAAACAGGATTCCCCGCTGATGCCGCCAATCGCCTGAGAAAATTGCTTGAGGCCTTCGGGTTGCCGGTCAAAATGCCCGCACTGGATAAAAGCCTTTTGATGCGCGCGATGTCGCGGGATAAAAAAGTGCGCGAGGGCAGATTGCGCTTTGCCTTGCCGGAAGATTTCGGAGCGACCGCAGTCGGCGTGGAATTCAGCGAGGACGAGGTCCGCCGGGTCATGTAAATTGATATTTTTTTTAAAACCCCTGAGTT
>CAYTAI010000027.1:0-5091 GCA_964435715.1 uncultured Verrucomicrobiota bacterium | reverse complement strand
GCTGTCATGGATAAACGCGAAGCACTTTTGATTTTAAACCTCATTCCGCAGGTCGGACCCGTGCGGGTGCGCAAATTGCTCGAGCGTTTCGAGAGTCCGGAGCTGATTCTCTCAGCCCCGGTCAGACACCTCAAAGAAGTTTCCGGAATCGGCACGGAGGTCGCCCAGAATATTTCCGATTGGGAAAAACACGTCGACCGGGACGCTGAACTCCGGGCAGTGGAAAAAGCCGGTGCACAATTGCTCATTGAGGATGATGAGGATTATCCCGGCAATTTGCGCGAGATCTACGATCCACCGCTGGTGCTCTACGTGCGGGGCAAATTGCTCCCGAGGGATAATAAAGGAATCGCCGTGGTGGGTTCGCGTGAGACGAGTAATTACGGTCTGGAGGCCGCCAAAAAACTGTCTTATCAAATGGCTTTCTCCGGCGTGACCGTCGTGAGTGGTTTGGCCCGGGGCATTGATACCGCCGCGCATCAAGGGGCACTGGCAGCCAAAGGCCGCACAGTCGCCGTCATCGGCGCCGGACTCAACCAGATTTATCCACCGGAGAACCAGGCGCTCGCCGACAAAATCATTGAGGCAGGAGCGGCAATCATCAGCGAGTTCCCCATGAATGCCAAGCCAACCCCGCAAAATTTTCCCATGCGGAACCGCATTGTCAGTGGTATGAGCATGGGCACCCTCGTCGTCGAGGCGGATTTGCGTAGTGGTGCATTGATTACGGCACGAATGGCTCTCGACCAGGGCAAATTGCTTTTTGCGGTGCCAGGACGGATCGACAGCCTCCGCAGCCGCGGATGTCACCGGCTCATCAAACAGGGGGCGAAACTCGTCGAGGATGTCGCCGATATTCTGGGGGAATTCGAGTTCCTCTTTCCCGCAGGCGGCATACCGGGGGATGAGGGAGAGTCCAGACGCACACTGGCTGCCACCGAGCTCAGCGATAACGAGCAAAAGCTTTTCGATCTGCTCGGCAGTGAGGAGCTCGATATTGACACTCTGATCGAGCAGAGCAATTTGCCCAGTCCCGCCGTGTCCGCGAGCCTTCTCGCCCTCGAAACGCCTGATCAAACAACTCCCCGGCAAACGTTTTGTCCGCGCGGGGTAAAAACTTTTGATTTCAACCCTCCGCCCCGGCTGAGATCATGTGCGGAACGGAGAGGAAAGAGAAAAATGGTGAGGGCGCCATTTGCAAAGGACCGGGATTAGCAGCCTTTTTTGGCGGAAGAGCATTTCTTTTTTCCGCAATCTTTCTTTTTGGTGTCACATTTTTTTGCGCTGCATTTTGTGGCACAACTTTTTTTCGAGCTGCAATCCTTCTTGGCGGAGCAATTTGCTTTATGGGCAGAACATTTTTTCGGCTCTTTGGAGCATTTCATTTTTTTGTCACCGCATGAGGCTTTTGTTGCACAGGGTGAGCAATTATTGACCGTGGCTGCCGACGGCAGAGTAATACGGGCACCTTTTGTCGTTTGGACTTGTTTGATCCCGCCGGCATGAACGACTCCGAGATGGAGGGCGGCAAGGACGATGAGTGTGGCAATGATACGTTTCATGGTATTTCCTTTTTTTGTTTTTTTATTTTTACTGATTTAAATATTGATGCAAGGCACTGCGTAAATTCTGCCGGGCACGGTAAAGCCGGTTCTCAACCGCTTTTGGCGTGGCGCCGATGACTTGTGAGATTTGTAAAACAGGCATTTGCTCGTACTCAAAAAGAATCAAAGCCGTTTTTTGATCATGCGGCAAGTTCCGGATGGCGTCGCGCACGGCAGCGGCACGTTCTTTTGCAAGCAATTGCCCGTCGGGGGAATCCCCCGGTGCGACGATGCTGTCCCCCCGCGTTTTTTCATTTTGAGAATCATGACTGGCAACGGGGGAATCCAGGGAAATCTCCGGATGACGGGACACCCAACGGAGCCGGTTCTTGCAAAGGTTCGCCGCGATGGTGAAAATCCAGGTTGAAAATTTCATGTCCTGATTGAATTTCTCCCGAGCCTGATAGACGCGCACAAAAGCCTCTTGCGCCAGGTCAATGGCGAGGCTTTCACTCTGGAGATAACGTTTCATGAAATGGATCAAGGGAGTCCTCCAACGACGCATGATTTCATTCAAGGCGAGATCATCACCCTCACGGAGGCGTCGCATGAGGAGCACGTCATCGCCGGGATCAGTGTCCGACATGACGGGAGGAGCTTTCATCTTTCGTGTTTTGCGTGACCTCGTCAATGCTGCGCCCTGGCGACATGAGATAATCAGACATCATGGCGAGATAACGCCTGCCTTGCTCGGGATTCATCTCCGCATAGACCGCATAAATATGCTGGAGCATGTGCCGGTGACACTCGGCGCGGATGGCGGCATTCTCGTCGAGTGCCGCTGACAGCTCATCGGAGAGAGCTTCACAATGGTAGATGAGTTTTTTGACCTTTTGGTTGGACTCATTGATTTTTGCACAGAGCTTTTCGCAAATGGGCTGGTAATTGTCATGGATGACTTTAATGCGCGCAAATTGCTCCGGCGAGAGATCGTATTCTTTTTTCAGCCAGGCAAGCGTTTTTTCATCGACGGCATACATGTAAGCCTGCTTTTTTTTGGTCGCCATTGAGTAAGTGAGCCAATAAGCACCGGCTCCCGCCGCAATGACGAGAGACAAAAGAAGAATTATTTTTTTCATGGATGAAGCGAGGCGTAATGACGGTTGACCGGATCAATTGAAAAAAGATAGGCTTGTGCCGTGCGAGCCTCCACCGCCCGGGTCGTCACATTTGCCTTGTGAAATCCCAAAACAATCCCGGAAAAAGCCACGACAAGAATCAGTGGGAGGGCAAATTGCGGGCGCAGAAACAAGCCAGCCAGACTCATCCAAGGATTTGTCTGATCCTCATTGTGATCAGCAATTTTCTGCCACACGCCACGCTCGAATCCGGCAGGGACATCCGCAGTCATCTCCCAGCTCTGGAGCAATTTGCTCAAGTTCGGATCATCATTTTCATTCATACCCCTCTTATACACCAACCCTGCCCGATTCACCCGAAAAAAATCATTTCCCACGAAAAAGCACAAAAATCACAGGTGGGGAGGAACTGCGGATGATTGGGGAACGTCCCGATGCCGCATCGGGATCCCCGCGTTTTCCAGAGGGCGTCCCCGCCCGATGGAAAACGTGCAGAAAAAAATGGGACGACCGGGAGGTCATCCCTCCAATGGGATGGATTGGAGGGGCCAAGCTCCCGTTCGCCCCGAATCAGAAACTTCGGGGCTTGCCCCACTTGTGAAAAACTCCGCACTGAAGCACCCCGCACGATGAACTGCTCTCCCCGTGCCTCTGGTGCTGTCGAGTCTCAAATCTTTCATGGAAACAGGCAACAGCATTGACATCATGGGACCTGCTCGAACTTGCAATTGATTCATTCTGCCCCTCTCGCCTCTATGAATTGAGAGGATCAACCAAAGATTTTTCTCAATTCATTATTACCCTTGAAAAAACCCTGTGTTTTCAGTGACACTGGGTTTTTTCATTTCTCAGCACTTTTTGAGGGAGATTACTTTCTGCCTTTTTCCTCGTGGGCAGAACGGAGCTCGAAAAGAATCGGACAGCCGGTCAGCTCAAATTGCTCGCGGAAACGGTTGCACAGATAGGCATCGTATTGATCGGTGAAAAGATCAGGGTTATTCACAAATAAAATGAATGTCGGCGCACTCAAAATCTTTTCCGGTGCTTTCTGTACGGCATAATAAATTTTCAGGCGTTTGGTGCCCTTCATCGGCGGGAGGAACTCCGACGTCGCCTTGCCCAAAACCCTGTTGAGCTCGCCCGTGGATATTTTCGCCTGCAAATTGCGCTCCACATTCTGAATGGCATCGGTGAAGGCGTTGATATTGTGCCCGGTTTTGGCAGAGAGGAAAATCACCTCGGCGTAACGGCAGAAAAAAAGCTCCCTTTTGAGCGCGTCCTCGTATTCCTGGGCGAATGACTTGATGCCGCGGCGCAGCTTTTGTTGTTCGAGGGCGATGTCCCATTTGTTCACCACGATGAAAAGGGGCTTGAGGAGTTTCTGGACAAACCCGGCGATTTTTTTGTCCTGATTGGTCACTCCGCTTTGCGCGTCGAGAATGAGCACGACCAGATCGGCGCGTTCAATCGATTTTTCCGAACGCATCACGCTGAAAACCTCGACGGATGTGGAGACTTTGCTCCGGTGGCGAATGCCCGCCGTGTCGATGAGGACATAGGGCCGGGTTTCATTGCCGCGTTTCAGCAAAAAAGGCAAATCGACCGAATCCCGCGTCGTCCCGGCGATATCCGAGACAATGGTGCGCTCGTCCGCCAGCAAACGGTTGATCAATGATGATTTTCCGACATTGGGTTTTCCCACGATGACAATCTTTGTCGGGCGGGAGAGTTTTTCCGCCGCAAAATCGCGCTTTTGCCCCACACGCTCGGTGATTTCATCCGCCAGCAATTTGATTCCCTGTCCGTGAGCCGCCGATGTGTGGAAGATGTCTTCAAAACCCATGCGGGAGAATTCCGCCGAATCAAACTGTTGCTTGCCACTATCGACTTTATTGACAATCAGGATGACCGGTTTTTTCGACCGGCGCAATTTGCCCGCCACTTCCTTGTCCACGGGATGGAGTCCCGTTTTCGCATCCACGACAAAAAGAATCAGGTCCGCGGACTCAATGGCGATATCCACCTCGGTATTGACCGCATGCCGCAATGGGTCGGAGGTTTTTATGCCGATGCCGCCTGTGTCCATGAGATCAAAAACTTTGTCGCGATGCAGCACCTCGGCGATGATCCGATCCCGTGTCGTGCCGGGCATGTCATGGACAATGGCGATCTGCCGGTGGGCGAGTTTATTGAAGAGCGCCGACTTCCCGACATTTGGCCGGCCCACGATGGCCACAGGTTGTTTCCCGTCACGATTCATAAATTCACGACATCCTGATGCAAATTGCCCCCGCCGTCGAGGGGAGATTTTTTTCCTCTCGCGCCATCGCTGTGTCTGTCTTGAAAGTTTTGGACAAGTGGGGCAAGCCCCGAAGTTTCTGATTCGGGGCGAACGGGAGCTTGGCCCC
>CAYTAI010000026.1:28647-36429 GCA_964435715.1 uncultured Verrucomicrobiota bacterium | reverse complement strand
AGGGGATTCCTGTGGAGCTTCATATTGCCGGACCGAATCAATTCCAGCCGGACAAGTTTGAATATTTAAAAAGCACCTACCATTATCACGGGGTTTTATCCGCGACTGAAACGAAAAAATTATTAGCCTCCTGCCATGTGCTCGCTCTTCCCTCCATCGCGGAGGGTTTTGGGATGGTTCAGCTCGAGGCTCTCGCCGCCGGATGCCGGATCATCACGACGACACATTCAGGCCGGGTCGTCAATGATCCATTGCTGGGCCGGGTGCTCGAACCCCACAGCCTGGAAAAACTCGCCCAAGCGATTCAGGAAGTTGCAAAGGAAATCAGAATACGCGATGAGGCAGATTTTCTAGGAGCCGCCATGGATCGACTCCAATATTTTTCGATAGATAACGTCGGAAAATTGTGGAATTCCGCGCTGGGCGCGGAGGGGAAAGAAGGCAGAAAGAATTCAGAATGACATTGTCCACGTTGTGGTGTGTTAAAGGGCAGCTCTCCGACCGCCGGGTGGGGGAAAAGGGGAAAATGGAATGAAAACAAAGTGGTATGGGCATTCTGCCCATGGGGTTTCCGATTGCCAGCATCATGGCCGGTGCGGCCATGATGCTATGGCTCGTTGCCCTACACCTCTGATTCAAACTTTTAACTCGGCACTTAGAACTTGCAACTCAAGCCTGCGTTCCTCGCGGCTTGGCATCTTTGCGTGAAATAATATGTGCAGAAAAAATATAGAATGACTCACGACTTGAAACTTCAAACTTAAAATTCATGACTCGAAACACATAATGGCTGATCCGGGTTTGGATCATGCTCATTTTTGCCTTTCTGCCATGGGCTTTTGGAAATATTAAAGAAATATAATCATGGGTAAGAAAATACTACTCTACAGCCACTATTTTTATCCATCTTTGGGTGGGCTGGAAAATGCATCGAGAATACTTGCTAATGGATTATTAAAACAGGGCCATGAGGTAAGTGTATTGACCTATTCACCTGAGGAGGGAAAAAAATTACCAGATGATCTCAGGGGCGTTCGTATTGTGAGAACGCCCAGTCTGATATGTCTTTTAGCGAGTTTTTTTCTCTCTGATTTAGTTATTGTCAATGGAGGTTCCAGCTTAAGAGCTGAATTGTGTGCATGGGTGACTCAGAAACCGCTTGTGATTATTCATCAAATGGCTGTTCCGCTGGAAAGACGAGAGGGGAAGTTCGCGCATTTGACAAACAGTATCCGGAAAAGGCTTTCATTAAGAGCTAGTCACATATGTGTGAGTGTTTCAGTGAGGAACATTGTGGGAATCCCCGCATCTGTGATTGCTTACAACCCTGTTGATCCAGTCTATTATCGATCAAAGCTTGTTAGTCATGAAAATTTTCTTTCATCCAAACAATATGATTTTGCTTATATCGGGAGGCTTTATCGATGGAAAGGGGTTTATGAGTTTCTCTCCGCTATGGAAAAGCTCGCACAGAAAGGCACTCGGTTTCATGCGGTGATATGTGGTGCTGGTGATGAAGAGGGAAATATTCAAAGAATTATTCAAGAGGGTCCTTTGAAGGAGCATGTTGTGCTTATTCCGGGGCTGGAGAAAGAGAAGCTGGCAGAACTTTTTAACAAGATCAAATTTTTGGTTCTGGTTCCATATGGACATCGTGAAGGGTGTCCTTTGGTGATTGGGGAGGCATTTTCCCAAGGAATACCCGTGGTTGGCTCATCTCAAGACGCTTTGAGGGAAACAATTGGTCAAGCTGGATGGATTGTGCCGGAAGGGGACATTGACTCATTATTCTCTTGTTTGGAGGAATTATTGCAAATGAAATATGAAAATTATGAGATTTACCATAAGGAAGCTTTGAAACGCTCTATGCTTTTTACACCGAGTGCTTTTGTGGAGGCTGTTCTGTCTTCATTAGGGTTAGATTTTCAACCTAAGGGCCAAAGTGATGATTCAAGGTAAAATCCAGTTTGTCCTCTGTTTACTGTTAGCCATATTTCTCCCTTGGTCTTTTGGGACAGTGGAGCCGTGGTCGATACTTGCCGCGAACATCATTGTTGCCGTCATTTTTTTCTCACTCTTTTTGAATTCTGTTTTTAGGAGGCTCTTTTTTGCTCCCAGTCTGATGAAAATGATTTGTTTGTTGTTTTTACTCTGGTGTGGAATTGGTATCCTATTCCCTGCCCAGCTCAATTTGTTCTCAATCACAACATCAGATGGGATTGAACGTCCCCATCTCTGGTTGCCGAGTGTTATTGATCGGGATGCGGCCATTCGGGATTGGGGACGATATGTCATGGCGATTTTTCTGTGTTTTTCTGTTGCATTTCTTGTTGAAAAAGACCGTGAAAAGAAAATATTCATCATAGTAATCATTTTGAATGCCATTTTGTTAGTCGTGGTTGGTATACTTCAAAAAATCACTGACACTGAAAAAATTCTCTGGTTTCGAGGATTGAGCTGGCGAGGGGATGCGACGACTCCCGTGACTTTCATGGGACCCTTTGTTAATCGGAATCATTTTGCCATTTATATTAACATGATCATTCCTTTTTTATGGTCTTTCTGGATTCTTCTCAAGGAACGTTATCAGCGCCATGATATCAGACGGGATGACAGTAAATATTTGGCCCTGCTCTTTGGAGTGATTTTATTGTCAGGAATCTTTTTTTCAGGCAGTCGAGCCGGTTTGCTTGTCGCGATACTCCAAGTGTTTGCAATGATATTATTGAATTGGAGATCACTCGCCTCAGACAAACTCTGGTATTTGTGGGCTCCCGGAATACTGTTGATTTTGGCCTCCGTTTACATGGGAACAGATTCTTATCGAAGAGTGCTGGAATCATTCACAGGAAGTGGCAGTGATTTGCTGGCTCACGATTGGAGGTGGATGCAGTTTCAAGATGGAATTCGAATGTTTTTTGTCCATCCATTTCTCGGCTGGGGCACTGGGTCTTTTCATGTGGTTTATCCATTCTTTAAAAATCCCGAAATTTATCTTAAAGTCCGGTATGTGCATAATGACTACATTCAAATGCTGGTTGAAGGTGGCATCTCAGGATTGATTTTAATGATTCTTTTATTGGGCGGCGCGTTTTTGCTGATGCTGAAATCTTTCCGTTTGTCCAAGGATCGCTTTCATCGAATGGTTCAAAAAAGCTGTCTTGTTTCGTTCGGCGGATTCTGCCTGCACGCTTTTCTGGATTTTCCTTTTTTTATGACAGGCCTTCTGTTTACTTTTTCCATGGTTTGTGCGCTCGGTCTTTCTTTGAAGAAAAGGTCATCTTATGCATGAAAATTCAAAATTATTATTTCAAAAATATCTCATCCCTCATTTTCAAAAGGATGATAAAATCCTCGAGATTGGTCCTGACGACTTTCCATCGACTTATCGGAGAATGATGCCTCCAAGGAATATTCATTGGCACACATTGGATATTGATGGCCGTGACGGATTGACTCATAAAGCATGCGAATCTTATTCATTTCCGATTGATGATGGTTTTTATGATGTGGTCTTTTCAGCACAGGTGATCGAGCATGTCCCTGAAATCTGGTCTTGGATGAAAGAAATCGCTCGAATTACAAAGTTTGGCGGTCGCATCATGATTATTAATCCTGTGAGCTGGCCTTATCATGAAGCCCCAGTGGATTGTTGGAGGATATATCCTGAGGGCATGAAAGCCCTCTGCCGTTATGCGGGACTCGATGTGGAATTTTCTTTCTGCGGTTCTGTGGAACCACCCGCTGTGAAACGGATACTCCCCGGACGATCACGCCAGTGGCAACCTCGTACACTTAAACTGTTCTATCGTTTAATAGGATGGACAGGGTGGCCAGTCGAAAAGGCTATTGATAATGTGACGATCGCCAGAAAAGTTTTGAGAGATTAAGATATGCAGGACTTTAAATATTTTCTTTATAAAAGATTAGCCCGCTGGATTACCTGCGAGATTAAACTGGGTGAGTTTGCTCGATTGGAACTAGATTCAAAATATCAGGTCGCCAGTTTTCAAGATGTTTTCTGTTCACCTTTTTATTGGCAACTCATGTCTTTTCTGAACCGTCCCATGAATACAGTTTTGGATTTGGGAGCCCATTTGGGACACTTCTTGATTCTGGCCGCTTACATTAATCAAGAGATTTTTGGGGAACCACCCGAAAAAATATTTTTGTTTGAAGCGAATGATTGTCTCATTCCTCATTTAAAATCGAATTTGGATAAGACGTTTTCCAAAACAAAGTCACAATTTAAAATTATTCAGGGGTTAGTTGGAAAAAAAACAGGAACAGCTGAATTCTTAACGAGAAGATCAAATTTTCTTGCCTCCGGAATCTCATCTGAAAAAGGTTCTTATAAAATCTCATACGTTGATATAGAGCAGGCTCTTGATGTTGATATTATTGATGTCTGTAAGTGTGATATCGAGGGGGCTGAAATTGATTTTATAGAAAATTATCCTGATCTGCTTCGGAGAGTCAGGATATTTATGGTTGAAATCCATGACCAAAATCCTAAGGTGATCCATCAGATTCATAGTAATCTGGAGGATCTGGGTTTTACCGCTTGTGGTAAAGAGTTCGTGATTTCCGGTTATACCCAAAAAATTTACCGTAATGATCTCATTTCGTAGCCTATGACAGCAGAAAGCCAACTGATCGAAATCTATGGATGGATCATCGTGGGCATGGCGACCCTGCCTTTCTGGATTGATCTCATTCGTCATCGGAGAATGGTTTTTGACAATCCCCTGCACATTCCTTTTGCGCTTTTGGCTCTTTTTATGGGGTTCCGCCTTATCTTCCTGAGCAGTCCAAACTCTTGGGGCCTCTTTCAGAATCTGACAGGTATCATGGATCCGGTCCCAGTTTATGAATCCATTGCCTACTATGTCATCTCCTCGATGATTGCCATGATGGCAGGGTATTATCTTTTTTCAAAGCCTATGCTGAAGACTACGGGAATTTCACTCTCTTGGTCTCGTATGAATGGTGAGGGCTTGGCGCGAATTCGTCTGCCAAGTCTTGTCGTGATTTCATTGATTTTCCTTGCATTGATTGCCTGGAGTCATCGGCAGTTAATGGCTGGAGGATTTGCCAATACTTCGGGTTATGTTTATATGCTCAGTCTCAGTAAGACAGGTTTAATGACATTGATCACGGTCTATCTCATTAGCCGACTTCCCTATCGGTTGAGAGATTCAATTTTTAATCCAACCTATCTAATTCTCCTCATCGCATTTGTCATTTATGTGAAAACCACATTTTCCACGCAGGGCAGGTTCATGATGGTAGCCCCCTTGGTGGCTTTTGGTATTCTCCTTATCCGATTTAATCCCACATCGAAAAAGCTCCAAACTGTTCTAATATTATCTTTTCTGACAGGATTATTCCTTTTTAATTTAGCGGGAGCTCTGAGGATCGCTGCTGAGGAGCAAAATCGGGGAAGAGAATTCAATTTTGAAAATATCTATCGCTGGTACACTGAGCGTTTGACGAGTGCAGAAGACTTCAATGGGGTGGAGGGAATGGCGGTCAATATGGTTCATTTTAATGATGAGGAAGGTTATCTCTGGGGAAAAAGTTATGCGGCAATCCTCTGGCACTGGTGGCCACGGCGTTTTGTTGAAGAATACTTTGGTATTAAAAAGCCATTTACGGTGGGAATCCATTTGAAAGGGGTTTTCTTGGAAGACTCGAATCGTATTACTGGTGAAATAGATCGTGAAAAAGGGACCCTGGGTTTTTCTCCGACATTTGTCGGACAGAACTATGAAAATTTCGGGTTTGTCGGAGGAACCATCTTCGCCTTTTTTATGGGTGCCGGTCTGGCGCTGGTTTTTAATTGGGTGACTCGGCGTTATTATTCCATTTCGGTTCAAACCTTTTACGCCTGTTTTCTGGCTTCAATGCCGTCTCTGGCGCGTGGGGGAGCCATCGCGATTGACTTGGCCAATGGATTCATGGGGTATTTGCCGGTGTTGGTGGTCTTTATTCTTTTCAAGGCTCCGGGTGCACGGTGGTTTCCGAAAGCATCTCCGCAGCAAGAAGTCATCACTGACGACCCGAATCAGATGCCGGCATTCCCCGACATGCCCGGTGGCGGCACTCCTGCGTGGTTCCCCCCCGCGCCCCCGATGCCTGTTTCCCGGGTAAAACTTATCAATTATCCCCAGCGCACACTGGAGCCACCCGTGCCGAATAAGTTAGGGTAGGAGATAGGCCGCGCCGGGCGCGGAGTTAAAAGTTACAAGTGCTAAGTACTAAGTTCGGGGAAAGAATCCAAAAATCAGAATCCTGAATTCAGAATGAAATTTGCCACGTTGTGGGTTGAAAAAAAATTGAAAGTCATTAGGCATTATTTATTAGGAATTCTGGATTCTTTCCGCAATCCTATCTCCCATCTTCCATATCCTGCCTTTTAACTTGCGCCTTTCAACGACCCATTTTCTCATGAATTCCCCTCGATTGGCTGTGATCATCTGCTCGAAAGGCCGGCCTCATATCCTGGCGGAAACACTCGTCAGTGTGATGCGTCAGGAGGTTTTGCCTGATGAAATCATTCTCTCCGTGACATCACAGGATGATTTGCCTGCCGATTTGTCACCAGAGATCAGAATTGTGACGGGGGAAGCCGGACTGCCCCGTCAACTCAATCGTGCTCTCGACGCGCTGGATTCCGCGGTTGAATTTATTCTCTTTCTTGATGACGATGTTGAATTGGACACGGCGTATCTCAGGGAGGGAATCCGCATTTTACAGGGTGAACCCGGTTATGCCGGGATTCATGGATGGGTGCTTCGCGACGAAGAGACCACCCGTGAAGACGCGCGCAATTTGCTCAGTGCCCAAGAAGAAACCCCGGTGCTCCGCCCTCATCCTTGCCGCCGGCTTTATGGGTGCAATATGCTCGTGCGTCGGGCGGCGCTGGAGGGGTTTCGCTTTGACGAGCGTTTGCCCCTCTATGGATGGCTCTTCGAGATTCCGTTCAGCCGGCATTTGCGTCGGCGCGGCCTTTTGGTCAAAAGCCGCGCCTGTCGTCTGGTGCATCTCCGTGAGGAATCCGCCCGTTTGGGAGGCAAGCGCTTTGGCTACGCGCAAATCGCCAACCCGCTTTACCTTTTCCGACAAGGGGCTCTCGGGGCTGGCGAGATGATTTTTCGTTACATGCTCTCCGCGCTGGCTTCCAATGTCATCAAAGCCTTGTCCGGTTCCCCTGAGAGATTGCGGGGGAATTTGCTCGCGCTGGGCGAGTGGAGCGATGGACATATTGATCCTCAGAGAATTCTGAAATTGTGAAACGTCTCCTCATTCATTTTGAAAGACTCGGGCCTTACCATTTGGCCAGAATTCATGCGGCACACACTTTTTTCTCCGCACAAGGCTGGCAGGTGACCGCCTTTGAGATCGCCTCCCGTGACCGCACGTATCAATGGCGCGAGGAATCCGGCGACAGCGCATTTGACAGAATCACCCTCTTTCCCGGCAAAGAATATGATTCTCTCACCCCGCAGGAAATTCGTGACGCTGTCACGCGCGCGCTCAGGCAAATGGCTCCTGACGCTGTGGCGATTTGCGGTTATTACAGCCCGGATGCCTGTGCGCTTTTGTCATCTGCCCGGCGACTGGGAGCCAGAGCGATTCTCATGTCGGAGTCCACACGGGGTGATCATCGGCGAAATCCTCTGAAAGAACTTTTTAAAGCGTGGCGTTTGCGGGGGTTCCATTCCGCCCTGTGCGGCGGCATCCCTCACCGCGATTACTTGATTGGACTTGGGATGCCCG
>CAYTAI010000026.1:25768-28489 GCA_964435715.1 uncultured Verrucomicrobiota bacterium | reverse complement strand
TCTCGGGGCTTTGATCGGGGCGTATGCGGCTTATGCCGCACGAGTCACTGAACCGTGGGGAATGGTTCTGCTGGGGGATGGGCCGGAACGGAGCTTTCTTGAAAGCTTGGTTCACAAACACAAACTCACCGACAAAGTGTTTTTTCCGGGGTTTCGGCAGATTGACGAGCTGCCCGCTTTTTACGCGCATGCGGGGGCATTTGTGCATGTGCCATTGTCAGAGCCGTGGGGGCTGGTGGTCAATGAAGCCATGGCGTGCGGTCTGCCTGTGATTGTTTCTTCGACGGCCGGTTGCGCCCGTGATTTGTGCCGCCATGGGATCAATGGACTCCAAGTCGATCCTCACTCAGCGGAGCAAATTGCGCGGGCCTTGGAAGCGGTTTCGACATATTCATCGGTGCGTGAATCATTCGCCCGCGAGTCCCGGTCGATCATCCGTGATTACAGTCCTGGGCAATTTGCCCAAGGTCTCTGGAAGGCGGTGACTGTCGCATGAGATTTTTGCAAATGGCCCAGACATTAAATCGTGGCATGGGGGGGTTTGCCACGGCGATTTATCCCTTGCATCAGGAGTTGAATCTTGCCGGGCACCAGTCCGATCTCTTCGGGCTTGATGCCGGGCGCTCCGATCTGGAGCAATTTGCGCGGGTTCACTCCTTCGACCCTCATTTCCTTCCCCGGCTGTATTATTCGAGAGACTACGCCCTCCGGGCCGGACAATTTGCGTGTGAAGCCGACTCGATCCATGTTCATGGACTGTGGGTGTATCCAAATCTCCTTGCGGGCTCTCTGGCGAGGAAACACCGGAAACCCTTGGTGATTCATCCCCACGGAATGCTGGAACCCTGGGCATTGCGCCATTCACGTCTGAAAAAGCAAATTGCGCGGACACTTTTCGAGAACCGGAATTTCCGGCAGGCCGCCTTGTGGCGGGCATTGACCCACACGGAGAAAAGTCAAATCGAGGCCATTTGTCCCGGTGCGCGTGTGGCCGTGATTCCCAATGGTGTTTATGCCGATGAATTCTCCAAGGCCGCCCCGCCATTGACTCTCACGGAGCGTCATCCCGAGTTGTTTAACAAAAAGTGGCTGCTTTTTATGTCCCGGATTCATCGCAAAAAGGGATTGGACATCCTCATCGGGTCCTGGAGCAAATTGCACCGGAATCACCCGGGATGGCAACTGGTCATCGCTGGGGCGGATGACGGATATGAGCCTGTCTTGAGACAATTGATCGATTTTCACGACCTTCAATCCCGAGTGACATTGACGGGACTCGTCACGGGACAGGAGCGGCTTGCCTTGCTCAAGAATGCCCAGATGTTTGTTCTGCCCTCCTATTCCGAGGGATTCAGCATGGCGATTCTTGAGGCTCTTGCTTCCGGATTGCCGGTTTTGGCCTCCCGGAATTGCAATTTTCCCGAAATTGAGTCTCGCGGTGCCGGGAAAGTCATTGCCCCGGACATCCATTCATTACGATCAGCGCTCGATGAAATGCTCGATTGGCCAGAATATTTTCTGGATGAAAGGGGAAAAAAAGGATTGGAACTCGTGAAATCCCGTTATACTTGGCAGGCAGTGGCAACCCAATTGATTCATCACACCGGGAATATGACCGCACCATGAAATTGGACACATTTAACAATCAATCCTACCAACGCGGGGCAAATTGCCTCAAAGAAGCCTTGTGGATTGTGACGAAAATAATTTTTTTTCAATCGGCATTACCCTGGCCGTCTTTTCTCAAATGCATTTTGCTCCGCATTTTCGGTGCTGATGTCGGATGCGGTGTGGTGATCCGTCCACGGGTCAATATCACCATGCCCTGGAGGGTTCAGATCGGTGATTTCACCTGGCTGGGCGAGGGAACCACCATTCTTTCTCTCGACACAGTGAGGATTGGCTCCCATGTCTGTATTTCCCAGGAAGCTTATCTATGCACCGGGAGTCATGATTATCGGAAAGAAACCTTTGACCTGCTCACCCGACCGATCATGATTGAGGACGAAGTCTGGGTGGCTGCACGCACATTTATATCACCCGGGAGCCATATCCACTCCCACTCGGTCGTACAAGCCTGTTCACTCGTGCGCGGTGAGCTCTCCAGCCGGGGACTCTATGGTGGAAATCCCTGTGTGAAAATCAAAGACATCTGACCGACCTCTCTTAACTCAAGACCTCTATTTGGCGCGTTTCATCCGGAACGCGCCTTTTTTGTGACCAAAAAAGCCGCTTCCTGCCCGTTCCGCGCAATTTGCGCGGAGAGAATGTGGATTCGATGCATTTTGCAAAAACTCTCGATCGTCTTTGGGGTGTGGCGGCAAGAACGGAATAACTTGATCCTCTGCCCTTTGCTGAATAAAATTTTTTTGCCGTAAAAACGATGAGAGATTGATTTGTGAAAAACGTAATCAACAGCGATGCTGTAATGGACGAATGGAACACTTGATTTCTCAATAAAATAAACAAGGTCTTCTTTGCGGGGAATCAATCCGATTGAAAGGATAAAGCCGGAAAGCCAGTCCCTCGTTTCAATATTGTCATATTGAGGCATGATTTTCCGGACACCTTCCCGGTAGTCGTCACCCGGTGCCAGATTTACGGTGAAAACAATATAATCGAAAAATCCGAGGCTATGACTCAATGTTTTGAAAAAAGCTTGTTGTGGAAAATTCGGATTGATCCCGAAATACAATCCGATTTTTTGGTTTTCCGGACTCT
>CAYTAI010000026.1:24373-25741 GCA_964435715.1 uncultured Verrucomicrobiota bacterium | reverse complement strand
GACTGTCCTTTTCGAGAAAAGGTCACACACGATGCCGGGCAAAATTTTTGTTTTTTCCGTTTTTTGATTTTTTTTTACAGCAATACAAACCAGGCTATGGCTGATGTCCGCTGGTTGGTATTCCACTTCAGGCAGAAGGCATTCCCATTTTCGTAAAAATATCAGATCCTTGTGCCCGTCCCCGCAGCCGATGCTGGTAATGGTTGTTTTTTTGAAATCCAGATGGGAGGCAAATTGCTCCGCGCAATTTTCGTAATCAAGATGTTGCCTGGCTGATTTTGGATTTCTCGCCGGACTATGGGTAAGATGTACATGATGCCACAACGATGTCAAAAATGGCGTATGATAAAGGTGTGCCGGTGAGACCTGCCTTGTGATCAAACCGGAGATCAGCGATGAAGGAGACGAGACCGAAAGAGCCTCCTCATCCATCAAAACGGGTGTGAATCCACCATTCATGTGCGGGTTGATTTTTCTTTTGCAGACTCGACGGGAACCAGTCCCGTGGCAACCGCTGCGGCAATGACGATCTGTCCCGTGCGTGCACGGATACGATAGGCAAAAATAATCAAACAGACAGCGAGCAAGCTCCCCACACCCAAAAGGTATATGAGTGGAATGGAAATTTTAAAATAGAGAGTGACCATGACCAGCGCGGTAAAAACAGTCATGGCAACAGTCAGCGGGGTCATTTTCGGATCGATTTGAATGCGCGTGAGCCGCTTGTTTCCCCCGTGATTTTCGGTCTGGGTGCGGAGTCTTACATCCCACCAGTAGTTACCATAGATCTGAATATCCCAATCTGTCCAGCCTGTGTCCAAAGAGTAAGACCAGTTCTGTTCATTGAGCAAATCGCATATATACCGGATCATCCGGTCGCGTTCGATTCCTTCCTCACTCCAATAGGAAAGGGTATTATCCTTGGAAAATTGATGGGAGACGGAGAATGGGGAAGAAGCCCCGGACGCAATTATTTTTGCAGGGGTTGTTTTGTTGGATATCCATGTGTAATGACGGTTCCAACCCCGGATGAGAGGTTGGGAGACCGCCAAAGCCCAGACGAGACAACGGCTCAAGAGGGTGTCATATTTTGGTTCAAGACGCGCCCGGAGTGCATACATGAGTCCGGAGAAAACAGTCACCAGGAGCATGAGTACTGGAATGGCAATGAGAATGGGAAACGCGAGTGAAACAATGGCTATCCCTGCGGCTACAAGAACCCATTCCAAACTGCCGGCGTAATCCAAGAGCAGGGGGTCATCCGAAGGATAAACAGACTGGAAAAGTCCCATTCCAAAAAGCCCATGATAAATGATGGGTTGTTTAATCAAGCTCGGACCGATCGGCAGGCCGTAAACGATTCCCCTC
>CAYTAI010000026.1:22798-24330 GCA_964435715.1 uncultured Verrucomicrobiota bacterium | reverse complement strand
TGAATCGTAAAAGAGCCTCCGCCTCGCCATAACCCGCTTGTTGTTTATAGAAGGCTTTGACAGTGAAACGGCGATGATGCCAGACAATGGCTGACGGGCTGAAAGCGATCTCATAGCCGGCTTGTTGCAGTCGCCAGCAGAAATCCACATCATCGCCCGCTTTGCGGTATTCAATATCCCAACCATCATTTGCCTCCATCGCCCATCGCCAGAATGCCATGTTGCATCCGGGTATGTGTTCTGCAACGAGATCACTGACCAGCACATGACTGGGGGAGCCCGGAGCAGCGGCAACGCAGGCTTGAATCCAATTTTGAGCCGGCGGGGAAATATTCGGACCACCAACCCCTGCATAAGAACCACTCGTCAAAGTGGCAACAAGATAATAGAGCCAATCACGGTCCGCCATACAGTCGGAGTCAGTATAGGCGATAATCTCCCCGGTGGCATTTTGAAACCCCACATTGCGGGCAAAGCTGAGCCCTTTATTCTTTTGGCGGACATTGATAATCGAGGGGTAATCCAATACGATTTTCTGTGTATCATCGGTGGAACCGTCATCGACAAGGATCACCTCATAATCCGGGTAGTCCAATTCCATGAGTGATTGCAGACATGCCGGCAGAGTCTTTCCACCATTGTAGGAACAAACAACGACGGAGACTTTGGGGTAACTCTTTAATGGCACTCGTTGTCCTGAACGCCCGTCCGCCTCGTCGAGAAAACAGTCCTGTATCCGAAAATAAGCCTTTTTGGGTCGACGCTCCGCATCGACCAGACCAAATGCCCAATCTGTAATTTGATGGTTCCCGGTATACCAATCATCCGTCCAAGAAAAGAGTATGGTGCCAGCCAGTCCCATGCGTCCCACCGTCTGGACATGCCATCCGAGGGTATCAGCCTGTTTCTCCTGTGAGTTCCGGATCGAGTCCATGCCAAACTCACCAAGCATCAAAGGTTTGTCCCCCGAAAGATTCTGGAGACGGGCCAGATATTTTTCAAATGAATCAGGGTTTTCCAGGTAAACATTATAAGAAAGAAAATCGACATTTGAGGGGATCAAATACTCTGTAGAAGGAAAATTGGCATAAGTCACCAGAGTACGGGAGTCTTCCTCCTTGGCGATTTGGACAAGATTCTCTAAAAAGGAAGTGACACGGTTAAGCCCGTACCAGCGAACCGTTGAGGCAGGGATTTCGTTACCGACCATGTATCCAAACAGGGCGGGGTGCCCTTCATTTTGGCGGACTCCGCTGCGGATCTTATTTTCAATGGCGCGCCGGGTCGAGTGGCTGTCGAGGAAATTTGTATGTTGCTCCCAGGGGATCGTGATCAGGACCTGAATGCCGTACTCCTCACACATGTCAAGAAACCATACGGGAGGAACGTGATAGAGTCTGACTAAATTTGCTCCGAGATCCTGAATCAACCGCATGTCCGTCCTCGTGGTTTCCGCCGAATGCAAATAAACGCCTTCAGAAGAGGGAAAAAAGGGACCGTATGTGACCCCTTTCACAAAAAATTTCAACCCG
>CAYTAI010000026.1:22529-22785 GCA_964435715.1 uncultured Verrucomicrobiota bacterium | reverse complement strand
CTGAAAAAAAACTTTGCGTTGGCTTTAACTCGTCCCCGAGGAATGAAACTTGTTTGAAGGCTGGAATGATGACTGGAAGGCTCCAGAGTCGTTGACATATAAATTGATTCTTTAGCAATCATCCCTGACTGGGTCAAGACAGCGTATTCATTTCGAGGTATTTCGAGAGGGAAGCGGTCTGTTTTTTTAAAAACCTGTGTGAGTTTCCAAAGACACTCGCGTCGGGCTGGAAGTCCATATCCAGTAAGCAGCTTCA
>CAYTAI010000026.1:15565-22504 GCA_964435715.1 uncultured Verrucomicrobiota bacterium | reverse complement strand
ATTGAGAGAGAGTTGATTTTAGATTCTCTTTCTGTGTACATTCTAAAGTATGTTTTTCAAGGAAACCCTCTTCGATATTGAATTACCCGGCATCGCCAAGATAAAAAGCGGTAAAGTCAGGGAAATTTTTGATTTAGGGGATAATATACTCTTTGTCGCCACAGACCGGGTCTCCGCTTACGATTGTATTTTACCAACTGCCATCCCTCAAAAAGGACGGATATTGACTCAAATATCGGCTTTTTGGTTTAAAAGACTCAATAATATTGTCCTGAATCATTTCAGCACGGTTGACTATGATCAATTTCCCGAAGAGCTGCAGCAATACCGTGATTGGTTGGATGGCCGATCCATGATTGTGAAAAAATTGCGCCCGATCCCTGTGGAATGTGTTGTGAGGGGATATCTGACTGGCTCCGGTTGGAAAGAATACCAGCAAAGCGGGAAAGTCTGTGGAGTCAGCCTCCCGCCGGGACTCAAGGAGTGTGACATTCTCCCCGAACCCATTTTCACACCGGCGATGAAAAATGATCAAGGACACGATGAAAATATCACATTTGAACAAATGGAAAAACAGATCGGCGGTGGAAATGCCGCGAAACTCCGGACGGCCAGTTTGGCTCTGTACGATGCCGCGTGCAAACATCTCTCCCAGGCGGGAATACTGATTGCTGATACAAAATTCGAGTTCGGATTTCAACACGGCGAAACCGTTCTCATGGATGAATGTTTGACGCCCGACTCATCACGTTTTTGGTTGCGCTCACAATACTCGCCCGGTCATTCACAAAATGGAATGGATAAACAGTATATCCGTGATTATTTGAATATGCTGGATTGGGACAAGAATCCCCCGGCACCGGGTTTACCAGAGGATGTTGTCAAAAATACAACCGATCTTTATTTGGAAGCATATCGCAGAATCACCGGCTCTGCCCTGCCCGTTGTCCAATAAAAGAAAAATGACGAATCCCTCTCAAGCCTTCTCCACCCGCGACAATCAGATTCCCCAATCCATGACCCGTGTCATGGATGAATACCGGGTCTATCGACTCACAGAGTGCGGTCTGTCACGCCGCACTGTGACACTGGAGTATGGGCAAATTGCGCGTCTCGCCGGATGGTGTGGAAAAGAAAAAATTTCAGATTGGCCTGCATTGACCGGAGAGATTCTGGATCAATATCTCGCCAAACTTCAAAAACGGCTCGCGCCATCGACTTATCAGAATACCTGTGTGAACCTGCGCCTCTTTTTCCGTCACGCTTCGGAAGAGTTCCCGGGGATCTCACCCCTCCTGGCAGACCGTCCGACCCCCCGGTCCACACGCAAATTGCCCCGGACACTCTCCCAGGCGGAGGTGAATGGATTACTCGAAACCCCGATATTTGGAGAAGGACTCATTGATCTGCGCAATCGCGCGGTCTTTGAGCTTTTTTATGCAAGCGGGATGAGATTAAGTGAACTCAAAAACCTTGAGCTCTCCTCAGTGGATACAGACAATGGCATTGCCCGGGTCACAGGAAAGGGGAATAAAACACGTTTTGTACCCGTCGGCACAAAAGCGATGAATGCCTTGAAAATCTATCTCGCCAATGCCCGTCCCTCATTAGCCTCCAAAAGTAAAAAGGGTGTGAATCAAATTTTTCTGAACCACCGGGGGCAATCCCTTTCCACTCAAGGGCTCCGCGGAATCGTAAAGCAATTTGCAAAAAAGGCGGGTTTTGATAAAAAGATATATCCACATTTACTCCGTCACTCTTTCGCTACACACCTTTTGGAGGAGGGGGCAGATCTGAGGACGATTCAAGAAATGCTCGGGCACTCTGATATTACGACCACACAGATTTATACTGCAGTGGATCAGCAAAGGCTGAAGAATACACACAGTCTCTATCATCCGCGCAGCGGCCGTGGAAAACAAAAAATAACGGAGCAAGAGGAATGAAGACCCGTCTACAACTCTATGACGCCTTGACAAAAGTCATCGGGTATCACTTTCAAAAGATTGCGTTGCTGGATGAGGCATTGACCCATTCTAGCACAATCTATGGAGGCGACCCGAGCACCACGGACAATGAGAGACTTGAGTTTCTGGGGGATTCTGTCTTGCAGCTTGTCCTTTCGGATTATCTCTATCAAAATTTTCCAAATGCGACCGAGGGCAATCTCACCATGATGCGCGCCGCTCTCGTCAATCGCAAAAAGCTCGCGCAAATTGCCCGGGATATTGATTTGGGTAAATTTTTAATTCTTGGGCCGACTGAGGATACCCCCGAAGGCCGTGACAAAACATCCATTCTGGGCAATGCCCTGGAATCCATCATTGGTGCCATCTATCTGGACGGGGGATATGCCGTGTCCTCACAAATCATCCTCAAGCTTTTTTCCTCGGAGCTCCCTCAAGTCATGAGGGAAGGACAACACGATAACCCCAAAGGACTCCTCCAGGAAAAAATCCAAAGCCTCAAAGGCGAAACCCCCTCCTATGAAATCATTGAGGAAAGCGGACAAGCACATTGTAAATCATTTACGGCTGTCGTCCTCTGGAATGGCACAGAAAAGGGTCGCGGAACGGGAAACAGCAAAAAATCCGCTGAAATCGCTGCTGCCTCTGATGCGCTTGACAAGCTGTCGAGGCAGGCGGATGCTTCCACATAAATCCCATTGGATACGGATCATGTTTACAGGAATCATACAGGAATGTGGCACACTTGAGGGGCTTTCCCGAGGAGAGACCTCGACGGATATGAGCATCAGAGTCTCTGCTGCTTTTGATGATGTGGTGACGGGTGAAAGCATTGCCGTCAATGGCGTTTGTCTGACTGTCGTCAAAAAGGGTTTTTCTCAAATTACTTTCAATGTGCTCAACGAAACCCTGCGCGTGACAAATCTCGGAGAAATCAAAACCGATGCCGTCATTAATTTAGAGCGCTCCCTAAAAGCCAGTGACCGGCTAGGCGGGCATTTTGTCACGGGCCATGTGGATGGCACAGGCGTAATCAAAGAATGGCTCCCGCAGGGAAATGATTATCGTCTTCTGGTCGAATGTCCTCCTGACGTTGCGGCATTGTGTGTGAAAAAAGGCTCCATTGCCATTGACGGAATCAGCCTGACGGTCGCTTCCATTGAAAATTGTGATTTGCTCGTGTGGATTATTCCGCACACACGATCCATCACAAACATGAAAGAATATCAACCGGGAATGAAAGTGAATCTGGAAAATGATATTCTTGGAAAATACATTGTCCGGATTTTGGATGCCCGCGAAAACAAGGCTCCCGGATGACCGCTGTCATCGGGGGAGGTCCGGCGGGACTGGCAGCAGCTCTTTTACTCAAACGTCATGGATTTCCCGTTGTTGTTTTTGATTCTTTATCCAAAGGGCGCGAGAAAGTCTGTGGTGGTTTCCTGAATCCGAATGCCCGTCCGCTCCTTTCAATAATCGGTGCGGCAGGGGTTTTAGAGTGTATCCCCAAGGCATTGATCGGACACTTTTCACTCAGCACAAATCGCCAATCGGCAGAATGGAGTTTAAAACGCCCTGTTTATGCACTGTGCAGAAAAGAGTTTGATTTTCAGATGTGGGAGCTCTGTGAGAAATGCAATATAGATATGAGAAGTCATGAGCCCGTCCGTGAAATCAAAAGGCTCGGGGAGAGCATCCAAATCAGAACCAATCACGGGCAGCACATATTTAACTCAGTAATTTGTGCTGACGGGATGAACTCCCTGCTATATTCAACAAAAAAACGTGAGTACAAAAAGTCCAAGAGAGTCGGAATTCAGTTCACACTCAAGACCGATAATCTGCCCGGAGGGATCCTGTCTCTCCACTTTAGCCGATATGGCTACATCGGAAGTTGCGCTTTTCAGGAGGGTGTCTTCGATTTTTCCGCGATTGTGGATTATGGAGTCCTGCCACCGGGCATCAACCGTCCAGAGAAGATTTTGGATTTGATGATTCAATCTGATATCATTCTCTCCAAGCATTTGAAACACTATGAGTTGACTGCTGAACCCAAAGTTGTTGCACGGAGTTTTCCCCGTGTTTCAAAGCCCTGTCACACGGACGGTGCTATGATTTTCCCGGCTGGTGATGCAAAAAGATTTCTCGAGCCGTTCACTGGATTGGGGATGACTTATGCGCTTGCAACGGGGATATCAGCTGCGGCGCGTATCCTCCATAAATCCCATGCTGACCGCCTGATTCGCGAGGAAATGGCGCATGTGGAAGCATGGGTCGAAAACGGTTTGCGATCCCTGATTCGCACGAATCTGGCTCTGGCACCACTCGTCGGGAATCCCACTCTCTGTTTGAGCGTGTTGAATTCTCTGGCGGGAAAATGGTTTCCGGGTAGCTTTTTCATTAACCGGCTAATGAATCCGGTATTCTGATTTTCATGAGCGAAAACAAAAAAAATTATGAGCAATTTGCACCGCTGAATCAAATTCAGGGACTGAAGCACTTTTTCACGCTCAGGATTCCGGGCATACCACTCTCAGAAGAAAAATCAAAGGTCATCTCTGATCTTGAAAACGCGCACGCGCAAATTGCGCTGGAGCTCGGGATTGATTTCGACTCGATTGTCCGTTGTGAGCAGACTCATGGGGATATGAGTGTGATTGTCGAGACATTACAAACGTCGGTCATCCCTGAGGCGGATGCTCTCATCACCCGCTCACGCGGGCTGCCCATTGGCATTCATGTCGCTGATTGTTGTCCTGTCTTTATTTATGACCGGCAAACTCCTTCGATCGCATTGGTTCACTCGGGGAAACGGGGGACAATCCTGGATATTGCAGGGAAAACAATCCGGAAAATGCTGGATGAATTTCAAACATCACCCGCTCAAATGACGATTCTTCTGGGCCCATGCATTCACAAGGAACATTATGAGATGGATATTCCTGCTGAAATCATGCGTCAGGCGCGCTCTTATGGGATCACTGATATACACGACTCGGGTCGGGATACAGCCGCGGACCTCGGGAGATATTACTCTTACCGGATTGAAAAAGGGAAAACCGGTCGTCATCTTGGAGTGATGATGCTCTTATGATAAGAATCATTTGTCACAACCGTCAATTTTCCACTGACAAAAAAGAGCTCATGGATATGCCGCAACCTGAGTCTCTCATGAGAGAGGATTTGGAGTTTTTAGGATGGTTGAATGGAAATTTCGGGTCTCACAGGCAGATTCTAAAGTTTATGAATAATCATTTTCCGCGAACTCAAAAACGTCCTGTTCGTGTTTTGGATTGTGCCACCGGATACGGGGACATTCCCCGGCTTGTGGAGAAATGGCTCAAAACAATGAATATTCAATCTGAAATTACGGCGGTCGATGTGAATCCAATGACGTTGCAAATTGCCCGGGAGAGCTCTGCGGGAACACAGATTCATTTTGAGATCGCCGATATCTTCAATCTCCCGTATCCCCAGCATTCATTTGATGTTGTGATGTGCAATTTGGCATTGCATCACTTTAGTGATCAGGATGCAGTTAAAGCCGTGAGGGAACTTTGGAGGGCTTGTGGACACATCCTGTATGTCACGGACATCACACGCTCGGACATGGGTTTGTTGGCTGCTTGGATAGTATCCCGTTTTACCGCCAACCCTATCAGCCGGCACGACGCTGTTATTTCAGTGAAAAGGTCGTTTTCTGAAAAAGAATTTCAATCAATTGCTCTCGAAGCCGGCTTGGACAACTTGCAACACGAAAACACCCGTTTTTTCAGACAAGGAATCATCTCTCGAAGGGCAAACCTGATCACCTCTTGATACAAAGCAGTTGCCACAGGAGTTTTTTCACTTAATTTGGTCTTATATGTCAGATTTATTGCCTGATAGCCAGTTCAGGTGCCTCTACTGTGCACAAATCCTCGAGATTACACCTGAGCTTCCCGATCATGTTGCTTGTCCCACCTGCGGAAGGCAATTGGTTGTTCCCGGGCGTATCGAGGTTGACTTGTCGGAATTCGAAGATCTCACCAAAACAGCTGAAAAAAGCCTGAAGGTGGATTACAAGACAATATCCATGTGGATTCTGGGTCTGACATTGGTTAATTTTGTTTGCTACTGTATTTCTACAGCCATTTCTCTGCCCCTGTTGCAGGGTTTGTTATCGATAGCTTTTCTCATATCCAGCATTGGACTTTTTGTGATTGGAGTGAATCTTTTACTCAGGAGCAGGAATTAATTTTTTATGGGCGTTGTCACAAAAGGCGGGGATAAAGGATACACAAGTCTTTTTAATGGACGCAGGGTTCTGAAATCCGATCAACGTGTGATGACTTATGGACAAGTTGATTTGTTAAATAGTTATTTGGGAGTTGTCCTGGCTCAACCGGTGCCCATCCCTGAGGATATCGAGCCCGCCCGCAAACTCGCCGGCATCCTGGATGAAATGAGGGAATATTTAGCTCTGAAAGTGCAGCCTGAGCTTTTTAATATTGGCGCCCTGCTGGCGACTGAGCATGACAGCCCGTTTTTTGATAAAGTGCCGCGGGTTTCCGCTGACTCGATTACCGCGCTCGAGAAAACAATCAAGAAAGCGGAAAAAACACTCCCGCCCATGAAGTTTTTTATCATGCCCCGGGGCAATTTGCTCGCCTCGCAGGCACATGTCGCCCGCGCCTGTTGCCGTCAGGTGGAGAGTGTCATCATTGAGTATCTGCATGCCCACGGGCTTGAAGATGTCAGCGAGCTGTCCATGATAACCATTTACCTCAACCGCCTGAGCGATTATCTCTTTACTCTTGCGCGTGTGGCAGCGAATACCGAAACTTTTGATCAAGAGCAGAAGTGGATCCCCTAGTAGAGGATGTCAGGAAATGTTTTTCTGGGAGCTCTTGAGCAGTTGTATAAAAATAATTCCCCCAAAAACACTGGTGACAACACCGATGGGAATTTCTTGTGTTTTCGAGAGGAAACG
>CAYTAI010000026.1:9797-15458 GCA_964435715.1 uncultured Verrucomicrobiota bacterium | reverse complement strand
GATGTGGGGGACGACCAGTCCGACGAAAGCAATAATCCCGCTGACGGCAACCGCTGTCCCCGTCAAAAGTGAACTCAAAATAAAAATGGCGAGTTTGAATTTCTCCACATTGAGCCCCAGAGATTGAGCCTTTTCCTCACCGAGACACAGTATATTCATCGGCTTAGAAAGAAACCAGCATGTCATCATCCCGGCCAATGTAAATGGGGCAATCATGGCGACATGTGACCAGCCTTTATTCGAAAAGCTGCCCAAAGTCCAGGACAAGACGCTTCTCAAACGAATAAACTCAAACTGTAAAAGCATCAGCGTCGTCACCGCCTGGATAACGGCGGCGACCGCGAGACCGGTCAGCAGTAATTTTGTTGTCAAGACAACCCCATTTTGTCGCGCAATCATGTACACAAGGAATGTTATGAGCAGCGCACCCCCAAATGCGGCAAGACCTTGAATGCCGATTCCCACAAATGACTCCCGAAAACCCATCGTCACGGCTATGACAGCCCCCAATGCCGCACCGGATGAAACCCCGACCGAGTAAGGTTCTGCCAGGGGATTTCTAAACAGTGCTTGGAGCAGGACCCCTGCGATTGCGAGATTCACACCAACACATAATTCCAAAAGAATCCGGGGTAATCTTAAATTGATAAAAACGGCCTGAAGAATTTCCGAGCGTTTGTCGAGTCCTTGACCTGTGATAGAGCGGATCAACATTCTAAAAGTATCTTCAAGTCCCGCCCAAGAACCATGTCCAAGTCCAAGACAGAGAAAAACACTGAAAACCAGCAAGCCGATTAAAACAAAAATGGTTAACTTGGATGATGATAAGGTGCGGGTCATAAGGAATGTGTCGGGCGGATATAAACATGCGGTCGGGAGGTGACAGGGGAGGGTTGAACCGTTAAACAAGAAGAATCAGACATGTGCTGCAAGTTTTGAGTCGTCAGAGTATCTTCAGGTTTGCCTGTTGCACAGATTCTTCCAGACGAGAACATCACGATAGAATCAGCATATTCGGAGGCTAGATTGATATCATGGCAGACAATGAGAATGGTTTTCTTTTCCTGACGGGAAAGTTTTTTGAGAAGTTCATAGGTTTGCACTTGGTAACCGAGATCCATATGGGCTGTCGGCTCATCCAAGAGCATGACGGGTGTTTTTTGAGCTAAAGTCTTAGCCAAAAGGACTCTTTGATATTCACCGCCACTGAGTTCATTGATCCTGCGGCCACGGAGTGAATCCGTTCCTGTGAGTGCCAAAGATTCCCGGATCGCATCCTCATCATGGGACGATAGCTCGGACATGAGTCCCGAGTGCGGATAACGTCCCAGGGAAACGAGCTCCTCAACGGTGAAAGGAAAGACAATCTCAAGCTTTTGAAACATGAATGATATCAGACGGGCACGTTCTTTGAGAGAAATGGAAAAAAAAGGTTTCCCACCGGTGAAAACGTCAGAATCGCTGAGGGGCAACAGTCCGAGAATCGCTTTTAAAAATGTGCTTTTCCCGGAACCATTTGCTCCAAGGATACAACAGAAATGACCTTCCGGGATTTTCAGATGACAGTCACTGACAATCGGGTGGGTGTATCCTGCGGATCGCACGGAGATATCAAGATTTTCAGGTGAAAGACTTTGCTTCATGGGGGGGAGGACTCATGAAGATTGGGGGATTCAGGATATAAAATCAAGTGGAGGGTTTCTACAGCATCAACGGTCCGGACTCCTGGAATCACAATCAAATTGTCCCCGATAATGTGGAGACGGTCATTTTTTGAAGCGGATAAATTTCCAAAAACCGGATGACGCGCTATTTCATCCTTGAGTATCAGCATCATCTGATCGAGCTCATCACCCTCACGGTAATCATCCAAAAAGATATGGTCGGGGTTTTTGTCCATAATCCATTCTGCGGACAGAATCGGCCAACGGGAATCCATGTCGGCAGCTGAATTTCGCGCACCCGCCCGTTCGAGTATGTCTCCCATGAAAGAACCTTTTCCTCCAGCACCCCCGCCGGCCAGATCGAACATGATCAGTGCTGATGGCCTTTGAGAAAGAGGGATCATGGACACCCGTTCATCAATGGCATTCAAACGTGCCCTGAGCTCTAGAAAAAGCTCTCCGGCGTGGTCTTGTCGTTGAGCAATCAAACCAAGGACGGGAATAAAACCCAGGATGGTCTCCAATGATTCATTCCCGAAAACAATGACGGGAAACCCCAGTTTCCTCATGTTATCGACAAATTCTTGGGAGGAGTTTGAAACACTGATAATTAAATCAGGTGCAAGCTCGGCAATTTCCTCAGCTGAGGGATTGATACCATTTGCAATTATCTTTTTATCCTTGAGGAGGGAGGAAAATCCGGGGTTTGACTTCACACAAAATGAAGTAACAGCGAAGAGTTTTTCATCCCCTCCAATACGGCATAGAATCTCCGTCAAACTTGGAGTGAGACTGACAATGCGGCGGGGGGAAGCCTTTAAAACTGTTTCATGTCCAAGGCTATCAATAATTGTCAGGGGATAGGTTTTTCCCGAAACTTGAATGGGGGTAAAATCATCTCCGTGACTGGAGATAATTCGAAAAAATGAGGGAAGAAAAAGAAAAATCGCGAAAAAAACGAGGGCAGCAAAAAATACGGATCCGAATCCACGCCTGATCTTTCCAAAACACATCTAAAAGAGTTTGCCGGCCTGTTCAATGTCCTTGGAGGTGAGCTCAAATTTTTCCGAGGCATTTTTCTGGCGCAATTTATTCAAAAGCTCGCCGAGTTCTGTCGCGGCAGACTCCGCATAAAAGCGAACGAGGCCGATGGTCGTTTGATCATTAAAAACAGTTACGATAATCGTATTCTCATCCACCGAATAGATGAAAAGATGGGCACCTTTGCCTTGGTGATAGAGTGCGTTAAACTCCATTTCTCCGATTCTTTTTGCAAGCTCCATTGTGGCGGCAAACGATCCGGCTGCCAGGGCGGCTACAACGGTTGTGTCCATGATCGAGACATTACCCTGTTGAGAGATGATATTTCCACCGCGATCAATGACAACAGCCAGTTGTGTCTCGGATTTTTGGAGAAAATTAGCCAAAACGTGATCGATCTGGTTGACATCTTCGATTGTAAGGATGGGGATGGGTTGCATAGATTAAAATTGGTTATGATATTATCAATTATGTATATGATTAGACGACTTTGACTTCTGCTTGAGGGGTTGTAGAGGAAGCGTTTTCTTTGGTGAACTTATAAAGGAGTAGCTGGGCAACAGTATTCAATGCATTAAAGACATTTTGTCCCGTGGTGGAGATCACCTCAAAAGTCTGAACTTTTTTAGCCCCGTTATTCAGCAAAAAGTCCATATAATCAACAGGCGCGACATCCGGCAAATCCCGTTTGTTAAACTGAATCACGTAAGGAATATCATCAAGATTCATATTTTGTTTGGAAAGATTATCGCGCAGGTTGTTGAGTGACTCATTATTTTCCTCCATTTTGTCCCATTGTGAGTCAGCGACAAAAATCACTCCATCGACACTTCTCAAGACAAGTTGTCGTGTGGCATTGTAAATGACTTGCCCCGGAACCGTGTAGAGTTGGAATTTTGTTTTGAACCCCTTGATCACAACAGCTTGAAGGGGGAGAAAATCAAAGAAAAGGGTGCGATCCGCCGCTGTCGCCAGAGAGACCAGATCCCCTTTATTCTCCGGTTGGATTTGCGAGTGAATATAAGCCAGATTGGTTGTTTTACCGCACAAAGCGGGTCCGTAGTATACAATCTTGAATTGGATTTCCTTTGTTGCGTAATTGATAATCGACATCTGATTCTTCTCCGGGATTTACGATAAGGAATTCGCCAGCTCATGGACAATGTCATTCAACAGTGCCGAAGACTTGCGGGCGGGCTGGCTTGATTGGTGTTCAGCAATGATCACAACATTCTGGGAACGGTATATACTGATGTTTTTATTGTCATTTGTCCGAATTGTAATTTGTTTGATTGGAGACAAATTGAGCGGCTCAGCATGCCGGAGCACTTTTGCGACATAAGTAGCGGCAAATTGCGTGGAAACAGTTTGGTTTTCAGGAGCGGGATCAGTTTCCAGAAGTATATTTCCTGTCGTTGAACAAACGAGACATGAGCTGATTCCTGAAATTGTTTTGAGATAAGCACTGACAGCCGGAGTCCCGGTTTCTGTTATCCCCGCCTTTTTCACGAGGTTCAGAATATTCGCTGTAAAATCAAATTTGACAGCGGGCGTTGAGCTTGCAGGTTGTGGAGTCGGAACCTGCTGTGCCGGCGATGAGGGGGGTGGTTCCACTGGAAGAGTCGGAGCGGGCGGAGGAGTCTGCTCTGGAGTACTCAGGGCAGGAGCGACTGGTTTTGGCAATTCAACCGAAGACGATACCGCTTGAGTTGGCATGTCCAATTTCTTAGGGGTAGCTGTTGGCAAAAGAGACTTTGTCGTGGGAGCAGCTCCGAGGCTGGCAGGACTAACCTTGTTGAGCAGGTTTGGTGCTTGCACTCCCCTTTGTGCCGGGGTCAGGATACTCTTGCTGATCGGGGTCGTCGCCGGAGCAATCGGAATAGTGGGTTTCCCCGCACTTGGCTTGTTGAGCATGACCGTGGAAATGGGCATGGCTGGCAATGGTTGGGAACCAGTTTTGACAACAGGAGCCGTCGAAGGTGTATTATTCGAAATTGGCGCTGTGCGAGGAATCGGCGGGGCTGCCGGCTTAGGCAGGGTTTTTTGCTCTGGAGCCGGAGACGGTGGGGCGGCGGAGACCGGTTGCGAAGTCAGAGAGGCTGGAGCTGGTTTGACTGCAGACGGAGCATTCTGCGCGGATGCTTGATCCGCAATTTTTTGGGCGTCTTTTTTGGCGATCTCACTGAAGGGTGTGGGGATTTCCGCTCCTTCGATTTTTTCTTCGACCTGATCAGTCCTTTTTTGAAGCAATCCTTTCGGGGCGATTTTAACGATTTCACCCAAGGGAAGATTGATGACCTGATCATGGTGTAAAGAAGGATCAAGAAGTAACTCCGGGGCAACTTGCGCGATCTCAGCAATGGTCAGGTTTACTTTTCCTAATGAGAGCTGTTCAATGAGTTTTTTCGCGTCGAACGGATAAGTCCCTTGGGCTGCGACCGCATCTGGCTTTACCATGTCTTCTGGAATCGCCTTTGCGATGATCGAGTAGGGGACATCAACATTCTGAACTGAAGGCGTTGGTATGACAGGAGCCGCGGAAGGTGCTTTGGCAGGAGCGGGTGGGAGACCCGGTGCGCTGACACCCGGTTTTTTAATGAGTGGAACACCAAATGTTTTTGGTTCACTGCCTCCCGCTGGCGGAGCTGGCAGGCGGGCACTACTCAAATCGCCGGGAGCGACGGGTTTCGGGGGTGCAGGAGGAGCACCAGCGGGTGAGGATCCGAGATTGATTTTAGGCAATGGCAATTTTTTGGTTGCCGAAGCAGGCGGTATTGATCCCAGAGAAGGAGGGGCGGGCATTTTGCTCTCGGGAGAGGGCGGGGGTGTCAGTGGGGACTTTAATGCCGGCTTGCTCAATCCGGCAGTGTCGGGAGCTTTGGCAGCAGGAAGACTCAGTGATGGTTTGCCTAATTCTGCTGTGGGTGATGATTCAACATCCTTTTTTGAATTTGGA
>CAYTAI010000026.1:6341-9784 GCA_964435715.1 uncultured Verrucomicrobiota bacterium | reverse complement strand
GGCTGCAGGTGGCACAATAATCTGTGGACCCGTTTCTTGTGATTTTTCTTCCGACTTATCTTTTTTCTTAAAGAATGAGAATGCCATAGTTTTATTATTATATATTTTTATTTAAAAATGTAAAGGATTGCTCTAATGATCCTCGGAGGTTGCTGCAGCCACTTCTGCAAGGGTTGTCAGGCCTTCCTTGACTTTATCCAGTCCTGCCATGCGAAGCGTTTTCATTCCCTCTTCCACAGCGACTTTTTTGAGATCATTGGAATTCGCCCGTTTGATGACCATCTTCCGGAGTTTGTCCGACATTTCCAGAACTTCGAGGACAGCCAGACGACCGGCAAATCCTTTGCCCTTGCAACGGTCACATCCGCGCCCTTCATGAAAAGTCACTCCCTCGATATCTTCCGCTGTCAAATCAAGCTTGGCGAGGAAATCCGCTGGCGGCGGCTCAACCTCTTCTTTGCAGTGCGGACAGATGCGCCTCACCAAACGTTGAGCACATGTGAGGATGACCGAGGATGAGATGAGGAAAGGGGCTATGCCCATATCGTCGAGACGCGCAATCGCGCCAGCGGCATCATTGGTGTGCAGAGTGCTGAGTACTTGGTGACCTGTCAAAGCGGCTTTCACGGCAATATCGGCCGTCTCACCGTCACGGATCTCACCAATCATCACAATGTCCGGGTCTTGACGAAGAATCGAACGCAGAGCCGCCGCGAAAGTCAGCCCGATATCCGAACGCACAGCGCATTGATTGATGCCGGGAACGTTAAACTCCACAGGATCTTCAACCGTGGTGATATTGTACTGAGGCTTGTTCAACTCCTGAAGAACCGAATACAGGGTCGTTGTTTTTCCGGAGCCCGTCGGACCTGTCACCAGAATCATTCCATGCGGGGCATCGACCGCACGCATAAAGCGTTTGAGTGTGGGTTCATCAAGTCCAAGCTTGTCAATGCTGGCAGACAGATTGCCCTTGTCGATGACACGCATACATATCTTTTCACCATACAGCATGGGCAAAATGCTGACGCGAAGGTCATAATCCTTGCCCCCGACTTTGATCCTCATACGACCGTCCTGGGGGAGGCGCCGCTCGGCAATGTCCAGTCCGGATAGGATTTTAATGCGGGATGAAATGGCGTTTCCCAGGGACTTCGGAGGGGATTTGTATTCTGCACAATTTCCATCCACACGATAGCGCAGCACCATTTTCTTTTCGTAAGGCTCCAGGTGACTGTCACTCGCGCCTTCTTGAATCGCCTGCACGAGCATCAGGTTGACCATTTTGATAACGGGCGCTTCTTGCCCGGTCGCGAGCGCCCGGTCAAGATCAGTATCATCATTCCTTTCCGCCACCATCTCGACATCAGAGTCGCCCTCATGAGCTTCTTGTTCTGTAAGCTCGTCCATGCTGACGGAGTTAACGCCCCCTGTTAATCCGCTGAGGGCATCAGCCACAGCTTTTTGTGTGGAGATCATGGGGAAAATGTCCATCTTGGTAATGCTGCGCAAGTCATCAATGGCGAGCACATTCAGAGGATCTGCCATTGCCACAAAAAGTTTATTTCCCAGTCTCGCCACGGGGACAAGCTTGTAGTTTTTCGCCAAGTCACCCGGAACCAATGCCTTGATGTCATCCGGAACCCGGATTTTTCCCACATTGAGCGGAGGCGTATCCAAGCACCGTCCCATGCTGATCATCATGTCTTCTTCTGTGACAAATTTCTTTTCGATGAGAAGCTTCAGCAGTTGACCGCCGGATTGTTTCTGTTGATCACGAACCTCCTGGAGTTGCTCAGCCATGAGCAACCCGTCTTCCAAGAGGACATCAGCAATCCTTTCTCCGAAACTTTTAACAGCCATAAAAAATTATAGTTTGTATACAAATTTGAGTGTTTTGATGACAGCCTCCGGAGAGGCAATGTACCAGTGTATGTTGAATTCCAGCGATTGTTGGACGGCTTGCCGTCCGATTTCATCAAATGGATTGACCAGCGCAACCATCAAAGTCCGGCTGATTTGATCAAATGGCAGAATCAACCGGTTGAGCGTGATTTCCGGAGGTAACATTTTGATCACAGAACGATCAATGTCGTAATTTTCAATCGGAACATACCCGAGCCGTGTGCGATCGACCAGTACATTGAGCAAATCATCCTTTGCCATGATTTTTTCATCATGCAGGATTTGAATGAGAGAAACACCCAGTTCATTTCCTGATTTCGGAATCCGCGTTTTTGTGATATCGACCATCCGCTGAGCCTGGTCTTCCTTGATCGTACCGAGTTTTGTGAGGTATTTAACAAAGGGTTCATTCGGATCACCGGAAAGGTCGAGCTTCCCTTTTTTATGCGTCTTTGTATGGCTCGTCTCCATGAGGCTGGCAACCACATGCTCTTCTTCTTGCACCGCATCCTCTGAAGCCGTTGTTTCCTGACCGTCCGCTGCTTTCACAGGGGCGGGGGCACTGGATTTTTTAGCCGTCATTCCGGCGAGTTTCTCTTCCAACTCGCCCAGAGCCATGAGGACTTCGACATTATCAGGCTGTTTTTGGAGAATCCCTTCAAACTCCAGGATCGCCGATGAAATCTGCCCCATGCGGACAAAGGCTTCCGCAATTTGCTTGGAAATACGGATTGCGTCGGCTTCCCGTCCGATTTTAACGTATGCCTCCTTGAGGATTTCCAAGGACTGGTAATCGTCAGGATTTGTTTGAGAAATCACCTCAAACATCTCAATCGTCGACATTAACTGTGCGATGTCCTCTTTTCCCTCAGCCATAACTTTTCTATGATTGTCAAAGTTTTAAAAAAATACAAGCGGTAACATTCACTTTTCACCCATATTCTTCTTCGACTTTCTTGAATTGTTTCTGGGCAACTGGCACAAACCCCGCTAATAAATGATCTTGTGAGAAAAACAAAAATCATCGCCACACTCGGTCCCGCAATCGAAAACACTGACATGATCCGCCGTCTGATTCAACAGGGGGTCAATATCTTTCGATTGAATATGTCCCACGCCCGGCATGAGTCGGTGCGTGAGATCGTCCCGCAGATCAGGCAAATTGCCCGGGAGGAAGATCATGAGACCGCCATCCTGCTCGATACTCAAGGTCCGGCGATCCGGACGGGGGATTTACCCACGAAACTCAACCTTAAACCCGGGGATGAATTCACCTTCACCGTCCTGGGGCATGAGTGCCATGAAGAGTATTGTGTGAATGTGAATTACGACGGCCTAGTCAATGACCTCCAAGTGGGTGATGAGGTCATTGTGGACAATGGCGTCTTGCGGATGGAGGTTCTCGAAAAATCTCAAAATCACATCCGTTGCCGGGTTCTCACGGCGGGGGTCATGGGCAGCCGCCGGCATATCAACCTGCCGGGTGTCCGCGTGAACCTGCCTGCTTTGACAGAAAAGGATATCGAGGATGTGAAGCT
>CAYTAI010000026.1:0-6314 GCA_964435715.1 uncultured Verrucomicrobiota bacterium | reverse complement strand
ATTATGTCACATTATCATTTTGCCGTGAAGCCGCCGATGTCAAAGAGCTCCGCTCCCTCTGCCAGCGATTCGGCAAATCCCCGCGGATCGTTGCCAAAATCGAGGATCAAGAGGCGGTACGCAATCTCCATGATATTATCAAGCACTCCGATGCTGTAATGGTCGCGCGCGGGGATCTCGGGATTGAATGTCTTTTGGAGGATCTGCCGATTATCCAGCGTAAAATCGTTAAAACCTGTATCCAAAATTTCACACCGGTCGTTGTTGCCACCCACATGCTTGAGAGCATGATCGAAAACCCGTATCCGACACGGGCGGAAATCACCGATGTCGCCAATGCTGTTTTCGAGCAGGTCGATGCCGTGATGCTTTCCGGAGAAAGCTCCGTGGGCAAATATCCCGTGGAGTGCGTGAATATCCTGGACAGGATATCCCGCCGGACAGAACGGAGCGGGGGAGCTGATTATATCAGCGCCCTGGAGTTCGACACCAACACCGAAAAACATGTCCGTGCCGCTGTCCTTTTAGCCGACCAGATACGAGCCGCCGCGATTCTTCTTTTCACAAAAACCGGCTACATGGCTGCCATCGCCTCGGCATTCCGTCCTCGCTGGTCTCCCATTTATGCCTTTACGGAATCCTCAGAAATCGCCCGCAAATTGTCCCTGCATCGCTCCCTCTACCCTTTTATTTTCTCTTTCGAGGAGCAGCCCGAGATCAATATCCTGAGAGCGGAGCGCATGCTCTTGGAAAAAGATTTTCTGATGCCGGGAAACTCCATTGTGGTCGTGACAGAGTTTTTGACAGAAAACACCTTGTGCGAATCCAAAGGCAAAAGGCATGTGAATGCAATCGAGATGAGAGTCATCGAGTAGAAAAAAATGGGGGCTTCTCTCGCAGCAGTCGCCGCCCTCCTACTGGGCAGGAAAGAGAACCGATAGATCAGCCCAGACTTCCGGCTTGAGCATGATTTTATCCGCGAGCCCCCGGACATAGAGGTAACTAAAGCTCGGTGTCACGGTGATGTGTGTGACATTTTCCAGATTCACAAGATAATGCGTCTGCGCCGTTTCAGACACGCGGGGGAATTGTTTCGGCGGAAAAAGTGTCGAAATCCGTTCCCACTCCGCTGCTTGAATCATGATCTTGTCCGAATGATGAATCAAAGACAGATAAGCGTGGCTCGCCGTGAGTTGAATCACTGAAATGTGATCGATATTGACCACAAGCTCGGTGCTTTCATTTTGTTGGATACGGATGAATCTCATAACTCGATTTATGCTCCGGCAGGAGCTTCTTGCAGCCCGGGAGGCAGCTCGGGAGTTCCGTTATTCGACTCGTTTTTAGTCGCGGTATGTCCTTGTGGCGGCGCGGGAGGAGGCGTCGGGCGGTTGGGAGGGTGGGACATTTTACCCGTTTTAATGATTTCAGTGATTTGAGAACCGTCCAAGGTCTCATATTCCAGCAAGGCTTTTGCAATCAATTCAATGGCATCCTTATTGGCAATGATGAGTTCTTTCGCCCGGTTGTATGCTTCATCAATGATTCTTTTGACTTCCGCATCGATATTCTCCGCTGTTTTTTCACTGTATTCGCGTGAACGGGACAGCTCACGCCCAAGGAAAACGTAGTCCGAGTGCTCACCCAGCATGATCATTCCCAGACTGCTCATGCCCCACTCACAAACCATTCGTCTTGCCAGATGAGTGGCTTGGGAGATATCCCCGGAGGCTCCATTGGAAATGTCATCCGTGAAAAGCTGTTCGGCAATGCGTCCCCCCATCGTCACCACGAGCAGGTCGAGAGCTTCTTTTTGCTGGATGGAGTACTTGTCACCATCGGGGAGATACATGGTCGCCCCCAAGAAATGTCCGCGGGGAATGATTGTGACTTTGTGAAGCGGGTGTGTGTGCTTCAAAAGAACATTCAGCAAGGCGTGTCCGGCCTCGTGCCAGGCGGTTGCGGTTTTTTCCTTGTCGCTCATGGCAAGACTGCGGCGCTCCCGCCCAAATCTCACTTTGTCCCGGGCTTCTTCGAGGTCTTCCATTTCCACGGCTTTTTTATTGCGCCGTGCGGCAATCAAAGCGGCTTCATTAATGACATTCGCCAGCTCCGCTCCGGAAAATCCGGGAGTGGCTTTGGCGATTGTTCCCGCCACCACATCATCGCTGACTTTGACTTTCTTTAAATGAACTTTCAGGATTTCCTCACGTCCTTTCACGTCAGGCAGGGGGACATGGACTTCGCGGTCGAAACGCCCCGGGCGCAGGAGAGCCGGATCGAGCACATCCTTGCGGTTTGTCGCTGCGATAATGATGACACCTTCTTGAGTGTCAAACCCGTCCATCTCGACCAGGAGGGCATTGAGCGTCTGCTCGCGTTCATCATGTCCTCCGCCCATGCCGTGACCGCGGTGCCGGCCGACCGCATCGATTTCATCAATAAAAATAATGCACGGCGCCTGTTTCTTGCCCTGCTCAAACATGTCACGCACACGACTGGCACCGACACCGACAAACATCTCCACAAAGTCCGAGCCACTGATGCTGAAAAAGGGAACGTCCGCTTCACCTGCGATGGCTTTTGCCAAAAGGGTTTTCCCTGTTCCGGGAGGACCGACCAGCAAGACTCCTTTGGGAATGCGCCCGCCGAGACGCTGGAATTTTTTCGGGTCGCGCAGGAAATCGACAATCTCAAGAACTTCCTCTTTCGACTCTTCGATTCCGGCAACATCTTTAAAAGTAATCCGGTTTTTCTCCCGGGTCATCATCTTCGCCTTGCTTTTGCCGAAACTGAAGGCTCCCCGGCTGGCGTTTTTGAACTGACGGGCGAAAATAAACCAAATCAGCGCAAAAAGAATCAAGATGGGCAAGATGCTATAAAGGAACGTCCGGAAAAACGTGGTGTCCGGATACGCAAAATCAATGTCTTTAACTCCACTGGCAGCCAGTTTGTCGGGGAGCTCTCTCATGAATTGGCTATTCACGATGGTCTTGCCCTTGGCAATCTCCGCCTTGTTATCATCTTTCCAATAGTTAAAATTGATCCATTCCTCACCCGCAGCGCGATCACTATTGATCTCGACACTCTTGATTTTTCCGTCTTCCAGCAGAGCGATGAACTCGGGGCTGTAATTGATCACTTTGACATTGGACTCCGATTTCGACAAAAGCTGGAGCACCACGGGCAACGAGGCGATAATGATGATCACAACAATCAATCCGCGCCAGTTGAACTGGGGGCCTTGATTATCCTCGGGGGAATGATTATCGTTTTTCGGATTTTTGCGGCTGTTTTTTGGGGGAGTATTTTCAGACATGATTTGTTTGTTTTTTGTGCAATCTTTTCAAAGCTAACACAGGCAGTTTGGCAATGCAAACCGTAATCCTGCCAATTACCCGTCAGCCCTCCACCTCCTTTTGATATGATTTTACGGAGAAATGCTTCTTGAAAACAGCATTTAAATCAATGTGTCCCGTTGACACCCGTGTTGTGTGCTTTTATCTTTCTCCGCATGACCGACGCTGGCTCCGGAAAAAAAACACCTCTTTATGACGAACACATTCGCCAGGGAGCCAAGATGATCGAGTTTGGCGGCTGGCTCATGCCGGTTCAATACTCCGGAATCCTCAAAGAGCACGAGAGTGTCCGCACCCAATGCGGGATTTTTGATATCAGCCACATGGGGGAATTGCTCGTCGAAGGGGAAAACGCCGATGAATTCCTTAATTTCATCCTCACCAATGACGTGCACAAATTGCGCGTGGGAGAGGGGCAATACTCCATTTTGTGCAACCAGAACGGCGGGGTCATCGATGACCTCTACGTTTTCAAACTCGCAGAGGATAAATATTTTCTCGTCGTGAATGCCTCTCATATCGAGGAGGATTTTGCGTGGTTGAATAAATTCTCTCCGGGTTATGAGGTGACTGTCACAAATGAATCAGAGCGTTACGCCGCTCTCGCGATCCAGGGGCCCGCGACTGCGGAGTTGCTCTCCGGAAAATTTGGCCTCTCCGCCCTGCCTTCGAAAAATGGCATCGCCGAGGTGGTTCTCGCAGGCGAAAAAATGCTGCTCAGCCGCACGGGTTATACCGGCGAGGATGGGGTGGAGATTTTCTTTGGCGCAAATTGCGCGGGCAAGATATGGAATGCTTTTTTGGATGCGGGGTTCACTCCATGCGGGCTCGGTTGCCGGGACACTTTGCGTTTGGAGGCGTGTTACCCCCTCAATGGAAATGACCTTTGCCCGGAGAGATCACCGATTGAGGCAGGCCTTGGATATTTTGTCGCTCTCGAGAAAACAGATTTCATCGGTCGACTCACTCTCGAAGCGCACAAAGTCACTTTTCCACCTTCCAAACTCGTCGCTTTTGAAATCCTCGACGCCAAAGCACCTCCGCCGCGGTCACATTACAAAGTCTTTGCCGAGGGACGTGAAATCGGTGTCGTCACCAGTGGCTCCCTCTCGCCCAGCTTGAAAAAAGGCATCGGACTTGCTTATGTAGAGGGACCCTCGTCCCGACCGGGGCTGACCATTGAAATCCAAATCAGAGACCGGATGATCCCGGCTCAAATCGTCAAAAAACCTTTTTTAAAAAAATAACCAAAATACGATTCACACCTCCCAGCTATGTCCCAAATCCACGAAAACCTCCTCTACGCGGAATCCCACGAATGGCTCAAAATCGACGGCGACCTCGGCACTGTGGGCATTACCGACCACGCTCAGCATGAGCTCACCGATGTTGTCTATGTGGAGCTCCCCAAAGCGGGTGCTGTGGTGGCGAAAGGTTCCCCTGTGGCGGTCATTGAGTCTGTGAAGGCGGCCTCGGACATTTACTCGCCCGTGTCCGGTGAGATTGTCGAGGTGAATGCGTCCCTGCCTGACAATCCCGCCGACGTGAATGCCGATCCTTATGGCAAAGGATGGATTTTCAAAATCAAACTCTCCGACAGCGCGGAGACCGTCAGCCTGAAATCCGCCGCGGACTACAAGGCTCAAATCGGCGGTTAATCCACCCGTGTCCTATGGATTACATTCCGAATTCCGACCACGACCTCGATGAAATGATCCGCGTTTGCGGACACAATTCCTTTGATGACCTGATTGCGAATATCCCCGCAAAGCTCCGGTTCCCCGAGACGAATCTCCCAGCTCCGCTGACCGAGCTCGAGCTCACCCGCGAGATGAAACAAATTGCTTCACAGAACTGTCCGGTGGACGAATACATGAGTTTTCTCGGGGGCGGCGCCTATGACCACTTTATTCCTTCCGTGGTCGATTACCTTGCTGGGCGGGGGGAGTTTTACACCGCTTACACACCTTACCAAGCGGAGGCGAGCCAGGGAACCTTGCAGGTGATCTATGAGTACCAGAGCTTGATGTGCGCGCTCACCGGCATGGAGGTGTCCAATGCCTCGCTCTATGATGGAGCTTCCGCACTCGGTGAAGCGGCTTTTCTCGCGCTGAATATGGATGCCGCCCGGAGCAAATTGCTCGTGTCCGCCGCCATCCATCCCGAATACATCCAGGTCATCAGGACATATCTCGAGCCCGTTGATGCGGAGATTGTCATCATCCCTGAGAAAGACGGGCGAACCGATCCTGAGGCTCTCGCGGCTCTCATCGATGACAAAACCGCTGCGGTATTTGTACAATCCCCGAATTTTTTCGGAACCATCGAGGAGATGGAGCAATTTGCCCCGGTGATCAAATCCAATGGAGCCGTCTTTGTCGCCGTGGTCAATCCTTTGAGCCTGGGTCTGCTCAAGCCCCCCGGTCAATACGGCGCGGACATTTGCGTGGGGGAAGGTCAACCCCTCGGCATCCCCGTTTCTTTCGGTGGTCCTTACCTCGGCTTTTTCACTTGCTCAAAGCAATTTGTCCACAAAATCCCCGGCCGCCTCGTCGGACGCACCGCGGACACATGCGGGGACTTGGGCTATTGTCTGACACTCCAAGCGCGGGAACAACATATCCGCCGCGAAAAAGCCACGTCAAATATTTGCACGAACCAGTCTCTCATGGCACTGCGCGCCACCATCTACCTCTGCATGCTCGGACGCAAAGGGATTCAAGAGGTGGGCGGGCTCAATGTCCGCCTCAGCCATTACGCCGCCGCGCAAATTGCGCGGCTCGACGGGTTCAGCGTCTCGCAACTTGCCCGCACTCTCCCGTTCTTTAATGAATTCATCGTCCGCCTCCCTGTCGATGCCGTCCGGCTCTGTGAGGAGCTCGCGGAGACAGGCACTTTTGCAGGGTTGCGGACGATGAATTCATTAAAGAACGGGAGAGTGCGGGCAAGAGTGTA
>CAYTAI010000025.1:38490-38848 GCA_964435715.1 uncultured Verrucomicrobiota bacterium | reverse complement strand
CACCGCCTCGCCGCGATCATGGCCACCGAACCCACCGAGCAGTTCCAATCCCATCTGTCCGTCTGCCGCCGCGACCAACACCCGCTCAAACAATTTGCCCGCGCGCAGAGCCATTTGCTCGCGCCCGGGAAAACCCTTTCCTTGTCCCGGAAAATGATGCTCCACGATTTTTGTCACTACCTGCCTTTCGACATTCTCACCAAAGTCGATCGCGCCTCCATGTCCGTCTCGCTCGAGTCCCGCATTCCTTTCCTCGACCACCGGCTGGTGGAGTGGAGTTTCCGCCTCGATGACAAATTGCTCCTGCGCCCCGGCCGGGGCAAATTGCTCCTGCGCAAATTGCTCGACCGTTACGTCC
>CAYTAI010000025.1:0-38397 GCA_964435715.1 uncultured Verrucomicrobiota bacterium | reverse complement strand
ACTTCCTTCCTCGATTCACTCGAAGCCACCCGCGCAAATTGCGCGGGATTTCTCGACTATCAAGTGATCGAAAATATTTATCGAATCCATCAGCGACGGCAAAACGATTGTGGGCATCAGCTTTGGGCATATTACACATTTTTCCAGTGGATGCTCCGGTGGAAACCGATTTTATAGAAAATTTTCTGGCAGTATTTCCGTTTTTCTGGGTAAATTCTCCACTCGATGCCAGCAACTATCAGAGTAGCAGAAAGGCGTGATGCCGAACCGATCCGGGACATCTTTTATGAGGTGTACGGCGGAAATTCTCCTTTTGGCAGTTTCTTCTCGTACAATTGCCTCATTCTGATTGCCGAGGACGAAGGTCGTATCGTGTCCGCTGTCTCGGTCGTCTTGAGCGAGCTCAGTCCCCTGCGCCCGGCGTATGAGGGTGCATGGCTCGCGGTCACACACGACCGTACCGATCAAGACATCACTGAGCTACATCACCAATTTAAAGAACTCGCTCTCATGTTCGAGCTGCCTGATCCGGATGAAACCGCACGCCGTATTGACAAGGTTTTCTCCGACCTGCGCATGGAGATGGCGATTATCAAGCTCCTCAAAGACCTGACCATTTTCCACGGTCTCTCCGATGTCGAGGTCAAGCATCTCTCCAAACTTTTTAAACAAAAACTTTTCCGCAAGGACGAAGCGGTCTTCGAGATTGGTTCGTCCAATGATGAACTCTACGTCATCATGCGAGGCAAAATCGGTGTCTACATCGACAAGGAAGGTACTCGCACCAAAGTCGCTACTCTCGGTGCCGGAGATACTTTTGGTGAAATCGCTTTCCTGAATCAACTGCCGCGCACCGCCACGACCATCGCCGAGGACAATAGCATTTTGCTCATTATCCAACGCCTCCATTTCGACCGCATTATCGGCACTGAACCCCATCTGGGCATGATCGTCTTTCGCAATCTCGCCCTCGACCTGTCCCGCAAGCTCATGAATGTCAATGAGTCTCTCAAAAGCTAAAGAGTGCACACCCTGAGCCTGCTCACCTTCATAGGGTTTTGTGTAGAAAAACAGATGCTTATTACATTTTCAGAAGGGGTTGAAACCCGGCTTGTCGGAAATGATGATCATCGGTGAGTGCATCGTTAATCCGTAATGACTTCATGACTATAAAAGAAGTGCAATCGGTAAATGAATAATCTTTATCCGTATGCTTCCTGAAATAATCAATCGCCTCTTTGAAATAGTTTTCGTCTACAGAAACCTTTTGCCATGCCCGGCTTTGCTCTAAAAAATCCAACATACGTTCCGCCACATGATGTCCGCGGCGGGCGACCGCTAAATTCAAGGATTCAGTGATGATATAGTCGGTGAAAATGAGTTTACCCCCGGATTTAACCGTGCGCGTGATGATTGTCGCCGCCATTTTGTGGCTGCTGTCACGGGTATTCAGCGCAGCATAGAATCCGGAGCTATCGATAAAAAGATCATTTGCCGCCATAGAGCAATTTGTCCGCGTCTTTACTGGTGAATTTTCCACCCGGTCCCTCCACGGCAAAACCCGAAAGGTTCAAGGCTGGGTCATCGGGCTGTAGGGAAGCATCTTTATCCATGATTGGCTCAAACCGGGCAACTGGCTTGCCTCGATGGGAAAGAATGAAAGGTTCACCTTGACCCAATCGTTTAAGAACCCCGGCCGTGTTCCGGCGAAATTCTAACATGGTCACTGTTTTCATATTTGTTCAACTTTAACTTGAAGTTATAAAAATGGCAAGCCTTAACCCTGTGTTCTGCAATGGGCAAATTGTCTGATACGTTATCAGATCGTTGATGTGTGAGCTGGATACCGGTTTTTTTCAAGGGAACCGCTCTTCTCCAAAATGGGGTTTGAGTTTTCGAGTACCGTGTGGTTAGATCACTTCATGCGATTTTTACCCGTAATTTTCTTTTGCCTGACAGTGACTATTTTTGCGGCGTCGCCGGAGCCTCAAGCACAAACGCCGGCACAAGCGGCTCCGAGTCTTCCCTCGGATGAATCCTCCAAACCCCCTGGAGAGGCGGCGAGGGAATTCCAGTACAACCGCGACGAAAAAATCAAAAATGAGGATGGCACGGAGACGGTGATCTGGCGGGAAACCGATGAACAGCGCACGATGCCCTACGACCCTTACAAACGCTTCCACGGTGACGCGGCGAAAAGCCCCAAAACACGCTGGCGCGAGATTGACCGTCAATTTCCGGAGGAACGCAAAAAGGAAGCCGAGGAAAAAGCCAAACGCGACGCACGCCCCGAAGACGAGAAACAACGCGAGCGCGACCTCCTCGACAAAGAACCCGTCCTCCGCGAAAAAATCAATCCCACTATCAAAGAACGCGGCTCCATCCCCAAACGGTTTTGAAAGGGTTTTATCCTGATGTGACCATTTTGTTGGGCAAAATATGTCGTATCCTGTTCCTCCAGAATTGGTCATCCCTTCGAATGCCGCAGTGTTACGCTATATTGAAAAACTCTCCGCACACTCTGACATCGCTGAGGTGTTGACAAGCGCGGTGAAGCCACTCGGAGATGTCCAGCTCTTCTGCCCCGATTGGCAAAGCTATCGCTCCGTCGTCGCCTCCACAAAAGGAGTCATATTCGGATTTGCCGCTGGCATGCATACAATCGCATTCCGACTCGACCCCAGAATGAAAGAACGCGCTTTGCAAACAGGTGCAGAGTACCTTCCGGAATGCGGCGAGGAATGGGTGTCCGTGGTTCATCACCTGCCCGACAGTGATTGGCCCACAGTCGATGTCCCCTTCTGGGCCAGAAAAGCTTACGTCCACGCCCGTGACCTGTGACACCAGCAGAAACTCAGCGCCCCAGTTTCCGGCTGGCTTTTTCGAGAATGCGTTTTTCCTCGGAGGTCAGACTCTGCATGCCGTGTTTCGAGATTTTGTCGAGGATGGGATCGACTTCCTTGGTGATGAAATGCACGGGCGATGTTTCCGGGGAGCTTTGTTGTTCCGCATAGGCTTGGCGTTCACGTCCTGCGGAGACTTTGGCGACGATGGCACCAAGATTGCGATTCAGGAATGAGGCCGCCGTCTCCGCACTGAGCCATTTCACATAGACCAGACCGGCAAGCATCCCGCCCAACGGCAGGAGCTGGTGCAATGAACCGCTCAAAAACCACAGGGAAATCGCTGCCGCCACCATCGCCCAGTATTTGGCCCGGATGCCGAAAAGAAATTGGACATTCGGATACAGCGCGACAAACGCCATGAAGACCGCTGAGGTCGCACAAGTCGAGCCGAGAGCGATGCTGCCCGCACGTCCGGACACCAGTGTGACCAGCAGGAAAAGACCCGCCCCGCAAAGCACACCGGAGATGTAAATCCCGTAGAGGTGGATCCGCCCGACATGCTGCTCGAGTGACGGCGCAAAAAGCCAGAGCATCAGCAGGCTTATGGCCAGCCAGATCGGATTTTGGTGGATGAGCGAAAAGGTGAACGGTTGCCAGAGTTTGCCTTCGGTCAGACCAATCACAGAGAGCCCGAGGGATTCCACCGCATTCTGAAAATTTGCCAGCAACAATATCGACACCACCAAAAAAGCCGCCAGATTAATCATCATCAACCGGAAAGCGCCACTGCGGCGGAGAGTTTCCCAGCCGAACGGGTTTTGTGAATAGGATGCTCCTGACCAGGTGGACATAGGCTTCAATTCCAAAGCTAGACCCTGGCTTTTTGAAAATCAAGTCCCGCCATGTAAAATGATTCTTGGGCTGGAGTCTTTACTCCCGATTGCAAAAAGGATAAATTCTCAAGCTGATCAAAGAACAATGCCCACTTCCCCCTCCACTTATCTGCGCCATTTTGAATGTGAAGTTCTTCCCGAGCCCCATGAATCAATCGTTCACGGTGCCCTTTTGAAATTTGGGCTGCTCCGGAATGAAGCCTTTTACATGGCGGCGTTGCAACTCGCACACAGGCTTGTCCGGGAGTCGAAAGCCGGGCGCGCCCTGCTCCTGCTCGACCGCGCCATGTCAGTGACTCTCTCTGACCCGCTCAAACCCTGGCCTGTCCCCTATGCAGTCGTCGCATGGATACTCAATGCCGCCACTGCCCGTGAACTCGGCGGCAATCCCCGCATTCATTATGAACACCTCGCCACACGGGTTCGCGGGAGCAAATTGCGGCAGTGGCGGGCGTGGGCGTGCTGGGCCATCGCGTGCAAATTGCGCCCGGAGTATCCGGGCGGCCCGGTCAGCGAATCCCCGCTTCCCACCCCAGAGCAAATTGCTTGCGGGCTCAAAGAAACAGCCGGAGCGGTGGAGTTCCGGCTGTGGCAAATTGTTTATGATGAAGCTGCGGCTTCTTATCCCCTTTATGAATGAGAACCATCATAAACTCTTTTCACACTTTGGAGGGCGAAGCTCCTGCGCCGCCACCCCGGTGCAAACCATGGTCTCGTGGGAACTCGACCCTCCACTCGAGTTCAGGCGTAGAAAAATAGACACCAGTTGTTATTCGTAATTGGTATTAGACTGTCTTAATTTCTTTTTGAGGAGGCCCGTGGGGACACGGGCCTTACAGAAAATCCATGATTCCGCACCATCTAGAATTCGTAGCGGAACCCGCCCATGATCGAGTGCGAGGTGTAATCCGAGCGTCCGAGCTCCCCACCGTAATTGATGTAGGTGGAGAATTTCTCCGTCCAGAATGCCGACACACCGGCGGACACCAGCGCGCCATTGCGCCCCGCCTGCGCTGTCTGCACTCCGAAGGAGCTTCCGCCGACCCCCGCAAATTGCGCGTTGATCGTGCGGGCATCATCGAGATATTCGCGTTGCCAGAATGCCGCCACCTCGGGCAGCAGGGTGATCTTGCCCACTTCCCAAGTGTAAGCGGCGCGTCCGCCCACATAGGAACGGAGGGATTCCGCCGTTTGGCTGTTCAGCGCGAGATTCAAGGCGCCCGCATTGTTTTCGGTGAAGGAATTGACTTCCACGCGGTTGTATTGCACCGAGGCCGAAGGGCCGAGGGTGAATTTGCCAACGGTGAAGTCGTAACCCAATCCGCCGGAGGTGTTGAATTCATACCCGTCGGGGGAGGCGGTGGCTTTGCGGTCAATGCCGGGGAAAATAATGCGGCGTTCACTCTCGTAAGAGTTATACGCCCCGCCGACAGAGCCATTGGCATAAAAGCCGCCGGTGAAGTATGTCGCATACAGACCGAAACGGCCACTGTTGGCACTCACTGTGCTGCCATTGCCGTCCAAGGTGGTGCTGCCGGAGGCATATCCGCCGTAAAGACCCAGAACGAAATTCTGGCCGAATTGATAATCCGCACCGAGGGTCATGCCCGCTGTGGTGAAATCATATCCGGGCTGGAGTCCCGCCGCGCTGGTCACACTCTTCTGGTCACCGAATGTGCCCGAGCCCGAGGCAAAGAAACCCCAGGGATTGTCAGGGGTGTTGGCAAAACGTTCCGCCGCCCTGACCGCGGAGACAGGAACCAGATCGGTTCCGGCAAAGTAACCGTCACGGGGCAGTTTCAAGCGTCCGTTGTTGTCATACAGGCTGACATTATTCCCGCTGAACCCGCGGCGTCCTTGGCGAATCTCCGCAAAACGCGAACCCATGTTCAGGAACTGCACATTCGCGTAGGAAAAACTGAATGCCGGAAGGGAGGCATATTGAATCGGCGAAATCTGGTCAAAGGCCACGGGCAATTGCTCCGCGCTCATATTGTTCAGGGCGAGGATAATTGTCGCCATGTCACCAGTGGCATTCGGACGGACAAAGTCCAAGGCTCCCGCCACAGCTTTTTGGTTCGGGGTAATGGCAAATTGCGTGAAATCATTGATTCCCTCGAATTTCAGAATCAAACTGTTTCCGTTGTTGATTTGGCTGAATGTGACAGCCGCTCCTGTAAATGCGGCAAATTGCCCCGTTACTCCGCCTGTTGTTGTCACGACCTCGAAAGTATCACCGAAAGCCGGAAGAAAGTTGAGAGTGACATTGAGGGTGGTTCCAGAAATATTCGCTGTGGTCGCAGAAATGCTGCCAAATGATGTCAGGCTGTTGAAGGTGATGCCCAGCACGCCGTTGCCACTGTAATTATTGGCCGTCAATTGGGCTGTTCCAAGCGTCACCGTGCCGTTATTGACAAGGTTCTGAATGGTTTGATTGAAATTATTCAGGGAATAGATGCCTGCCGCCGCGACGGTGACATCGGAATTCGGACTGAAGACATTGGCCGCTCCGGCGATAATTGCGCCACCATTGATTGTGGTGTTGCCAGAATAGATATTCGCCCCTGTCAAAGTCACCGCACCCGCACCGTTTTTGATCAAGGCGCCTGTGCCGCTCATGGCTCCCGCGTATGTGCCATCACCCGCTTGGTTGAATTCGACTGTGGCGTCATTGACGATGTTGCCCTGCAAACTCGTTGTCGTGCCTTGGAGGGTTCCGGCATTGACCGTTGTTCCGCCCGAATAATTGTTCGCCCCTGACAAAATCATGGTGCCAGTGCCGTTTTTGACCAGGGCGCCTGTGCCGCTCATCACACCGCTGAATGTTGTGGAGGTGTTGTCCCCGCCCGTCGTGAGGGTATTGGCGCCGAGGGTGACATCACCCGCTCCGGCGAGGGAACCAATCGTCTCACTGGCTCCGAGATTCAATGTGCCGCCGGCATTCACCGTCACAGCGACTGTGTCGGCGATGGCCGCACCGCCATTGGCTGTGAGTGTGCCCGCGTTGATTGTCAGGGGACCGGTGAAAGTATTCGCGCCTCCCAGAGCCAGTGTGCCCGTGCCATTCTTTTGCAAGGCGCCCGCGCCGCTGATCACACCATTGAGTGTGAGGGTCGTTCCTGCGTCCGTGCTGAAAATTCCGCCGCCGCCTGTGCCCATTGTAAAGTTGCGGGCGGAGGTGAATGTCGCTGTCGTCTGGAGGGTTGAACCGTTATTGAGAACGGGGGCATTGGCTGCGTTGCCGAGATTGTTATTGGCGGAGATGCGAATCGTGCCGCCGTTGTTTGTGATGGATCCGGTGAAAGTTTTTGCGCCCGTGATGGTCACTGTGCCCGCGCCGTCTTTTGTGAATGAACCATTGCCGGTAATGTTGTTTGAGATGGTTCCATCAAATGCCTGCTGGATCAGAAGGTGTCCGCCACTGAGCGCGACATTATTCGGGATTCCGAAAGTTGTTGTTTGCACCGTCCCCGCATTGATCGTGAGGGGGCCGCCAAATGTGTTCGTCCCATTGAGAATGACTGTGCCAGCACCGTTTTTGGTCAAGCCCGTCAAGCCTCCCACCACCGCACCATTGACCGTTGTTGTGCCTGTGCCATTAAAGACGATGGGCAAAAGTGCGCCAAGGGAAAGATTGTTGTTAAAGATAATTTGCGCGGTGGAGTTATTCAACACTTCGCGATTGAGACCGGAAAGTGTAATGGTGCTGCCGGAAAATGTGTAGGCGGTGTTGCCCTAAAATGTCATGCGGTTGATGGTTCGCGCCGCCTCAAGATTGACCGCGATCGAACCCGCCCCCAGGTTATTGGTGAAAAACGCCTGTTGGAAAATGCCATCGGGAGTGGTGTTCGGCGACCAGTTGGCGGTGGTTCCCCAGTTGCCCCCGGCGGAGTTTGTCCAAGCGCCTGTGGCGGCTTGGAGTTGGATGCCGGAAAAAAATGTCAGGCAGATGAGCAATATGCGGGTGGATTTTGCAAACATAAGGATGTTCGAATTGATTGTGACGGTTTGGTTTCCAAGGGAGAAAAGCAGAATTCACACCCGCCGTATATAAAAAACGGAGGCCCGATAAAAAAAATAAACATGGACACAGCATGTTTTCTTTCGTTATTTGACGATGTTTGGCCAAATACACTTTATCGTTATCCATGAAAAAAATAATCATTCTGGGTGCCGCTGGAAGGTTGGGAAGCGATCTGGTCTCCTCTTTTTCGCCGGATGAATTCGACCTATTCGGGTTCAACCGCGCGGAGCTGGACATCACCGACGCGCGCAAATTGCGCGGGGATTAAATGAAATAGCCTTGTCTGTCGATCTCCAGTTGTGGGAGAAAATAATTCGTATCTGTCAATAATTAAATTTTTATTTTAAGTAATCAATGGTGATTGAACCCTTGACTTAGTGAATAAATCGCTATACTGCGAGATTAATTTTAAAGGATATTTCCTATGATCAAAATGATATGTTCTCTGCCTGTTGCCTTTGCGACGATTTGTCTATTACTACCATTACAAGCCCAAAATTGGGTCGGTGCGAATAATGCCGTCGATCCAGCTGTGGCCCTCGCGGGACAGACCACGATCAATGGTGTGGGAAATATCCCGCGCGGCCTGCGTGTGGACAATATTGCCGGCAATTACACGATTACCACAGAGGCAACGGCGATTGTGAACACTACCGGAACAGGGGTTCGGATCGGGGCTGGAACCAGCTTCATCACAAACTCCGGAACGATTATCTCTACGGCCGAACGCGGCATCCGCTTTGACAACGCTTCAACAGCCGGGACAGCGGTGAATCTCGGCGCGATCACCGCGCAGAATCAAGGCATTCACATGCAAAGTGGTGGCACAGCCGTCAACAGGGGTGTCATCACTTCCACGGCTGAACGGGGCATCCATATCAATGGAGGGGGAACCGCCACAAATTCCGGCACGATCACTTCGGCCAATCAGGGAATACACATTCAAGGAGGCGGCACGGCCAACAACTCGGGAACAATCACCTCGGGCGGACAGGGAATCCATGTGCAGGGGGGCGGCACGGTCAACAACTCAGGAACCATCACCTCTACCGCCAATATGGGCATTCAAATTGCGGGGGGCGGCGCCGCCATTAATACGGGAACAATTAATGCCCAGGACAACGGGATACAGGTCGCCGGGGGTGGAACAATCAATAATTCGGGGACTGTCATCTCAACCACAGGCCAAGCCTTACGGCTGGCAGGAGGGGGAACAATTACTCACTCAGGAAGTCTGATCCAAGGTATCCAAGGCATCGTTTTGCAGAATGGCGGCACACTGAACAGCTCGGGCAATATCACCGCCCAAAACCAAGCGATTGTCGTCAATAATGCCGCAGGAACAGTCAATATCACCGGCGGACTGATTCAAAGGACTTCCAGCGGTGTGGCCATTGATTTTGCAGGGGGAGCGGACACATTGAGTATTTCCTATGCGACGATCACCCGTCCGGATGCCGGCGACTTGATCCAAACCGGTGCGGGCAATGACACGATTAATATTGGCAACTGGGCCCGTTTGCTGGCAGGAGGCGGCGCAGGTGTGATCAATGGCCAAGGCGGCGCAGGTGACACGCTGAATTTTAATTTTACCGGTGTGTCCTCCGATCTGGGTTCTCAGCTTCAAGCCGCTGTCGCCGCTCAAGGGGCCACAGGCAGCGTGGTCTTTCGTGGAATCACCTACAGCTGGCAAAATATTGAAAATCGCAATGTCACGACTTCCTCTTATGAGTCTCGTGTTTCGACAGGGAACCAAAGAGCTGTGGCTCGCGCCCTGGACAATATCAATTCGTTGCCCGGCACAGACATCATTGATTTATTCAAAACCTTGGACGGCACAACGGACATTGCCAATGCGATGGATCAATTGAGCCCGCAAAGATATGAGCTCTTTTCGTCGGTTTTGCTGAATCATGCGGCGTTTACAGGCCAGGACATCGCGGGTTACCTCTCGAATGCCCGGGCTGGTTCTTCAGGGTTTGATTTCAGCGGGTTAAGCCTGCTCGACAAAGATTTGGCGTTTGAAAATCTTTTTGCGGGTGTCGGCGATGTGAGCAAAACCATGTCTGATGCTCCTTCGACCCCTGTTGTCTCCCGGGTCAAAGCCCCTGTCAAAAAACTCGGCGGTTTTGTCAGTGGTGATTTAATTCTCGCCGAGCAAAATGCTGTTCCGGGGATTCCACAAGATATCGACTACACGACCAAAGGATTCACTTTGGGCGTCGATTACCGATTTTTGGAGAATCTGGTCGTGGGACTGATGTTCTCTTACGGACAGACTGAAGCGGACTTTTCCACAAATGACTCTTTGGATGTCAGCACATATGCCCCTGCGATCTATGCCTCTTGGAATCAGGAAGGCCTTTATGTGGACGGGCTTTTCAGCTACGGGTGGAATGAGTTGTCCCAGACACGGGGCATATCCTTTGGCGGTTTGAATCGTCAAGCCGGCGGTCATACGGATGGCCAGCAAATCGTCGGCTCTCTGACAGTGGGTCACGATTGGAAATCGGGCGGCTTTGTTTTCGGTCCTTACTTGGGAATGCAGTATGTGAATCTGGACATGGATCCCTTTACAGAAACGGGTGCCGGAGCATTAAGCCTTAATGTCGGCCGCCAGGAGGTTGACTCTTTCCGCACGAAACTCGGCGGAGCGGTTAGCTACACAGCCAAAATCAAAAGCGTCACGATTCGTCCGAGTCTGTCAGCGGCTTGGCAGCATGAATTCCTCGATGACAGCCGTGGCATCACGGCATCCTTCTCGGATGCGGCGGTGGGCAGTTTCGTGGTGGACACCACCAAACCGGAGCGTGACAGCGCCTTAATCGGTGTGGGGGTCAATGTCTGGTGGGAAGACTGGATCATGCTCTTCGGCCGTTACGATGTTCAAGCCGGTCAAGACTCCTTCTTTGCCCAAGGCCTCAAAGGCGGGGTCAAAGTCGCTTTCTAATTGAATCAGCTTTGGAATTTTTCCTGAAAAAGCGCCTGCATTCAGCAGGCGTTTTTTTATCTCAAAAAATTCATTTGCTTCGTCATGCTCTGACTTCATGATGATTCTTATGCCGAAAAAAATTCTTATCACAGGAGGCGGAGGACGGCTGGGCACGGATTTGGTCGCTTCTTTCGGGGCGGATGAATTTGAAATCTTCGGATTCAACCGCGCGGAGCTGGACATCACCGACGCGCGCAAATTGCGCGGGGTCTTCGAACGGATCAAGCCGGACATGGTGGTCAATTGCGCCGCCGCGACCAATGTGGACTGGTGCGAATCGCACCGGGAGGAGGCATTCGCCGTCAATGCCAAAGCCCCGGCGCAACTTGCGGGGTTGTGCCGGCTTTTCGAGGCGTATTTCATCCATATCAGCACCGACTACGTTTTCGACGGACTCAAAGGCGCGCCCTACACCGAGGATGACGCGACCAAAGCCGTTTCCATCTACGGGGAGTCCAAAATCGCCGCTGAGGAAGGTGTGCTCGACCGCAATCCCGGTGCTTTGATCGCAAGGGTGGCTTGGGTTTTCGGGCCGGGAAAACCGGGTTTTTTCGAATACGTCTGGAAAGGCGTGCAAACCCGCGACACGATGCAAATTGTTTCGGACAAAGCCTCCAGCCCGACTTACACACGGGATTTTGCCGAGGCGATTCGGCCCATTTTCGACCTCAAACCCTCCGGCATCCTGCACATGAGCAATTCCGGTGGAGCTTCCTGGATTGATTACGCCAAAGAAATCTGGCGCACCGCCCAAGACCTCGGCATGGATGTGCGCTGCGGGCGGATCGAACCCATCACGCTGGCTGAAATGAGGCAATTTGCCGCCGTCCGCCCCCCCGACACCCGGCTCGACACGTCGAAATACGAACGCCTCACCGCGCGCAAATTGCGCCCGTGGCAGAAGGCCGTGCAGGCGCATTGCATGACGCTGGCAAAGTGTTAGCTCTTTCTCTCGCGGAGGGAGGCGCTTCAGCAAAATCCCGTTTTCCACTCAGTCATACAAAAATGGTTTGTATTCCAGGAGCCTCACAACTAAAGAAAGACCCGGGTTCTTCCACATTCATGAATGAGCATCCTTCCCCGAAAAACTCTGATCATCTCCCGGTGACTCCCGCGGAGCTTGTGGATGTGTGCCTGCTTTTGGGACGCATCCTGTTTGTCTCGGGCGCCTCCACCCGCCGGATTACAGACTCCATCGCGCAACTTGTCTCACGTCTCAATGCCGGGGAGGCGCATGTGCTGGTGACCTACGACGCCTTGTCCATCACGGTCAATGACGGGCAGGGGTTCCGCACCAAAATCGACGGCCGCCGCGATGTCAGCGGACTCAATATCAGCGCCCTGCTGGCGGTGAGCAAATTGCTCCGCGGTCTTGACCGGGAAACGCTGCCGGTGTCGGAAATCAAAAAACGGCTGGAGGCGATTCAATCCGCCCCGCCTCTCTGGGGCAATTTGCCCACAGCCCTGGCCTGCGGCGCAGTCAGCGCGTCTTATTGCCTGCTCAATGGCGGCGACCCGGTCGGATGGGCGGGGAGTTTTTTCGGGGGACTGGCGATTTTCCTGACGCGGCTGCGTCTGGCGCATGTGAAAGTTGATTTTCTTCAGAAAGTTTTTCTCATGTCATTGGCGGGCACATTTGTCGCGGCGGGTTGCAGCCTTTTGATGCCCACCACGACGGTTGCGCTCACGACATTGGCGCCGGTTCTCTTTTTGGTCGCGGGGGTTCCCCTCATCGTCGGGGGCATGGACATCGTCAGCAACCATGTGGCGATCGGGATTGCCCGGATGACATTTTCCTTTGCCGTGCTGGTCGCTATTGCGCTGGGCATCGCCGCGCCCTTTTTCCTGCTCGGGACGGCGGCAGCGACCATCACACAGTATCAGATTCACGGACTCGGCGCTTACATCCTTCCCGCATGTGCCGGAGCTATCGCCGCCGCGTCGCTGGTCATTCTCTTTAATGGCACCTGGAGCATTTTGCTCACTTGCGCGGCGGGAGGAATGCTGGCGCGGTTGAGCCGTGCTATACTCACCGGCGCAGGACTAGAGCTTGTCCCCGCCACGCTTCTGGCGGCAATGGCGAGCACGATTTTCATCCTGCTGGCCACCCACCGCATGAGACAATCCCTCACATCACTGTCCATCATTTGTGTGCTGCCGATGATCCCCGGCTACTACGCCATCGAGAGCCTGCGCGGGTTGTATGAGTTCACCGTGACCACTGTCCCGTCCTTTCCTCTGCTGATCACGTCAGCGCACAATCTGATGACCGCCCTGTCAATCGTGCTGTGCCTGATCCTCGGCGTCATTGTCCCCTCCACATTTTTCCAATACAAATTGCCCAAATACTAAGAGAGAGCAATAAGTCAGCCCAGGTTCGCGGGCGGGCGGGAGTTCGCCTTGGCGACGCGGCTGCCCCATTCCAGGAGTTCCTTCGTGCAATCGTCGCGATCCAGGGCGCATTCAATCAAAACCAAGCCATCATGTTTTTTGGCTTTGTCGATGGCTGAGGCGAGTTCCGCACTGGTCGTCGCGCGCAGTCCCAAGCCATTGCCTTCCCCGGCGTTGAAGACGCCCACCAATCCGGCGTAATCCCAATTCTTGATATTGTTGTAGGGACCGTCATGAATCTCGACCTCGATGGTGTAACCACGGTTATTGAGCAGGAAAATAATCGGATTGGCCTGATAACGGATCATGGTCGAGACCTCTTGAGCGGTGAGCTGAAACGAGCCATCCCCGATCATGGCGATCACGCGTTTGTGCGCGCCCGCTGCGAGACTCACACCAAGGGTCGCCCCGGTCGACCAGCCGATGGAGCCATACTGCATCTGGAAGTGGTAACCCGCACCGTCGGGCAATGTCAGTTTCTGGCCATTGAACCATGAGTCACCGGTTTCCACGACCAGATGCGTGTCCGCTCCGACGAGTGCCTGCACATGCGCGCGCAATTCGCGCAGGGACAGCGGGGAGTCCTCCGAGGCGGGGATCACGGCTGTGGGTTTCTCGTGTAAACGTTTGAACGCCACCAAAGACGCATCTTTTTTCGGGGCGCGGGCGGCGAGTGCCTCCAGAAAATCGGCGAGCCGCACATTGAAAAAGGGCACACCGGCCACCGTCACGGTGTCGGGGTCGGCGGTGATGGATTTCGCATGGTTGATAAGCGCAGTCCATCCCGTGGTGGTGTAGTCATTAAAAATCGGTCCGGCGAAAATCTGGCAGTCGCTGGACTCGATGATCTCGGCGCAATCAGGGCTGCTGACCTCGCCCCAGTAAGTGCCGGTGAATCCCGGATGACTCTCCGGAAATAGCCCCTTGGCATTGGGCATCACTGCGACGGCGCAGCCCAGCGCGTCCGCGAGTTTTGCAAAAGGCTCGCGCGCACCCGTGCAAGCGAGTTTGACCCCCGCCAGCAGCACTGGTTTGACCGAGTGTCCAAGGTGGGCGACGGCGGCATCGACAGCGGCGGTGAGACTGGAGGAGTCACTCTTTCCAGCGGCGGGCGGAAAAACCAATGGTCCGGGTGCCGGGACTTTTGCGGCAGCGAGATTGCAGGCGATCTCGAGGTAAACGGGTTTGCGGTCGCGCAAACAAGTGGTGAGAGCTTCGTCGATTTTTGCGGTGGCGTCATCAAAATGACGGATGACAATCGCTTTTCGCACCACGGGCTTGAAACATTCGCTCGACTGGTAGAGTTCCTTCTCGCCGATCGTGTGGTGGAGCAGGTGGTGGGCAGCTTCGTCATTGGAGTTCGGCCCGCCGGAGACGACCAGCACGGGCAGGTCGTCGGAGTAGGATCCCGCCACGGCATTGATGACACTGAGTCCGCCGACCATGTAGGTGACGGTGACCATGCCGAAACCCTGCACGCGGGCATAACCGTCCGCGGCATAACCCGCATTGAGTTCATTGCAACAACTGATCATGCGCAAGTCCGGGTTTTTGATGAGCTCATCGAGCAGCACGAGCGTGTAGTCGCCCGGCACTCCGAAAAAATCGCGGAGTCCGGCTTGGGCGAGGCGTGTGGCGAGATAACCGCCGAGTGTGGTGGATGGGGATGTGGTCATAGGGAGGCGGGGGGGTAGGGGGTTAAACGTAATTGGAATAAACGGGGCGGTAGGCAAATCCCCGCACGAACGCATCGACATCAGCGGGACGAGGCACACGCGCCAGTCCGCCGTCGAAAATCTGCTCCGCCACGCGGACGGCGGTGTGCAGGGACGCCTCGAGGATCTGGCTCTGATGCGGGTAGATCAGACCGCTGTCGAGCTGCTCATCGGTGACCTGCTCGGCGACGGCACGGGCGGCCGCGATAAAAAGTTTCTGCGGCACACGGGATGCATTCGTCGCCAAAATCGCCAGTCCCATCGCGGGGAAAATGTAGACATTGTTTCCCTGCCCGGGCACAAAGGTTTTCCCCGCAAATTGCACAGGGTCGAAAGGGCTGCCGCTGGCGAAAATCGCACGGCCATCCGACCATGTGTAAGCTTCTTCCGCCGTGCACTCCGAGCGCGAGGTGGGATTCGAGTAAGGGAATATGATCGGGCGTTCATTAATCTGGCTCATCGCTCCGATGACAGCCTGGTTAAAGAGTTTCGGGACAGTGCTCACGCCGATGATACAGGTCGGCTTGAGCGTTTCAATCGCCTCGACGAAATTTGTAATCACCGGGTGATCGTGTGCAAATGGTTTCTGAAAGCCCGTCACATCGCCGCGCGCGCTGGTGACCAGACCCTGCACGTCAAAAAGCCAATTTTTGCCCCGAGCCGCGTCCAAGGTCATTCCTTCCGCTGCCATCCCCTCGCTGATGAGCTCGGCAATTCCCGTGGCGGCGGCACCGCCCCCGAGGAAAAGGAACCGTTGATCCCTGAGTTTTTCTTTCTTGATCCGCAAGGCACCGTAGATGCCCGCCAGTGCCACAGCCGCCGTGCCCTGGATATCGTCATTGTAAGTGCAGATTTTGTCACGGTAACGCTCCAGGATCGGGTACGCATTGAAATTCGCAAAGTCCTCCCACTGGATACAGCATTTCGGGTAAAACTCCTGGATGGTGCTCACAAATTCCTCGATAAATGCATCGTAATCCGCCCCCCGGACACGTTCGTGCTTGAGTCCGAGATAGAGCGGATCCTCTTGCAGGGCGTGGTTATTCGTTCCGACATCCAGTGTCACCGGCAGGCAAAATTGCGGCGGCACCCCGGCGCAGGCGGTGTAGAGCGCGAGTTTGCCGATCGGAATGCCCATGCCACCAACCCCGAGGTCGCCGAGGCCAAGAATGCGTTCCCCGTCGGTGACCACGATAAAGCGGACATCCTTTTCGGGCCAGTTACCGATGAATTCTTTCAGCCGTCCCCGCGCCGAGATCGGCAGGTAAAGCCCGCGTGTGCCCCGGAAAAAGTGGTCGAATTTCTGGCAAGCCTCACCCACTGTCGGCGTATAAACCAAAGGCATGAACCGCGCCGGGTCCGACATGAGCACGGCATAATACAAAGTCTGGTTGCGGCTCTGCAGGTCAGCGAGAAAAAGATATTTCTGCAAGTCATTGTCAATGACCTCGAGCTGGGCGTGCACCCGCGCCATTTGCACATCCAAGGATTGAACCATGTCCGGCAAAAGTCCGTTGAGTCCGAGAGCATCACGTTCGGCTTGGGTGAATGCAGAGCCTTTATTGTAACGGGCATCGTGGATCAGGGCGTAACCGGTGGAAGGAGGCGTTGATGGCATGTGTCGGTCTTTGTTTTTTGTGGGTAAAAATGTATCTTGCGTTATTTTTTCCTGCGACATATCTCCCCGAAAATCATGCTCTTTGACAAGGAATTATTTTTGATAAAGTGATGACAATTTGCTCAGGGTTACAGTCGCGTGACCCATGCTGGCTTATCACCGTGTTCCGCCAAGGGCATCCTGGTATTGGAGCAGGATGTGGACGATGATATTCATGCCGAGTTGATAAGAGCGCGTGACTGTCTCCTGATCCACGTTGCGGTAGTAGGTGGCGCGTCTTTGCCAGAGAAGGCGGTTTGTGAATGTCTCACTCGGACTTTTCTCCGTGCCCTCGTCGAAAACCTCCAGGATTTTTCCCTGTTCGTCCAGAGCCATTTGCCACAGGTTTCCGTAAGAGTTGAGCGTGTAAAGAACCCCGATTTGGTCGCCCACCATCATGACCTCGACGGGTTCGCGATAAAAATTCATTCCTCCCGGCAGGGTTTTGGCCAGACTCCCTTTCTGCTGGAAAACTTCATGCCTCTCATCCAAGGGCTGGAATTCCTGATCCGCATCGGGCAGCACCCGCCGCATCTCGCGGCGAAAGGCCGTGTCAAAACGCGAATGCCGCCCCGGCATTCCCGCATCACCCCAGATGACTCCACCCGCAACGATGAACTCGCGCAAATTGCCCACTTCCGTATCCGTTAATCGAAAATCCCGGTGTCCGGTGAAATAGACAAAGGCCACCGGGGGCTTGGAATCAAATAATGCGGCACGGTCGGACAAATCCAGAGGCACCGCCTCGACATTGGCTTTGAGACGTTTGTTCCACCGTGTGATCTGCGTCATGAGATTGGGAATCGCGCCAAAGATGATGCGTTGACCGTCCGAAGAGAGCGTGACATTGTGATCCCAGTCGCCCCCGGCATAACGCGCCACGTAACAGGTGAATATCGCCTGCACACCGCCCACCCCGTTGCGCCCCGTCTGCCCGATGTCGAACCCTTTGCCGTTTTCCGATTGTCCAATTCGCTCCCTGATTTTATTGAGACGCTCCTTGTCCAATAACTGAGCGGAAATATTTTGTTTCACGGGTCGTGCTGTGGTGATTTGTTTGATCGACTCCTGCAAACCGGGCGCGAGCGAAGCTTCTGCCCCTATTCCGGGCGGAGGGATCGTGAATGAGCTACTTCCGGCATCCGACATGATAATATTTTCCATATTCAGAGGTGTCGTTGATGTCACGTGAGTCTCTTGCATCATCTCCGCAATTTCAACATTCGCATCTGTCACAGGATCAAACGGTATTGGTTCTCCCCTCTCTCGTGATTCATTTTCATCAGGCAGATAAACATTCGCTTCGCCATAATCCGGAGGCGGCACATACTCGATAATGACGATTCCCCCCAGCACGATCAATACGGCCAAATGAAAAACCAAGGCTCCCATAAAAAATCCCGACCCGCGCAATTTGCGGAGCAGTCGACGCTGAACCGGCTCTCCCCCTCGAGTTTCTGACAAATCCCGTTTTTCTGGTTCCAACATCGTTGGCATATTCATTTCCTCCCCTGTGAGTTAATGAATAAGACTCCCGGCCCACGAAAAATGTTCCCGCTGTTTTATGAATTCAACCACCGCATCTTAAAGACGATGCCTCATTCATCCTTGAATGACATGATAGGCGGCAGAACCGCCCGGGATCAGCGAAGAGTCAATTCCAGCATCAAACGTGGCAAAGCGACCCTTATTCTTCACCGCCAAGGCCAGAAGGTAGAGATCGGTGAGACCATCGGCAGCTGGCAATTGAGGAAATATTTTCTTATCATTGAGAGTCAAGTCATCGCCCCAGAACTGATGCCCCGGACTTGCCAAGAGTCCAGCGAGAAAGAGGCGGGCGGCTTCCGGTGAACCCGGTCCGCCAGAATAGAGGCGATGCCCAAAAATACGAAGAAACCCATTTTCAACGAGCGGACACGTGGCCCACCCATTACGGGCAAGACGGGCACTAAAAAAAATCCGCGCTGCCTTCGCGTGCGGATGAGCTGGATCGCACAAGGCAATCAGGACATTGATGTCAAGGAGATGAATCATGACCGTCGGGGATGAATGGCTCGATGGAATTCCTCATTGTCGAGTGCCTTCTGAATGGCCTTAATTTTTTTATGTGTGATGCTTTCACCCGGCTTTCGTTTGAGCACCAAAAAACCGAGCGGACCGATCTCAAACTTTTCGGGATCGGGATTGGAGGATTCAGGAGTCGGAGCTAATTCGCGCCGCAATGCGTGTTCCACCATGGCTTTAAGCGTCATCCGCCGCTTGGCTGCAACCGCTTTGGCTTCCGTGAGGAGAGCATCATCGAGTTCCATAGTGGTTTTCATATATGGGTTATTATATGGGTATATGGGTTTATGTCAAGTTCTTGATGATAGAGGATATTCAAAGAGTATTTTTTCCCGAATCACCCGTGCCCGCCCATCTTTACAAAATCAACATGCAGTCGCCGTAGCTGAAGAACCGGTATTTTTCGCGGATGGCTTCCTCGTAAGCGCGCAAGACGAATTCGCGACCCGCCAATGCACTGACCATCATCAGCAGCGTGGACTGCGGCAGATGAAAATTCGTCAGCAACGCCCCGCAGACTTTGAATTCATACGGCGGATAAATAAAAATGTCCGTCTTGCATCCGTCTGAGTCCGTGGGCGCGACTGTCCACGGGCGATGACCGGACGGCTCTGGAACCGCCGCGCTCTCGAGGGTGCGAACCGAGGTCGTCCCCACACACACCACCCTCGGCGCGGCATTGACCCGCCGCGCAACTTGCTCAGATATAAAATACCGCTCCTCATGCATTCGATGCTCAGTCACATCCTCGACTTTCACGGGACGAAAAGTGCCCACACCGACGTGCAACGTCACAAAGTCATGGGCAAATTGCGCGAGCAGCTCCGGTGTGAAATGCAGTCCCGCCGTGGGTGCGGCAGAGGAACCCGACACTTGTGCAAAAGTCGTCTGGTAACGTTCTTTGTCGATTTTGTGCAAATCAGTTTCCATTTTTGCAGAGCTTAACCCCTTCTCATCGAACGAATGGAGGCACGGGCTCCTGTCCGTCCTATCATTCTCATGCGAAGTCTCATCAGCTTTTATAGAGCCGTTGTCCCCACGGGTTGGAAGAGAGCTATAATCACGCTGAATATACGGCGGCAGCGGCATGACTCCGATCTCGTCGGGGTCGAATTCACGCTCGAACTCCAGCACCCGCGCTCCTTCGTCCACGATTTCAACCACCCGCGCTTTGACCACGCCAAAGTCCAGTTCCATTCCGGTGCGCGCCCGTTTTCCGGGTTTGACCAGAGCCTCCCACATTCCCGCGCCACGCTTTTCCAGCAGCAGAATCTCCAGTTTCCCGTCCACAGTGAATGCCCGGGCTGCGATGACTTTTGTGTTGTTGAGAATCACCAGATCGTCGGGGCGAAGGTAACGGGGAAAATTCGACACCGTATCATGCGTGATGGTTCCGCGGGCACGGTCGAGCACCATCATCCTCGCATCCGTGCGTTTCGGCGGCGGACATTGTGCGATCAATTCCTCCGGCAGATGAAAATGGAAATCCGATGTCTTGGGCATATTCAGGGAATGAGTGTGACCCCGAAAAAACGGGCGATCCATGCGGTCAAAAGGAAACAGACAACCGTCAACACAATACAGAGTCCCAGTGCCGGCCAAAAAGATATTCCTCTCCCCAGCAACCACGGCATCGCAAGGAACATCGGCAATGTGGGGATGACATACCAGAAAGTATAATAGGCGTGGTTGACTATTTTTTCCGTGCCCTGCCTTTCAACATGCAACCACACCATCACCATGACAGTGACAAAAGGTAAGGCCGCAATCAACGCACCCACCCGATCCGTGCGGCGGGCAATTTCCGAAACCACAACAATAACGAGGGCGGTGATGAGATATTTTGTGATGAGCATCAGCATATTCTCCCAGCAAAGCCTGCCCTTGTAACGGCCTTTCCACAAGTCCGAAAAGGTAGCATGAGGAACCATCCACAGATTTCACCGATACGTGCAGTCTTCCGAAAGACATACACAGATTTTTTTTCGGCTGGAGGGCGTGTGCTCCCGCACCGCCGTTTTGACGGACTTGCCACTGACAACTTAATTTTTTGACTTTCTACTTCAGAATGAGTATATCCCCCTTTGTTAACAATAACCCGGTCAATCTCAGAATGAAACTACAATGTCAACTTACACCTAGAGATTATATCCAAGCGCAGTTTTTGCATTTACGTCCCCGGCCTTTTTTATATTGGACAGGGCTGTTTTTCGTTGGGTTATTGCTTCTGGCATGTCTGTATGGATTTCTGAATCTTTCAGAGAGCGATGCTTGGTGGACACCATATGTCATTCTCTCAACTCTTTTGTATCTTGCTCTATCCTACGGAGTCTGGATGCCTATGCGCACAAGCCGAATCTTTTCTCAGCAGAAAACTCTTCAGGAGCCCTATGAGGTGGAAGTTTATGAGGACTCATTTCTTGCATCGAGCAAGTATGGTCAAACGAAAATGGCTTGGAAAGACTTTCACAAGTATAAGACGAACAAGCGAATCATTCTTCTTTATCAGTCCGATGATATCTTTCATATGTTTCCGATCCGATGGTTCTCGGGCGACCAGTTCCATAAGTTTCAGGGAATTCTTAGGTCGAATCTGGGAGAGCCGAAGCCATGAAGATTGACCTGCATGTGTTACCGATGTTCTAACTGCGCCGACTTAAACTTTTGACTTTTATCATTCGAATCAGTATTTCTCTTTTGTTAATGAATTGGTCAATCAAAGCACCCATATGCCAGTTCACTAGAAAATAACATGGATCACTTTGACATCCTCATTTTGCGGACTATTCATGTCGCAATACATGGGCGATGAGTTTCCATACAAAGCGGGCATAGTAATATCATTGTCTGTCATTTGGATTATTGGTCTTTTGGTTTTAGTTCCTTTATCGACATGTATTGATAGAAGAGCGATTTTTGATAAAGACATGACGAGGTATCCTTGGTGGCAGTGGATGCTATTTATACCGTATTTGAAAGGGGACGCTAATGCTCCCGTTCCAGGTTGGATTGCTTATCCTCTCATCTTTATTGGGTGCTTTCTTGGCATGCTTATTATTGTAATCATGCGTGTTTTCTTAATCAAAGAGCTGCTTCTTAACTAACCCCATCCAGAATTCTTTCTAAAACCGTTTCTCGCATAGTCCGTAAAAATTTCATCAGCCCCATGGGTGAAGCCGAATCATCCTGGACGTTGTTCCTGAAAGAGATAAATATTCTATTGCGTGCGTCTGTATTCGATTGTATTCTATTAGCACAAAATAAATGAAGGTTAATTATGCCAAAAACTGTAACATTGAGACTCGACGAAAAGGTTTATCGGAGGTTTTGCGGATTGGCAAAGGATGACAACCGCCCCTTGTCCAACTTTATTGAAACGGCGGCTCTCCGTTTCGTCGAGGAACATGGATTTGTCGATGAATTCGAGATGGCGGAAATCAAAGCAAACCAACCTCTGAACCGCAGTATCAAAGCTGGCATAAAAGACTCCAAATCAATGCGGGGTCGCTTTGTCTGATTTCCGCATTTTCGAAACTGAAGAATTTTCAAAGTCGATGAGGAAGCTATCGTCAAGAGACTTGGCTTTTCTGAGAAAAAAACTGGACGATTTTGCTTACCCTCAACTCAGGAAAGAACCTTTCTGGGGTAACAACGTGAAGAAACTCAGAGCCTACTCCCCCGACACTTGGAGATATCGTATTGGAAAATTCAGGGTATTTTATGCTATTGACCAAGAGAAAAAAATCATCTTCATACTAACGATTGATGACCGTAAAGATGCATACCGATAATTGTGAGAACTGGCCCGTTCTCCAATTTCACAACAATATCCCCGTGGCTAACTTCATTCTGATTTCTGACACCTGCATTCTGACTACTCGCTTGCCCTCCCTTCTTGGCTGTTGACACTGTAGCCTTAAATTTGCTTTGATCTACCTCACAGCTGTCGCCGCAAACCAGCTCTAAAAAACGCGCCATGAATCCGCTTGATCCCCAAATTATTGCCGCCATCCAGAGTGAATCCTTCCCGGAGGAAAAATTTCATTCGCTGGCCCAAGAGATTTTCGCCCACCAATACGCGCACAATTTGCCTTACCGCCGTTACTGCGATTCCCTGGGCAAAACCCCCGGGCAAATTGCGCGGTGGCAGGACATCCCCGCTGTGCCGCAAGTTGCTTTCAAGGAATTCGCCCTCGCCACTTTCCCGGTGGACAAGGCGGTGAAAATTTTTCACACCAGCGGAACCACCACGCAGACTCCGGGCAAACATTACCTCGACACGCTTGAGCTTTACGAAATCTCCTGCCTGGAGGGTTACCACCGCACATTCGCGCAAATGGCGCCGGGGAATTTCGCCATTCTCGCGCCGCCCGCGCAAATGGCCCCGCATTCCTCCCTGTCGCACATGCTCGACACGTGGGCGGCGCAATTTGCTTCGCGTGGGGCGTTTTTCTTTTGGGACGCCAATGGCCTGATGACCGGCCCCTTTGTCGATGCGATAAAAATGGCGGCGGACTTTCGCGAGCCCGTTTTTGTCATGGGAACCGCCTTTGCCTTCGTGCATCTCATCGATGCGCTGACCCAGCGGGGCGAACCCCTCACGCTGCCGCCGGGCAGTCTGGTCATGGAAACGGGCGGTTACAAAGGCAAATCGCGGGAATTGGCCAAGCCCGCGCTCTACGAGGCGATCACAAATGCACTCGGTGTGCCCGATGACAGGATATGGAATGAATACGGCATGACCGAGCTGGGCGCGCAATTTTACGCGCGGGGCGCGGAGGGCGCCCACCACGCCCCGCCTTGGGCGCGGGTGCAAATTGTTTCGCCGGGCACGGGTGAAGAGGTTCCGGTCGGCGGGATGGGACTGGTTCGTGTCTGCGACCTGACCAATCGTGGTTCGGCGCTCGCGATCCAGACCGAGGATGCGGCGGTGCGGCTGGAGGCGGGGTTCAAATTGCTGGGCCGGCTCAACCGCTCCGAGGCGCGGGGTTGTTCCATCGCCGCCGATGATTTCATCGCGAAAGGGGGCAGGGTATGAACCCACCCAATACAGCACAACGCGCCGCGCTTTTGGCTCAAACCCTCCCGGATTTTCGCCAGCTCGGGCAAATTGCGCAGGAGGATTTGCTCGCGCTTTTGGATGCTGAACTTGGGAGCCGCAACGCGCTGGAGCGGTTTTGCCCCCACTCGACCCACATCACAAAACTCGCCCTCGCGCCGAAATCCATTTTGCATGTCTGCTCCGGCAACCTCGCCAATCCGGGGATCATGTCCCTGACTTTCGGGCTGCTGCTGGGGAGCAAAAATCTTGTGAAACTCCCCCGCGCAAATTGCGCGGAGCTGGAACGGTTTATTCAGGCTTTGCCGCCGGAACTCGCGCAATGTGTTCAGACCACCCGCGATTTGACGCCGGGGCAAATTGCCGGGGCGGACGCGGTGATTGTGTATGGTTCCGACGAAACCTGTGGCAAATTGCGCGCCCAGGTGGGCTGGAACCGGAAATTCATCGCCTATGGGCACCGGCTGAGTTTTGGAATTGTTTTCAGGGAAGGAATCTCAGACAAAACGGCGGAGCAAATTGCTTGGGATGCAAGCGTTTATGACCAGCAGGGATGTTTGTCACCACACGATATTTATGTGCAGGAGGGCGGAAGTGTTTCCCCGGAGCAATTTGCCGCGCAAATTGCGCGGGCGTTCGAGAAAATAAAACTTCAAGTCTCGACCCCTGATTCCGCTCAAGTGACCAGTGTCATTTGTCCTAAAAATCTTTTTGGAGTGACTCTGAATCGCACGCTGGAGGAACAGGCGGAGATTCTGCGGCTTCGGAGCAGTTACTCGTTCCGCGCCGCCAATGATCCCAGAGTCAAAATCTGGCGCTCTGAGGCTGACGACTTTTGGACGGTCATCTACGAGGAGGAAAAGCAATTTGCCACATCGTGCCTGAACCGGGTGCTTTTTGTGAAACCCTTTGGGGAACTGGAAGAAATTGTCGAGGCGACCGCCTTGATTCGCCCCCATCTCTCGACGGTCGGTGTCGCCCCCGTCTCCGCCCTGCCGGAGCAATTTGCGCGGGAGCTGGGCGCCCTGCGATATTGCCCTATCGGAACCATGCAAAAGCCACCCCTCCACTGGCTCCACGACGGCCGCCCCAACCTCGCCGATCTGGTCACTTGGGTCGAGCGCGAAGAATCCACAGATTTCACAGATTCGCACTGATGATCAAAAAACCTATCAGCCTGTTTATGAAAGCTATTACGGTCGACACTAAAATAACCTCTTGGAGGGCGAAGCTCCCGCGACGCCACTGGCTATTTATTCATTCCAAACTATGGTCTCGCTGGAGCTCGCCCCTCCACGCGGGTCAGAGAGAATCCACAGATGATGATATTGTTTAAAAAACACTCTGGGACAAATAACTAAATACTCATGACCAAATACCACAAACATAACACTGAAGCACATAACACCTAGCACACTTACATCTATGAAAATCAAACTCGAAAAAGACTTTTATTTTGAAGCCGCGCACAAATTGCCCCATGTGCCGCCGGAACACAAATGCGCCCGGCTCCACGGCCACAGTTACAAAGCCCAGATCATGATTGAGGGCGAGATTGACCCCGCGAGTGGATGGTTCATGGATCACGGGGAAATGTCCGCAGTGGTCAAACCCATCATTGATGGGGAACTCGACCACCGCTACCTCAACGACATTCCGGGCCTTGAAAACCCCACCTTCGAAAACATTTCCCAATGGCTCTGGAACCGCCTCAAGCCTCTCCTCCCCGGCCTCACCCGCATCACCCTCCATGAAACCCCCACCTCCCGCTGCATCTTCGAAGGGCCGCGGTAGTTTCTGATTTTCCTGCCAGAATTTTATGTTCCAAAAACAATCCGCAAGAGGCTGCTCCCTGACTGGATCAAAATGCCTGTGATAAAAGCGAAGTAAATCACGCTGACGATTCCCCAGAAAATCGAGAGCAGGCTCAAAAATCCGTCGCGGCGGAAGTATCCAATCAAAGCGCTCAGAATCATCAATGCCGGAAATGTGTTATTCAGGGGGATGCTAATGAAAGGAACCGCCATCAGCAAACCTCCGATGATGATCATCAGCCCGGAGAATTTCCGTCCGAACACACCGTCAGTCCAGAATGTTTGGCGCACGGACGTAAAGCGATTCACAAGGGAAAAAACTTTCCGCGAGGCCAGGAGCAATTTGCACCAGGCGGACAAGGGGATGCCGGTCTCGCGCAATTTGCGCGGGAGTGTCAGAGATGCGTCACCCCGCCAGATTTGCCATCCCATCAGGATGAAGGCGAGAGAGCAAACCGTCGCCAAGGGTCCGAGTGAAAGAGGTTGGACAAAAGGAACAGCCAACAACAATCCGGGCAGGAGAAACGAGCCTGTACGCAATGTGCCCAGAGCATCGCCGAGATACACTTTTGATGTGCCGCCGGCAGGTGCCGGAAGTTCACATTGATAATGCTCAATCAGCAGGTCTATTTCTTTCATGTCAGGGGTAATGTGCACTGATTCACAAAAAGTGCAAATCAACCCGCGCTCGCAAATGTGTCCTTCATCTTAATCAGAGTGATTAGAACACACATCCGATCTCATTCAAAAAGGCGCGGGCGATGACCATGTGGCCGGTGGGGTTCGGATGGACGCGGTCCCAGGCGAGAGCATTGGCATGGCAGTGCTGGAGCACGGCATTAAATGCCGACTGGGTATCAATGCAGTGGACACCGTGCTGCCGCGCAATTTGCTTCACCGCCCTGCCGTAATCATCCATCATGGCGCGCATCGCATCCGCGGGGTTAGGCTCGATGTAAAAGGGGGTCATGAGAATCAGACCGTTGACCTTTGATTTTGTCTTTTGCACCAGTTGCTCCAGAGTGCTTGTGTAGTCTATCAAAGAAACGTGGGTCTCTTTGATCAAAGGCAAATCATGCTGGCGCCAGACATCATTGACCCCGATCATGACGACAAGCCAGTCGGGCTTGAGATCGAGCACATCGGACTCCCACCGGGCAGCGAGGTCTTTGACGGTATTCCCGCTGGTGCCCATATTCACGACGCGGATTTTTTTCTCCGTGTGCACCGCTTCCAGATAAGCTTTGACGAGGGAAACATAACCTCTGCCTTCCGCGCCGAAAAGTCCCTCGCCCACAGGCCGGGCGCGTTCGCAATCCGTGATGGAGTCCCCGATAAAAAGCAATTTGCTTCCGTTTTGAATTTTCATCCTCATTCCTTTGTTATGTTTTTTTTACAGCCCGACCCGGCCGCGCGCGGATTTCAATGTCGCCATTGCAACCGTCCGGGCTTTTTGTGCGCCATCGCAGAGAATCTTTTCGATATAATCCTGGTTCTTGAGCAACTCCTCCCGGCGCGCGCGGGCGGGGGCAAAATGCTCCCAGATCAAGGCGAAGAGTTCTTTTTTCGCGTCGCCATAACCCATCCCACCCTGCCGGAAACGCTGGGCAAATTGCCCGGCCGCACCGGGAGTCGCGAGCAATTTGTATAACTGATAAATGGTGCTTTGCTCCGGGTCTTTGGGGTCTTCGGGACGGAGCGAATCCGTCACGATGGACATGACTTTTTTGCGGATCTCTTTTTCCTCACCGAAAAGAGGAATGGTGTTGTGATAGCTTTTCGACATTTTTTGGCCGTCGAGCCCGGGGATCACGGCGGCCTCATCTTGGATGAGAGGTTCCGGCACGCGAAATGTCTCCCCGTACATTTCATTGAATTTCACAGCGATATCACGCGTGACCTCCAAATGCTGTTTCTGGTCTTTGCCGACGGGAACGGCATCCGCCTGATAAATTAAAATATCCGCAGCCATCAAAACCGGGTAGGCGAAAAGCCCGTGATTGGCGGCGATCCCTTTGGCGGTTTTGTCTTTATAGGAGTGACAACGCTCCAACAATCCCATCGGTGTGACTTGAGAGAGGAGCCACGCGAGCTCGATGTGTTCAGGCACATCGGATTGCCGGAAGAGAACCGTTTTTTCCGGATTGAGGCCACAAGCGAGAAAATCCAGCGCGGCATGGAATGTGAATTCCTTCAAATCTTCCGCGTCAGGGTGGGATGTCAGCGCATGATAATTTGCGATAAAAAAATAGGCCTCATTTTTTGAGGCAAGCTCAAGCGAAGGCCGCATCATCCCGAAATAATTTCCGAGATGAAGAATGCCCGAGGGTTGAATGCCGGAAAGAACTCTCATGATGAAAACTTTTTTAATCGGATGCGGTGCAATTTGCGAGGGCTTTTTGTCAGTTAGGGCTTGTCCAACATGAATAAACAAGTTAACATAATGGCTATGAAAAAATATCTTGTTATCACCGCCATGATGGCGGGTCTGGTCGTCGCGGGTTGCTCTAAAAAGGAAGAAGCTCCTCAACCCCCTGTCGAAGAACAACAACCAACTGAAGTTGTCACCGAAACAGTGACCGTCACCGAAGAAGCTGTATCAGACGCTTCCCAACAGACCACAACAGTGTCCGAAGAAATCAAAGACGCTGCCAAGGATGTTGCTGACGAAACCAAAAAAGCCACCGATGAAGCCGTCAAAGCCGTCGAAGAAGGGGCTGAAAAAACCGGTGATGCAATCAAAGAAGGAGCCGACAAGGCGACAGACGCACTCAAAGGTTTGTAATCAAAAAAACCTCACTTCAAACCAAAGCCGCGCTTTACTCACAGCGCGGCTTTTTTTGTGTCAGGGTGTGGCAGCACGGTTCTGATAAAACCGGGAGCGCAACTTCTCGCTGACCCCTTTTTGATTTTCATGGAGAGGCTTGATATTCCAGAAAATCTTTCCGTTGGGGATGCTTCGATCCCCGATTTTCCGCGTTTGATCGACTTGGAGAATGATCTCTGCCGCATTCCAATTATGAGGTTTCGACAGACGAGCCACCGCAATACCCGGATAAATCGGTACACCACGAGGATTCACGGACGGGTCGCGCCACCATTCCAAAAGGCGGGAGAAACTCTGGGGCGACTGATCCGCCCAGTAAAGTTGTGGTGCCAGATAATCGACCCAGCCCTCACGAATCCATTTCACCGGGTCGGCATAAATATCATTGTATTGATCCAGCTCGACACGAACAGTGGAAGGAAATCCTTTGGTATAAATTCCGAAAGGGCTGACACCAAATTTGATTCCGGGTTTAATGGCTTTGACCGCCTGATTGGTTTTTTGGATCAGTTTATTCACATTCTCACGGCGCCAATCGGCAAAAGAAAGTGAACCACCCCCGCTTTTGTATTCCTCATAGGTTTTGCGATCCGGAAATGACTGAATTTTTTTGCCCGGTTTCGGATAAGGATAAAAATAATCGTCGTAATGGACACCGGCGATGTCATACCGGGAAACCACATCACAGACGACTTTGATAATATGGTTGCGCACAGCCTCACTGCCGGGATCCATCCAAAGGATGGTGTCATTACGGTAGGTGTAACGACTATAGCGTCGTGAAAAATGATTCTCCGAACGGGGAGTATTCGCGCTGGTGGATGCGCGGTAGGGATTGAACCAGGCATGGACTTCGATATTCCTTTTTTTTGCTTCCGCGATTAAAAAAGCCAGCGGATCATAACCCGGATTACGACCCTGAGTCCCGGTCAGGAAACGGCTCCACGGCTCGAGTGAAGAATTATAAACAGCGTCCCCTTCAGGACGGACTTGAAAGAGAACAGCATTCAACCCCAGCCGTTGAGCGGTATTCAAGTACTGGATGAGTTCTTGCTGTTGTTGCGCCACAGACAATCCCGGACGTGAAGGAAAATTGATATTCCACGCTGTCGTGATCCAGACCCCGCGAAATTCTCTCTGCTGGGAAAAGGCAGGGGAACAAATCATTGTCGTCAAAAAGAGGAATGTAAAAAAAAGTTTTGTCATAAGATAAAAGTCGCACCGGAACTTTGGCTTTTTATCATGATTCGTCAAGCGGGACTTGACCAACGGTCGAGCAAACTATTTTGGCCACATGAAAAAGAGGTAAACCGCGTAGCCAACCAGTAATAGTCCGCCTTCCCACCGGCGAATGACAAACCCCGTGGAGATCAATGGCAACAAAATAATGGCATAGATCGTCATCACCGCCAGATCAACCTGGCTGATTCCTGAAAAAGCCAGCGGGCAGAGAAGACTGGAAATCCCCAGAGTGCCAAGCAGGTTGAAAATATTCGAGCCAATCACATTGCCGATGGCGATGTCAGCTTCTTTCCTCATTGCAGCGACGACGCTGGTCGCAAGCTCAGGCATGCTTGTCCCGGCTGCGATGATGGTCAACCCGATAATCGCCTCGCTCACCCCCCAAGCCCGCGCAATTTGCACGGAGCCGTCGACAAGAAAACGGGCACCAAGGATAAGCACGAGAAATCCGGCGGTCACCAAACCGACCTCCAACCAGAAGGACATCGGCTTTTGCTCTTGTGACTCTTCGAACTCCAGCTTCACCTCCCGGTTTTTTTCCCTCCGGGCAAGAATCACATTCAAGGCAGTGTATCCGGTCATCGCCGTCAGAAAGAAAAATCCTTCCATGCGGGTGAGCACTCCATCAGACAAAACCCACAGAGACAAAAGAGTCACTCCGATCATGATCGGAGCATCCACTTTGATGACTTGTAATTGGACTTTGATCGGGCAAATCACCGCCGCAATCCCGAGAATCACCGCGATATTAAAAATATTCGACCCCACGATATTCCCCACAGCGATACTGCCCTGCCCCATGAACGCGGCTTTCACACTCACCACAGTCTCCGGCATGCTTGTGCCATAGGCGACAACGGTCAGTCCTATCACCAATGGCGTCAGTCCAAGACGTTTAGCCAATGATGAACTTCCGCGAACAAGAAACTCCGCTCCAAAAAAGAGCATCACCAGGCCTGCGACAATTGAAAGAATGGAAATCATCATGGAATCGCCTGACCAACCGGTAAATCCCGATTTTTATTTGAGTAATGATATCAGAGTCACACCAATATCAGCCGGGGTTGGCGCCACTTTGACCCCCGCCGCTTCGAGTGCGGCGATCTTGTCTTTGGCGGCACCTTTTCCTCCGGAGATAATGGCTCCGGCATGACCCATTCGCCGCCCGGGGGGAGCTGTGACCCCGGCAATGAATCCGGCAACCGGTTTTTTAACATGACTTTTGATGTATTCAGCCGCTTCTTCTTCGCCCGTTCCTCCGATTTCACCAATCATAATGATGGCCTCTGTCCCCGGGTCATTATTAAAAAGCTCGACACAATCGCGGTGCGAGAGACCTTTGATGGGGTCTCCCCCGATTCCGATACAAGTGGATTGCCCATACCCTTTGGCGGTGAGTTGCCAGACGGCCTCATACGTCAGAGTGCCACTGCGCGAGACGATTCCCACATTCCCGGGCTTGTGGATGTAACCGGGCATGATCCCGATTTTGCATTGGCCGGGGGTGATGATACCGGGACAATTTGGTCCGATCAAAATACTTTTCTTTTCTTTGAGAATATTTTTGGCGCGCATCATATCCTGCACGGGGATTCCCTCGGTAATACAAACAATGAGTTCAATTCCTACATCCGCTGCCTCAAGAATCGCATCCGCGGCAAATGGTGCTGGGACAAAGATCATGGTCGCATTTGCACCCGTTTGCTGTCGTGCCTCAAAAACCGTATCGAAGACGGGCACTTTGCCCTCAAAAGTCTCCCCGCCACGACCGGGAGTCACACCCGCGACGACATTTGTGCCGTACTCCATACAGGATTTCGCGTGAAAGGCACCGGCTTTGCCGGTGATTCCCTGAACCAGAAGGCGGGTGTTTTTGTCAACGAGAACACTCATAAAATTATTTCACTCCTGCGGCTTCCACCGCCTTTTGAGCCGCATCCCCGAGGTCGTCTGCGGCGATGATCGGCAAGTTGGATTCTTTCAAAAGTTTTTTTCCCAGCTCGACATTTGTCCCTTCCAGCCGGACAACCAGCGGAACGGGCAGGCTCACGGCTTTGACCGCATTGATGATTCCTTGGGCAATGATATCACATTTCATGATGCCGCCAAAAATATTCACCAGGATGGCTTTCACCTTCGGATCGGCGATGAGAATCTTGAATGCCTCTGTGACTTGTTGCTCATTGGCGCCGCCGCCGACATCCAGAAAATTGGCAGGTGTGCCGCCATAGAATTTGATAATGTCCATTGTCGCCATCGCCAATCCGGCTCCGTTGACCAGACAAGCAATATTCCCGTCGAGACCGATGTAATTCAATCCGAATTTGGAGGCTTCGACATCGCGCGGATCCTCTTCGTCAATATCCCGGTAAGCTGCGATTTCCGTTTGGCGGAAAAGGGCATTGTCGTCGAATCCGAATTTCGCGTCCAACGCCATGACATCGTCTTCGAGGGTTTGAACCAGGGGATTGACCTCGACCATCATACAATCACTTGCGACAAAAAGCTTGTACAGCGACTCAAAAAGACGGCAAGCCTGGCGTGCGGTGTCCCCCCGGAAGCCAAGCTCATGGGCGACCTTGCGGGATTGATGAGGCAAGAGCCCCGCAAGCGCATTGATTTTCTCACGGATGATCAGCTCCGGAGTCGTCTCGGCGACATGCTCGATATCCATCCCCCCCTGAGTGCTGGCGATGATCATCGGAGACGCCGTGGCTGTATCGACGAGGATGGCAAAATAGATCTCCCTCTTGATTTCCCGCGCCTGTGCCACCAGCAATTTGCGGACAAGCTTGCCCTCGTCCCCGGTCTGAATTGTGACCAGTGTCTGTCCGAGCATTTTGCCGGCCAGCTCAGCCGCTTCCCGCGGAGTCGCCGTAAGATGGACACCCCCTTTGAAGCCGTTTTTAAAAGTTCCTTTGCCCCGCCCGCCCGCGTGGATTTGCGCCTTGACCACGATCATGGGGAAATCGAGCTCTTTCGCGATTTTTTCAACTTCTTCAGCCGTGTGTGCGACACGCCCTGTCGGTGTCGCAACTCCGAATTTGTCGAAAAGTTCTTTGGCCTGATATTCATGAATATTCATAGAGGGAAAATTCCTTGGGAAAGATTAAGTTTTTAAAAATGGGCTGTCTTCGGAAAAATGCAAATGCAAAGCGTAGAAAAATCAGGTGTCTGTATCAGCCCTGATCAAGAAGCCTGGTCGCCGACTTTTTCTTTCAGCGCGGCAAATTCTTTTTCAAACTCGACCCGTTTGGCCTCGAGCTTTTTGAGTTTGAGCATTTCACGCTGGAGCTTGAGATTGGCGTGTGAGATATATTCGCTCGCCTCAAGGCGTTGTGAATGATTTTCTTTCATCAAATGCTTGAGGTCCTTGACACGCTCAAGCAATTTGCTCTCGTCGAGGCCTTCGAGGGATTTTGCATCAAAAATGTAATCGCTATTGACGGCGACTTGAGCCGGAGCACCTGCGGCAAGGGTGGAGTTTGCAGGACTGGACTTGGGAGAGGGTGTCTGCTCGGCATTTTTATGAATTCTTTTGGTGGAATGAGTCGTGTCCACAGTCTCACCGACAGAATTACTCGAGACCTGGGCGCCGGAGGGCAAGGGGGCATTGGGATCCGGTGCCTCGGGAACGTGAATCATGCTCTGGCACTGGGGACAAGCGATATCCATGCCAGCACCGGCGACCTCCACAATGAGGCTTTTGCCACAGACCACGCAATCAAAAAGGATGTCCTTTTCAACGAAAGTGAAGCTTTTGACTTTATGAATCGTGCTGTCCATTTGGCTTTCGAACTACTCAGGATAATAACCGTTTTCAGGCTCAGCCGCAAGCGGCGAGTTGCAAGTTCTTGTAAACGAGCGGTTTCAAATCTTCAATAGAAATCTTCTCCAAATCCGGAACAATCCGGGAGTAATTTTGTAAATGCGCTTCAGGGTGGGTTGTGGTCAGAGCCAAACACGCCATTCCTGCTGCACGAGCGGCATCAATGCCGACCTGAGCATCCTCGATGACCACACAATTTGCGGGAGGTATCCCCAGTTTGGCGGCGGCTTTCAAAAAGCAGTCGGGAGCCGGTTTCCCTTGAGTGACATCCTCACTGCTGACGATTTCCCGGAAATGCGGGGCAATTTGCGTGGTGCCGAGGATCAGACGGATATTCTCGAGCTCTGTCGAAGAGCCCACCGCCAGGGGAACCCCCGCCCGGGCAAGTTGCTCCACGAGGGTTTTGACTCCGGGCAGAAGGGTGATCTTTCCTTTGGCAAGCTCGCGGAATATCTCTTCCTTGCGCCTGGACAATGCCGCGACTCTTTCCTCCGGTGCGTCCGGTTCGAGGTACTGGGGAATGATATTCATATTCCGCATGCCAAAAGTTTTTTTGAAAAAACCATCGGGCAAAGTCCATCCGGTTTCCGCAGCCAGAACATCCCAGCTTTCCTCATGAAACCGCGAGGAATCCACAATCACCCCGTCGAGGTCAAAGATCACAGCGAAGGAAAACGTGGAATCCTGTGTCATGATTTTCCCGGGAACTATTCAAACCATGTAATCAGCCGCAACTCATGTTTCTGCACCAGTCCGGTGTGAAACGGCAGGACACGCACGTTAAAATGATAGCTTCCGCTCTCCCGGGCTTTGACTTTCCCGCCATAGAGAAAGGTTCCGCCGCCAAGATCCTCGATGATTTCCAGAGACACGGCATACGCATGGGACTGATTGCTCGACTCCTCCACATAGGCCTCGACGGTGACATCCCCGGGTTTGAGCCCGCCCAGAGTCACGCGCGCTTTAACCTCGAACTCATGACCGACCTGATACTGTGTGGTTTTTTGATCCCAGACGACATCATTGACTTTGACCTGATACCATGTGGAGCGGATGATTTCTTTCCACTGGGCAAGGTCGCGCGCGATTTTGAAGTTATCCTCTTTGACATGGACACTGTTGGCAAATGCCTTTGTGTAAAGGCGGTTCGTGTAGTCTTGCACCATGCGGAAGGTGCTGAATTCCGGGGAAACCGTTTTCATGGAGTTTTTAACCGTGCGGAGCCATTTGTGCGGGATATTGCGGCCATCACGTTCGTAATAATGCGGAACGATCTCATGCTCGATAATCGTGTAGAGCGAGTGCGCGTCAAATTCATCCTGAGTGGCAGGGTCATTGGCGGTGACACCCGGATTGATCGCCCAGCCGTTGTCGCCTTTGAAACCCTCGCACCACCAACCGTCGAGGATGGAACAATTGATCCCGCCATTGACCGGTCCTTTCTGACCGCTGGTGCCGCTGGCTTCCAGGGGACGGATCGGCGTGTTGAGCCACACATCCACACCGCTGACCAGATAACGCGCCAGGTCAATATCGTAGTCCTCCACAAAAATGACTTTATTCAAAAAGTCCGGATGCTCAGCCATTTTGTATACTTGCTGGAGGAATTTTTTGCCGGGCTCGTCCGCCGGATGCGATTTGCCCGCGAAAACAAATTGAACGGGTTTGGAGGGATTATTTACAATCGCTTTGAGGCGTTCGATATCCTTGAAAAGCAGGGTCGCCCGTTTGTATGTGGCGAAACGGCGGGCAAAACCGATGGTCAGCACCTCCGGGTCGAGCAAATTGCGCGTCGCGGCAATTTGCTCCGGCAGGTATCCCTCACGCAAACGCTGGTTTTGCACGCGGGAACGGACTTTTTCGATCAGCTTGAGCTTGCGATGCTGGTGGGTCGTCCAGATGTCCTCGTCGGGGATTTCCTCGACCGGAGCCCACGCGGATAATTGCTCCACGTTATTTTCCCAGATGTCCCCGAGTTTCCCTTCGAGCAGGCGGCGGAACTCCGGACTCATCCATGTCTGGGTGTGGATGCCATTTGTGATGCTGGTGATGGGTATCTCGTGTTTGGGCACACCCGGCCAGACCACTTGCCACATGCCGCGGGAGACTTCCCCGTGCAATGCACTGACTCCATTCGCCTGGCGCGAGAGGCGAAGACCCAGGATCGTCATGCTGAACGGGTCTTGATCTCCGCCGTGCCACGCACGCCCGAGCTTGAGCAATTCATTAAAGGGCACAGCCAGGGATTTATTAAATTCACCAAAGTAGCGGCTGATGAGATCCACGGAAAAAGCGTCATTGCCCGCGGCGACCGGTGTGTGGGTCGTGAAGATATTTGAAGCCGCCACGATCTGCAGTGCCTCGGCAAATTTCAAACCTTCGCCGCTGATGTATTGACGAATGCGCTCCAACCCGAGGAAAGCAGCATGACCTTCATTCATATGAAAGACCGTGGGAGCCAGACCCGTGGCTTGCAGAGCACGGACACCGCCGATCCCGAGGACAATCTCCTGTTTCACCCGCATTTCGTGGTCGCCGCCGTAGAGTTGATAAGTAATCTTGCGGTCTTCCTCGCTATTCTCCGCGAGATCGGTGTCGAGGAGGTAAATGCAAATATTGCCGACGCGGGCGCGCCAGACTTTGATCACGACGGGACGACCGGGCAACTCGACGGAAACTTTGACCGGCTGCCCCTTGTCATCGAGAACCTCGGTAATCGGCAGCTCATGGAAATTCCAGACAATCGAGTCGGACTGTTGCCATCCGTCCTTGCTGATGCGCTGCTTGAAATATCCCGTGCGGTAGAGGATCCCGCAAGCCACAAAAGGAATGCCCAGATCGGAGGCGCTTTTACAATGGTCACCGGCGAGAATCCCCAAGCCGCCCGAGTAAATCGGCAAAGCCTCGTGAATGCCGAATTCCGCAGAAAAATATGCCACGAGCAAATCCTTCTTGTCCGGATGCGTTTTATGGAACCAGCGATCCTTGCGGGAGAGATAAGCATCGAGCCGTTGCTTGAGCGCATCCACACGCTCTGCAAATTGAGGATCATTGGCGACCTCTTGGAGGCGGGATTGTGTGACATGCCGGAGCATTTGGGCGGGGTTGTGGTGGAATTTCACCCACAACTCCGGCTCCAAATCACGGAAAAGCTCGCTCGCCTCGGGCGTCCATGTCCACCAGAGATTGTAGGCGATATCGCGGAGGCCTTCGATTCGCGCGGGGATTTGTGGCACAACAGAAAAGGTCAATGATGAATTCATAATATGGCATTTCTCCCGGAATATGGTTAGACCCTTACCTCTAGAGACAGCCAATCACCCCCGCAATGACAAAAATTCACAATGTTCAGCAGATTAGGAAAGAGACTTTTTGCGTCTCCCTTATTGTTTTTTCTCTTGCATCTCCTTAATCCACCTCAATTGATAAATAACCTCCTTGTCTTTCTCGCGACCAACAGCCTCCTTCGCCAAAATCAAGCCGTCGATACTGAGTATCCGGCATTGTGTGCCCCCAAAATCAGCGATTTCCGAATATTTCATTACCTCACTGAAATGACCAATTCCCTTCACATCCCCGATGATGTCAATAACTCCAATATCCGTGCTCAGATAGAGATTTTTCCAACCTTTTGCATTGTCTGGAGCAATCTTAAAGGCGGGTTTATCGGCAGAAATCCGGTGAACCGGATGATAAGGAGCGAGCAAATTGCTCAGTGCCACCAAATTAGTCGGGGCAAAGTCGATACAAATATCAAAATCCAAAGTCACCCGCGTACTCCCGTGGAGATTGGCCGCTATCCCCCCAATGACCACATACTCAAAAGGCGCGTTCTGCAGGGCGGTAAGAATCGTCTGAGGCTGAAACATTTTGTTGGGCTATGCGGGGGTTGATTTGTTGAATCAGATTAACGGCTTGAACCAGTGACTGGAAACGTTGTACAGGAGTTTTTTGTATTTGATCATCCAGAAGGTTGACATCAATCCCGTACGCTTCGGCTTCCTCGCGAGCCGTGGGCTTTCTGACAGGTTTGTCTGATTCGTGTTCCATCTTGTTGAAACAATCTACCATGCTCCCGCAAAAAACAAAATCCCTTTCTTAATGCAAAAGAGCCAGCACCGCCCGGAAAAGCAGGTAAAGGGCAAAAGGCAAACTGCTCAGTGCCGCAATGACCCCGCCCCAAAAAGCGCGCGGACCGATGTCGAGGGCAAACCCGTACCAACCCGCAAAAATGCTGATCATCGGGAGGAGAGGATACCCCCAGATGACCGCCTTGATAAATAAATTCAGATTCCCTGTGATCCCGGCGGCATAAAGACCGTGCAGATTTTGCGTGGTCATGAACCACCCCGCCAGTGCCGGAACCAGTATAATTTGTGCACCAATCAGCGCGACAAAATGATATTCCCGGTGGTTGATATATTCTTTGATGAATCCACGGATCATGGTTCAAATCTCTAACAGTTTATGTTAGCCTCGGCGAGATGAAATATCTCCTTGTTTACATCCCTTGCAAAAACCGGGCGCAGGCTCTCCTGATCGGCGAAACCCTCGTTCGTCAAAAACTCGCCGCCTGCGCGAATATCCCCGGCGTGATGGACTCGATCTATGAATGGAAAGGCAAACTTTGCCGTGAAAGAGAAACCCTGCTCATTGTCAAAACGCGGAAATCCCTTTTCAAAAAACTCGAGACCGCCGCGCGCAAATTGCATTCATACGAATGCCCCTGCCTTTGCGCTTTTGAAATCACCTCGGCCAATCAGGATTATCTTGCTTGGGTGAATGCCCAGACCCGCACATAAACCCAACCACACAATTTGCTTTCTAGTCCCCGCGCAATTTGCATCAATAGTGATCTTATGTCTGACGAGCAACATCTGGACTTGACCCGGCGCCCCCGCCGCAACCGGTTGACCGCGGGCATCCGCTCGCTCACGAGCGAAACAGCTCTTACCGTTGACGACCTCATCTGCCCGCTTTTTGTCAAGGACGGTTCCACTCCCCCGGAAGAAATTTTATCCATGCCCGGTATTTTCCGGCACAA
>CAYTAI010000024.1:36967-41294 GCA_964435715.1 uncultured Verrucomicrobiota bacterium | reverse complement strand
CTGTTCGGCATCCTGGTCGGCATCTACTCGTCCGCCTTCATCGCGGCCCCGCTGGGCGAATGGCAGAGGCGCGCGGCGTTATCAACATTATTCGTCCCCAGGGCGCGGGCGGCCTTCTGCGACATATAATATATCTCATTTGTCACTCCCCGCGAGGTGACAAAATACGCGGTGCGATCCGGTGTGGTGGACTTGATCCGTGCGGCGATCCGGTCATAGGCTTCATCCCAGGAAATCCTGCGAAACCCTTTTTCACCTTTTTTCCGGATCATGGGATAGGCAAGACGTCCGAGCCCGCGCAAAGCGACATTATCCATTTTTTCCAGCGCGGAGACATCTTGCAAGAGATCATGGTCGAGGGGACCGACAGTATTCAGGCGCAGGAGATTGAGCCGTGTCAGGCAGAGGTGCACCCCTTTGATCGTCCAGTCGTGCAGTCCCGCCACACCGAGAGCACATCCGTCACACACTCCACGAGTCATGATTTTGTAGGCGTAAGGCAGGTTGTCTTTATTTTTCCAAAGCACATCTCCCATGCTGACAAAGTGATTGGGCTTGATCCGTCCGATCCCAAATGGAATCAGATTGAGCAATTTTTCTTTGAATGACCTTTTGACCTGGTAACGACTCATAGCGGTGGATAAAATGACATTCTTTCGCTGCTGTCTCAAGCGCGAAAAAATCATTTCATACTGGGCAGGATAATGCCTTTCATGATGATTTTTTGCATCACGATGAAAATGAAAAGGGTGGGAATACTCATCAGCACCAGAGCCGCCATCTGCAAATGCGCCTCGCCCCGCTGCATGGCGTCCATGGAAAACTGGAATATCCAGACCGCCAGAGTCCATTTGCGCTCGTCCGGACAGACGATGAAGGCCCACATGTATTCGCTGTAGGCCATGATGATGGTGCCCATGATTTGCAGGGCGATGATGGGTTTGCACATCGGGAAGGTCACCGTCCAATAAATCTGCCATTCATTGGCTCCGTCGAGCTCCGCCGCCTCGTAAAGCTCGCGCGGGAGTCCGTCGAAAAAGCCTTTCATCAGAAAGATGCCAAAGCCATTCGCCAAACCGGGCAGAATCAAGGCCCAATAGGTATTCAATAGTCCCAGATCGCGCGTCAGAATGAATCCGGGAATCTGCATGACCTCACCCGGAAAGGACATCGGAATCAAAAACATGATCAGAATCAATTGTTTGAATTTGATTTTGTAACGTGACAGTGCATAGGCAGCCAGAGGATTCACCGTCAGCCCTGCGAGCAAGAAGGCACCGACCAGAATCAGGGTATTCCACATGGCATTTCCCTGCACACCGATGAATTTGAAGACTTGGATAAAATTATTGGTCAGGAAATACCAGATCAATTGTCCGCGACGCTCGAGGAAATCTTTACGGTCAAAGGCGGTTTGCGGCAAAATCACCGTGTCGAACGACACATAATTTTGTCCATAAGCCGTATTGAGGTTTTCTATGGTTCCGTATTTTTCTTCAAGGAACTTGCGATAATCATTGTCCGGGCGATTCACGATCCATTGGCTCAGAGGAATTTTTTCAACAACATAGTCCGCCCAGTCCCCGCGCAAAAGGCGGGGTTCCGGCAGAACATCCGTCATCAGAATCTCGTCGATATTCTGGAATTGTGTATTCAAATCCCTGTTGAGAACATCCAGTGAACCCTTGTGTCTTTTTAAGAGCCACTGGCGGAAATCGGCATTCGAGAGATTCCCTGAAATTTTCAAGTCCGAGAGAGGGAAAGTCGTTTTGACAAATTCTTCCCAATCAGCCCGGATGGCCGGATTTTCCGGGGCTTTCTCCGGAAAGATCACATCACTGAAATGTTGATGCCCGGTTCCCCAAGCCTTGTTCAAATTGTCCAGATTGATGTGTTTATTCTTCAAAAATGACATGAATGCCCAGTCAGGGGTTCCCACACCAAAAGCCTCCGTGAGCAAGGTCACTTCACTCGCAGGGAGGGTGCGGATGAATTCCTCATAATCCCTCACTCTCGGGGTCATGACAAATTTGGCCGTCCGCCCGAATTCACTGTCCCCGCGGTTCAGATTGAGACGGTGGAATTCTGTCGCCACCGTGCGCCCATAAATGGAATTCATCAGCGCCAGGGCGCCTTTTTCCTGCTCTTTTTTCGGCAGGGTTTGAGCCAAATCAGGATTTTGCTCCCGCCACAATGCGAGATAGCGTTCCCTCAGAAAATTCTGGAACTTGATCCTGTTTTCCGACGGATACAAAACGATCACAGGCAGCGCCCTGTCTCCAACCGGTGTGGAGCGGATTTGATCCCAGTATTCCACCCAGTCCCGGCGCGCGGTCTCCAGTTTTGTGACATCCCAATTATAATAATCCAATGGCCCGAAAATTGTTTTCAACGGGTTTTTCACCTTTGTGAAGTCCGACATGGTGTCGGCTTTCTGGATTTTATATTGGTTGTTGATATAGTTGTAACCGCCCCCTGTCGCAAAATACTTCATGAAAAGGTATTTGCAGAAAAGCTCGTCACTATTAAAAAGAAAACGGGGGTAAAGACTGTAACGGGCGGAATCGTATTGATTGGTCACTGATGTGCTCAATGTCATTGCAAAGGGAATGATCATGGTCACCCCGCCCAGGATGAGAATCACATAAAACATCAGGATGACAGCCAGGCCTTTGCCTTTTTTCCTGCCGACATTGGATATTAAACTCATAAACGGTTATTCCTCCGCTTTCCGGAACTCCACTTTGGAGAGGATCCTCATTTGTAAAACGGTGAAGCTGATCAGCAAAGCCGCCAAAACCCAGGCCGTCGCTGTCGCCGCGCCGAACTTCAGGAAAATGAATGAGTCACGCCAGATGGCAAAGGAGATGACGGTCGTCTCGTCGCCGGGGCCGCCCCCGGTCATGAGGAAGATATTTCCCATGGATTTGAAGAGCCCGATGAAGGCACCGATAAAATTAATCAAAATCAAGGGCATCAACGTCGGAACCGTGATTTTAAAGAGTTTATCCCAAAATCCGGCTCCGTCGATCTCGGCGGCTTCATACATGTCTTCGGGCACATTTTTCAAAGCCGCCAGATAAATCAGCGACCCTCCCCCGATGGCCGCCCAGACCGAGGGAATGGTCACCCAGACCAGTGCCAGATTCGGGTCATTGAGGAACTGGAGCGGTTTGGCAATCAATCCCATCTGCAAGAGAATGGTATTAAAATAGCCTTCCTCGGTAGGGTAATACATCATGAGCCAGATAAATGTAATGACGATCCCCGAAGAAACACCCGGCAAGAGATAAATCATACGGAGCGTGATTTTGAACTTAGGAATCTCATTGAGCATGATCGCCAACGCAATCGGCGTGACGAATCCCAGCAGGATATTGATCACGACAAATTTCAACGTGATCCACATGTACTTGTAAAATTTCGGATCCGTCATGACCGTAATGAAATTGTCCAGCCCGACAAAAGGTTTTGCCGCCAGAATCTTGTAATCCTGGAAGGCCATGACAGCTCCTTGTGCGAGCGGGTAATACGTCCACATGAGAACCAGCGCGACTGCCGGAACCACAAAAAACCAAGGCAAGATGCGCGTGATCACCGTGACCTCTTGCACCCTCCCGTCAAATCCACCGCCGCCTCCCGCCCCTTTTTTCAAATAGGCCTCTTTCATGCCATCCCACATTTTTTTGCAAAGCCAGAGGAAAATCACCAGGACAATACCGAAAATGACATAGGCATACGGACGGATTTTTTTCATTTCCTCCTCGTCGCGATCCCTCAAAACTTTGTTATTGGCATTTGCTTCCGCCTGTTTCATCGCCGCTTTGTAATCAAAATCCCGGCCCGCGATGATCCGGCTGATGATTTCTTGTCCGATCAACTGCACGCTCACCGGTTCCCACTTTCCGATGTAAGGCTCGGTCTGTGCGTTTTTCTTGATTTCTACCAAGCTCTTTCGCCAGTGGGGAAAAATGTCCTCGATATTTTCTTCCATGCCGAATTTCTTGAGCAGGTCAGGATCGGCAAAGGATAAATTGCCCTTTTGACGCTGGATCTCCAGTTCCGTCCGGAGCAAATTGTCTCCCGTGATGCTACGCACAAGATCGAATGCCGCGCGCTGTTTGGCCTTAGGCGCCTTGACCAGAGCGGAGTTCAAGCACCACCAGTAGTTCGGCTGGATATTCGCTGTCAACCGGCTTCCATCCGGTGAAGGAATCGCCATCAACCCCACTTGTGAGGGGGAGAGAAACCGGATAATGTCAGCCACTTCCCCCGCCGCAACAATGTAAAAAACCGGCAGCAGGGCGGGCCACAGCAGCGCCCCGCC
>CAYTAI010000024.1:19458-36957 GCA_964435715.1 uncultured Verrucomicrobiota bacterium | reverse complement strand
ACCAATGTAAAAAACAATCTCCCCCTTGCGGAAAAGTTCCCCCACTTGAGCCTTCCCGTCCCCCAGCAATCCCCGGGAAACCCCCTCGAAAACCTCCTCTTTGGTAAATGCTATTTCGCGACCATCCGGTAAAGTCACCCGGCCTTTCAAATAATCCTCATCCGTCAAATTAACGGGTTCTCCCGTCTTCGCATCCTTGATCCATCTTTGCCAGAAAAGTTTCCAGTAAAACTCCATCGCCTTGAGTCCCTCCTCCGAAGCAAATGTCGCTTTCCATTCCAAGGGTGCAAAACCCAGATTTTCTCCGTCCGCTGAGACAGGAATAATTTCCTCTTTGGAAAATTCATATTTTTTGCCCGACTTGGACGTTCTGACCTGGACAACCTCGCGCCCCCCCGCACTCCAAAGCCACGGGAGCCAGCGGAATGTATTCGGATCGGCAAAAAAACCGCGTCGGCTCGAGATTTCGCTGCCATCCGCATTTCTTTTATACTGTCGCGCTGCCAACTGACAAATTCTGAAAAACTCGTCCCAAGTCCGCGGCGGCTCTTCGCTGCCGGTGATTTCCCGCACGATATCGCGGCGGTAAATAATACAAGTCACTGCATTGCCGGAAGGTAAAGCATACGGCTTGCCGTTGATTGTCCCCGCCCGACGAAGATTCGGAGGCAAATTGCGCCATTCATCAATTTTTGCCTCATCATCATCGATATACCCGTCACCATTCTCATCTTTACCGATAAAGTCAGATAAATCCATGACGAAACCTTGATTCACCCAGGACTCAAGCTGATGAAACCATATCGGAAAGACATCCGGACCGATGCCGCCGGCAAAAGCCAGATACAACATACCCTGTGCCATCCCGGCTGCCTGTGGAGGCAGGCGCAATTGCACAAAGGGGCGAACGAATACATCCGGGTGATTTCCAACATATTCATTGATCATCACGGTGTAGGGATTGTCCAGCCAATCAGGAATATAGTTATTCACCACCAATTCTATCGGGGCTTTCTCGGGTGAATGCGTGCTTTCCGCCTCTTGTGACCGGGCTGGTACCACTTGACAAGTCACAATCATTGCCAACAAGAAAAGAAAACACCTTTGCAAGTGATGTGTTGTTCTGAATGTGGTCGTGAGCATGAGTGAAAAAAATCCGCTTGAGTTAGAATTCCTAATTATTGATCAAAGTCCCGACTTTTTTTCCGAGCACCGCATTCTTGATATTGTCTTTCTTGAAGAGATCAAAAACAAGAATCGGCATGTGGTTGTCCATGCACAGGCTGAAAGCGGTGGAGTCCATGACTTTCAAGCGTCTCTGGAGCGCCTCCGAAAAAGTAATGGTCGCATACTTTTTGGCGGCTTTATTTTTCATCGGATCAGAGTCATACACCCCATCGACTTTTGTGGCTTTCATGATGATCTCCGCATTCATCTCGCTGGCGCGCAGCGCGGCGGTCGTGTCGGTCGAAAAATACGGATTGCCCGTCCCCGCCACAAAAATGACCACGATCCCCTTTTCCATATGCCGCACAGCGCGGCGGCGGATAAAGGGCTCCGCCACATTTTTCATCTCGATGGCGGTCATCACACGGGTGGGCACTCCCGTTTTTTCCAGGGCATTTTGCAGTGCCAATCCGTTGATGACGGTTGCCAGCATCCCCATGTAATCCCCGGTCGTGCGATCCACCCCGTTTTTTTCACCCGAGAGACCCCGGAAAATATTGCCCCCTCCGATGACAATACCGACCTGGACCCCCAATCGCCGGATTTCTTTGACCTGTCGAGAAAGATCCGCAAGGATGCGCGAGCCGATCGGGTCACCATCCTGACCAGCCAAGGCTTCCCCGCTGAGTTTGAGAATGATACGCTTGAATTTTGATCGTGCTGAAGACTTGTCTGCCATGAGTTTTTCCATCTAAGCAAAAAGCGCGGCAGGGTCAAGCGAAGCGTCAATCTTTTCATGGAAAAGTTCTCTTACCACGATGCTTTTTTCCGCCCGGCATCAAGAGTCGGACGCGAGCACACCGGCATTGACCTCCCTGACTTTCTCCTGTCCATAGAGAACCCTCACCAATGCAAATGAAAACTCCATCGCGCTGCCCGCTGCGAGGCTGGTAATGATTTTTTCCTGCTGAACCACACGGCTCGACGACTCGCGCGTGGGTGCATCCCCCGCCGGACGCACCCCATTGACCAGCCCTTCCGCGCCGGGGTGACAAATGAATTTTTTTCCGTTGAGCAGTCCCGCCTTTGCCAGCACCGCCGGAGCCGCGCAAATGGCACCGAGCCACTTGTCCGCCCGCGCAAATTGCGCGACCAACTCCGTGACTTTCTCCGACCGGAGCAAATTGTCCGTGCCGGGCTGTCCTCCCGGCAAAATCAGCATGTCGAACCCCTCATGCGATGCAATTTGCTCCAGTGCCACATCCGCCAAATGCCTCGTTTTGCGCGACGCCTCGATCGGTCCCTCCACCAACCCCGCGACCACCACATCCGCTCCCGCCCGCCGCATAATGTCAATCGGGGTGATCGCCTCAATTTCCTCGAAGCCCGGTGCCAAAATAATCAGGACTTTTGCCATACTCACCTTTTCTAATTGAGTCCCGGCTGAATTGAAAGACCATCTTTATAATTACCCGAAACCAGCAAGACCTGCCGAGAGCAGCCCTGAACCGATATAGAGCAGAAATATCCCCGCCAAGATTACGATGGCACCATTGCCCCAGTGGAAAGATGCGCCTTTTGCGGAGATCATGGTCGCTTCCAGCGTCGGTGTCCCATCACTGCTCTCACTCATCCTGCCCCAAATGTGAAGGGCTTGTCCGGGGCAAATGGATTTCTCCTCCAAAGTCAGGCTTTTGGGAATCACGCCCATTTGTTTGGTCGTGATATTGTGCCGGCGAATGTATTCCTCCGAAGTGGCGCGGGAAAATTTTTTGCCCATGTGTTGCTCATCGAAATAGGTCACAAAATCCCGGCTTAATTCCACCGGCTCCGCGCTGATGGCGGGAAGATACCCCAGTCCGAACCGCACGCGGATCGGACCGTTTTCGGCGCGAATGAAAAATTCCCGCCCCTCCGACTCCTCATGAATGATGGATGAACTCGATCCGCGGGCATTCGCACGGGCCGACCAGACTTTCACCGCCCAATGCGCGCAATTTGCTCCGCCCAGCGGGGAATGGAGGGCGGGATTCTGAGGCATGACCTCCGCGCGCAAATACACGTCTTGGCCGGGAGACAGCCCCGTGACAGGGGTGGGTTTGGCGGTGAAAACCTGGCGGAATTTCGCCACGCCAAATCCCAGCAACATCAATCCAAAAAGACAGACGATCAATCCGACTGAGAATGTGATGAGGTCATGCATGGATGAATGTGCAATGTGTCATAGAGAACGGATTCTTTAACGGCTCACCACAAAGAGAATGCATTGTCGGAGCCATTCCAGAGCCTCCTCGGACAAACCGGTTCCAAAGCGGTATTGCTCGCCATCGGTGACCAGCAAGAGGCAGCGGGTGTGCCCTGTCTGCCGGGCGTTGACGATGCGAATCTCCTCAATGTGGGAAGTGTCCACGCTTTTTTCCAAAAAATGCCCCCAGCGCGCGGTGGCGATGCGTGTGATGATTTTTTGGGGGTGAATGAGCATCTCTTCCTTGACCATCAACCCCAGAAAAATCGCCGCTACCACGGGAACCACAAAGAATAATCCTAATACCGATATAATAATCGCCATTCCGCCAAAGATAAAACCTGCAATTATCATGGCGACAGGGATCGCGGAAAACAGGGGCACAAAAAACCGCCATGAACCCGCCGTTTTTTTCCGGTCCCAGCTGACCGTGAGCATCCCCTCACCGGTTTTGAGTTCAATCCCTTTTGGCACCGGCCCGGCGGGGTTGAAATCCACGCGCAATTTGCCCTCCCGCACGAGGTCGCGGACAGATTTGTCCAGATCGTCAACATGGCGCGTGACAAAACCCGTCTGGTCACGGCCCGAGATCGCGGGCAGACCCAACGCCCGGCAGGCGCCCTCCTGCATTGTCCGGTGTCCTGTTCCATTGCGACTGGAATACAAACAAACATTTTTCGACGGATCGGAGTGAACCAATACCAGCGAGTAAACCGTGTAGGAACTATTCTTGGTTTTCACCCGACGCTCAAAGCTGTCGATGCCGGCAAAAGACGAGAGGGGTTCGCTCCAGCTTTCCGAACCGGTCAAACGTTTGCGCTCCACACGAATTTCTGACGGTGAAAGAAAAAATTTCTCGCGGCGAAAAACAATGGATAACCCAAAAAGGAACAACCCCAGCCCGATAATGCTGAATAAAAGAACAAAAAGCAACGGGGGAGCAAATTGCCCATTCAAAATAGACCCGATCAGAATCGCTGTCGGAATACCTCCCCAGATCAAGGCAAATCCTGAAATCAATAAACCTCCCCAACTGTATCCGCTGTCGTAGGAAACCGGCATGGAGTCGAACTGAATTTCCCGGTTTTCATTGGTGTAAGCCACCGCGTCCTTGTATTCCTGCGCTTGATTCCCCATGAGGAAGAGTCAAGTCCATCCTCCTCAAAAAATCGAGCGGTTTTTCTCTCAGCGCAAGGGGGGTGTGACATTCACGGACGCAGGAGTGTCGACCTCATGCTCACAAGCGTTTGCAATTTGCCTTCAACCACTCCGCATAAGCCGCTTCGGTCATCTCCCCGGCAGCCAGAGCCAGGGTGCGCATGACCGCATCCACTTCTGTCGCATGAAACTCATAGCCATTTCGTTCCAGAAAACCCGCTCCGAGCATGAAGCCTGTCCGCTTGTTGCCGTCCAAAAAGGGATGATTCTTCACGATGCCTGCCGCATAGGCTGCAGCGATGTCAGACATCTCCGGCTTACCGTAGTGAAGCAATTGCCGAGGGCGAGCCAGCGCGGATTCTAACATATTATCATCACGCAGACCTGCCAGACCGCCGTAATGCGAGATCATCATGTCATGCAACGCGAGACATTCCTCGCGGGTCAACCAATAGGGCTCATTCATTTGGCCAGTTCTCGAAGCGTGTTTCGATAGCGGCGGTTCAGCGACTCGAATACGGCCATGGATTTGGCAAATTCTGGATTGCTATTAGTCACTCGCAGGCCATCCTGAGCTTCAGTCAAAGTCACTGAGTCACCCTCGCCCACTTTCAAATGAGCGAGCGCTTCCTTGGGCAGAACAATTCCCACTGAATTACCGATCTTGCGGAGTTTGAGTTCGAGGATCATATTTCTAACGTAGCTACAAATGTTATTACGTCAAGCCGTTATCCTCAAATCACAAATCTTCAGCCCTCTCGAAGATATTTTGGATGTGCTCGTTGATTGTCCGAACATCTTTCTGAAACAACTCGGCGATGAGCACCTGTGTCAGCCAGATCGTCTCATTCTCAAACCGACACTGGATGCGCGTGCGCCCGTCCTCCGTCTGATAAAGCAGAAACTCGCCGCCGGGGGCTGGGGATGCAGGAATCAAATCGCTCATAGGGTTTGACCATCGAATTACGCGGATGGATTTCCTTTCTTATCTGCGTCATCTGTGCCATCTGCGGTTAAAAGCTCTCCGGTGAAGGCTTTTTGCTCGATGGATTCAGGGGATTAGATTCATTGGAATTCTATGCAGGCTAATAAGTTGCAAAGGAATGTAAAGGGAATATGCCCGCAGGACGGGCACGAGTATGCCGGAGCCCCGTGAATTTTATTCGCGCGGATAGACCGGAATGATTTTCGTCCATTTTTTCGTGCTTGGCAGATGGCGTGATTCGCACTGACTTTGATGCGGGTCAGAGCAGGCAAAACCGCAGTCCCGAAAATCTTTTGAAGCCTGAATTACGCCTTCGGGGATAGGATTGAACTCACCTTTTTGTTGGCGAGCGCACTCTTGACAAAAGTTTAACTTCTAGGACTTTTGAGGCCTATGTTCATCGACTTATTGTGGGTCATTTTCTCATTAATTCTTCTTTTTATCGGTGCAGAAGGTCTCGTGCGGGGGAGTGCCTCGCTGGCACTGCGGCTCGGTCTGACACCCCTAGTCGTCGGCCTGACGGTCGTCGCCTATGGCACCAGCACGCCTGAGTTACTTGTCAGCACGAAAGCCGCTCTGGCAGGACAAGGTGATATTGCCATCGGGAATGTCGTCGGCTCAAATATATTTAATATCGGCATTATTCTCGGGCTCGCTGCGGTGGTTTGCCCGATCAAAGTGCAGTTCCAACTCATCAAGCTCGATGCACCGATCATGATTGGGGTCTCGATCCTTCTCGTCGCGCTCATCTGGGACGGGAAGATAAGCCGAATCGAGGCCACAGGGCTTTTTGCGGGGATATTGATCTATACTATCGGGAATATCTGGCTGGCACGACGCCAGACATCGAAGACCGTCGAAGAGGAGTTCAGCGAAGGGGTGCCACCAAAATCCGGACACCCGGCCTTGGACATTCTCTACATTCTTGGGGGACTCGCCGTGCTCGTCCTAGGTTCGCGTCTGCTCGTGGACAATAGCATCGATCTGGCCCGTGCGTGGGGAGTCAGTGAGGCGGTCATCGGTCTGACAATTGTTGCCGCCGGCACGAGCATGCCGGAGCTGGCCACCTCTATCTTGGCCGCCATTCGCAAACAACCAGACATTGCGATCGGCAATGTCGTCGGCTCGAATATATTTAATATTTTATCAATCGTTGGCATTTCGGGTCTCGTCGCCCCGCTTCACGCTCCGGGCATTAGCCCATTCGATCTGGGCGTCATGGTGGCTTTCTCCATCGTTCTTTATCCGATGCTTTACACAGGACTCACATTGCGTCGGGTCGAAGGAGCCCTGCTATTGCTTGGTTACGTCGCCTACGTCTGGGTTCTTTGGCCAAAATAAGATTAATCCCTCGTTTGTCGTCAAATCTCTTCCTCATACTATTCCGGCGTAAGAGAACCTCACGCTCAAAATGTATCTTCATGCGTGTTTGTATCATCAAATGTTCCCGCCGATAGACCGGAATGATTTTCGTCCATTTTTTCGTGCTTGGCAGGCGGAGCAATTTGCGGATGAATAGGCGGCCTTATGTTATCCGCTGGAATCGTTGGACTGCCGAATGTGGGAAAATCCACGTTATTCAATGCCCTGACCCGCTCGCGCAAAGCCGAGTCGGCCAATTACCCCTTTTGCACGATCGACCCCAATGTCGGTGTGGTCACCGTGCCCGACCCGCGCCTAGAGCAACTTGCTAAAATAGAGAACTCCGCCAAGCTCGTGCCAGCCGCGATTGAATTCGTCGATATCGCAGGGCTGGTCAAGGGCGCCGCTCAAGGGGAGGGCCTCGGAAACCAATTTCTCGCCGCCATCCGCGAGGTTCACGCCATCGTGCAGGTCGTGCGCTGTTTCAATGATGAGAATATCCATCACGTCAGCGGTTCGGTCGATCCGGTGCGCGACATTGAGGTCATTAATACCGAGCTGATCCTCTCCGATCTGGCTGGAATCCAAAAGCGGAAGGAAAAAACCGTTAAACTCGCACGGGGCAATAACAAGGAGGCCGCCGCTGAACTCGCCGTGCTCGAAAAGCTCGAACCCCATCTCGACAGCGGCAAACCCGCGCACACGATCTCCCTGTCCGACGACGAGAAGGCGATCATGCGCTCCTTTTTCCTGCTCAGCGGAAAACCCACGATTTTTGCCTGCAACGTCGCGGAGAGCGATCTGGCCACTGCGGATGCGAATCCTTATGTCCAGAAAGTGCGGGAATATGTCAGCGCCCATCTCGACACCCAGGCGGTCGTCATCAGCGCGCAAATCGAGAGCGAACTCATCGATCTGAGCCCCGATGAGGCCGGCGCCTACCTCAAAGACCTCGGCGTCGAGGAGTCCGGTGTCGGAGCGCTGATCCGCGCCGCCTACAAACTCCTCGGACTCCAGACTTATTTCACCCTCGGCCCGAAGGAAGCCCGCGCGTGGACGATTCGTGTCGGCGCAAAAGCCCCCGAGGCCGCCGGAGTCATTCACACCGATTTCGAACGCGGCTTTATCGCGGCGGAATGCACCGCGTGCGGCGATTTGCTCTCGCTGGGCTCATTCACCAAGGCCAAGGAAGCCGGCAAACTCCGCCTGGAAGGCAAGGAATACACGGTCAAAGACGGCGACGTGATGGAGTTCCGCTTCAACGTCTCGAAGTAGGTTATGAGCGAACCCGCATTCATCCCCGCCACGGACGGACACCGGGATGAGGTCATCGGATTGATGCGGAAATTTTACGCCGCCGAGCAAATTGCTTTTGAGCTTCAAACAGCGGAGATGGTCTTTGGGGAACTCACCCACACGGACGGGCATGGCCGCATTTATCTCATCACCACGCCCGAAAAAACCGCAGGTTATCTCATCGTCACTTTCTGTTACAGTGCGGAATTCCGCGGACGGTTTTTATTGCTGGATGAATTGTATTTGCGCGAGGAGTTCCGGGGAAAAGGCTTTGGCAGACGCGCGTTGGATTTTGCCGCCGGTGTCGGTCGCGCGTGCGGATTGCAAATCATGCGGCTGGAGGTTTCACGGAAAAATCAAAAGGCTCTCGCGCTCTATCTCAACGCGGGATTTAAAAGTTCAGACCGCGATTTTCTAAGCAAAAATATCGGCGACGAAAAGCCATTCGTGTGATAGGATTTTATTTATGAAAACATTCATCGTTCTGCTCATACTCGTTGCGGGGGCGTATTTCGGATGGAAATTTCTGAATAAAATCGATGTCGAGGGCAGCACCGCCAAGCAGGCGGAGCAATTTGACCGCGAGGTCAGGGAAGAGGGATTCGGCAAGGACAAAGCCATCGGGAATCTCCCCCCCTCAGGACAGACAGCCTCCCCCCACACCGCCCCCGTGGCGCGCACAGTGGAACGAATGAGGGATGCCGATGCGGCCATGAAAAGCCGCAACGAAGAAACACCATGAAATGCCCCGCGCGGCGCAAATTACTCCGGATTAACAAATCAAGTTGCGCGGAAGCATGTCCCTCTGATCAAGAATTTGAATTTTTCTTCCAGCGGGAGGCGCGCAGACCAAGAATCGTTAAGATCGCACCAAATCCGAGCATTCCGTAAGTACGGGGCTCGGGGATGACCGCCAGGTAATAATAACTTCCGTCATAATAGGTCGACAACACCTGTCCCGCACTGAGTCCTATGGCGACAAATCCATTCGTAAAAGTATTGCCCGACATATAAGGGGCGAAAATATTTTCTGTCGAACGGATTCCGCCATAGTACGGATTTATTTCACTTCCAAAACCGCCCGAGGGCGGGGCATAAAAGCTCCAGTAAAAGGTTCCCGTATTGGTAAAGCTCGTCCCACTGAAATCAATCCCGTGGAAACCATTCACATTTCCACTGGAAGCACCTCCTGTTTCCCCAATCAAATTCACCGCGCCGGCATTTGTGAAGTTTCCATTGATATGGAAGCGGTTTCCTCCCGCGATGTCCGCAGTGTTGATTTCAAGCGCCGCTCCTGATGCGATGGTCATGGCTCCGGTATTGGTCACGATACCCTGGATTGTGAGGGTTCCGGCATTCACCCGGGTTTGTGATGCCGTCAGCGTCATATTGCTCAAGATCGTCGTCCCGCTGCCATCCCGGACAAATTGCCCGGTACCGAGATTCATATTTGTCACAAAACGGGTGGCACCCGCCCCGCCATTGGTGAGATTCTGGTTGGAGGCGCTCACCACTCCGGACAATGTGAGCTGGCCGGCGTCGGAATTGATCCTCGCTCCGCCGGTTCCGACTGTGACATTCCCGCTCCAGGTATTCGTCCCGGACAAATTGCGAAGGGCGCCGCCGGAGGAAACACCATTGCCGGCGATCGTCAGTGTTTCAGCGATGCTTAATCCATTACCGCTGATCGAGAGTGTCCCTCCCGTCACGACCGTGGTCGCACCCGCCGTCGTCCCGAGCGCGTGGGAGTTTTGCACCCGCAATGTCCCATTGCTGACTGTCACTGCGCCTGTGAAAGTATTTGCCGCCGAGAGGATCAAGGTCCCTCCGTTGCCTGTTTTGGTGATTCCACCCGTGCCGCCAATCACGCCGGACAGCAGCAAATTGCCCGGACCGGAGGTTTCTATCTCGACCACAGAGGAAAATGACATGGGCGCTGCGATCTCCTGCAAATTGCTGGAGAATTGGAAGAGCCGGGGATTCGTACCAGCAAATGTCAATGTCTGGGAACCGACAATCCGATAGGAAACAGCATTGGTATTAAAGCGGAGCTGATTGACGGTGACATTGACATTGACGATTGGGTTTGTGCGGCCATTGCCTGCGCCGTCAAAAGAGGCTTGGGCCGTTGTGCTATTCGGGATCGTTCCGTTGTTCCAGTTATTATTCGCTCCCACTTGTTGCGTCCAATTCGTCCGGTTTGCTTCTGGTCCTGGCACATTGCCAGACCATTCAGACCATTGCCCGTAGCTCGACAGAGGCAAGCAAAGAGAAATCACGATCAATATTGCTATCTGTTGATATCGGATAAACATCAGCCATACAATCCTGTATTTGTGGAAATTCTGATCATGATTTTACTCCGATGAGTAATCGAAACCATCAATATTGGCTGAACGGTAGGATATTATCGGTGAGCGGTTGTTTTTCAGATAAATATCTGTAAAATCAGACATCAACGGTAGGGGTGCCTCTCTCAAATATCCGATTCCCATAAGACTCCGTGGACGCCTCGGAGATGCCGTTCCCTACCCCCGAAACATAAAAAAAGCGGCAGGATGCCGCTTCCACTTTACAGGCAAGTGGGGCATGCGTCGCCAAGCCCCTCCGATCAAGAATTTGAATTTTTCTTCCGGCGGGAGGCGCGCAGACCAAGAATCGTTAAGATCGCACCAAATCCGAGCATTCCGTAAGTACGGGGCTCGGGGATGACCGCGAGATAATAATATGTTCCATCATAGTATGTCGTGAGGAATTGATCCCCGGTCAAGCCAAGGGCGACAAAACCGTTATTGAAAAATTTGCCCGTCTGGTATGGAGCAAAAATATTATTGGTGGATCGCATCCCGCCGTAGTAGGGATTATCCACCGTTCCGTAAATGCCCGATGGCGGCGCGTCAAAGCTCCACACAATCGTTCCGGTATTCGTGAATGATGAACCGTTGAAATCGATCCCGTGGAATCCGTTGATATTCCCGCTGGTGGCTCCACCGGTTTCGTGTTTGAGGTAAATCGTCCCCGCGTTGGTGAAGTTCCCGTTCACACGGAAGAGATTTCCTCCGACGACATCCTCGGTGTCGATACACACCGATGTGCCCGCGAGAGTCGTCAAAGCCCCGTTATTGGTCACAAAGTTTCTGATGATGAGGCTCCCCGCTTCGAGACGTGTCTGAGCGGCGGTGACATTCATATTGCTCAGGATCGTGTGGCCCGGCCCGTCATTGATGAATTGGCCCGTGCCCAGATTAATGTTGCTGGTGTAGCGGATATTCCCGTAACCGCCGCTGTTGAGATTCTGATTTGCCGATGTGACTGTGCCCGCGACAATCAACAGGTCTTGGTCGTTGTTGATTCTCGCCCCCCCGGTTCCGACCGTGATATTCCCGCTCCAGGTATTCGTCCCGCGCAAGTTGCGCAGGGCGCCCTCGACAGAGGTTCCCTGCCCGATGATCGTGACGTTTTCAGCGATATTCAACCCGGTGCCGCTGATTTCAAGGCTGGCTTGGTTGCTCACGATTGTCGCCCCGGCGGTCGTGCCCAGCGCATGGGAGTTTTCCACGCGCAATTTGCCCTGCGCGACCGTGGTCACGCCGGAGTAGGTATTCGACTCCGTCAGGGTCATGCGGCCAATGCCGCTTTTGGTCAGGTTCCCCGTGCCGGAGATTCTCGCACCAACGAGGGAATTCACACTGCCGCTGACTGTCAGGGTGCCGCCAGCGCCGGTTCCCAAATCAATGCGGGAACCCGTGGTGGCGTCGATTTGACGAATGGTTTCATTGCGGTTGGAGGTGTTCAAAGCGCCCGACTCACGCAGGATCACCGCCGAGGAATCGGCAATCTGGTTGTCCGCGAGGAGTGAGACCGTGGAGGTGGAGCCCTGTCCGCCGATGAGCAAATCACCCGCGATGGCATTGACCCCGGCGGTTTTATTCAGGTTCAGATTTCCCGCCGCCACCGTCGTCAGACCTGTGTAGGTATTCGCCGAGCCACCGCTGAAAGTCACTGTTCCGGTGCCGTCTTTGTAGAATTCCCCCGCGCCCGTCTGAATCGCCCCTGAGAATGTGATATTTCCATTCCCACCCGCCTGGAGATTGATGCCTGAACCCGTCACATTGCCGGATTGGACAAAATTCCCACTGTCAGACTGAATGCGCGCGGCGCGGGATAGCGTCAATGCGTTCGCGTTGGTGTTGTTGCCCGAGACATTGCGAATCGCCCCGTTGCCATTCTGCCCAATACCCCCGATGGTCATATTATAAGAGGCGATACTGATATTGTTCTGCACTTCCAATGTCGCCCCAGGGGAAACTGTGACATCTTTGCCTGTGTCGCCGAGCGCCCGCGCGTGCCGGATATTGACGGTTCCCTCCTCGATAAAAACCGCGCCACTGTAGGAGTTGTCGGCTGTGCCGTCGAAAATCACGCGGCCCTCGCCATATTTGTAAAAACCGCTGGAACCAATAATCACACCGGAGAGCGACAAGTCACCTGTTCCCGCAAAGGTGTCAATGATCACATTTGAATCAAAATTCAGCTTTGAGGATATTCTCTGGGCATTGGTGGACATCTGGATAATGCTGGGCAAATTGCCTGTGAGCACAAAACGCCGATTTCCACCACCATCATCAGAAATATTGAATGTTCCCGCATTCGTATTGAAACGGATAACGTTCACATTGAAATTATTTTGATTTACAGTGGGACCGTTTGTGCGAACCGTTCCCTCAAAGGACAATCTCAGAGTGCTTGAACTGCTCGGGGCACCATCGGGATTCCAGTTACCAGCGGTGTTGATATTGTTATTTCCACCACCACCATCCCAGACGAACCATGCATTCGTCGGACCGGACAGAAAAGTCCATGTGTTGCCGTAACCCGTGATCGTTTGATTCGGCGCGGATGTGATGGCGCCGGAGCCTTCACCGGAAAAATAAATCAATCCGCGATTCGCAGCGGAGAGGGTGCTCAGGTTCGCCGACTGAATGGCGAGACGATCCCCGGCGGATTGATTGCGAATCACCAGCGGCCCGGTCGTGCCGGAATTGCTGGTGAACATGAAATGATTGCTGGTTCCCGCCGTGCCATAATTGATCACACCGCGATCAAAGCTTAATTCCCGCACCCTCTCGGAGCTTGAGCCATTCAAGTCCAACGTCCCGCCACGCAGAAGCAACCTTGTCGAGTCGGAGAGGCGGTCACTGGCAGCAAGGCGAACCGTGCCGTTGCTGATATTGAAATTCCCGGTAAAAGTATTCGACCCAGACAGGATGAGTGTGCCCTCGCCGTCCTTGCGGAGATTCGAGGCGGTGCTGGTTCCGTCGGTGATTTGACCACTGACGGTGAGCGAGGAGTTTTCCGCCGTGTCCATAATGAGGGTTCGTGCACTCGTGCTTTCACTCAGCGAAATATTTCCGGAAATGGCGGCGGTGGATGCATTATCCAGATAAATCGTCTGGTTGGTCAGGCTATTGGTGATGTTCCCTGCGAGGGTAATGGTGTTTGTCCCCGTCAGGGTGAGGTCGCTGTTGAGCGTGATGCGGTTGGTGATCGTCCGTGCCGCGCCGTAAGCGCTCAGGGCACCGCCATTGCCCTGAACGATGAGGGTTCCCGTGCCCAAAGCATTGTTATTTCCAATGCCGATGGTTCCTCCCGACAGGCGTGTGCCGCCACTGTAGGTGTTACTCCCTTCAAGGAGTAAGAAGCCTGTTCCCGACTGGGAGACAAAGCCGTTATTGGTGATCCTGCCGGTGATGCGGGTATTGCCTGAACCCACGTTCTGGAGAGTGTATCCTCCCGTGTCGATGACACCTGAAAATGTCAGAAAATCGGACGTGTCAGCCTGCACTTGCAGATTCGTGCCCAATCTCAAATTTGCCGCGATGGTGTGCTGGGAGTCGGCGATGCGGTCCAGAGCCCGAATCTGCACCGCTCCCGGATACCCCAGCGCGTCCATAAAGAGTGTGCCATTGGTCAACGTGTAGGAATACCGCCCGTCGAACTCGATGGCGCGGTTCGTGAGTGTCTGCCCCCCGAGGCTGACCGTCTGGTTATTCGTAATATAGACATCATTGAAAATAATGTCCGCGCCCGCGAAGGGCAGTGCCCCGGTCGTGTTGGTATTGACCGAATTCGTCAAGGAACACAAGGCTGGCTCCACACGGGAGCCGACCCAGTTGTTGCTCACACCCCAAAGGCCATTGGCTGTATCATTGTCCCACTCATAAGCGGTGATATTCGTCAGGGACACATTACGGATGTCGTGATATTGATATGCGCCGCCCGTGCCGCCGAAAAAGCCAAAGCCCAATGTTTCGGGGCGGGTGAACCCCGACAAGTCGGCGGTGAAAAGCACCTGAAAATCATTCGTGCCCGCCTTCAGCGAAACCGTCAGGATATTGTCACGGTTCAAATAAATCTGCAACGCACGGTCATCCACAACATTCGTCGGGCGGTAGGTCGGAAAATCCAGCATCGTGGGCAGTGATGTCGTGCCTGTGATGTATTCATAACCCGTCGAACCGCTTCCCGGGCCACGAACCGCAACGGCGTTCGAGATAAACCCCGGCCCGCCGATACGGCCCTCGGTGGGATTGGAGAAATTCCCCCAGTTGTCAATGCCGATGCCGAAGTATCCTCCCGCCAAACCATCGCTCACGGGGGCGACAGTTTTTTGTGCATATCCGAGCGAACCACCGCTGGCACCGACAGCAAAAGGAACCGAGCCGTCATAGAGAAAAAACCCAATGCCGTCTGCGCGCCCATTTCCGGATCCCCCATTTGACCAGATCGCAAAATCAAAAGTCACCGTGATCTCGGTATTCGCCGCGAAAAATGTCTCGTTGTAAACCGCCGAGGCCGCCTGATTTGGCCCCACTGTGGTCAGGCGCAGCCACCCATTGTTCACGCTGTCCCCATTTGTCGCCGTCAGAAAGGGATTCACATTCACGCCCGTCAAAGTCCATCCGGGAGAATTCGTGCCTGTAAAAGACTCACTGATGACTTGCACTTGTGAGAAAAGGTTTGTCCCACTGAAAATCAAAGACGCGAATAAAAGGAAACCCGTTTTCCCCAGAGAAAAAAACCGGTTTGTACTTATCAATTTGGCTGAACCTTTTCGCACACAATGAGCATGTGCATTCCCAAATCAATGTGTTAGTCATTTTCGATAAAAGGTGGTAAAAAATCGATAAGCGGTGTGTTATATAAAAAATACTTGCTCTTTGAGGCTGAAAATCAACCTATCCTGCTGTATTTGAGTAAAATACATATTTCTCACATGGATGCATTTTTTCAAGAATTTGCGAGAGGAAAAACCCGGATCAGGAAAAAATGCTTCATTTAATAAAACAAAAAAACAGACCGAAAAATCACTCGTGATGATCGGCAGGCGGACAATGGAGCAAAGCCGAGTACAGCTCCACAATCGTTTTTTCTTTTTCCAGCTCGTTGGTCTTGCGGGCGGTGATTTCCTTCTCCAATGCCAGAAAATGCTTGAGCTTTCCCTTGCGACTCCGGAGTGGAATGATATCAATGGCAACCCAGTACGCTTGACCATTCTTGCGATAATTGATGACTTCGACGGAACAGGATTTTTCCGCACGTATCGCCTGGCTCATCTTCGCAATTTGCTCTGTGTCAGTGAGTTTGCCTTGGAGCAATTTGCCCGGTTTTTTGCCTTTGATTTCGTCCCGATGATAACCGCACATTTCCGTGAATGTGTCATTGACCCACTCGATTTTTCCATCCGGATCAGCCACCACAATCGCATAACCGCTATTCTCCAGCAGCCCCTCGATTAAATCTTTATCTTTGAAAATATTCATGATTTATCCGTTTAATCCTTCACAACCACAGCTTAATTATATTCTTTTAAATATCCAGACAGAATTTTTTTTTCACTCAATCCATCTCATGCGCCCGGCGAATGGATGTTTCATCCGCATTCATCACCCCTTTTTCCGTGATGAGTCCGGTGATCAAACGCGCCGGGGTCACGTCAAAACCGAAATTGGAAACAGCCGTCGCATCGGGAGCGATTTGCACACGGGCGATTTTTCCGTCCTCCCCCCGGCCTTCCATGTATTTCACCTCTTCGCTGCCGCGTTCCTCAATCGGGATTTCTTTGACCCCGTCAGCAATCGCCCAGTCAAATGTCGAGGACGGCAGGGCGACGTAGAAAGGAATACCATTGTCACGGGCGGCGAGGGCTTTGAGGTAAGTCCCGATTTTATTGGCGGCATCCCCGGCGCGGGTCACGCGGTCGGCACCGGTGATGGCCATGTCCACCATTCCGTGCTGCATAAGGTGGCCGCCCGCATTGTCCACGATCAAAGTGTGAGGAACCCCGTGTTGTCCGAGCTCCCAAGCCGTCAAGCTCGCCCCTTGATTGCGCGGACGCGTCTCATCGACCCAGACATGCACGGGGATTCCCGCGTCATGCGCCGCATAAATCGGGCTGGTGGCAGAGCCGTAATCCACAAAGGCGAGCCACCCGGCATTACAATGCGTGAGGATATTGACCGGGCGACCCGGATTTTTTGCGTGCAAGGCGCGGATGATCTCGAGCCCGTGACCACCGAGCTCACGGCACATTTGAGCGTCGCCGTCGGCGATTTGCCGCGCGCCCTCCAGAGCGGTTTGCACCTTGCCGGAGACGGATTCCACTCCCGCCATCGCCGCGAGTTGCCGGTCCACCGCCCACGCGAGATTCACTGCGGTCGGGCGGGTGCCCTTGAGCATTTTTGCCGCGGACTCGAGAGCCTCCGTGAATCCATCCCCGCTTTTTTCCCGCGCAAATTGCGCGGCGGCGAGCCACATACCGTACCCCGCCGTCGCCCCGATGAGCCCCGCACCGCGCACATGCATGTCCTTGATGGCGGTCGCGGCATCATCGACCGTGAGGAGGCTTTCAATCTCAAAGCGGAAAGGCAATTTGCGCTGGTCGATGATGCAAATGGCGCCGTCCCCCTTTTCCCAAATCGTCCGGAAATGTTGTCCCGCGACTTTCATGGATTAGAGTCCCGTTTCGCTTTTAAATTTTTTCATCGCATCCAGATAGATATTCAAGTTATCCCCCTGGTACGCGCCCATCTTTTCACCCTTCCTCTCCCCTTTTGGAGTCAGTAAAAAAACCGACGGGTAACCACTGATTCCAAATTTCGCCGCCAGCTCGCGATTCGCTTGCTCCTGGAATGCGGGGAGTTTCTGTCCGCGCGGGAAATCGGCTTTGACCAGAATGAAATTGTCCCGGGCATAATTGATGAATGCCGCGCTTTTGAAGACATCC
>CAYTAI010000024.1:19168-19448 GCA_964435715.1 uncultured Verrucomicrobiota bacterium | reverse complement strand
TTTCGAGTTTCATGCACGGGGGGCACCAGTCCGAGCCCGTGAAAAGCAGGAGCACCGGACGATTCATCTCCCGGGCAATTTGCAACGCTTGGGGATAACTCGTCAACCATGTGCCGCCACGATAGGTGCTCGCGGGGGCATCCCCTTCCACAGCTTGCGAGCCGCCCTCGACCGCTTCGGGTTGCATCGTGCGACTGACTTTGATTTCCCTGCCCTGCGCTGACAAAATCACATGTTCGGCAGTGACGGACTCGAGCTTGACCGGGACAGAGGCTCCGTT
>CAYTAI010000024.1:0-19157 GCA_964435715.1 uncultured Verrucomicrobiota bacterium | reverse complement strand
AAGGTGAAAGATTCCCCGACATCGACCGAATAGGAGGGGTTGCCATTAAACATCACATTAAAATCCTGGGTGCCTTCGGTTCCCATCATCGCCGTGATTTTAAAGGCCGCGGCCGTCAATGGCTGTGCCTGTCCGGCCGGTGAAGGATCCGCCGCCGCCGTGTCCCCGGAGACAACCGCTGACTTGCGTTCGCGGGGAACTTGAATCTCGTGCCCCTCCGCCAGGAGGATGACATCTTTTGCGGTGACACCTTTGAGCGTGACCTCGACTTTGCGCCCCTGGTAATCAAAAATAAAGGATTCACCCACATCCGGCGAGTAGTTCATGTTGTTATTGAACATCACGTTGAAATTTTGCGTTCCCTCCTCGCCGAGCATGGCGGTGATTTCAAAAGCCGAGGCGGGAATTGCCGGGGCGGTCAACTCGACATCCTTGCCGCGCAACTCCGGGTCGAGACTCTGCCCGCCGCTCTGGGTGATGAATTGAACCATTGCCGCGCGAAAAATGGTTTCCTTCTCGTTGGCGGCAGCGGGGAGCTCTTTGATTTGTCCATTCTCCCGGATGAAAAGTTTGTCCTCGATCACGACGTATTTTTGTATTTCAGATGAGAAATAATATCCGCCCCCGAGGGTAGCCAGAATCAGTGCGATAAAAATCACCACACTGGAAACAAATGACCTCACGGGTTTATTCTCTCCCGGCACGAGAACCGCTATCAAGCCGCCGATGTAACCGGTGAAAAAACACAGGATTCCCCACCCCACACCCCGTTTGAATGAGGCGATGACAAAAACCAAAAGACTGATCAACCAAATCACCGTCAGTCCCCCGGTGCCCAGGACAAAGATCATTAATTTATCGGTCATTTCCATATGCAATCCACTCCTGTCAAATTTGAATCTAACAACATTGCCAGAGGTGAAAAATTTGTCGAGCTTCCAGGCACTACTGCATCTCTCCCGTGTCATCCGGAGTCAGAGGCTCGCGGAATCTCAACTCCAGCACGACAATCTCCGGCGGCAAACCAATCCTCACCGGCGGCCCCCATGTGCCGAGTCCATTGGAGACATAGACCTGCATCGCCCCGCGGCGCGCATACCCATAAGGGATGTCAAAAAGCATTTTGACCACATGGTTGAAAGGCCAGAATTGACCGTTGTGCGTGTGCCCGCTCACCAGCAAATCCACGCCCGCCTCGCGCGCCTCCTCCACGGCGACCGGCTGGTGATCGAGCAGGGGCAGGGGCATATCCGGGTCGGCTTGTCCGACGATTTCCCTGAGCGGTTTGCGCGGGAGTCCCGCTTTCACACGCGCATAATCCAGTCGTCCGGCAATTTGCAGCCCGTTGGCGAGATTGATGAACTCATCCCGCAACACGCTGATGCCCTGCTCTTCGAGCAACGCGGTGGAAGCCGCCTCGCCTGCATAAAACTCATGATTTCCCAAACACGCAAAAACCCCCAGGGGCGCCTCGATTTCTCCCAGTGCCGCGGCTCCTCCATTGGCGGCGACCTCACGGGTGTTGATATCGATGATGTCTCCCGGCAGGAAAACCATGTCGGGCTTTTGCTCATTGATCAGCCGGACAAATTGCTCCGCGCGCGCACCGTCGATGATTTTACCCAAGTGCATGTCCGCCGCGACGACCACGCGCAACGTTTGATTTTCACTCACCGCTTTATCAACCGGGATGACAAAGGTGCGGACGACCGGCTTGAGATTATTCACATACCCTGCCGTGATTATCATCGCGGTGAAAAGCACCGCCGCACCCACAACCATTTGCGGAAGGGTCCGGGGCAATTTGCTCCGGAGAGATTCCCATTTGCCCGTTCGCCTCAATATAAAATAAACCACTTCAAGAGCTAGCCAGATCATCAAAAGATAGACAAAGGCCACCATCCAAAAACAAGCCGCCAGATGGATGAAATCCGTCACCGGCCCGGGAATGAGGCCGTGCAATTTGCGCGCACTGACATAACCGGTTGTCAGAATTGCGCCGACGAAATAAACAATCAGTTTGGGAACCAATTTCAAACGCAAAAGGCGGCAAACCCTCCAAAACATCAGAAAGTTAAGAATCAAATAGGCGAGAAGAATAAAATAAATGGCATTCATACTGGAATATTTTTCCGATATACAAGTGGCTCAAAAAGAGCACTTTGCAAGAAATATCCGTCATCTTCAAAAAATAATTTTAAATTTTTTCAACGTTTTCTCCCCACCCCGGTCTAAATGAATATAGGTTTTTTAAAGAATTTCTCCTCTGGTTGAGGTTTAGGTTTACACCCGCTTACGCAAAGCGGGTGTTTTTTTGCCCTGATGCCTTCTTCTCCAATCTCAGATTTTGCAGTTGGATAAAAACGGTGCTTTTATTCAACACATTCAGCCTGTATCTTAATCATTGTAATCATCTGCAAGAAAGTGGATTACAGGAAATTTGAAAAAATATTTTCCTTTTATTCAACGTTTCCTCCGCGGGTCTGTCTAAACAAACAGGTTTTTAAAAGATTTTCTGACTCGTGTAGGTTTAGGTTTTGCACCCGCCGGTTTTCGGCGGGTGTTTTTTTTGGACAGATGACTGACTTTGCCTTCTAATGAAGTCTCCATGCGCGAGTTCCAGCAATTTGCTTTTTCAGAAATCCCCGTCGTCTATCAAGACGAGGATTTTCTCGTGATGAATAAACCCGCTGGTCTTATCGTTCATCCACCCAAACCGGGAGTCACCGGCAGCCTGATTGATTTGGTTCGTGCAGAACCAGGTTATGAAGGCTCCACCTTGGTCAATCGACTTGATCGTGAAACCAGCGGATTAGTCATCGTTGCAAAATCAGGGAAAATTGCGGCAGAACTCGGTAAAATACTCGCTGACAGGACTGTGATTAAGGAGTATTCCGCAATCGTTATCGGTAAAGATGATCTTATCGACGGTACAATTGATGTGCCAATCGGACGATTGGGGGAATTTGCCCCTTCACCCATTTGGCTCCGGAGAGCTGTTTTTCCAGACTGGACTCACGAGATGATTTCGCCCGCCAGAACAAAATACTACATCGATAAAGTATTCAAATCAAGTCGATTTCCTGATAAAAATGTCTACTTATTGCGGGTTATTCCGATGACAGGGCGAATTCATCAAATTCGACTCCACCTTCATCATATCGGATATCCAGTCATCGGGGATAAACTCTATGGACAGCCAGACTCCGTTTATTTGGAGTACATCGTGACAGGGGATACGCCAGAGATTTTGCAGAGACTCATCCTTCCTCGGCATGCCCTTCATGCCCGGCGACTCTCCTTTGAGTATAAAGAGCACCTCTTCGATCTCGAGGCTCCCCTGCCGCCCGACTTGATCTCATTTCTGGATTCTCTTGATCCGGTCGACGAGATTTCTCCCCGTTGAGTCCGAAAAAAAACGGGATACTCTACCCGCTACGATGATGGTGGACCCGACCAGCGGACCGCCAGGATGGTCATGTCGTCGGACTGCGGCGCCCCTGAGACAAATGAGGCGACGTCCGCGGAAAGCATGGAAACAATTTGCGCGGGAGCCAGTCCTGCGTTTTTTGAGAGGAATGCCGCCATGCGTTCCTCAGTATAAAAATCGTGATTTGCATTTTCCGCCTCCACAATGCCATCGGAGTACGAGAAGACCGTTTGCCCGGGACGTAATTGGATGCGCCCGGTTTCAAAAGCGGATTCTGGAAAAATGCCTGCCAATCCGCCTTTGAGCGGAGGCACAGTGACAGCAGCTTTTCCGGGCTCGAGAATGTAGGTGGGATTATGCCCGGCATTCGAATAAATCAACTCCCCTTTCTTGATATTGAGCACCGCGCAAAAAAGGCTGATGAACATATTTGTGTCATTGGACACGGCGAGGGCGTCATTGACCAGACCCATGCATTTGCCCGGGTCGTCCTTGTGCGTGGGGATAAATGCCCGCACATACGCCTGGGTCACCGCCACAAAAAGGGAAGCGGAAATACCCTTGCCCGAGGCGTCACCCACTGTGAAAAAGAGGTGATCCGGATCCAAAAAGAAAAAATCGTAAAAGTCTCCACCCACCTCCCGCGCGGGATGGAGATCGGCGGCGAGGGAGACGGATGCTGATGCCGCCCCGCCGAGATGAAAATCACGGGGGACAAGGGCGGCTTGTATGTCATGGGCGACCTTGAGATCGGTCTCAATGCGGGCACGCTCGACCGCCTCATTTTGTATTTGCGCGATATACTTTTTCAAGTCACCGCGCATTTTGGAAAATGTCCGGGACAAGGCAGCCACTTCATCCTTGCCCCGCGCCAGCGGCACAGGTGTATCCAAGTCCCCTCCGGAAAGTCCCTGCGCCGCTGTCTCGAGCTCTGTCAAAGGGCGTGTGATCGACCGGGCGATCCGCCACACGACAAAAATCAGTCCGAGACCACTGAGCAGGGTCGTGATCAAGCGTGTCTTGCCGAGTCCATAGAGCTTTGCCAAGACTTGATCCTGGGGGAAAAAAGCTCCCAAGGACCATCCGGTATCCAGCACAGGGGTAAAAGCAATCCAATACTCATCCCCGCTCGCATCGGTGAGATCAACGGGTTCAAACCCTTTTTGTCCGGCAATCATCCGTTGCCCGAGCTGGCGCATGTGACTCCATTTCTTTTCCTCGGCAACGCTGAAAATCGTCTGTGTCATGAGGTATTCCGGATCCGGATAGGCGACAAATGTGCCCGTCCGGGAAATGATAAAGGCCTGACCGCCTTCGCCGAGCTGCATCCCGAAAATCAAACCGCGCAACCACTCCAGCGAGACATCCCCGGTAACCACGCCGATGAATTCCCCCGTGCGGGGATTGAACAAGGGAACCGAATAGGTGATCATGATGATATCCCCTCCCCCCTCATCATAGTAGGGCTCGGTCCAGACGGGCTTGAGTAATTGCGAAGGTAAAAAATACCAGTCCTGCTCTTGAATACTCCGGTTTTCGCGGGTGAGATTGCGCCGCACCAGTCCGGAGTCCGCCGCGCGGAAGACATACGGGAGGGTCATTTGCCCCGCGGCATCCCGGGCAGGGCTCGTCAAAGCAATCGCCGCCCCGAAAAGCTCAGGATGTCTCTGGAGAGTCCTCTCCAAAAGGCGGTAGCTCTGCTCCAAAGAAAGGGGATTGTCCTCTATCACGACGGCGACTTCCTGCACCACTTTTTCCACGGCGCGTTTAACAATCTCCATCTCCCCGGCGGTCGCAGTCGCAAGATTTTCCACACGCCCGCGCAACTCCTCCCGGAGCATGTTACGCACCATCACATAATCATACCATGTCGTCAAACCGGTCACACACCCGACACCCAGGATAATCATCAGCGCCAGCCGGGGGGCGATTTTGAGGTTACGGAACATGGCGCGCCCCCTCTGCGATGACGTCCTCATAGGCGGGTTGTTTCGTCAACATGCCCGCTTCTTTGAGCTGCCGGACACAATTCTCGAAATCCGCACGAGGCAACCGGCCCCAGTCTGCGGCTCCAAGATTTTCCGGAAAAATCGAGGGGAGCACCGCATCAAGCATGAGCTTCATGTGTGTGATATTAGTCGGCAGGTGCCCCTCCCTCACGCGGCGCATCACTGGGGCAAGCGCTTTGTCTCGGTCACGCCGGGCGAGCTCCCATCCCTCATGCGACGCCTGCACGAGCTTGCGCGCCAGCCCAGGATCCGCTTGTTGGATTTTATCGAGCGTGTAAATGCCATCCTCCGGAAAGGCAAATCCCAAATCCGACAAACGCACCACGGTCAGATCCGAGTCGTCCACTCCGGAAAGATAGAGCATGAAATATTCATTGTAAGTCATCACAGAAGCCACATCCACCCCGCGCCTCAGAAAAAGATCCATTGTAAAATATTGGGGAACGAGTTGCACATTGAGATTTTTCAACCGCAAAAAGGCGGAGAGAGCCGGGCGCGACCATCCTTCGAAAAGACTGACCCGCCGTCCTTGAAAATCCTCGAGACTGCGAATACCCTTTTCTTTCCATCCGACAAAAGCGAGATTCGACCGGTGCATGACCTGTCCTGCCAATACAACCGGGATCCCCTGCTCACGGTTCACCAGCGCGGGGGCGAGCCAGGAAACCGCAAAGTCTGTTCTCCCGTCACGCAGATATTGCCCCTGGTCACGATTCGGGCCGCCGGGAATGATCTCCACATCCAAACCGTGTTTCCGGTAGATTCCTTCATCCAATGCGAGATAATATCCGGCAAATTGCGACTGGGGAAACCACGCCATCATCAACCGCACTTTTTGCAGGGGCGGGCGGGCGGATTCTCTTTGTTCTGCCGGGCAATGCAAGACGCCGAGGGAATAAATCCCTAAAATCATAGTCATCCACCAGCATTCTCTGCAGCCCATAGTCTCCTTTCCTTCACGCCGCCTTAAAATTGCGGATCCAGCTCGCCTTTTTGCAACTTGTCAAAGTACTCATCCGCTTCCGCCATACTTGCAAATATATTCAATGTCGGAAACGCATTGGCGATATCAAAAACTTTTTTGACCGGGGGCTGCAAATTCATCACACTGCAGGTTCCCCCCGCCATTTTGAGTTTTTTATAGGTGCCCAAGACAGAGCGCAGTCCTGCCGAGCTTACATAATCCAAAGCCGTCATATCAAAAGTGATGGATCGCGGTGAACTCTCCATGAGGTAAGCAATCATTTGATCAAGCTGGGGGGAAGTCAGTGTGTCCAGCCGGCCATGCAGCGAGATGATGAAAAATCCGGGTTTCTTTTCTGTTTGAGTGAGTTGTAGACTCATGACTTTATTCCTCGGTTTGGGGTGACGGTTTTTTTTGAAAAATGACTTTTACTTTATTCCGGCGGTTGTCCCGTTTGTATTCCATTGAGTGAGCCATTTCCTTGACCAGATGCAGTCCGAGTCCTCCGACAGGACGGTCTTCCAGCGGACGATCAAAAGCAGGGGGCGGCCCCTGGATCGGATCGAACTCATGTCCGTCATCCTCGATGCGGAGCTCTGCCGTGTCCGCCGCATCCTCAATTTCAATCCTGATGACGTGCTCATCCCCGTCATCATATCCGTATTTGATGATATTGGTCACGAGCTCTTCCATCGCCAAGGTCAAGGCATACCCGACTTCAGGCGGGAGTCCGCGCTCTGTTCTAAACTGCTCGACACGGTCATTGACTAATGCCAGCCCTTCAAGACGGTTGACCATCTCGCACCTGACGACGGCTGTCTTTTCCGGCACATTCATGCAGGAGCAAATTGAATCAAACCTTTTTAAAAAACAAGCCTTGATATGCGCGCGGATCAACCAACTTGATCCAGACGACTCCTGTAATCTCCTGAAGCACAAAAGCAAGACTCATCCATGTCACCCATACCCCGTCACAAACCCGGGCTCTCTCAATTTTAATCTTTTCAAACTCTTGTTTCCCATTTCACTCGTGGGAAAATTTAAACCATATTCATTTCCATGAAACAAACCGTCCAATTCACTGAAAATAAAATCAATATCGTTCTTGGCATTCCTGAAACCGGACCGGTGCGGTTATTGCATTTTCAAGCAGCAGAATATGACGCCACAAAAGTTCCTGAGGAAAAGGGGTTGGGACAATTTTACAAGCTCGTGGAGATACAGGCATCCGGGGAAAATCAATGGGGACACCACGGACAGAAACACACCCTGACCTCGCCGGGTGTGCGCTTGCAATACGTTTCGCATAAAGATTATCGCACAGTTAAAGGCCGCAAAATCGAAATCATCCAGACCGAGGAAAAAGGTCTGGAGGTCACCACACACTGGCAATTTTTTGACGGCACACCCGTGATCCAGGCATGGACGACGGTTCAGAATAAAGGAGCAGAAACTCAACCTCTCGTTTACGTTTCCAGTTTTCACCTGACGGGGATTGCCAAAGAAGGCAAACGCCATTGGAATGATAAATGCCGCATCAATCTGGGCTTCAATGCCTGGTTCGGCGAGGCACAGTTCAAACGCCATAAATTGCCCGACCTCGGTCTGACCGGACTCGGCGGGGCAACCAACCGGTTGGCTTGGTCCAATGTCGGCACCTGGTCCGCGTCCAATCAACTGCCCCTCGGTTACTTTGAGAATATCGATGCGGGCACGACTCTTTTCTGGCAGATCGAGCACAATGGCTCCTGGCATTTTGAAATCGCCGACGGGGGCAAGGATCTATACCTCAATGTCAGCGGCCCGACCGAGCAGGAGTGTCACTGGAGCAAATTGCTCGCGCCGGGTGAAAGCTTTACAACGGTTCCTTGTGGTGTGGGAATCATTGCCGGCGATGTCGCGACAGCTTCCAATGCATTCAATCATTACCGCCGCGCGATTCGTCGTGACAACCTGGACAATAGCAAATTGCCCGTGATCTTTAATGATTATATGAATTGCCTCAATGGCGATCCGACGACTGAAAAGCTCTTGCCTTTGATTAACGCAGCGGCTGAGGTCGGGTGCGAATATTTCGTCATTGATTGCGGATGGTACTCCGACGGGAACTGGTGGTCCACTGTCGGCGAATGGCTTCCGAGTGCCCAACGATTTCCCGGCGGAATCAAGGAACCGATTGATTACATCCGCAAAAAAGGAATGATTCCCGGACTCTGGCTGGAGCCCGAGGTCATGGGCATGGATTGTCCCCTCGTCCAAAAGGTTCCCGACACATGGTTTTTTAAACGTCATGGCCGCCCCGTGGTGGATCACGCCCGCTACCAACTCGATTTCCGCAATCCCGAGGTCATCGCCCATGTGGACAAAGTCGTGGATCGTCTGGTGAAGGATTACGGGGTGGGTTATATCAAGATGGATTACAATATCAATGGCGGCATCGGGACAGAAACCAATGCCGACAGTTTCGGTGACGGATTGCTCGGACATAACCGCGCTTTTCTCGCATGGCTCGATGATTTGCTTGTCCGTTATCCCGATCTCATCATCGAGAATTGCGGCAGCGGCGGATTACGCATGGACTATGCCATGCTCTCCCGCTTGAGCATCCAGTCCACAAGCGATCAGACTGATTACAGCCTCTATCAATACATTGTTCCCGCGCTCCCGCTCGTGCTCACTCCCGAGCAAAGTGCTGTATGGAGCTACCCGCTCCGCACCGGCGATCAGGAGGAAGCGGTTTTTAACATGGTGAACTCCATGCTCATGCGCATTCATCAGAGCGGACACCTCAATGAGCTCACTCCCGAACGTCTCGCGCTCGTCAAGGAAGGATTGGACTATTACAAAACCTATCGTGAGGAAATCCCTTCCGCGGAAATTTTCTGGCCGGCCGGATTCCCCGCCTATCAAGACCCTTGGGTCTCGCTGGGCTACCGTTTGAAAGATAAAACAATCGTCGCCGTGTGGCGGCGCGAGGGCGGATCAGACACTCAGACCCTCTCCATCCCCCACCTCAAAAACTCCAAGAGCAAATTGCGCTGTGCATATCCAACTGAGGAGATTCCTTTTTTTGAATGGAACGCTGATGCAGGATTACTCACGGTGACATTCGCCAAAGAAAAAATGGCACGCATTTTTGAGTTCGCCCATTAAAAATTATTTGAAAGTGCAAATGTATTGAGCAATGCCCGTTTCCACGGCGATCTCGAAGGATGAATTTCCCGGAATATCGAAAGTTTGACCTTCGCTGTAAGTGATCCACCCGGTTTGTCCGGCGAGGAGAACTCGCACGGTGCCAGCGGTCATCTCCATCAGCTCCGGTGCCGCGGTGTCAAACTTGTAACTCCCCGGATAAATCAATCCCAGTGTTTTCCGTGTTCCATCCGCCAGATGAATCGTATGGCTGACGACCTTGCCGTCGAAATAAACATTGGCTTTTGAGATCACCGACACGTTTTCAAATTTTTCAGCAAATGACATGGGGCACATTCCTTGGATTAAAATTCTTCTTGAGAATATTTGATGAGAGCAAATTGCCCCGGAAATGACAAGCCCTCAGGCAAATTGCCCGGGGTGATGTTATTCATGATGACTTTGACAGGTTTTTCTGATCCACCTGCGAAAAAGGGAAGATTTTGTTTTGTGTCCCTGCCCACCGCTTCCACCGGCTGACAGCACGCTCTTGCCTGGTATTTGCAAACCGGCGGATTTTCTATCGACGATCCCGCTCGGAGCGGTTAATTCTATGGGATGATTTCGTCCCACGCCCTGATCTACGAGATTCCCGCGCGGATTCTGGCACAAGGCATAACCACGGGCTCCGGAGGAAACCAAACTCTGGCCGATGTGCCGGATGAGTGGTTTGAGCAACTTGCGCGGTGCGGCTTTGACTCCGTATGGCTCATGGGGGTGTGGCAACTCGGCGGCCGGGGTCGTGAAATCTCTCTGGAATGGGGTCGTGCAAGCGGGGAATTCGACCGGCTCCTGCCCGGATGGACACCGGAGGATGTGAGCGGTTCCCCCTACTGTGTGCAGAGTTATCACGTCCACAAGGATTTCGGCGGTCATGAAGCCCTCGCCATTTTCCGGGGCAAATTGCGCGCGCGAGGCATCTCATTGATTCTTGATTTTGTGCCAAATCACACCGCGCAGGATCATCCTTGGGTCAGTGAGCATCCCGAATATTATGTGCAGGGCACCGCCCAAGACCTTGCAGAAAGACCCTCCGATTTCTCCCTGGAAAATGGAATTGTCTTCGCCCACGGGCGCGACCCGTATTTCCCGAGTTGGAGCGATGTTTACCAGCTGGACTATCGCAAGGAATCCGTCCAACAAGCCATGATGCACACTCTCGCGCAAATTGCGCCGCTCTGTGACGCGGTGCGTTGTGACATGTCCATGCTTGTCCTGCCCGATGTCTTTGAAAAAACCTGGGGCAAATTGCCCGCGCAATTTGCTCACGACACCGCGCGGGGCTCCTTCTGGCCTCGCGCCATTGACCGTGTGCGGAAGGATTTCCCTGATTTCAAATTCATCGCCGAGGCTTATTGGGGGCTGGAGTACCGCCTGCAAATGGAGGGATTCGACTACACTTACGATAAAACCTTTTACGACCATCTCGTGGCTCATCAGCCGGATAACGTCCGGCACGAGCTCGGACAGACAGGTGCACTTTTGCGCGGACTCCATTTTCTCGAAAATCATGATGAACCCCGCGCAGCAACCGCATTCCCGGAAACCGCTTACCGCCACGCCTGTGCGGTGCTGACATTCTCCCTGCCGGGACCGCGGTTGATCTACGACGGGCAAACCGGCGGGCGCAAATTGCGCTACTGCATTCATCTGCGCCGTGCAGCAGAGACTCCCGCCGAATCGGATGAGAATGTCTTTTACGAAAAACTTTTCTCCGCCTTGAAAGAGTCTGCTATCGGCAAAGGCACAGCCGCCTCCATTCCTTCACAACCCACCGGCCCGGGCAATGAGAGTTATCCGGCGATCCAAGCTTTCCTCTGGGAAAATGCTCAATGCCGGGATCTGATGATCGCCAATCTCTCCGGTGCGGAATGCGACGCACGGGTGCCTGTTTTTTTCACGGGGATCGGCTCACGACAATGGATTTTGAGGAACCGTCTCGGCTCAGAGCAATACATCCGTGATGGCACGGAAATGGCGACGGTTGGACTCTATGTGAAACTCGCGCCCTGGCAGGCGCAAATCCTTGAGATAACCCGGACTCCGGAGTAAAAGTTCACCAAAAATCCACTTGAGCCTGTGGAAAAGAATCGTTATTCCTGACCCTGCGGAAAGGGGACAAAAAAATCATGACAGAAATATTCATCACCGCACTCTGGCTGGGCATTGCCGCGTTTTTTCCATTGCTCAACCCTGTTGGAAATACCCCGATATTTTTCAGCATCACCGCAGCGGACACGTCCGCCTACCGCAAAAAGCAGGCACTCAAAGCCTGCCTGTACACATTCGTCATCCTCGCTGTCTTTATGGCCGGAGGACAAATCATCCTTCAAATGTTCGGATTGCATGTGGATATCATCCGGGTCGCCGGGGGACTCGTGGTGGCGCATGTCGGCTGGCAAATGCTCAATGCCGCCCCGCAACTCAATGATGCCGAACACAAGGAAGCTATCGACAAAGTCGACATTTCCCTCAGCCCGATGGCCTTGCCGATCATGGCAAACCCGGGCGCCATGAGCGTGGCGATTTCCCTCGGGGTCGGTGCCAAACACGTCGAGAGTCTTGCGGGCAGCCTGCTCGCGCTTTTTCTGATGGTCTTGCTCAATTTCATCTGTCTGATGCTCGGCGAACCATTCGTCAAAAAACTGGGTTGCAACGGGATGAATGCCCTCAATAAAATCCTGGGCTTTCTCGTGCTGTGTATCGGGGTCGCCGTGCTCACCAGCGGGCTCCCCGGACTCTATCAGACCATCACCGCGCTCAAGAGTTAATCCATGTCCACCGCCGCGCATCAATCTATTCCCGCCGCAGCCGAATGCCAGAGGATCACGGCACAAAATGAGGGGCGGGAGAACTGGCGGCAGTGGGGGCCTTATCTGGCGGCGCGGCAATGGGGGACTGTGCGCGAGGATTACAGTGCGGGAGGCGACGCGTGGAATTATTTTCCCCATGACCACGCCCGCAGCCGTGCTTACCGCTGGGGCGAGGACGGATTGTGCGGTGTGTCCGACGATGCCCAGCGGCTGTGTCTGGGGTTGTCAGTGTGGAACGGGCAAGACTCCATCCTCAAGGAAAGGTTTTTCGGACTCACCAACCAAGAAGGGAACCACGGCGAGGATGTCAAAGAGGTTTATTATTATCTCGATGCCACCCCGACACATTCGTACCTCAAAATGCTCTACAAATATCCCCAAGCGGCTTTCCCCTACGGGCAACTTGTCGAGGTCAACCGCCAACGCAGCCGGCAAGAGCTCGAGTACGAGCTCATTGACACCGGGGTTTTTGACGGGAACCGGTATTTCGACATTTTTATCGAATACGCCAAAGCCGGGCCACAAGACATCCTCATGCGCGTGCGCGTGGTCAATCGCAGTTCTGCCCCCGCCCCTCTCCACGTCATCCCGCAAATCTGGTTCCGCAATACCTGGTCTTGGGATCAAGACGCGCCGCGCCCCCTGCTCTCGCGACTCCGGGCAAATTGCATTCTCGCGGAGTGCCCGGATCCCTACATCGGCAATTATCATTTGTACTTTGAAGATGCGCCCGGACTTCTTTTCACCGAAAATGAAACCAATACCCCGCGCCTCTATGGCACTCCCCCCGATGGCGCATTTTACAAAGACGCCTTTCACGAGTATCTCATTCATGGAAATGCAGGCGCGGTGAATCCCTCCGGCACGGGAACAAAAGCCGGGCTGCATTACAGTTCACTCCACGCCGGCGGAGAGGAAAAGATTTTCCGCATACGCCTTTCAGCCCATACGAATGAAAAACCTTTTGACGATTTTGACCCGGTCTTCGACGCGCGCATCCGGGAGGCTGATGAGTTCTACGCGGGTGTCCAGGGGCAAATTGCCTCAGCCGATGAGAGGCTTGTCCAAAGACAGGCATTCGCCGGGATGATCTGGAGCAAACAATCCTATCACTATGACGTGTCGCGCTGGCTCGCGGGTGACCCGACCGAGCCGCCGCCTCCCCCGCAACGTAAAAAAGGGCGCAATAGTGACTGGTTCCATTTCCATTCCTCCGAGGTTTTGTCCATGCCGGACAAGTGGGAATATCCTTGGTTCGCCTCTTGGGACCTGGCCTTTCACATGCTTTCTTTTGTTCTGATTGATTCCGGTTTTGCGAAGGATCAATTGCGTCTTTTGCTCAAAGTCTATTACCAGCATCCCAACGGGCAAATCCCGGCTTATGAATGGAATTTCAGCGATGTGAATCCCCCCGTCCATGCCTGGGCGGCCTTCCGCGTCTACCAGATCGACCGCAAACAAAACGGGGGCACCGGCGATGTGGCATTCCTTGAGGAGGTCTTTAACAAATTGCTCCTGAATTTCACCTGGTGGGTCAACCGCAAGGATGCCAAGGGCAATAACATTTTCGAGGGCGGTTTTCTCGGGCTGGATAATATCGGAGCCTTTGACCGCAGCGCGCCTCTCCCGCCGGGGCACAACCTCATCCAGGCCGACGCGACGAGCTGGATGGCGATGTATTGCCTGAATATGATGCAAATTGCCCTGGAGCTCGCACGGACGAATCCCGTCTATGAGGAGATGGCGATAAAATTTTTCGAGCACTTTCTCTACATCGCGCGGGCGATGAGCGAGGAGAGCGACACCCACGCCAATCTCTGGAACGAGGAGGATCAGTTCTTCTATGATGTCATCCACTGTGCCGACGGCAGGAATATCCCCGTGCGCCTCCGCAGCATCGTCGGATTGACGCCGCTTTTTGCCGTGGTGGTCCTGCCCGCAGATCTCGAGGAGAAATTTCCTGACTTCGCCAAACACATGGAGTGGTTCCTGACGAATAAACCACGGATGGCAGCTCTCGTGTCACGCTGGACTGTCTGCGGTGTGGGCGAACGCCGTCTTTTGTCACTCCTGCGCGGGCAGAGGATGAAAGCCCTGCTCCGCCGGATGCTCGATGAATCCGAGTTTCTCTCGCCGCACGGCATTCGCGCCCTGTCCCGTTACCATCTTGAGCATCCTTTTACAATGAATCTCGAAGGACAAAATTTCTGCGTCAAATACCTCCCTGCCGAATCCGACTCCGGTCTTTTCGGGGGGAACTCGAATTGGCGTGGTCCGGTCTGGATGCCGATGAATTACCTCCTCGTCGAGTCGCTCCAGAAATTCCATTACTACTACGGGGACGATTTCAAAATCGAATGCCCGGCGGGGTCGGGAAAATTCATGACCATTTTGGAAGCTGCCGATGAGATCACCCGCCGGATTAAAGGAATTTTTCTCAAAGACCCGGACGGACTGCGTCCTGTTTACGGGCTCTACCCCCGATTGCAGAAAGACCCGCTCTTTCGTGATCACATTCTCTTTTATGAATATTTCGACGGGGACAACGGGCGCGGCGTCGGTGCCAATCACCAAACCGGATGGACAGGACTGATTGCCAAACTCATCCAGCCCCGGCTCGGCACCCTCAGAGAATTTCCCTCCTTTTGCGAGGAAAACACAAAACCCATAACGACACAAAAACAAGGAGCACAACCACAATTATGAAACTCACCGGAAAAACCGCCCTCGTCACCGGCGCCGCCCAAGGAATCGGTGCCGCCATCGCACTCCGCCTCGCACAAGATGGCGCGGACATTGTCATCGATGACCGCACCGAAAGCGCCAGCGCCAAGGAAACCGAATCCGCCATCACCGCCCTCGGACGCAAAGTTTATTTTGTCGCCGAAGACCTCTCTGCCGAACAAAATGATCTCGAGATGATCCAGATCGCCGTCCAAAAAGCCGGAAAAGTCGATATCCTCGTCAATAATGCAGGCGTTGAAAAAAATGCTTCCTTTTGGGACGTCACCGAAAAGGACTATGACTTTGTGATGAATATCAACCTCAAGGGACTTTTCTTCGCCACCCAAGGATTTGTCAAACACCGCATGGCGGTGAAACAACCCGGAAAAATCATTAATATCAGCTCCGTCCACGAGGAATTGCCCTTTCCCCATTTCAGCAGCTACTGCGCCTCCAAAGGGGCTCTCAAAATGCTCACGCGCAATTTGTCCATCGAGCTGGCTCCCTACAATATCACGATCAATAATATCGCCCCCGGCGCGATTGAAACCCCGATCAACACCAAACTCCTCAACAGCCCCGACCTCCTCAAGGCGTTACTGGGGAATATTCCCCTCAACCGTTTGGGCAAACCGCAGGATGTCGCCGGCATCGCCGCTTTCCTCGCCTCCCCCGACGCCGATTACATGACCGGAACCACCGTATTCGTCGATGGCGGACTGCTGTGGAATTACTCTGAGCAGTAAAATATACCAGTCGTCGTCAGCGCGTCTACACCTCTGATGATAGACAGGGGTTGTGGTTTCTTTGACTGGATCACCACGCCGTTATGCACGACACTGCTTGAATTTTCCCATATATGTACACATTGCTCATTATCCTGATTATGCTTGTTTTTCCCGCACTGAGTGCGGGTCTCGAGATTTTCCTCGCTTCCGAAAACCCGATGTCCCCGTGGTGGATCATGGGCAAATGGTTCGTTTTCTGGGGCGTGGGCATTCGCCTCTTTTTGGCAGGGCTGAAACAAATCTTCACCCCGTCCTACACCGCGCAAAAAATTCTCGCCATTGAGGATCCGAAAGCGCAGTTGCTCGTGCAGGAGCTCGGGTTTTCCAATGTGTCCGTCGGCGTGCTCGGGCTGGCGGCTCTTTTTGCGCCCTGCTGGGTCATTCCCGCCGCTGTCACTGGCAGTCTGTATTATCTCCTGGCGGGCCTGCGCCACATTCCCGAGAAGAAAAACACAAAGGAAATGGTCGCCATGCTCTCGGACTTTTTTATCGTCATCGTGCTGGTGGTCTTCTGCGCCGGGGAACTCCTTTCCCGCAACTAGACGAAACACACAAAAGAAAAAAATCATTTCTCGCGGAGTCCGCAAAGTCCTGCAAAGAGAATCAATCCACAAGCTTGTCCCGAATCTGTGACTTCGGGAATGGCACCGATTCACACAGATTTTTATTGGAGGGACTGTGCTTCTGCACGTCCCATTTTTTCTCCAAGGGATTGGGGAGCGGGTGCTCGTGGCTTGAGCGTCCCGCTCAAGAATCAACTCCCCTCTCCAGCGCAACTTGCGCCTGACTTTCATTATGACTCCTGACTCCTGAATTCTGGATTCTTTCTGCCTCTCTCACCACTTACGTCTCAAAAGGATTTTTTAACCGCAGATTGCACAGATGACACAGATTTTTTCGCAACGGATTGGGGAGCGTGCGCGTCCCGCGTGCGTCCGAGGGCTTCCACGCCCGATGGAACCACTATTCGGCGGAATTTGCGCCCATCGTGGCTTGAGCGTCCCGCTCATGAATCCGCATACTCCGTGCCCCCGCGCAAATTGCACCTGACTTTCATTCTGGATTCTGCCTCCTGAATTCTGGATTCTTTCTGTCTTTCTCTCCAAAAATCTCAAATCTCGGCGGGATCCTGACGCTGGGTTTGTTTCGACAGCCTTTCTTTTATCCATTCAGGATTCCGGCGCAAGTCAATCACAGCCCATATAACGGCTGTGCCGCCATCAAATGTATAAAAAATGCCGTAAGGAAAGATTTTGCTCAGGAGACGGTAATAATCCCGGTAGAGGATTCGATGCATCCCGGCTGTCAGATGCAAACTTTCGATGTCAGACCGGACACAAGAAGCAAAATAGTCGCCAAGACCAACCCGTCTATTTTCATGAAACAGGTATCCGGTTTTCAGATCTTCAAAGGCATCCTCTGAGATTTGAATCTGAGCCATTATCGTCCGATGGATGACTTGACGGCATCCCAGTCGAGAAGCTTCGCTTCACCAGATTCCACGCGCGCCCTGCGCAAATCCAATAAATCCTTGTGGGACTGAGGAATGTCTGACTGCTCGTAGAGATTTCGCATCTCTTCCCAGAGAGCTTCCATGATCATGAATTTTTCCTCCATCGGGAGAGATTTCACATCAGCGAGCGTCATAATCCCAATATACTGAAATTCATCCTCTTGGCGATGAGAAATTTTTTGCCGGATCGCACTGTCGGGTTTTGTGGATTCAAGTGTGAAGTGCTACAGAGTTAAGGGGAGGTGGGCCACGGTTACGGCAACGTCAAGCTTTCCCAGCCAATATCAAGCGGCAGGATGCCGCTTCCACTCTCTTGCCCCGCGCAACTTGCGCCTCAAAAGGATTTTTTAACCGCAGATTGCACAGATAAACACGGATTTTTATTGGAGGGACTGTGCTCCTGCACGTCCCATTTTTTTCTGCAAGGCATTGGGGAGCGTGCGCAGCTTGTCCCGAATCGCGACTTCGGGATCCCCGCGTGCGTCCGAGGGCTTCCACGCCCGATGGAACCACTATTCGGCGGAATTTGCACCCATCGTGGCTTGAGCGTCCCGCTCAAGAATCAACTCACCTCTCCCGCGCAACTTGCGCCTGACTTTCATTCTGAATCCAGACTCCTGAATTCTGAATTCCTTCTGCCTCTCTCTCCAAAAATCTCAAATCTCAGGCTTACCCCGACGACAGCAATGTCATGTAGAACGGCAGGAAGAATCCGTATATTTTTCATGCACGCAGCGCATGCAGTTGTGTTTTGAACTGATCAATGGTGAGCGTGGAGTGCACCGCCTTGGTCGATCTTTTTCAATTTATTACCAATCGCACAAGTAATACCGTCACCAGCAAGGTTCCGTAAAAGGGCCATACTGAAAACGACCAAAGTGAAAACCACACCGTCTTGAATAGCTCGCCGCGTGGCGTAATCACAAACAAATCCTCGGGTTGAATCTGCTTCTTGTGGAGCTTTGCAAGGAAGTGCTTGTAGGAATTACGAAACATTCGCTCAAGAGCGAGATAATACGCGTCCAATATAAGAAATAACAGCGTTGGCAAAACTGCAAGAAATGCCAAATTCACTTTTTCCTTTTCGGCCACTACAATCAATATTGCCGAAACTAGAGCGATACACCACGCCTTACAAGAAGCTGAATTTGTGGACATCCGCTGGATGACACCCTGCTCAATTGTGAGGTGTGCTTGGACAGCAGGGGATGACTCATCAATTATTTCTGGTGCAGACATGATGCTATTTGTAATTGGATCGGGCTGTGACGGCTGCATCGATCCACGAAGCTAAATTAGTTGCGATATGGTTATACACCAACTTGCTATCAGTGTAGGGTGGGTCATAAGTCTTCACAACTGACGTTAATGGAACAGTCCCATTTTTGAGTGTAAAAGTAGCGAAGGGATCGGCTCCCTTGGATGATTGATTCCCTGAGCTATCTTTCAAATTGTGAATGTAGATTCCAAGTAGCCCCTTTCCGTCATCCCAACATTTCTTTATTTCGTAGTTGATCCACTTCCGACCTGAGGTTTGTGCACCAATCAAGACGATTCCACAAGACTTTCCTGAAATCTGTCCGTCGATCCACTTCTGAATCGCAGAATCGCCGCCCTTTTTAATGGCTTCCCATTCGTTGTCGGTTGCGACAGAGCTCCCGTCAATCGCGCCGATACTGCGAACAGTAGCTGCGCGCCAGTTGTCAGGTTGGTAGTGAAAGCTG
>CAYTAI010000023.1:35948-42062 GCA_964435715.1 uncultured Verrucomicrobiota bacterium | reverse complement strand
TGCAGAAGGTTTGAAAAAGAAAAATAAACCCGATAAAATCCGTTATTACAATATTGCCCAGGGTTCTCTGGAAGAGTGTCGCTACTATATGATATTAACACGGGATTTGGGTTATTTGCATGAACTATCCATGCTGACCTTACTCGAAGATACCAGTAAACTTCTGGATTCATACACGCGAACGATTCAGGATTCGGGATTCAGAATTCAGGATTCTTTATGAAAATTCCCTCCCCTGTTCATAATAAAAAACCACGCATCGAAATCATTCCCTTCATTGATATCATGTTTTTTTTGCTGGCGACATTCATGATGGTCTCCCTGTCCATGATTCAAAATCAAGGCATTCCGGTCAATCTCCCCGTCGCCACGACCGCCGCGCGGGAAGAACGCAAGGAGAGCTCAACGGTGACCATCGCGGAAAACGGCTCGCTTTACCTCGATAAAGAGGCAATGTCCAAAGACGAGCTCATCGAGAAACTCAAGGCGATGAAATCAGCGAGCCCGGATTTTCGCGTCTTCATCAATGGTGACCGCGAGGCGAATTTTGGTGATGCGGTGTCGATTCTCGACGAAATTCGTAAAGCCGGAATCACCAAAGTCGCCATTCAGACCCAGCCGCAAGAGTAACAAAATTTAATCCCCGCACACCGTCCGGCTCTCATGCAAATTGCACAGCCCATTCAGCAAAGAAAAAATATCGCCAAGCAAGTTGCTTCGCGCTGGCAGGATCCTCATTACACAAAAAGTGTGTCCGCTTCGATTTTTTTGCATGTGACCGTCGCACTGGTTTTTGGTGTAATCCTCGTGGCCCCTGTCGAGTACGGTTTGCAAGTCGGCCAATCCGGGGTCGATGTGGAGCTCATCGCCGCCCCGCCCGCGCCCGAGCAAATCATGGAGCAAGAGACTCCTGACGTGCCGGAGCAAATTGTCCTGCCCGATGCACCCGCGCCGGACTTTGCTATTCCCATTCCCGGGGAAATGCCAAAGCCGGTCGCCCCCAAAATCAAACCCGTGGACAAATCGCGCGTGGCACCTGTCGCTTCAAAACATGTCGGTGACGGCAGCTCCCCCGTTCCCGGCAAAGACAAAACCACGATGCGCTCCTCCAGCGGGGTGCAAACCGCCGCAAAACCCGATTACCTCCGCAATCCCCCGCCAAAATATCCGGCAGAGGCTCTCCGCCGCAAACAGGAAGGCACCGTGCTTGTCCTTGTCCATGTGAATGCGGAAGGTCGTGTGACTGATTTGAATCTCACAAAAAGCTCCGGTCATGACCTCCTCGATGACGCCGCCTTGCGCGCGGTCCGCGGCTGGCGGTTCCAACCCGCCAAAGCGGGCGGATTCGCCGTCGAGAGCAAAGTGGAAGTCCCCGTGGATTTCCGCATTCAAGACAGGTGACCCTCGCGCAGATTGTTTTGGACTTAAAGATTGACAAGGATGAAGGGGCGGAGCAACTTGCTCGAAAAAAAACGGGGGAGCATGTGTTTATGAGCGAATACCGCACTGAAAAAGACAGTCTGGGCGAAGTGTCTGTCCCTGCTGAAAAACTCTGGGGCGCACAAACCCAGCGTTCACTCGAGCACTTCAGCATCGGCGACGATCTGATCCCGCGGGAGATGATTCCCGCCTACGCCACAATGAAAAAAGCTGCGGCACTGGTGAATCTCGCGGCTGGCCGGCTGCCGCAAACCCAAGCTGATTTGATCGTCAAAGTCTGTGACGAGATTCTCGCCTGCCAACATGATGAACACTTTCCCCTCCACGTTTGGATGACCGGCAGCGGCACGCAGTTCAATATGAATGTCAATGAGGTGATTTCAAACCGCTGTTGCCAGCTCGGCGGGACAACCATCGGCAGTCACACTCCGGTGCACCCGAATGACCATGTGAATATGTCGCAGTCATCGAATGACTCTTTTCCCACGGTCATGTCCATGACCGCGGCCATCGGGGTCAAAGAAAAACTCATTCCCGCTGTCAAAATTTTACGCGATGCCCTCGACGAAAAATCCAAGGCATGGGCGGACATCGTCAAAATCGGACGAACCCATTTGCAGGATGCCACCCCGCTGACGCTGGGTCAGGAATTTTCCGGTTATGTCGGGATGCTCGACGATAATCTCGCGCGCCTTGAGTCAGCCTTGTCGGGAGTTTATCGCCTCGCCCTCGGGGGAACCGCTGTCGGCACCGGCATCAACGCGCAACCGGGATTCGACCGTGCCGTCGCCGCGCAAATTGCCACACTGACCGGATTGCCTTTTGTGACCGCGCCCAATAAATTCACAGTGCAAGGGGCTCACGACGATCTGGTTCAGCTCAGTGCCACGCTCAAAACCCTCGCTGTCTCCCTTTATAAAATAGCCAACGACATCCGGCTCATCTCTTGCGGTCCGCGGGCGGGGCTTGCTGAACTCATCATTCCCGCCAATGAACCCGGCTCCTCCATCATGCCCGGCAAGGTTAATCCGACTCAATGCGAGGCTTTGGCGATGATCGCTGTCCAAGTCATGGCCAATGATTCTGCCGTCGCCTTTGGTGGCGCAGGAGGATATTTGGAAATGAATGTCTACAAGCCGCTGATCATTTATAATATCATGAAGTCCATCCGGATTATGACCGATGGCTGCGAGAATTTTGCCAAATTCCTCGTGGTGGGAACCCGGCCAAACTTGAAGCAAATTGCTTCGTATGTGGAGCGTTCCCTCATGCTCGTCACCGCGCTGAGTCCGGTGATCGGTTATGACAAAGCCTCTCAGACCGCACACTACGCGCTCGACCACGATCTCACACTCAAAGAAGCCGCACTCCGGCTGGGCGTCATCAGCGCGGAGGAATTCGACAAAATCGTCGACCCCCGCAAAATGACGTCGCCCTACGTCGCTTCGGCATAACTTCAAATAAAATACAAATTATAGCAAAATCAATCCGCAGTCATAATAAGCTCATTTAAAAGTATTTATAACTGAGGAAATTGAATTTTCAAAGAAATTTGCTAATGAGACTCTTTTTCAATTTGACTTTTTGAAGACTGAAGCTGACAATTTATTCATCATGAAAGGTGAATGGTTCGACATTTTTTACGCGCAAATTAGCTTCTCGGAAAATTTCCGAAAACGAGTTTATGATGAAGGCAAAGATTTGGCGGACTCGGTCTTTTGTCTGAAGAGCGATACGCTCCGGCACAATCTCTTTCTCGTCGATGATTCCGGGACGTTACCCATTTCTGTTCTGCTCCGCCCTGATCTCGATGCTCATTTGAAAAAGAAAGCCAAAGATTGTTGTGACAAAGCCTGCAACCATTGCATTCTTGGTTGTGTCGACACGCCTGCCGCCGGATATTTAATCAAAGAGCGGATGAAAAATTATTTTAGAAAAGACGGTCATCTCCGCCATTTGTATTCCCGTGGTATAGCTGAAACACTTGAAGCGATGAAACTTGAGGCTACTCTCCTCGAAGAAAAAAAACTCCAGATGATTCTCTCCGGAAGCGGCTTTGAAGAAGCAGCCTGCCCGCAGGACACTCACCTTGTTGCGGCTTGATTTTCAATATTCAAATCACCAGTGATTTTTTAGTTTTCCCGCGCTTTGCCCAGATATCGTAGCCCGATTGCGAACAAAATGATTCCCATGCACAGGCTGATAACAGGATGAGTGGAGGAACTCTCTTTGGTGAGAATCATTTCTATCGCTCTGAGGATGAGACCCACACCCAAAAATCCAAAAAACACAACGAACAAGTAATAGATGATTTTCATTATCGATTTTTCCAAAAAAGCACACTGCCTTTTCAGGCAGTGTCACTTGAACCGCTGAAAAAGAATTACTTTTTGATCGAAATCACCGCGGGGCGGATTGCGTTATTGATCTCAATCTTGCGCCCGAGCGACTTTAAATGTTGATAGAGATTTGCCCGGGACACTTTTGTTTTATCGAGCAATTTTTCATAGGAGTTCACCCCCGCCGCAATCAATCTCAAGACATCATCGGGAGAAGTTCTTCTATATTTTTTTCTCTGGCCGGTGGTTGTGCTGCTGGATAATCCCGCTGATTTACCGAGACCGAGCTTGTTGTGGATTTTATGAATTTCAGCCTGGGCCTTCTTGATCACTTTGTTGAGTTCTCTAAGTCTTTTATTCGCGACCACTGCCAATTCTTTTTTTTGCGCGATTTTTGCCAATTCTTTTTTGAGTGCTTTTTCCCGACGTGCAATGAGTTTTTCTGTATTCATTTTTATCCTTGTAGATTGTTTTCTCGGACAAGATTTACCAAATATCATGATTAGTCAATGATTTAACAAAACAAACGAACATCAGGTGGGTATGATAGAGGCACTTTTGCAATCTTCAGAACTCAGAGAGTATATATGTGAAAAATATCCAAAAGAATAGCAGATAAAGAGAAAAGATTTAATCATTGTCCTGATCCGACTGAGCATACACTTTCTCCAAGGCTCATTCTTTCAATGCGGGTGATCATTGCTGGTGTGCGGGGGCGTCGCCGAGGTGAACCCCGGGGATGAGGTAATTTTGCACATAATCGCGGACGCACTCTTTAAACGGTGTAACGGGCTGAGAATAGCCGGATTCACGCAATTTACTAATATTGGCTTTAGTATAGTATTGATACTTGGAACGCAGGACATCGGGCATCTCGACAAATTCGATCTCAGGCTTTTGACCCAATGCCTCGAATATCGCCGTGGCGAGCTCGACCCAGGTATGGGCTTCGCCGGAGCCGATATTGTAGAGACCGCCCGCCATATTATTCTCTGCAAGGGCAATCGTCATCGCGACGGCATCTTTGACATAATGAAAGTCGCGCATCTGTCCCCCGTCGGCGTAATCGGGATGATAGCTTTTAAAAAGTTTGATTTTTCCGGTCTGCACTATTTGCTCGTAACCCTTGCAAACCATGCTCCGCATGTCGCCCTTGTGCCATTCATTCGGCCCGTAAACATTGAAATATTTTAATCCCACCATCTGGTCGAGAATGCCCTCGCGCCGCGCAAACAGGTCGAAAAGATGTTTCGAGTAACCATACATATTCAGCGGGCGAAGCGCCTCGAGTCCCGCATCCGAGTCGCTCATGCCGTGGGAACCGTCCCCGTAGGTCGCCGCCGAGGACGCATAGACGAAGCGCACTTCCTTCGACAAGGCCCACTGGGCGAGTTCCTTCGTGAATTCATAATTATTATCGATGAGATAGGAGGCGTCCTTTTCCGTCGTCGCCGAGCAGGCGCCCAAATGATACACCGTGGAAAATTCCGCCAGATGCGAGTCCTCCGAGCGCACCCACTGGCGCAACTTGTCCGCCTCGACGTAATCGACGAATTTCAGCGGGGTGAGATTTTTCCACTTTTCATCGGTTTTCAGGTAATCCGCGATGATAATATTATTGGTGCCACGCCGGTTGAGCTCCCAGACGAGGGCACTGCCGATGAAGCCCGCGCCTCCGGTGACGAGGATGCGGCCTTTTTTGGAACGTGTGGATGTGGGACGGGCTGAGGGCATAAGGCCATTACTTCAACACAGCGCGCGCCCTTTTCAAACTCTTTTTCACTCTGGCTTTAGTGGATTTGCCCCACGAGCCGATGATTGCCCTCAGGAGACAGTTTTTTTATCCACAGATTTTTCCAATTGGAGGGCTGGGCTCCCGTCCGGCCCATTCTTGTTTCCTCAAGGTAGCTCCGTGACCGCCGGGCGCGGGGGCGGGAGGCACCACAGCTTGTCCATCTGTAGGGCCCGTGTCCCCACGGGACATGGGGAGCATGGCCACCACGAAGGGCACGAAAAACTCGAAGGAACCTCTCTCCCCCTCCCGCGCAATTTGCACGCACCCCCTTGGCTTCAAGCATCCCCGTCCGAGGAACCGCCAGGCCGCCAAGCCCCTGCAGAAAATAATGGGACGTGCCCCGAAGTTCTGATTCGGGGCGAACGGGAGCAGGAGTCCCTCCAATAAAAAAATCTGTGTGAATCGGTGCCATTCCCGAAGTCACAGATTCGGGACAAACTTGTGGATCGATTTTCTTTGCGGACTTTGCGAGAAATGAATTCTATTTTTCTTTCGGGCGTTTCGTGGGGGCCGGGGGCGGGCCGAGGGCTTTGACCGCCT